>JACKIB010000050.1 GCA_020638695.1 Planctomycetota bacterium
ACCAAACCCCGGCAGCGTTCGCGGAATGCAACCGGCTGACGCGGTTCGCCTGATCGACGTTCGGCCGCAGCGACGGGAGCCCGCACCCGGAACCACGGCTGAAGCTGCCCGGGTCCGTGCAGTGGAGCGAGTTCCGCGCCATGGCGCTGCCCGACGCGCGGATCGGCGGGTTCGGCCCCTGGTTCAGCGTCGCGTTGTCACTCTGCGTGGTCGCTGCAGCCCTCGACTTCGGAGCGCGAATGGGTCGTGCCACCAACGACGAGTCGCGACCTTGCGCGATCGCGACAGCTCGGTCACGGGCGGTCGGTCTGACGGTGCTCGGGATCCTGGCGAGCGTCGTGGTTCACCCCGCAGCGTGGTGGCTGCGCTACGTACCGCAACTCGGTTGGCTTCCGCTGCTTCTCCTCTGGTCCCCCGATCGGCACCGCAGCCGCGCCATCCGATGGACTCGTCAGGCGATGGTGCTGGCGCTGCTGGCGAACTCGCTGACCATCGCGGCGAGCAGGTGCTGTACAACTCGTACTCCACACTCGAGCTCGAGCACGCCCGATCGGAGCTGTGCTCCGCGAAGGAAGTCCGTGTCGAACGAGCATCCGCTCGGATGGTCGACTGGCACCGCCTGCACGCGTGGGGCGTCGACTACGCGGTGGTCGATCGACTGGAAGGCGTACCGGGTGCGGTGCGCGTCCTGCACGGCTCCGGTCTGCGGTATTCGGTTCGGCACGCGAGCCCGCCACCGCAACCCTCGAGATTGTTGGTCGCGCTGCGCGCTGCCGTGGCGCAATGATGGTCCCCCGTCACGCTCCCCGACTCGGTCCGAAATGACACCGCACACGATACCCCGACCGTGGCTCGGCCCGACCGCGTGGTCGGCGCTGCTGTGCGCGGTCTACATGGCACTCGCCATCGGCTACACCTGGCCGCTCGCGGGCCGACTGTCGGAAGCGATCCCGAGCGACCTCGGCGACCCGGTGCTCAACACTTGGATCCTGTGGTGGAACGCCCGGCAGCTGCCGCTGACCGAGGCCTACTGGAACGCACCCGCGTTCTACCCGGCGACCGGCGCGTTGGCGTTCTCCGAGACGCTGCTCGGTCTCAGCGTGATCTCGAGCCCGCTGCAGTGGCTCGGCGCCGGCCCACAGTTGGCCTACAACCTCACCTTCCTGGTGTCGTTCCCGCTGTGCGGGCTGTGCACCGCGTGGTTGGTTCGGGAGCTGACGGGACGGCGCGACGCGGCGTTCCTGAGCGGATTGGTCTTCGCATTCCATCCGTATCGCGCGGCGCACCTGCCGCACATCCAGGTGCTCTCCACCTACACCATGCCGCTGGTGCTGTTCGCCCTGCACAGGCATGTGCGGGAGCCGCGCAAGCGGTGGCTGGCCCTGTTCGCACTCGGCTTCGCGATGCTCGGACTGACCAACGGCTACTACCTGCTGTACTTCACGCTGTGCATCGGAGTCTGGCTGTCGTGGTGCGGCGTCACGGCCGGTTGGCGGCGGTTGTTGGCGATGTGCGTGGCATGGGCCGCGGGGTTTGCCGCCCTGGCACCGGTCGTGCTGCGCTACTTGGCGATCCACCGGAGCTACGGGCTGGGGCGAGACGCGTCCGAGACGATCGCGACGTCGGCTGACCTGTGCGGGATCCTCTGCGCATCGCCGCGGCTGCGGATCTGGGGCAACCTGCACCTCATCGAGCGGTTCGAGAACGAGCTGTTTCCCGGTCTGACCCTGGTTGCGTTGATCCTCGCCGGGTGCATCGTCGCGGGGCTTCGCTTCCGCTCCGTAGTGGCCATCCCGAATGCCACGACCGCGGCGCATCGTGCACCGGGTTACTGCTGGCTGATGGCGATCGCATGTTGGTCGTTCACCCTGGGGCCGGTGGTCCATGCGCTCGGCGACGAGCTGCCGGTACCCGGACCGTTCCGCCTGCTGCAGGAACTGCCCGGGTTCGCCGGCGTGCGCGCCCCTTCGCGCTCGGCGGCGTTGATGATGCTGTACCTGTCCGTGCTCGGTGGTTTCGCGTTCGCCGCCCTCGCGTCCAAGCTCGGATCCTGGCGCATCCCGGTGCTGGCGCTGCTCGGCACCGGTGTGCTGGCAGATGCGTGGCTGCGTGAAATGCCGTTGGCACGACAACCCGACGCCTGGGGGTTGCAGATGCGGGGTGAACGCGTTCCCGTGCTGGAGCTGCCGTCCCGTGATCCGGTCGCCCAGGGGCTGACGATGTACCGCTCGATGGCGGCCGACCGTCCGGTCGTGAATGGGCACAGCGGTTACTACCCGCCCCACCACTTCGAGCTGTGGCATCGGCTGCGGCAACACGATCCGGAGATGCTCGACGCGCTGGCGAGCTTCGGCCCGATCGACATCGTGGTGGCGAAGGCTCGCGACCAGGATGGGGCGGTCACACGCTACGTCGCGACCAGGAATCTCGAGAGCATCGAGTCGAGCGCGACCCATGCGCGCTACCGGCTGCCCGCCTCGGCCAGCGCCGATCCACGGCTGCGCGACGGGCCACGCTGTTCGTTCACAGCGACCAGCGAACACGCTGCCGATCTGGCCAAACTGAGCGATGGCGACCCGACGACTCGCTGGACCCCTGGCCCCCAGGACGGCAAGGCGCAGCAGCTCGTGCTGGACCTCGGCCAGGAACGCAGGCTGCGCAGCGTGCTGATGGTGCTCGGTCCGTACCGCTCCGACCATCCACGCCACCTGCGGATCGAGGTGTCGCGCGACGGACGAAACTGGGAGCAGGCGTTCCACGGCCCGACCGGGGGCGAGTGTTTCGCGGCGCGCATTCGCGAGCCCCGGCGCGTGCCGTTGTGCTTCGCGTTGGGCGGGCGCACCGCGCGCTGGATTCGCCTGCGCAACACCGGTCGCAACGCGGGGGGAATCTACTGGTCGATCGGCGAGCTCGAGGTGGTAGCGAGCGACCCCTGATCGACACGCGGCAAAGCCGCGGGCCGATGCCGCGCCGCCGAAGGGTTGGGGTCGACGACCTGATCTGCCGTTCCCCCGGCGGAGACGAGCAGGGTTGGACCGATGCCCCGGGGGCACGAAACCAATGACGCGGCTCCGTGCACTTCGAACTTCGGACAAGGGGCGCTCGTGGCTGATCCACCACGAGCGCCCTCGCTCACGGCTACAGACTCTTCTCGAGCGCCTGCCACAGACTCTCGAACAGCTTGCCCTGCGCGATCTCTCGGGAACTCGCGTGCAGCTGCAGACTCCTCCGTTGACCCATCAGCCGGACCGCGAGGTCGACCCCGACGCGTCCACCACGCAAGTAGGAGTCGAGCTTGGCGCCAAACGAGGCGGAATCGAGCGCCAACACGTTGCCGCTGTTGCGGGCTGCCCACGCGGTGACGCGTCCGGCCGCTGCGACCGCGGTGCCGGTACCGCTGACCGCTGCCTTGGCGGCGGTCAGGGTCGCGCGGGCGGTCGCCATCGCGCCGATCAGCCCCGCGACGCGCGGGTCGACGTCCACCGGAACCCGCACCGCGGCTTCGTAGGCGAGCTTGGCTGGGCCGTATTGCGCCTGCGCCGCCACGCGCTCGGCGCGCAGCTTGTTGAGCTTCGGGTTGAGCTCCCGCAGGGCGCCACTCGCCACGTCGTAGGCAGCCTTGGCGCTCTTGTAGGCGGTCCACTTGGCGCCCTCGGCGACCTTGAGGGGCCCCTTCTCGAGGAGACTGCCGTTGGCGGTCGCCCGCTTGGCCTTCTCCCAGGCCTTCTTGGCACTCTTGGCCGCCTTGTCGAGCGGCTTCAGGCTGTCCTGCTTCTTGCGCAACTGCTTCTCGAGGGACTGAACCTGCTTGTCCAGGCTGGAGATCCGCTTCTCCTTCGCGTGGACCCCCGCCGCCATCCGCCTGCGGTCGCCCTGTACCTGACGCCGCGCCGCGGCTACCTGCGTCTCCAGTCCGGACACCTTGCGCTGGGCACCGTCGATGCTGCCCTTGGCCTTGGCGAAATCACGCTCGACGCCCTTGGCCCACGCCAGGGCGCGGCGCGAGAAGTCTTGCTCGAGCGTGCGGCTGAAGTCGTTCTTGAACCGGACGGTCATGTCCCACGAAGGGCGGTTCGAGATCGCCGACTGGAAGCGCATGTCGGACTCGTACACGCCACCGACGCGGTCGCTGGTGGCGAACGTCACGCGCGTGGCGTTGGCATCGAGGTCGATCGACTTGTGGACGATCGCCAGCTTCGACGCACCGTGGAGGCGGAAATGGGCGTCCCGCGTCGTCGCGAGCTTGATGTCCACCTGGCAGCCGCGCAGCCCGACCGGACCGAGGTCGAAGTCGGCGATCCGACCCTTCAGATTCAGCATGGGGCTGTCGTCCATCTCCCCGTCGACGTTGGCCAGGCTGCGGCCGAACGCGTACAGCGCGCCGCGCAGCGCGAACCCTGCCTGGATGCCGAGGTTGGAGTCGCCACCGCCGGGCGCGACCCGGAGGCCGACGTTGCGAAGCTCGAAGCCCGGCGTGTCGCAGCGGAACGCGCCGCGATTGCGCGATCGGGCTGACATGAGGGCGAGCAGGTCGTCGCTCGACAAGCGGTCGATGTGACCTTCGAATGCGCCCCCGGCGGGGGCTCCGGTCACCAGGTGCAGCAGGATCTTGCCGGCCACGTCCATCTGCCGATGCCCCACCGCCATCTTGGCTTTCACGCCGACACCGAACCGCTGTGCAGCGTCGATGCTGAATACCACCGCGACCTGGTCGAGGTTGAACCCACGGATACCGAGTGCGTTCTCCCACCGCCCAGTGCTGTTGGCGAAGATCGATGCCTCGGTGAGCCCGGTGTCGGTCTTCCGCGCCGCGAGCTGGCACTCGAACTGGCGCGGACTCCCGCCGCGTGGCGCCATCGTCAAGGAGAAACCGAGGCCGACGCCTGGCTCACCGGTGACGAACAGGAAGGCGGGTCCGGTGCGGAACCCCGCGGGAAGCCGCAGGCCGGTGCTCGGCAGCGAGGCCTTCAGCATCGTGCCCTTGCGCAGCGCGTCCTTGAGGGTGCCGTTCTTGCGCGCCTGGGCCAGCGCTTGGCCATCGCAATCGCGCAGCAGCACGCCGGTCAGGACGGCCCGCAGCTGGCCGAGTCCTACCAGCCCGAACGTCCGCTGCACGACGCCGGACGGGGTGACGGGCGCGACCAGATTGATGCCGCGCTCCAGGTCGAGTGCGATGCTGCCGTTGCCGAAGGCGGACCGGTAGAACGAGGATGCCGCCGCATTCATGCGGGCGCACTGGACCTTGCCGCTCGACAGCACCAGCAGCGGTGAACCGAGGCTGAGGTCATCGGCGATGGTCCCTCGCAAGTGAGGCACCAGGTCGGACACCTTGCGGGCATTGCTCTGGATCGCCAGCACCCAGGTGCCGTTCAGCTGGTGCAGCATGGCGGCGAGCCGTCGCCCACCGAACTCGACGGTACCGGTCAGCTCGCCGGTGTCTGCCTTCTTGCCACCCAACACCGGCAGTTCCGGGAACGGGGCGTTCGATCCCTGGGCGACCGAGAGACTTGTAAGCAGGAGGACCCCGAGCCACTCGAGGGCGCGACGTGGGACGTGGGCGCGCTGCTTCCAAGCAACCTCGGGAGCGCGGGAGGGGGGCGGGGAGACACGGGGGGTGCGGGTGAACAGGGGCGGGCTCCTCGGGGGAGAAGGGGACTGTGGGTGGTTCTGGCCCGAGCCCGGGCCGTTCCGAGCCGCGTCGCGAGACGAAGCCAGCGGCGAGTCGCGATCTCGCGAGGCGGCTCACGGACGCTCCGGGCCAGTGGACCCGGGACCATGCGCCGGGTCGCTCCGCGACCCCTCACCTTTTCTCGTAGGGAACGCCACGGGGAGAACGGATACCGCCCAGCCGCAATGCCGCGACTTTCCACGGACTTCATGGCCGCGACGGAGCGCAGGTGGACCCGGTCCGGGCAACGGGTGCGCAGCACGGTCCGTTGCGTTCTGCGTTGGCGGCCGCACTCCGCGCGCCGGTTCGCCGGAACACACCAGGTCGGTTTCTCTAGCCCGGACCATGCATGAGCAGCGTCGCGAGATCGTGCAAGGTCGTGCTGGCAAGGAGAACGGCAGGCTCTGCCCGGAGGCGGGGTGCACCCCTGTCGAGGAGCAGGTTCTGACGTTCGACGATGCCAGCAGCGACCTTGCGCGAGCGCAGCAGCTCGGGCACGCATGGTCCGGGCTAGTGGGGTGTGTCCGAAGTTCGCAGCAAGTGTGGCTGCGTCAGTCGATTCGCGCGCACGAGGGGCACTAGCGGGCTGAAGGTGAAGCCGAACGCACCGGGGCCGGTCTGACCCGAAACACATCGTCCGGGATCTCCCCCCGGATCTCGCTGTTATCACGAATGATTCGCGCCAAGCTGCGTGACTCCACCAAGTGCACGATGTCCGCCGGCAGCCGCTCGTAGAAGAACCGGTCGCCATCGCGCAGCCGTTCGAACTGGTCGACCAGGATGCGGTGGAACAACCCGCCGACCATGGCTCCATCCACGTGGTCCTCGGCCAAACCACCGACCCACAAATCGACCTTGTCGATCGTGCCGTACGCGTCGCGCAGTCGGCGTTGCAGGCTCGGGTCGCGGGTGATCTCGGCGAAGCTCCGGGGCACCGGACGCCCGAGCTGCCGGCACGCTTCCACGTAGCTCGGCAGGCCGTGGTCGCGCCCGCGCTGGATGTTGAGCGCGGCGAGATCGAAGCCCCCGGTGCCGGGCACGCCACCGAACAGGAAGTTGCGCACTTCGTCGACCACGGCGACATCCACCTCCTCGGCCGGCTGATGTGCCAGGCCGCGCAGGATCGGTGCGATGCCGTGACGAACCACCTCGGTCGGGGCGAAGAAGGCGTCGCGCAACGCGAGGTGCCCGTCGGTGATCGGCTGACGCCGCGCGTCGAGGCGCAGCAGTTGACTCGGCAACATGCTGTGGCCGAGCCGGAACGCCGCAGCGGCGAACTCGTTGGCGAGATCGGGGATCACCCCCTCGCGATAGCCGCGGTAGGGCCGCAACGCTGCTCCCCCGAGCAGCACCGGGAGGAACTCGCGGTAGGTGATCGCCTGGATCTCAGCGCCAACCAGGGCGCGGGCCACTTGGTAGGCGAGCAGCGGCGAGGCTCCGTTGGCGCGAAACCGCGCGACCCAGGTGTTGTGCTCCCGCATGAACAGGGTGTGCATCGCGATCAGCCCGACCTGCTCGTTGGCACGCACGTCTCCGGCGAGGAAGAACTCGGCGGACGGGTAGGGCGCGTTGGGTAGCAGCGCGGTGTTGAACGGCAGCAAGTTGCCGCTGCTGGTCCGCAGTCGCCCATCGGCCTCGGTGAGCGCGATGGCCCGCGCGAGATCGCTGCCGTACACCTGGGAACCGTCGAGGAAGGCCGTGATCGCGTTCTGCTGTTGGCGCAGCTGTCGTTCCCCAACCAGCGTGTAGGTGGAGCGCTTCATCGGGATCACTGTGGTCCCGCTGCCGCTCGGATCGAACCAGGCGTCTCCCATCGGCACGGGAATGTCGAGGGCCTCGGTGTCGTGCGTCTCGGTGAGCACCATGTCGTGGTCGATGAACTGCCCCCACTGCCACAGGAAGGACGATGCACCGACACGGTTGGGCCTCGAGCCGCTCTGCGCGACGACCGTGTTGCTGATCGCGCGCGCCGAGGGTCGGTCGGCCCCGGCCGGCGCGCCACGGCCGTCGGAGTAGGCCGCGCGGGTCGTGCGCAACAGAACGGCACCGGCCTTTCCCCAGTCGGGGTGGAACGGGTTGTTGTCTGCGCCGTCGAGTGAGCGGAACAGGTCCGTCGCCTGCGCGGGTGCGCTCGCGCAGCCGAGCGCGACCGCACAGGTCAGCAGGCCGGCGAGGACGAACGGGGATTCGGGCCGCTCTCGGCCGACAGCATCCAGTGCACGTTTCAGCATCGTCTTCTTCGGTTGGAGGTCAGTGGTGCGCGGCCGCACCGCGCGTCGCTGCTTCTCCACATGGGCAGGCGGTTTCGCGGACAAATCTGCGACGTCGACGACCGGTGGCCGTGGACGCGCGGTGAGACGCCGCGTGAAGCAGGATTGCGTGCAACGTCACATACCACCCTCCCCGATCCAGACCTTGATCCGCCGTGCCATCGGCGGCGACGAGCAGGCGCGGGACGAGTTCGCCCGAATCCACTACGCGTTGGTGCACGCATTCTTGCGGCGCCGCTGGCAGGGGACGACGGCGATGAATGGGCTCGACGACGCGGTGCAGGACGTCTTTCTCGATTGCCTGCGACCGGACGGTGCGCTGAGCCGAGTCGATTTCGCTCGTTTGCACAGCATCCGCGCGTTCTTGCTCGGAATCACCGTTCGCGTGGCGCGCCGCCACGAACGACGACGAGCCAGTCGCCGCCAGCATCAGCGGCCGATGGCGGACCCGAATGCGGTAGTCGAGAGTCGACCCTCGGTAGCACAGCAACTGGACCGGGTTTGGGCCCGCGCGTTGGTGCAGCGAGCGCTCGCCCGTCTCGATCATCTGGCCGAAGTCGACCCGCGGCGGCAGCGCCGCGTCGCCTTGCTGCGGCTTCGCTACATCGAGGACATTCCCCTGCGCGAGCTCGCCGAGGTATGGTCGGTCGACCCGGCGTGGCTGCACCACGAACACTCCACGGCGCGCCGTGAATTGTCGGGCGCGCTGCGCACGGTGTTGGCCGGTGTGCTCCGCGTGCGGCACGAAGACCTGGAGCTCGAGTGCGCTCGCTTGCTCGAGTTCTTC
>JACKIB010000051.1 GCA_020638695.1 Planctomycetota bacterium
TGGCTGCTCACCGATCCGTCGGCGCCGGCCAACCCGCTGGGCATCACGGCGTCGGACGGATTGGCGGCTCTGCTGGGAGACCGCTGACCGATTCGCCCGCGTTGCGCCACGGCGCGGGCCGCAGGCACTTCGGCAGGAACTGCAGCATCAGCACCCAGCCGGCGAAGCCCACGAAACACGACGGTGTCGGGATGTTCGAGTGCACCGATTCGAGCGGGAACCAGCTCTGCATGTAGTGGGCGTACACCAGGCCGATGAACAACCCCATCACCGTGCTGATCGCCAGGCCCCAGCGCAGCGATACCGCGAACGCCAGTGGCGGCAGGTAGCCGGCGTACTGCACCCCGAAGCCCGGCGCCAGGATCAGGAACAGCGCGCACGCGGCGGCCAGCAGCTGAGTGTGGGTCAGGCGAACGAACGCGCCGTACGCGGTCAGCAGCAGGATCGCGGTGATCAGCAGGTACTTGCCGTTCTGGAAGTAGAAGTCCGAGTAGCGGGTGACTTCGACCTTGGAGACACCGGGCAGCACGTTGGAGGCAAAGCACAGCACGTGCACTCCCCACAGCTCGGCACTCGACTGGTAGGCGAACAGGTTCTTGAAGAACGGCGTACCCGCGGCCGCTAGAGCAATCAGGAATGGAACCGACGACAGCGCCGAGCCGCCGATGAACCACATCAGGTCGCGGCGGGAGCGGAAGCCGGCCATCGCCGGGCAGACCATCAGCAATGGGATGATCTTGACGTTGATCGCCGCGGCCAGCGCCAGTCCACCGAGAAACGGACGCCGACGAACCTCCAGCAGGTAGCCGGCCGCGAGGCACAGCGCGGCGCACAGGCAGTCGGTGTTGCCGTGGAACGACCCGACCAGGATCGAGCTCAGGCTCCACTGCGACAGGGCAAACGCCCAAGCCGCCGTGCGCGCATCACCGCGTGTGCGCCAGATCGCCCACAACAGCAACGACGCACCGAGATTCCCCGCCACCGGGAACGCCTTGAACAGGATTGCGAACGGGATGCCGGTCGCATTCGCCAGCATCAGGCAGAGCCACGACAGGTAACCCATCCATGGCGGATGGTTGAACTGCCATGTCAGCTGGTAGAGCTCGGCGATCCCGTACTCGCGGATCGCGACGGCGAACTTCTCCCACGTTCGGATGTCGTTCGACCCCACCGAGCACAACCACAGCGCCAGGCTCGCGAGGAGCCCGAGCGCCCCGATGGCGAACGGCAGCCGATGTTGGCGGACCGCGGCCCGCAGCTCTCTCATCATTCTCGGACAGTGCGCTTTGGGGGGCGGCTTCCGCAAGCTAGACGTTCTCCGCTGGCTGGACAACCCTGCGCCCATGGGCAGTGGGTTGCGCCGCGTGTGCCCGTGGGCAGCGCGACGCTCACCCGAGGGTCGGGTCCCGCTCGAGTTCGTGCTGGTGGCGTCGAACGGTTGCGGCGCCCGGGTGGGCCGGTAACGTCGACCGTCGGTCGTGCCGCGGGTTGTCGAGAGGCGGCCGCCGCGTGACCAACCGAACCAGCGGGGTGTCGATCCGTTTTCGGAACGGTGGGACCTCCGTTCCTCGGATGGCGTCCCGCGCCCGACCTCCAACCCGAACTGATTCGTGACCGAGCTGGTGCGAGCGCGCAACGTGGCTGCTGGGTTCGCCGAGCGTCAGAACTGCCCCTCGACGGGGACGCACCCCGCCCCAGGCAGAATCTGCCGTTCCCCTTCCCAGCAACCTTGCGCGATCTCGCGGCGTGGTTCGTGAACCGTTCGAGCCGGCCCGAAGCTCCTCTCCTTATCCTCCCGACCGTCATGCAGCGCACCCTTGCCGCGTTCTTCGCCCTGGCACTCTATCTACCCTTCGGAACCGCCTCGATCCGTGCCCAGGGCACCCCGATCGGGTTCGAAGAGCAGTGGGCCCTCGCCACCGACCGCGCGAAGGCGCTCGAGCAACTGATCCCCGGGACCGTCGACTACTACTACTACCGCTGCCGCCTACTGCAGGACACCGGCAAGCTCGACCAGGTCGGGCCGTTGCTCCAAGCATGGATGCAGCGCCATGGCCGGTCGGCACGGGTCGAGGAGATCGAGAACCGGCAGGCGTTGCTCGGCTTCGCCAGCGACCCGCAGGGCACCTATCGCTTCCTCCAGCAGCGGCTCGGTCTCCGCTTCGACGACCAACAGCAGCGCGCCGGTGCGCAACGCGAACTGCCCACGGCGTTGGATCCGAGCTCGGTCTCGGCCGCGGCATTCGCGCGCCGTGCGCTCGCGCGCTACCCGAACAGCACCCGTGGCTTCCGCGAGCGGGCGCTCGAGGGGCTGCTCGCCAGCCAGCTGAGCGACGACCTGTTGATGGACTTGCTGCGGCGGCTCGATCGCCCGGATGTCCCGACTCTTCCGGCGGCGGTGGTGCGCAACCTGAGTCACCGGCGCAGCCGCGGCTTCGGCTCTCTGCCGATCCACGGCAAGTTGCTGCTCGAGCAGCTCGAGGAGTGCCTTCGCCTAAGCCCGAACTTGTTGCTCGACGACCGGTTCGTCAGCACTTACCTGCGTCGCCTGGTTCCCGATGACGACGTCGCGTGGCAGCGACACCCTGCCGCCCGCGAGGCGTACCTAGATCGCTTGCAGGCGTTCGCCGACCGCTTGCCGCTCGCCTACGTGTCGCTGAAGGCACACGTCCTGCACCACCGACTGCGCCACGATCTCGAGCTCGGCAAGCAGGATCAGGAGCGGTTCCGCGCCTACCTCCGGCTGCCGCGCAACACCGGCTACGTGCGTCAGGAGTTCCTGCGCCGCGCGCAGCGCGCCGGGCAGGTCGTCGACCCGGGCCGCGGTTTCCCGACCGGGATGCCGCAGATCGGCGACGACCACAAGCTGGTGCGCGCCTACTTCATGCACTTCTTCCGCGGCGTGGACAGCTACGAGGCGTACCGCGAGACCGTGTCGGACGCGTACCTCAAGCGGGTGTTCGCCGAGACCAAGATCCTCTACGGCGAAGGGGACATGGAGCGGTGGTACTCCCTGCTCGACGACCCGACCTACTACGAGCGGCTCAAAGAGCGAGTGGAGATCGAATTCGCGGCCACCCAGCCGCGCCACTACGGCGCCGCTGATCCGGTGGTGCTCGAAGTCGACGTGAAGAACGTCAAGAAGCTGCTGGTGAAGGTGTTCGAGATCAACACCTTCAATTACTACCGCACGCTCGGGAACGAAGTCGACGCGTCGATCGCCCTCGATGGCTTGGTCGCCAACGAGGAGCGGACCATGGAGTTCGGCGAACCGCCGTTGCGCCGCGTGCGGCGGCGGATCGAGCTAGCCGGACTCGAACGTCCCGGGGTGTTCGTGGTCGAGCTGATCGGCAATGGTCTGTCGAGTCGTGCGGTGATCCACAAGGGAATGCTGCAGTTCACCGAGTACCCGGGTGCAGCTGGCCACGTGTTCACGGTGCGGAGCCGCGACGGTGTGCCGTTGCGCGACGCCACGCTGTGGTTCGGCGGCAAGCAGTACCAGCCAGACGGGCGCGGCGAGATCGTGGTTCCGTACTCCACCAAGCCGGGGATGCACACGGTGATCCTGCAGCACGGCAGGCTCTGCACGCTGGCGAAGTTCCGCCACGACGCGGAGCGCTACGAGTTGCTGGCGGGATTCCACCTGGACCGCGAGTCGCTGTTGTCGCGACGCCGGGCGCGACTTCTGGTCCGCCCGAGCCTGCAGCTGAACGGCCGACTGATCAGCTTCGAGGCGCTGGAACAACCGGTGTTGAGCATCCGCTCGCGCGATCGCGATGGGGTCGACGCAGTACTCGAGGTTCGCGACTTGAAGTTGACCGCCGACCGCGAGCTAGTTCGCGAGATCGAAGTTCCGGCCGGTCTGTCGGTGGTCTCGGTTTGGCTGCGGGGTCGGGTGCAGAGCCTCAGTCAGGGCAAGAAGCTCGACCTGCGCACCCGCGACGCGACGTTCACCGTCAACGAGATCGACACCACCGCACAGATTGCCTGCCCGTTGCTCGGCAAGTCCGCCCGCGGCTACGCGCTCGATCTGCTGGGCAAGAACGGCGAGCCGAAGGCCTCCCGCGCGGTGACCTTGGAGTTGATCCACCGTGACTACGTCGAGCCCTTCGCCGTGACGCTGCGCACCGATGCGAGCGGTCGCATCCAACTCGGCGCGCTGGACGGGATCGTCTTGGTACAAGCCAAGGGAATGCTGCCGAAGCCACGGTGGTGGCATCTGCAGAGCACGGCCCGCACTTGGCCGAGCGAGCTCAACGGGTTGTCGGGGCAGACGCTGCGGGTGCCCTACCAAGGTGACGCGCAACAGTTGTCTCGCGGCGTGGCGTCGTTGATCGAGACGGGGGCAGGAGCCTTCCGTCGGGACGCGTTCGAGCATCTCGCGCTGCAGGGGGGCTTCCTGGAACTGCGCAACCTGGCGCCGGGTGACTACGACCTCTACCTCAAGGAGCCTGGCCAGCGGATCTCGGTGCGGATCACCAAGGGGACGCTGCAGAGCGGCTGGGCAGTCGGCCGCGATCGAATGCTGCCGGTGCGCCACCAGGCCCCCCTGCACATCACGGGAGCGGAGCTCGCCGCGGGCGGGCTCGAGGTGAAGCTCGAGAATGCCGGCGAGGACGCGCGGGTGCACGTGGTGGTAACGCGCTACCTGCAGGCATTCGACGCGTTCGGGCAGCTCACCGTCACGCAGTCGCGCGGCGCCGCAGCCATGGACATCGAGGGCCTGGACTCGACATACCATTCCGGCCGGGAAATCGGCGATGAGTACCGCTACATCCTCGATCGTCGGTTCGCGAAGAAGTACCCGGGCAACATGTTGGCGCGACCTGGTCTGATCCTGAACCCGTGGGCGCTCGAGGACGCGGCGCGATCCGCGCCCGGAATGCAGGGGGGTGCCGGTGGCAAGTGGGGTGGGCGCTCTGGAGGCAACAAGCGGGCCTCGGCCATCGGTCGCGATGGCAAGGGCGGCTACGACGGATTCTCGCCGGGCACGTTCGCCAACCTCGAGTTCCTGCCGGAGCCCGCGGTGGTGCTCACCAACCTGCGCGCGGATGCGACGGGGACGGTTCGCATTCCCGCCGGGTCGTTGGGTGCGGGGCAACAGGTGCACATCGTCGCGGTCGACCGCGACGACACCGTCTACACCTCACTCACCCGACCGGAAACCAAGCTCGAGCCGAGGAAGCAGCAGCTGAAGCGCGGTCTGGCGGCTGACAAGCACTTCGTCGAACGGCGCCAGATCGAGTTCGTCGCGGCGGGCAACGTGGCGGAGGTCGGCGATGCCGCCACCGCCCGCGCGGAAACGTACGACTCGCTGGCCGCCGTGTATCGGCTGTTCGCCACCCTGAGTGGTGACGACCACCTCGCCGAGTTTGCGTTCGTGTTGCAGTGGCCGAAGCTGTCCGCCGAACAGAAGCGGGTGCTGTACGACAAGCATGCATGCCACGAGCTGCACTTCTTCCTCCGCGCCAAGGACCCCGGGTTCTTCAAGGCGGTGGTGCAGCCATACCTCGCCAACAAGGCGCACAAGACCTTCCTCGACCACTGGCTGCTGGATGCGGACTTGAAGCCGTACCTCGACAGTTGGGCGTTCCAGCATCTCAACATCGTCGAGAAGATCTTGCTCGCGCGGCGGGTGTCCGGCGAGGGCGCGGCGATCCGCCGGCATGTCCGCGAGCTGTTCGAACTGCAGCCACGCGATCCGCAGCAGCTGGCGCGCCTGTTCGACACCGCGTTGAAGAGCAACGATCTCCTGGTCGGTGTCCAGGGGGTCGGCGGCAAGCTCCGCAACCTGCAAGAGAAGCTCGAACGGCAGGAGCATGCCAAGCGACCGGCACCGGGGGGTCCTCCAGCTCGGGCCCGTGCGGGCCGCAGCGGTGCGCCGGAGAAGAAGAGCAAGGAGGCTGGACGCCGTCGCTTCGCTGCCGACCGTGAGCGAGAGAACCGCGACAAGGACGCTGCGGTGGAAGAGGAGGCCGAGGGTGCGCCCGCGGAAGCGCCGGCGGCCGACGATGCCAAGGACGAGCGTGCCGACTTCGCGCGGCGGAAGGCCGTGAGCGAGCTGTACCGCGCTCCCGATCCGACGCGAGCGCTGGTCGAGAGCAACTACTGGCGCCGGCGCGACGTCGAGCACGACGCGGCGTTGATCGATGCAAACGCGTTCTGGCGGGATTTCGCCGAGGCGCCCGCTGATCGACCGTTCATCTCGACCCACGTCGCCGAAGCGACCGGCAACTTCGCCGAGATGATGTTGGCGCTCGCCGTGCTCGACCTGCCGTTCGAGGCGGCGGAACACGCGACGGAGGTGGACGGGAGCCGTCTGACGCTGCGCGCCAAGAACTCGCTGTTGCTGGTCCGCAAGGAACTGGTCGACGTCGACCGGGATCGCGGTGGCGCGCGGACGCCGGTTCTGGTCAGCCAGAACTACTACCGCCTCGACGAGCCGTACCGCTTCGAGGGTGGGGAGCGTTTCGATGCATTCTTGTCCGGCGAGTTCTTGATCGATGTCGCCTACGGCTGTCGGGTCGTCGTGACCAACCCCAGCTCGACACCACGCAAGCTGGAACTGCTGCTGCAGATTCCGGAGGGCGCGATTCCGGTGCGCGGCGGCTTCTACACCAAGGGGGTGCGGTTGGAGTTGGCCGCGTACGCGACCAGCTCGCTGGAGTACGCGTTCTATTTCCCGGTCGCCGGAGCCGTGCCGCACTACCCGGTGCAGGTGGCGCGCGACGGCAAGCTGGTGGCGTTTGCCGAGCCCACCAAGCTCGACGTGGTGGCGGAGCCGAGCAGCGTCGACAAGACGTCCTGGCAGTACATCTCGCAGAGTGGCACGGCCGAGCAAGTGCTGGCCTACCTCGGGTCGGCCAACCTGCAGCGCACCGAGCTGGACAAGATCGCTTGGCGAATGCGCGATGCGGCGGTGTTCGGCAAGGTGATCGGCCTGCTGCGCTCGCACCATGCGTACTCGGGCAAGCTGTGGAGCTACGGGGTCCTGCATGCCGATGCGGCGGCCACCCGCGAGTTCTTGAGCCACCTGGATCGATTCGTCCACCGATGCGGCATGGCGCTGCAGTCCCCGCTGCTGACGATCGATCCGACCGAGCGACACAGCTACCAGCGGATCGAGTACGAACCGCTGCACAACCCCCGTGCGCATCGGATCGGCAAGCAGTGGCGGATCCTCAACCACCACTTCGCCAGCCAGTACCACCGCTTTCTCACGGTGCTGGGCCATCGCGCGACGCTGGACGCGGCCGACTGGATGTCCGCGACCTACTACCTGTTGCTGCAGGATCGCGTCGAGGAAGCGCTCGCCTGCTTCGGTCGGGTTCGCGTCGAGCAACTGCCGATGCGGATCCAGTACGACTACATGCGCGCGTACTTGGACTTCTTCTCCCCCGAGCACGACCAAGCGCGCACCATCGCCGGGCAGTATCGCGACTATCCGGTGTTGCGCTGGCGTCGCCTGTTCGCGGAGATCGGGCAGCAACTCGACGAGGCCGGTGGCAAGGCAGTGGCAAAGGGCGACAAGGACGACCGAACCAGACGGCAGACGGAACTCGCGGCCCAGGAACCGGCGCTCGATATCGACATCGAGGCGCAGAAGATCACGTTGACGCACCGCAACCTCGATTCGTGCGAGGTGCGGTACTACAAGATGGATGTCGAGTTCTTGTTCTCGACGCAGCCGTTCGTCCAGCAGGGCTCGGGGTCGTTCGCGTTCATCCGCCCCAACAAGTCGGAGACGCGCAACCTGTCGAAGACCGCCAACAGCTCGGTGTTCGACCTGCCGGAGGAGTTCCGCAACGCCAACGTGCTGGTCGAGGTGCACGCCGGCGGCATCACCCGCCGCAAGGCGCACTACGCGAACTCGCTCGACATCGTGTGGAACGAGGGCTACGGGCAGCTGAAGGTCGCGGAGCGCAAGTCCGGCCGACCGCTGCACACGGTCTACGTCAAGGTGTTCGCGCGGATGACCAACGGCCAGGTTCGGTTCTACAAGGACGGCTACACCGACCTGCGCGGTCGCTACGACTTCGCCTCCCTGTCGACCACCGACATGCCGCGAGTGGCGCGGTTTGCCATCCTGGTGTTGAGCGAGGACCGAGGTGCGGTGATCCGTGAGGTGGCGCCGCCGGCGCAGTAGGGCTCGTCGCGCGCAGGGTCGCCCTCGCGCGTTTTCAGCGATGTCGCCGGGAGCCGTCGACTCGTGAGCGGCGCGGGTCAGGAGTCTGCGCCACGGGATGACAATCCATGAGATCCGCGCCTTCCGGCACCCGGCACCCCCCCGAACGCCTCGCCGAATCGACCAATTCGGATGCGTTTTTGGGCGGCGACCTCTGCCGAATCCACGCACCTCCCGAATCGCCCTTCCGTGGCGCAGAGTCTTGGCCCGGACTACTCATGACCGAGCTGCTGCGATCGCGCAAG
>JACKIB010000052.1 GCA_020638695.1 Planctomycetota bacterium
TCTGGACAAGCTGAGGAGCAGCAACGCAGCGAGCGGATCGAATGGCCGGGCACATGGGCTGCGAACTCCGGACGCGGGGCACTGCCCCGGACCATTCATGACCGAGCTGCTGCGATCGCGCAAGTTCACTGCTGGCTTCGTCGAACGTCGGAACCTGCTCCTCGACGGGGAGGCACCCCGCATCCGGGCAGAACCTGCCGACAATCCATGACTCCGAGGAGTCCGGTCACCGACCGATCCAGAACCACACGTAGGTCCGCACCCGTTCGTCGGCGCCGGTCGGCAGCACCGCCAGGGCTCGGCAGTCGAGTCGGATCTCGACCGCCCACACCGCGGGAACTGCCTCCCGCGTGCCGGACCTCCCGACCAGGACCGGACGCCCGGTCAGCGCCGGGTGGCGGTCGTCCACCGCGAAGAAGGTCCGGTAACGCCGCTCGGCGAGGTGTTGAAGCTCGGGGTCGAGCGCCGCAGTGCGCTTGATGAAGTCCCAGGTGCGAAAGCTCAACACTCCGTTGCGGGTGTCGTTCGAGTCGATCGGCTGAGTCTCGCCGGCACGGTGGGCGGCGACCGCTTCGCTGGCGAGCTCGAGCAGCGCGGGGTCGAGAACCCCGTGGTCGCGCATCTCCATCGCCAGCAACTCGGCGTAGGCGAGCCGGAACGGCAACGTGTTGCGCACCGTCAGGCCCTCCACGGCTGCCTGGTCGAGCTGCGCGACCAAGGCATGGCCGAGCCCGAGGTGCAGCTGACCGGTGGCCTGCCACCGCGTGTGCGCCGCGCGCTGGTAGGCCACGGCGCCGGTCGCGCAGCGCAGCCGCCACTCCTGCTCCGCCCGACGAAACTCCTCGTAGGCGTGCAACGACGACTCGACCAAGTGGTTGAGCACGCGCTCCCGCCGGTCGGGACCGGCGTGACTCTGCACTCCGACCGCGGCACGCGTCTCGGCGAAGCACTGCCTGGCGGCAGCCTCGTGATCCCGCGGATTGCCGGCGTCGACGGTCACCGCGCGTCGCCCGGCAGCTCGCACACCACGCGGAAACCCAGGAAGTCGGCGTCGGTGTGGTACCAGATGCTCTTGGGGATCTGCGGGTCCTGGCTCTTCCAGTCGGCGTGCGACGGCCGACGCGCCGCCGCGAGCAGGCGCTCGGGCGGATCGCTCCAAGCGCCGCCGCGGGTCACCCGCGGGTAGAGCGACTTCGGCTCGACCAACGGGTTGTCGACGGGCCCGGGGGCATACCGCGCATAGCCATCGAGACACCACTCGGCGACGTTGCCGTGCATGTCGTGCACGCCCCAGGCATTCGGCTGCTTGGTGCCGACCTGGTGGTACTCGCGATCGCCGCCCGCCGTGGTGCTGTTGCCGGCGAACCAAGCGAACTCGCCGAGCCGTGCGGGGTCGTCGCCGAACGAATAGCGGGTGGTGGAACCGGCGCGGCACGCGTACTCCCACTCCGCCTCGGTCGGCAGCCGGTAGTGTTTGCCGGTCACCTTGCTCAACCACGCGCAGTAGGTCTTCGCCGCGTGTTGCGTCATGCAGATCGCCGGGTAGCGGTGGCGCGCCGCCGGGTCGCCCATGCCGAAGTTCATGTCCATGTACGGCGGGGTCGGTCGAGTCACCCCATCGACACCCTGCTTGGAGAACGACCACAAGTCGTACTCGCCCCAGGTGACCTCGCACTTGCCGATCCAGAACGGTCGGATCTTCACCTTGCGCAGCGGTCCTTCCGCCGGCAGCTCCGCGCTGCCCATCACGAACTCACCGCCCGGGATCGCAACCATGTCGAAGCTCACCCGCCCGCCATCGAGCTTCTCGGTGTAGTTCGCGTGCGATTTGACGGGCTGCGCAGGGGGGACTCCCGTCGCGGCGGGCGCCGGAGTCGGGTCGGCTCGGTTGGCGCGGCATCCGAGCACCACGCAAACGAACACCAGAGCGGCGAGCAGGCGTGGGGAAGGCATGGTCTCCACGCTACGGAAACCACGCGAGCGCGGCAACGCGAACCACCCTGCCACCGACGGCTCCATGGCATCGGTGGCTGGACGCTCCGAGCCGGGCGCGGGCCGGGTTTCGAATTGGGGCGGTGCGAAACTTGGTGTAGCCTTGCGAAGGTCTGTCATCCCGCTGGACCCTGCGGTCCTGACCCCCGTTTCGCGCCCCGCATCGACCCCGCATCGTTCCCATGAGTGCCTCTTCGAACCCCCGTTCCCGTCTCGTGCTGGCGCTATTGCCGGCGCTGTGGTTCGGTGCCTGCACCGACAAGAGCGAAGGGCGGATCTCGGGCGTCGATCCGACCAACTTCCTGCGGTTCCGCGAGGTGCACGAAGCTGCCGGGATCTCCTTCACCCACGACGCTCACTTCCAGCGCTCGCCGACCCAGCCGGTCGCCGGCGGTGTGGCCTGCGCCGACTACGACGGCGACGGTTACCTCGACCTCTACGTCATCGGTGGGGACAGCAGCGGCAACCTGCTGTACCGCAACAAGCGCGACGGCACGTTCGAAGAACTGAGTGCTCGCGCCGGCGTGCAGCTGCTCGGCGGCGCGTGGTCCGGTAGCACCTTCGTCGACCTCAACGGTGATGGCCACCTCGACCTGTTCCTGTGCGGCATCGACGGCACCGCGCCGTGCATTCTGTTGAACAAGGGCGACGGCACCTTTGCGGATGCCACCCCGGGCTCCGGCCTCGACAAGGTCAGCACGAACTCCTACTGCGTCGCGTTCGGCGACATCGACGGTGACGGCGACCTCGACATGTTCCTGTCGCAGTGGAAGGTCGACCGCGGGGACGGCCACAACACGCAGCACCTGTGGCGCAACGACGGCAAGGCGGTGTTCACCGACATCAGCGACGCGAGCGGCGTAGCGATGGCGTTCAGCGGCGGCAACGCCTACACCGACACGACCTTCACCCCGAACTTCGTCGACGTCGACAACGACGGTGACCTCGACCTGGTGATCGCCGCGGACCTCGGCAAGAACCGCGTGCTGATCAACGACGGGCGGGGCAACTTCACCAACATCACTCCGAGCGACGTGCTGAGCGACCACGCTACCGGCGCGGCGATCGGCGACTACGACAACGACGGCAATCTCGACTGGTTCGTCTCCGGATTGAGTGGGCCGGGGCTGTCGGGCAATCACCTGTACCGCAACCCGGGCGACGGAATGTTCGTCGACGTGACCCAGGCGGCCGGGGTGAGCCAGGGTGGTTGGGGGTGGGCGGCGAGCTTCGCCGACCTCGACAACGATGGTTGGCTGGACCTGGTGCAGGTGAACGGTTTCGGCACCTCGCCGACCAGCGCCTACAGCCAGTACCTCACCGACCCGACTCGGCTGTTCATGAACAACCGCAACGGGACGTTCACCGAGAAGTCCGCGGCGCTGCAGCTCGACGATGTCAACCGCGGCCGTGGGCTGGTGTGCTTCGACTTCGACCGCGATGGCGATCTCGATCTGTTCGTCGTCAACAACCTCGGCAAGCCGAGCCTGTGGCGCAACGACGGCGGCAACATCCAGAACTACCTGACCGTGGCGTTGCGCTACAAGGGCGGCAACGTACAGGGGATCGGCGCGCGCATCGCGGTGACGGCGAACGGCACCACGCAGATCCGCGAGCTGCGGAGCGGCTGCAACTACGTGTCGCAGAACCCTGCGGAGGCGCACTTCGGGTTGGCGGCGGCGGCCGTGGTCGACAGCTTGGTGGTGACCTGGCCCGACCGCACCCAGACCACGTTGACCAACGTTCGGTCGCGGCAGCATCTGGTCGTGCAGTACTGACGATTCACCCGCGCCGCGGGCCAGGTTCCCGCTCGTCGGCGCGACCCGCGTGATCTGCCCTGATCGGGACGGACGCTACCCGCCGATCGAGAAGGTCTGCCCGGAGCGAACGAGGTCGGGGTGAAGTCCCCGCAAGCCATCCGTCCGTTCGAGCGAGTGAGCGAAACCGCACGCCGCAGCGGCCCGCGCCGCCTCGCGCACCCGGCACGCCATTCGTAGTGTGGGGGACCTCCGCGTGCGCGGCCGCGGCGGTCGACATCACGCCCCAACCTGCTTGCCGCGGGGTCCGCTACCCGACACCGAGCGAATGACCACTCGAGCCCTGACCCGCTGTGCCCTGTCGCTGTGTCTCTCGGCCGCGACACTCTCCGCCCATGGTGGTGCCTACCGCGGCCCGACCGTGACGATGGGACGCGGGGTGACCGCGGCCAACCCGAGCACCCCGTCCGGCCCCTTGGCCGGACCGACCACCGGGGCGCCGGGCGTACCGGGCGCACCTCCGGCGAGCGCCGCCGCGTTCACGCCGGACGTCACCCGCTGGCAGGTGTGGTGGGAGCTGAACAAGGACGCCTACCTGCGCGCTCCGCGCATCGCTTTGGATCCTCGCGCACCGGAGTCCATCCGGCCGATGATCCCCGACAAGCAGAAGGTGGAGGAGATCCTGCCGGCGCTGGAGCGCGCGATGGCCGCGACCACCAACCAGCACGTGACCTCCGCTTGCATGATCGCGCTGGGCAAGATCGGTCTGGACCACCCGCGATTCAAGATCCTCGATCTGTTCCGCCAACGCCTGCGGCGCGGCAACCAGGAGATCCGCGAAGTCGCCGCGCTGGCGATGGGCATCGCCAAGCGCCCCGAAGCGATCGACGACCTCGCAGCGCTCCTGCAAGACACCGGCGCGGGCCGGCGCCTGATGGGTCGGGATAGCGTCGATGACCGCACCCGCACCTTCGCCGCCTACGGTCTCGGGTTGATCGCGCGCGGCAACCGCGACGTTGCGGTCAAGGAGCGCGCATTCGCCGCCCTCGCCGCGACACTCGACGAGCGCAAGCTGCGCGATCGGGACATCCAGTCGGCGATCCTCAACAGCATGCGCCTGATCGACCCGGACCCTCGGGTCGACGCGCGCCACCGCCGACTGCTGTGGCAGGTGCTGCAGCGGCTCGGCAAGTTCCGCGACCCGAGCACGAGCAAGAGCCGTCAATCGGTCCAGTCCCACGTCGCGCCCGCGGTGGCTCGGCTGCTGGGCCGCGGCTCGACACCCGATCACCAGCGTGCCAAACAGGACCTGGTCGATCAGTTGGGCAGCCGGCGCAAGCTGCACGCCAACCTCCTCCAGTCCGCGGCACTCGGGCTCGGTCAGCTGCTCCTGCCGGGGGAAGACCTACCGGCGGACGCGGAGTCGGGGAAGGCGCTGTGGCGGCACTACGACACGACGCGCGACCAGCAGACCCGCCACTTCATCCTGATCGCCGCCGGCCAGATCGGCGGCGAGACCAACTTCGAGCGGGTGGCGCGCGAGTTCCGCACCGGCAAGCGCGAGATCCAGGCGTGGGCGGCGCTGTCGCTCGGCTTGATGGCATTCCACGCCCCCAAGGTGAAGCCGCAAGCCGGGGCCCAGGGGCCGGTCAAGGACGTGCGGGCGATGACCGGACTGCTGCTGCACGGCGGCCTGCTGCGGATCAACAACCGGGACGTCCGCGCGGCGATCGCCCTAGGCCTCGGGTTGTGCGGCCACAAGGCCGCCGCCGCCGACATGCGGCGCCTGCTGGAGAAGTACCGCCGGGTCGAGGAGTTCGCCGGCTACCTGTGCATGGGCCTCGCGCTGATGGACGACAAGGCGGCCGGGGCGCAGATCCAGGCGGTGATGGGCGACTCGAGCCGCCGCCCGTTGCTGATGAGTCAGGCGGCATTGGCGTTGGGCCGACTGCGGCACCCTGGTGCAAGCACCACGCTGCGCGCGCTGCTGCAGACCGGCGGCGTGTTCGGCACCCTGACCCTGGCGTCGACCGCCACCGCGATGGGCTACCTGGCCGATCCGAAGAACGTGGCACCGCTGATCCGCATCCTCGGCGACACCGGCCACAACAGCCTGGTGCGCGCGTTCGCCGCGGTCGCGCTCGGCAGCATGGCCGAGAACGACCCGCTGACCTGGAGCGCGTGGGTGGCGATGAACATGAACTACTCAGCTGCCGCGGAGACGCTCAGCAACGGTAGCTCGGGGATCCTCGACATCCTCTGAGCCGGGCCGGGGGCGGCCCACCGGTCTCCGCGCCGGCCGACAGATCAGGACGACCCGACAACCCCGTCGGGGGTGCGATCCCCGACGACACGGTGCTCCCGCACAGTTCGACGCGGCTACTTCTTGGCCAACGAGTCGCGGATCTGCGTCAGCAGCAGCACTTCCTCCTTCGGCGCGGGCGGTGCAGCGGGTGCCTCCTCGGCACGCTTCAGCTTGTTGATCACCTTGACCAGCATGAACACGGCCATCGCCACGATCAGGAACGAGATCATGTGGTTGGCGAACAGGCCGTAGCCGATCACCGGCGCGCTGGCCTCCTTCGCCTTGGCAAAGCTCGCGTAGTCCTTGCCGTCGAGCGAAACGTACAGCTTGGAGAAGTCGATCCCCGCCATCAGGTAGCCGAGCGGCGGCATGATCACGTCCTCCACCAGCGACTTCACGATCGTGCCGAACGCGCCGCCGATGATGATGCCGACGGCCATGTCGATCATGTTGCCCTTGACCGCGAACTCCTTGAACTCCTTGATGATGCCCATGCGAGCGACTCCTTGTGTGGGGTAGACGAGATGACGCAGGGACTCCCTGCCGCGGAAACCGTAGCCGCGGATCTGCCCTGAAGCGAGTTCCAACAACCGTCCGCCGCAACCGGACGCGCCGGCACGACCGTGTCGTCGCAGCGCCTTGCGCGCGAATCGACTGACGCAGCCACATTTGCTGCGAACTTCAGACGAGGGGCACTAGCCTCACCGCATGGATCGCCGCACCTTCCTCGGCAACTCGGCTCGATTCCTCGGCGCCACCTCGATGCTCGGGTGGACCGGCTGCGCCGGCACCCCGCCACCGGCCCCGCCGCTGTTCCGACTGTCGCTGGCCCAGTGGTCGCTCCACCGCAGCCTCGGCCGCGGCGCACCAGCGACGATGACGGACATCGAGTTCGCCGGAGTCGCGGCGCGGCTCGGCTTCGAGGGAATCGAATACGTGAACCAGTTCTTCAAGGACAAGGCCAAGGACGCGGCACACCTCGCCGCGTTGCGCCGCGCCGCCGCCGACCACGGGGTGCGCAGTCTGCTGATCATGATCGATGGCGAGGGTCACCTCGGTGATCCGGACACGGCCCGCCGGCGCCGCGCGGTGGAGAACCACTTCCCCTGGGTCGAGGCCGCCCGCACTCTCGGCTGCCACGCGATCCGGGTCAACGCGGCGAGCAAGGGCACGCCGGAGGAGCAGGCTCGCCTGGCAGCGGATGGCCTGCGGCAGCTCACCGAGTTCGGCGCCCAACACGACCTCGACGTGATCGTCGAGAACCACGGCGGGCTGTCGTCGAACGGCGCCTGGCTGTCTGGGGTGATCCGCAGCGTCGGACATCGACGCTGCGGCACGCTGCCCGACTTCGGCAACTTCGGCAGCTACGACCGCTACCGCGGGGTGCGCGAGCTGATGCCGTTTGCCCGCGCAGTCAGCGCCAAGTCGCACGACTTCGACGAGCGGGGCAACGAGACCCACACCGACTACCTGCAGATGATGCGCATCGTGGTAGACGCCGGCTACCACGGGTTCGTCGGCGTGGAGTACGAAGGCCGCAAACTGCCGGAGATCGAGGGGATCCTCGCCACCAAGCGGTTGCTCGAACGCGTTCGCACACAGCTCACCGCGGCCTGACCGCGTCGTGGCCGACCACGCGTTACAGCTCGACGGCGACCCCGGCGGCCCGACGCTGGTTCTGGCGCACGGCGCCGGTGCGCCGCTGGACTCCCCGTTTCTCGAACAAACCACCGCGTCGCTGGTCGAACGCGGCCTGCGGGTCGCGCGATTCGAGTTCCCCTACATGGCGGAGCGCCGCGATGGGGGACGCCGCCGCCCGCCAGACCCCGCGGTGCGACTGCTCGCCACCTACCGCGAGGTCGTCGCCCAGCTGGGTAGCGCAAGTGACCTGGTGCTCGGTGGCAAGTCGCTGGGCGGCCGCATCGCCAGCATGGTGGCCGATGAACTCGGCGCCCGCGGTCTGGTTTGCCTCGGGTACCCGTTCCATCCACCCGCGCATCCGAACCGCCTGCGCACCGCACACCTCTTGGCGCTGCGCACCCCGACCCTGATCGTGCAAGGCGAACGCGACCCGTTCGGCA
>JACKIB010000053.1 GCA_020638695.1 Planctomycetota bacterium
ACGGGGGCTTGGCCCGGACTATTCGTGACCGAGCTGTTGCGATCGCGCAGGTTCGCTGCTTGCTTCGTCGCTCGTCAGAACCTGGTCCTCGACGGGGATGCACCCCGCCTCCGGGCAGAACCTGCCGTTCTCCTTGCCAGCAGCAACCGTGCACGATCTCGCGACGCTGCTCATGAACAGTCCGGGCTAGGAGTCTGCGCCTCGGAAGGGCGATTCAGGAGGTGCGTGGATTTCGGCGCGGGTCGCCGCCCGAAGACGAAGCCGGAGTGGTGGTCTCGGCGAGGCACTCGGGGGGTGACGGGTGCTGGAAGGCGCGGAGCTCATGGACTGTCGTTCCGTGGCGCAGACTCCTGCTGGCCCGAACGACTTCCGTGGCCCTCAGCGGCGCTCGCGGCGTTTGGTCCTACTCGGCTCCACGATTACGCCTGCGGCGACCCGCCTCGCGGACCGACGCCAAGGGACACGGAGAATGCCCATCTGGGCGATTCACACCCCACTGCGCAGCGACAACTACTCCTGGGCGCTGACGACAATTAGATCTGTGCATCCAGGCACCGCGGGCTGAAGACACAACGCGCCCGCCCTTAGGGTCGGCCTCCCACGGTCTGGGAGGGCCGAAGCGATGGCGGTGACGGATGCGCAGGTCAAGAAGCTGAGGGCCGAGATGGCACAGACAGGGAATGTGGGCGTGTCCGCGGTGCGGGCTGGCATGCACCGAAACACCGCGACGAAGTATCTGGCGGCGGACGATCTGCCGTCGGATCTGAAGACGCCGAGGGAATGGCGGACGAGAAAGGACCCCTTCGAGCAGGACTGGGCGTGGATCGTCTCGAAGCTCGACGAGTCACCGAGGCTGGAGGCGAGGACGCTGTTCGACGAGCTGTTGCGACAGCATCCGGGCCGCTACGAAGCAGGCCAACTGCGGACGTTGCAGCGTCGGCTGAAGCAGTGGCGAGCGGAGGACGGGCCGGAGAAGGAGCTGTTCTTCCCGCAGCAGCACGTCCCGGGTGAAGCGATGCAGACCGACTTCACATGGATGACGTCGCTCGGGATCACGATCGTCGGCGAGGTGTACGCACACGCGCTGTGCCACTCAGTGCTTCCGTACTCGGACTGGAGTTGGGGCACTCCGTGCCTGTCCGAGTCGACGGCGGCTCTCAAGAAGAGCGTGCCCGCTGCATTGATGCGCCTCGGTCGACGGCCGAAGTTTCATCAGACCGACAACTCGACGGCGGCGACGCATCGTCTCGACAAGGGCAAGCGCGGCTTCAACGACGACTACGTCGAGTTGATGGAGCACCTCGGCATGAAGCCGCGGACGATCAAGATTCGCAAGTGCAACCAGAATGGTGATGTCGAGGCAGGCAACGGAGCGCTGAAGCGCTACGTCGCTCAGCAGCTGATGCTGCGTGAGAGTCGCGACTTCGCGACCCATGACGACTACGTGGCCTGGCTCTGCCAGGTCTTCGAGACCAGGAATCGGACGCGGGGCCAGAGGCTCGAAGAGGAACTCGCGGCGATGGATCCGGTGACGGCGTCACCGGTGCCGGAGTACACCGAAATGAGGACACGCGTCTCGTCCGGCAGCACGATCCGCGTGAAGACCAACACCTACTCGGTCCCTTCGCAGTTGCGCGACGAGTGCGTGAAGGTCCGCATCTTCGACGAGCGGCTCGAGGTCTACTACGCCGACAAGCTCCGCGTCACGATCGAGCGGCTCATCGGCAAGCAACGCCACCGGATCAACTACCGGCACGTCGTGCCCTCGATGCTCCGCAAGTCGGGAGCGTTTCGCAGGTACCGCTTTCGCGACGACCTGTACCCGACGCCGACGTTTCGTCGGGCCTTCGAGGCGCTCGACGCAGCCTTGTCGGAGAGGGAGGCGGACATCGAGTACCTGAGGGTTCTTCATCTGGCCGCGACGACGATGGAGACCGAGGTTGAGGAGGCCCTCGGCCAGCTCCTGACCTCTGGGGGCGTCCCCACGGCCGATCGTGTCAAGACTCTCGTCGCACCGGAGCAACCGACCGTACCCGACATTGCTGCTCCGGCCGTCGAACTCGGCACCTACGACGAGTTGCTCGAGCAGCCTGTGGAGGCCGTGGCATGACGGCCTCTTCCGCAGCCAAGCTGGCGGTGCTACTGCGCACGCTCAAGCTCCCGTCCTTCAAGGCACAGTACGACGAGGTCGCGCGTCTCGCCGACCGCGAAAGCTGGACATTCCCCCAGTACCTCATGCATCTCGCCGAGGGCGAGATCGAGGATCGGAGGCAGCGACGCATCGAGCGCCTCCTCCGACAGTCGGGCCTGCCGAAGGACAAGACGCTGGCCACGCTCGACCAGAGCCGGTTGCCCGGCAAGATTCGGCGCCAGCTCGCGACCCTGTGCGAAGGTGACTTCGTCCAGCGCGCGGAAAACGTTCTCGCGTTCGGATTGCCCGGTCGCGGCAAGACCCACTGCGTCAGCGCGATTGGGCACGAGCTCGTCCAGCGCGGCTACGAGGTGCTGTTCCAACCGGCCTTCGCCATCGTGCAAAGGCTGCTGATCGCCAAGCGCGAGCTGTCGCTCGAGAAGGAGCTGCGACGGCTGGACCGGTTCGCGGTCGTGATCCTCGACGACATCGGCTACGTCCAGCAGGACCGCGAGGAGATGGAGGTCCTCTTCACCCTCCTCGCCGAGCGCTACGAGCGCCGCTCGGTCGTGATCACGAGCAACCTCGTGTTCTCGCAGTGGGACAAGATCTTCAAGGACGCCATGACCACCGCGGCCGCGATCGACCGCGTCGTCCATCACTCGGCGATCCTCGAGCTGACCGGCGAGAGCTACCGCAGCGAGCAGGCCAAGAAGCGCAACTCCGACGGTGCCAAGGCATCGAAGCCCGCCAAAGCCGCGAAGAGCCCGGCGGACTGACGGTCATGTGGTTGAGCGGTTGAGCGATCTACGCGCTCAGCCCGAGCGACTCCAACACCGATCGGATCGACACTGGCTCTCCGCTCGGCCGAGGACCACGCTCCGACCGCGGCAGTGGCAGCAACTGCCAGACGCCATCGGCGTGCCCGGCACGCCACGGGCGGTGCGCAACCAAGCCAAGTTCCTTCAAGCGCGACAGCGCGAAGTCGACGTCACTCCGGCTCATGCCGAGGACCGAGGTCATACGCTCGCGCCCGTAGAAGGACGTGCCCTGGCGGTCAGCAGCCAGGGCCAGCAACACCAGCACGGCCGTCCCCTCCGGACCGAGGCGGCTCAGCCACCCTTCCTGCAGCAGCCGGTCATCGAGCCAACCAAACCGGCCCTCCGGCGTACGGATCTGATCGGGACGCGGGGGCTGAACGGGACGTCGTGCACAAGTTCGTGTCTGGTTCATCGTGCGCGGAAAGAACCAGATCCACGGCTGTGCAGCGATAAGAAAGAACCAGAACCAATTGCACCATAACGGCTTACGATGTCATGATTCGCACAGTTCTAATTGTCGTCGCTGCACAAAAGTAATTGACGCCAACCACCCCACGAGCGCGCGGTTTTCGTGCCCCGGTGTTCGGTGTCGCGGCGCGGCGGCACTGCGGTCGGTACTGCCCGAGGTGCCGACCATGAACCAGCCGACCCGTTTGCTCGTCGTTCTCTCCCTGCTGACCCTGGCCGGTTCCGCGGCCGCCCAGCGGTTCCGTGTGATGACCGCCAACCTGTGGTACAGCGGTACCCGCGGGTTCGACTACGTGCACGGCATCTACCCGCTCGGTCAGCAGATCACCTGGCCGGGGTTCAAGGGGTTCGCCAAGCAGCGGTTCGCGTTCGGCTACGGGGTGGTGGGCCTGCAGGAGATCGATCGAGGCACCAAGCGGACCGGGGGCCTCGACGTCGCTGCGGACCTTGCCAAGGCGCTCGGGCCGACCTGGACGCATCGGTTTGCCGCGACCCAGGAATCGGACGGCGGCCACACCGGCAACGCCATGCTGACCAACGCGGGGATCGCCAAGCTGCAGTACTGGAGCTTCGCCCACAATCCGGAGCATCCCGAGGACTACGGCCCGCGACCGCGCGGTGCGATCGCCGCCAAGCTCGACTTCGCCGGCAAGCGCCTGTGGTTCGTGACCACCCACCTCGAGCCCGCCAATCGCTTCGCCCTGGCGCAGGTGTTCCAACTGCTCGGCCGCGTCAAGACCTTCGACCCGGACACGCCGGTGATCGTGGTCGGCGACATGAACATCCTCAACGGCACCGGCAAGTCGGCGACCGAGGCGACCTACTACGCCATGGCCGCCGCGTTCGGCGCCGCGGGGTTCACCGACGTATCGGAGAAGCTACCGACCCGCGTGCCGGGGGCGGAGCAGACGATCGCCGTCACCGACGGGCAACTCGACTACGTGTTTCTCTACGACCCGCACAAGCGGCTCGAGCTGAAGTACCGCGCGTCGGTGTGGGTGATGAACTACCCCAACATCTTCTCCGATCACCTCGCAGTGGTGGCCGATTTCGAATGGTTGTGATCGCGAACGTGTGAGTTGTCGACGGCGCGCGTCAAACCCCGAGTCGGTGCGCGCCCCGGGGAGCGGCCGGGCGCGTGCGGGCGATCGATGCGCAGTGGTTCACTCGGCGCCGAGCCGGGCGCGCAGCGCCGACTCGTATTCCGCGTGCGCCGCGGTGATACCCCGATCGCGCATCAGCAGCTCGTAGCGCAGGGTCTTGGCGGTGATCCGCTGCTGCAGCCGGCCGCGCGTGCCGTCGTCCAGGCACGCGGCGAGCAGGCCGCGCAGCTCGACCAGGTCCTTGCGCAGCTGCATCTCCTCGGGCAGGAAACCGGACCCGCGCAACAGCAGGTAGGAAGCGCGCAGCTCGTCGGGCATCGCGGACAGGTCCTCCAACTCGAGTGGCTTGCCCTTGCCCGGGAGGTCGTCGAGCTGACCCTGCTGCACCGCCTCGTCGATCCGCTGCTCGGCCAACCGCCACAGTGCGTCCATGGCGCGGAGTCTACGTGGTCGGCGGCTCGGTCGGACGCCAAGGCCGGACGGCGCCGACGGGATCGTGTCGGCGATCCCCGTGGTCTGCGCGTGGGGCCGCCGGGGGGGTGCATTCCGCTTGACGCTGTGCGCCGCCGCCCTACCTTGGCGCCGCTCGGCAACGCGCCGGGAACGTGCGCCGGAGTGGCGGAATGGCAGACGCGACGGATTCAAAATCCGTTGCCCGCAAGGGCGTGAGGGTTCGAGTCCCTCCTCCGGTACCACAGGTCGGCCTGACGGCGCCCCAGCTCTGGCTGTGGGCGACTGGGATGGACCCTCCACTCGAGGTCGCGCACTCCGATCCGACGCGGTTTCCAGCGGCTCGACGAACCGTTCGCACGTGCGGACTCTCGGGGCTTCCTTGACCTGGAAGCCCCGCCGGTCGGGAACGAAACGGAGCGTCGATTCGGCCTCGCGCAGTTCACCGGTGTGAACGAGCCGCCCGACCTTCCTGGCGCCCATCCGCAGCGCGTGACTTCGAGCCGACGCGCCGAGCAACGGCAGCATGCCGTTTCCCCCGCCGTCGACGTGCGTCAGCTTCCGCGTGATCGTGTCCTGCGCGCGGCGGGACTATCCGAGCAGCTCTGCGAGTAAGCACGGAAGACCAAGGGCTCGCCGAAGAAGACAAGGAGTCGAATTCTCCCGCGGGCATCTCCAGGGTCTCTACGGGGCGCAGCGCTTCGATGCAGACGCCGCGCCTGGGAACGTCTCCCGCCGCACCTGTGCCGACCGGGGGCGAGATTCTCCACGGAATTCCGGTTCGGTTGCGGACGGTTCCGGGTTGCAGAGGACGGGCATCTTCGCGCGGCTGTCCGCCGCCCTGCCCGGTTCCAAAGCCTATCCCTACAAACGCGCTATGAGACTGCACGCACGAACTCATCGAGCCAGCATCGGACTCGTTCTCCTCGCCTTCACCCTCACCGCCGCGACCACGACCGCCCAGGGGGTGCTGCAGCGGCACCAGTACGTGCCAGCTTGCTGGATCGTCGGTCGCGAGCTGAATTCCAATCTGGCCTACCTGGTGAACCAACACCTCGCCGCTGGCGACCGGTTCATCGAACTCTCCACGGTCGGCCCAGGTTGGACCCACTACGCGTACATCTGCGGGGGCAACAAGAGCGGCAGCAAATTCCAGCGGAAGCACCAAATCGACACCAACGTCACCGTGTCGGTAGCCGTGTCGAACGCACAACGTGACGGGATGATGATCACCGCCCTGGCGCCGTACTCGACCTCGCTTGGCATCTTCACGCACAGCCTCCGCGAGGCGTTGCCGGCCGGCGTAAGTTTCACACTGGTGCCGAGCAATACTCCGACCGGCATCCAGCAGTGGCTTACGCAAAACCCTGGGTATTCACCATATTCCGTGGACAGCGTCGTGCACAACCAGACCCGATCCTACTTCGTGATGGCAATGGCAAGCTCTGTCAATGGGCCGACCCTGCGCCGTAGAACGATCCGCTTCAACGTTGCCCTTGGCGGGTTGCCCAGCCCGTCGGTTCCGGGGGGTCCCATGGTCATCGACATCGACCAGGTCAGCCCCTCCACCTACGCCGCCATCATCGAGCAGCCGAATCCCGGGGAGGTCACCCCGTTCGTCGAGGTACGGGTCACCACCGCGCCGACGCCGCCGAACTACTGTCGCTTCCACGCCGGCCTCGAGCGCGAGTTCGCTGTAACCTTCCTCGACCTCGGAACCAACGGTCTCTATGCTACCGGTCTCTACGTCAACAACGGGTGGTCGATCTACGACGTCGATTCTTACCCAACCTGCGGTCCGTTCCAGAACTACCGAGGTTCGATGACGAGTATCGGCCCGGCCACCCTCGGGGTCGCCAGCTCCACGCCTGGTGAAGTGAAACCTGGGTCGCGACTGACCTTCAGTATCACTCCTTTGGCCGCGTCGGCGACGGCCGGGCTGATCCTCGGCTTCGATCGCCAGATCCTCGATCTCGCACCGTTTGGCGCCCCGGGTGTTGCTTTGCTGCCTACGCTGGACCTTGTCACTCCGGTGCCGGTTGTCGGAAACGGACTCGCCGCCGTGAACCTCATCGTGCCCAACACGGTGGCGACCCGCGGCCTGCGAGTCTACGCCCAGGGGCTGATCATTGACCCTAACCTCAGCCTGGCGTTCCCGGTTGCGACCACGAGTTTCTACGCGTTGACCATTCTCTGACCCCCGCGAGCCGCGCGGCCG
>JACKIB010000054.1 GCA_020638695.1 Planctomycetota bacterium
GGGTCGCGGAACACACACAGCGACACGCGCGCGCCGAACACCGGCGCGTCGGCGGAGTCCACCACTTCGACGGTCAGCGGCTTGGGCGAGCCGAGTGTCAGCTCGACACGCTGCCGCGGCTGGGTCACCACCGCGCGTTCCCAGGCCATTCCCCGGTCCCCGCAGTCGGCGATGACCCAGTAGCGACCGGGGCTGAGCTGCAGCACACCACCGACCGGCGCGGCGGGTAGCACCATGTGCGATTGGTCACCGAACCCGAAGGTCCACGGCTCGTCGGTGACGACCTGCAGGGCGGCATCGTCGACCGCGGCACCCGCGGCAGTCTTCACCACCACTTCGAGCGTACAGAGCTCCGGCAGGGTCACGACGATCTCCGCGCCGACATCGAACGGACCGAACACCGCCCGTCGACCGGTCACCGGGTGCTGCACCACCATCGCGAGCTTGTCGCCGACGAACCCGTCCACGGTGAACTTGCCTGCGGCATCGGTAGGCGGAAGCTTGGGCCAACAAGCAACCCTGTCGTCGTCCTCGATCACCAGCAGCTGCACCGTGGCTCCGGCGATCGGCTGGCCACCCACACCCCGCACGGTGCCGCGCACGGTGCGCCCCACCGGCAACCGGAGCTCCACCTCGCGCGCCTGCCCGGCGGCGAGCGACGTCATGGTGGTGCAGGCCATGCGACCGACCGGTACCGCAGAGACCCACCAGAACCCGGCGCGCAGTCCGGGAACGGCGAACGACCCGCGCGCGTCGGTCGACACCGCGGGCTGCGATCGGTCGTGGCCGTACTCGTGCTGCAACCGGACTTCGCCCTCCTCCCGCCCGGTTCCCAGCTGCAACGAGCCCTCACTCGGCTGCGAATGCGGCGCCTTCTCGCATGACTCGCTGTGCGACTTCTCGGTGGCCGCCCGTTGCTCCGCGGACGCGCCCTTCTCGAACTTGCCGAAGTAGCGCAGCACGACGCGCGCACCCACGACCGGACTGCCGTCCGCCGCGACGACTCGACCGCGCAACCCCGCAGTGGGATGGAGTTCCAAGTCTCCCAGATCGACCAGTTCCCCCGGCACGCGCACCTTGTAGGTGATCCGATCGCCGAGCGCGCTGTCGAACACCCACGCCGATCCCTCGCCCGCGCGCACCCGCAGGCCTTCGAGCGACCACACGCGGTGGATCTCGAAGCGGCCGTCCTTGCCGCTCGTGCCGGTACCGCGCAGCCAGGGCAACGGACTCGGCCCGGGAAGGTACTGGAGCTGCGTCTCGCGCCCCTCGGCGATCACTCGAAGGCCGCCCAGCGGCCGGCCGCTCGGGTCGACCAAACGGCCGCGTATCCCGGGGAGGTTCGCCAAGAACTCCGGGTCGAGCTCCGGGCGGGACCGCGTCGTGCCGGATCGTGCCTGACGCCGCACATCTGCCTCGGCGGGTGCTCCCGAACCGGACGCACCGGCTTCGCCGGTACGGATCGCCGGTTGTTCGACGTCCGCCAGATCCGCTGCTCCACCACGGGCGACGCCGAACCCGACGCCCAGCGCCATCCACGCCACCGCGGCGAGCAGCACCGCGATCAACAGCAGTAGAATGCTTCGACCCAAGGTCCGGCCGCGCAGGGCTTCCGCGCGCTCACTCGTTCGAGGATTGGACGCGAGTCCGGGGGCTGTCGCAAGGGGTGGCCGAGCCCGGACGGTTCAGGACCGGGCGTGGCGAGCGCCTGCACTCGCATGATCGGGCCCGCGTCATCAGCGCGGGAAGCCCAACTGCAGGTCGCGGTCGCCCTGCTCGGGGATCCGCAGCGCCTGGTCGAGGTCGAGGCGGCGCATCGCGTTCGGCGGGAGCAGCCACGCCCGGTACTCGGTGCCCGGCCGCAGCCTGGTCGTCGAGAACCGCCCGTCGGCAGCGACCGGCATTTCACACGAACCCCCGCCGCGGGCATCGGTGAACCCGAGCACGAACCCGTCTGCGCCGGGCGGAGCCCCACCGCGCGTGACTCGTCCGGCCACCACGGCGGTCGTCAGACAGCGCAGCACCACACCGGTGGTTGCGGCACCGGCGCGGATCGTGAAGACGTCCGACCGATCCGTGCGCTGGTGCGCGCCCACCAGCCGGTAGTTGCCCGGCGGCAGGTGCGGCACGTCGACGCTTCCGTCGGTCCCCGCTCGCACCGATGCCAGGGGTTCCGATTCGCCTTCGACCATCACCAGGCACCTCGCCCGGGGCAGCGGAGCGCCGGACGCGCCTTGGACCTCCGCCTTCAAACTGCCGGTTGCAACGTCGAACGAGAGCTGCAACGCCGGTTGCTCGAATCGCACCTTGCGGCTCTCCAGTCGCGTCTGACCACCGGGCCACGACAAGCCGACGATCAGGTACGCCTGGCGGAAGGCCACCTTTTCGAGCGCGAAGCCGCCGTCCTTGCCGACCTCGATTCTTCGGTTGTACGACTTGCCGTCGCCCGACAGGGTCACGAACACTCCCTTCCGCGGTTTGCCGTCCACCAGCACCTTCCCGGAGAGGCGGTTGTCACTCCGCACATCGGCGCTGTCGAAGTGCACTACGACCTCCGCACGGCCACCCTCGGGGACCAGCACTTGGGTCCCGGTGGCGTCGAACGGCACGTCGATCGAGCCGTAGCTGGTTCGCAGCAGGACGCGGACCAGTCGGTAGTCACCGGGTGGAACACTCCGCTCGGCCCGCCCCGCGTTGGCACCCAGGCGGAACGGCTTCGCCTCGGGCCCGGTGAAGTACAGCTGGCAGTAGCTCTCGAGCGCCGCGCCCACCGAGTCGCGCAGGAGCACCGCGAGCCGCGACTCCCGGTGCATCACGACACGCGCATTCGTGGCCTCGTTGGTGATGCTGGACGAGTAGTTCGCATAGCCGGTCGCCTGCACGTACAGGGACCGCGAGCCGCTGCCGAGAACCGGCATCGCGGCCCGCCCCTGCCGATCGCTGAAGACCACTTGCCGACGCTCGTACCAACTCGGGTCGCGGAACACGCACATCGACACCCGCGCGCCGAACACCGGGGCGCCAGCGCGATCGACGACTTCGATGCTGAACGGCCGCTGCGCACCGAGCGTCAGCTCCAATCGCTGCCGCGGCTGCGCCGCCTGCACCTCCCCCCACGCCATCCCGAGCGCACCACCGTCGGCAACCACCCAGTAGCGTCCAGGGCTGAGGTAGAACACGCCGTTCTCCGGCTTCACCGGCAACACCATGTGGGAGTAGTCACTGAACCCCTGAGTCCAGGGTTCATCCGTGATGACTTGCAGGGCGCAGTCCTCCGCCGGGGCGCCCGTGGCGGTCTTCACCACCACCTCCACCGCACACGGTTCGGCCAGGGCGACCGCGATCTCGGCATCCGGCGAGAACGGCCCGAACAGCGCGCGCCGGCCGGTTCGCGGGTGGTGCACGATCACGCCGAGCTTCTCCCCGACGAAGCCTTCGATCGAGAACCGGCCCGCGGCATCCGTCAGCGGAAGCTCGGGCCAACAAGGTTTGAGGTCTTCGTCGACCACGGCCAGCAACTGGACCTTCGCCCCGGCGATCGGCTGGCCAGCTGCACCGCGCACGGTCCCGCGTACGCTGCGCCCCGCGGGAAGGCGCAGCTCGACGTCGCGGGTTTGCCCGGCAGCCAGCGAAGTGATCGAGCTGTGGACCATTCGCCCTGGCCGCACCGCGGAGACCCACCAGTACCCTTCGCGCAACCCGGTCACCGCGAACTTCCCCTCCGCGTCCGTGACGATCGGCGGCCGCGCTCGGTCGTGGCCGTACGAGTGGGTCAGCCGGACCTCGCCCGCCTCCCGCTCGCACGTCAGGTCGAGGGAGCCCTGAAAGGGCAGGGAGTGCACCGCGTCCTTGTGGCGCGACAGCAGCGAGTTCTCCCGCTGCGCCCGGCTCGCTTCCGTCACGTCCTTCTCGAACTGACGCACGTGGCGCAGCGTCACGCGCACCCCGCCGAGTGGCGAGCCCTCCGGCGACAGCACCCGGCCGCGCACCCCACCGGCTCGATGCAGCTTCAGGTCGCCGAGGTCCACGACGCCGGGCTCGCTGGTGCGGTGCACCACGCGATCGCCCATCTCCGTGTCGAACGCCCACTCCGAGCCCTCGCCGGCGCGAACTCGCAGTCCGTCGATCGACCACAGGTGCGGAATCTCGAAGGTGCCGTCGGCCGAGCTGGTCGCCGAACCGCGCAGCCACGGCAGCGGCTCCACGGTCGGCTGGAACTGACGCACGAGCTCTTCGCCTTCGGCCGAGACCGCGAGACCGCCCAGCGGTTTGCCGTGCGGATCGACCAAGCGACCGCGAATGCCCGGGAGGTTCGCGACGAACTCGGGGTCGAGCTCCGGCAGGGCGCGCACCTCCGCAGCGGGGTGCTGCCGCCGCACGCTCGCCTCGGTCGGATTCCCCTGCCCGCTCGCCGCGGGCGCCGTGACCGGCGCGGCGGCCAGCGGAAGATCGTCGGACACCGGCTCGACACCACGCGTGGCGAAGACGCCCTCACCGACCACCACCCAGGCGACCACCCCGAGTAGCAGAACGACGAGCAGCAGCAGGAGTGAGGTTCGGTTCATCAGGCAGGTCTCCGTCGTCGCGCTCTGCACCGATTGGACGGGAAGCGCCCACGGGCCGCAAGAGCCGCAGGCGACGCACCCCGTGGGTTGCTGCTACGTTGGGTGGCGCGCCCCCATGAGCATCGCCTGTCTACCCTGGTACGACTTCGAGGAGATCCGCCCGATCACCGACCGGTTCTGGTTCAGCTTGGTCGAACGGCTGACCGAGGGTGGCTTCGCCGCGGTGCCGCAGCGGTTGATGCGCGAGGTCGATCACGGCCAGATCCTGGCCCACCCCGACCTGCTGCTCAGCCAGACCTGTGGCTACGTGGTCGCGACCACCGCACGCGACCTCGTCACGCTGGTCGGCACGCCGTGGTACTCGGCGCCGGGTTGCCGCGAAGGCTACTACACCAGCGTGGTGTTGGTGCGCGACGAGGTACCGGCCGAGACGCTCGCGGAAACGCGCGGCCTGCGGTGCGCGGTGAACGAGCCGTGGTCGCATTCGGGCGTCAATGCACTGCGCTCGTTGGTCGCCCCGCTGCACGACGATGGCCGGTTCTTCTCCAAGGTGACCCGCACGGGCAGCCACGTGGCGAGCCTCTGCCTGCTGCAGCGCGGCGACGCCGACCTCGCCTGCGTCGACCGCGTCACCGCCGAGCTGGTCCGACGCCACCGGCCGCATCTACTGGCCGGACTGCACCCCGTGTGCGAAACCGAGCCGGCTCCCGCCCCGCCGTTCGTCACCGCTGCGACCGCGGCGGACGGGCTGGTCACCGCGCTGCGCGACGCGATCGGCGACGTGCTCACCGCTCCGGGCAACGCCGAGCTGTGCGAGACGCTGCTGCTCGACGGCGTCGAGCTGTTGGAGGTCGAGTCGTACGACGGCATGGTGGTAGCCGCCAACCGGGCGCGCGAGGCGGGGTACTCGGAGCTGTTTCTCGAGGGCCACGAGCGCACGTGACGCCGACGGGAAGCGAAACGGCATTGGAGCAGTTCGCCACGGCGGGGTTCGCGCTGATCGAGAATGTAGTCTCCGAGGCAGCCTGCATCGCTCTGGCGGCGCGCGCCACCCAGAGCGCGCCGCTCGTGGGGCGCAGGAACCTCCTCGACGAGCCGTGGTGCGCCACAGCGTTGGCCGCGATCCGCGCGCACCCCTTGCTGGAGGCCTTGCTCGTCGAGTCGCCAGTGGCCGTGCAGTGCACGTACTTCGCGAAGTCCGATGCGTGGAACTGGGCGGTGCCGCTCCACCAAGACCTCGTCATTCCGGTCGCCCAACGCGTCCCGCACCCGGCGTTGTGCGGCTGGTCGATGAAGGAGGGTGCGTTGTTCGTGACCGCGCCCCACTCCGTGCTCGAGCGCTCGGTCGCCTTGCGGCTGCACCTCGACGACTGCGGAGCCGAGAACGGTCCATTGCTCGTCGTACCGGGGTCCCACCGCTCCGGCATCGTCTCGGCGCCCGTGCGAGCGGACACCCAGCGGGTCGCCTGCGTGGCGCCGCGTGGGGCAGCGTTGGCGATGCGCCCGTTGTTGCTGCACTCCTCCAACAAGACCCGCGGCACAGCAGCTCGCCGCATCCTGCACTTCTTGTTCGGCCCGAGCGAACTGCCGTTCGGTCTCGAATGGCACCACGCCGTCTGACGCGGAGGTTGGCGGGCGTCGCGCGGTCCTTGCGTCTCGGTCTCCCGATCGGTAGCGGCAACGTCGAGGCTACGTGG
>JACKIB010000055.1 GCA_020638695.1 Planctomycetota bacterium
TGGGAAGTACCCACGAATCTCCGCGTACCGCCACGATCCGCGACCCCAACAGCTCAGTGCGCCGGCAGCCGAACCCGGAAGGTGCTCCCGCGGCCCGGCATGCTCTGCACCCGGATCTCGGCGCCGAGCACCCCACAAGCGTGCTTGACGATCGCCAGCCCCAGCCCGGTTCCCCCGAGTTCCCGCGAGCGCGCCTTGTCGATCCGGTAGAAGCGTTCGAAGATCCGTGCCTGGTGGACCGGGTCGATGCCGATGCCGTTGTCCTGCACCTCGATCAGCGCGAAGTTGTTGTTGGGGAAGGCGCGCAACACCACCTTGCCGCCGGTCCGGGTGTACTTGATCGCGTTGTCCACCAAGTTGTCGATGATCAGCGATAGGGTGGGAGCGTCGCTGCGCGCCAGCACCGGCTGGTCGCCGAGTTCGTAGCGCAGATCGACGCCCTTCTCGCTGGCGAACGTGCCGAGGTCGCGCACCGAGCCGCGCACCACTTCGCGCAAGTCGACCGCCTCGAAGCTGTCCGGCCGCTCCTTCGACTCGAGCTGCGAAAGCCGCAGCAGGTCGGTGACCAACGTCGACAGGCGTGAGCCCTGACCGGCGGCGCGGGTGATGAACCGGTGACGGGTTTCCGGCGGCATCTCTGGGTTGGCGGCGAGTGTCTCGAGGAAGCCGCGGATCGCGGTGATGGGGGTCTTCAGCTCGTGCGATGCGTTGGTGACGAACTCGCGACGCACCAGCTCCAGCCGGCGCACTTCGGTGACATCGTGGAATACCACTACCGCCCCGACCAGCTCCTGATCGCCGTCATGCAGCGGCGCCGCGTTGATCTCGACCAGGGCTTCCCCGCCGTTGCGCAGCAGGCGCGCCTGGGTGCGCACCTCCCGGCCGCCGCTCAGCGAGGACGTCAGCGCCTTGGCGATCTCGTTGACCCGCGTCGCCTCCCAGATACGCGCGCCGATCGACCGCGAGGCATCGACCTCGAGCAGTCCTGCGGCGACGCCGTTCATGTGCACCACGCGCTCGTCATGGTCGATAGCCACCACGCCTTCCACCATGCCGCTGAGGATGGTCTGCAGCATGCGCCGCTCCTTGGTGATGGTGTCGATGCGCATGTTGAGCTGCTCGGCCATCGTGTTGAACGCGTTGGCCAGGTCGCGGATCTCGTTCGAAGAATCGATCGCGACCCGGCGCGCGAAGTCGCCGTCGGCGATCGAACGAGCGGCTTCGGTCATCTTGCTGAGCGGCGCGGTCACGCGGCGTGCCACCAGCAGACCGAGGCCCAACGCCACCAGCGCCGCGAACAGCGCCGCGAGGAACACCAGCCGCCGCACCCGCCCGAGGTACTCCTCGATGACGTCGGTCGGCAGCGCCGTGCGCACGTAGCCGATCTTCTTGTTGTTGCTCTCGATCTTGCGCGCGTGGTAGAGCGCCTCCTTGCCGAGCTCCGGGCTGAACCGCTGCGCGTAGCCTTCCCCCTGCTCGCGGGCCTGTTGGATCTCCGGTTGGTCGGGTTGACCGATCTGCTCGGTGCGGCGGGTGGAACTCGCCAGGACCTTGCCCGACTCGGTGATCACGGCCAGCTCGGTGTCGACCTGGGGCGAGAGCTGTTGGATCGTTCGTTGGAGCGCGCCGGCGGGATCGTCGTCGAGTGCCTGCTCGGCGGTGACAGAGAGCAGGATCGCTTTGGCGCGCAACTGGTTGCGGATCTCCTGCAAGGAGTGATCCGTGATCGTGTGCGACAGCGACGCGCCGACCACCGCCGCGAACACCACCACCAAGAGCACGTAGCCGGCATAGAGCTGCCAGAAGAACCGCGCGCCTGACCGCATGAGATCAATCTACCTGTGCCGACCGGACTTGTGACAGGGGGGTGGGCGCGGGCTCCGGCGATCCGTTGGGGTACGATTCACCGCAATAGTCGGGGCGGGGGCGTGGCCGACGCCGCCGGAGACGCCCGAGGTCAGTCCGTATCGCGGAAGCGGTAGCCGACGCCGCGCACCGTCTCGATGTAGTTGCTGAGAGTGTCGAGCTTCTTGCGCAGCGCCCGGACGTGCACGTCGATGTTGCGGTCGGTCACCACCACGTCCGGGCCGATCGCCCGGGACAACAACTGATCGCGGGTGAACACGCGCCCCGGGTAGCACGACAGGTAGTGCAGCAGCCGCATTTCGGTGGCGGTGAGATCGACTCGGGCCCCGGCGACCAGCACTTCGTGCCGGTCGAGGTCGATCGTGAGCTCGCCGCGCACCACGCGCCGCGTCTCGCTCTGCGTCGAGCGCATCGGGCCGCGGCGCAACACCGCCTGCACCCGGGCAATCAGCTCTTTGGGGCTGAACGGCTTGGTGATGTAGTCGTCCGCACCGACCCCGAGTCCGAGCACGATGTCGCTTTCCTCACCCTTGGCGGACACCACGATGATCGGGGTGTCCTTGAGCGCCGGATCCGCCTTGGCGTTCCGGCACACTTCGATGCCGTCCATGGTCGGAAGCATCAGGTCGAGCAGTACCAGATCGGGCTGCACCCGCCGAAGCGTGTCGAGTCCGTCCGCCCCGTCGGTGGCGCCGGTGACCTCGTAGCCCTCGCGCTGGAGGTTGAAGGTGAGCACCTCGAGGATGTCGGGTTCGTCCTCGATGACGACGATCTTGCGTGCCATTTCGCCTGAACGCTAGCAAGCCGCCGGCCCCGCCCGAGTGAAGTTTGGGTGAAGCAGATGGCAATCAGACGGCGCTGGAATGCTGAGGGCCGGCAGCCAAGATGACACTCTGTGACCCCGGTGCCCACACAGAATGCCTGGTCCGCGCCCCAGGCAGGCGCGGTCCCGCCGCACCGGGACCCTCCGGCGGAGTGGCTGCTGACGGACGGGCGGGGCGGCTACGCCGCGGGTACCCCGAGCCTCCTGCGGACCCGCCGCTACCACGGACTGTTGGTGGCGCCCCGCCCGGGGACCGCCGTGCGGCACCTGTACTTCGCGGGTTTCACCGAGACCGTCGGGTGCCGTGGGGAGCGGGTGTCGTCAGCCACCGCGCAGGGCGGGATCGATCCCGTGGCATTCGCCGCGCGGCCCTTCGTGCGGGCGGTCCTCGAGTGTCCCGGTGGGCAGCTGGTCCGAGAAATCCGCATGCTCTCGGGGCGCCACGCGGTGCTGGTCCGCTACTCCCGTCCCGCCACCGCCGCGCGCGAACCGCTCGCCCTGTCGCTCGGAGTGCTGCTGCCGTTCCGTCCTGCCGATCACTTGACGGTGCGCAACGACGTTCTCCAGCCGGACACCGCGACCACCGACTGCGGGCTGCGTTGGCAGTGCTACCCGAGCCTGCCGCCGCTCGACCTGGCGATCGCGACCGACGGAGCTTGGGGCTTTCGTGCCGCGCCGACCTGGCACACCGGGCTGCGCTATTCCACCGATCTCGCGCGCGGCTACGACGGTTCGGAGGACGTGTTCTCCCCTGGGACCATCGAGATCGAACTCGGTCCGGGCCAGGAGGTGGTGCTGGCGGCGACCATCGATGGGCCGATCCCGGAGCCGCGCGGTTCGTGGCACGCGGCGGAGGGGGACCCAGCGGGGTGTAGCCGAAGTTCCTCACAGGAATCACGGGCCCTACGGCCCGCTCGCGGCGTCGCAGCTCCGTCGCGGCTCCTTGCGAGCGAACCGCACGACTCGCTGACTCCTGCGTGGAAGTTCGATGACAACCAGCGAGCGAGCGTGCCGGGTGGCGTGGTCGCGCGCTGTGTGCGGGCGGCGGACGACTTCCTGTACACGGATGCCGCCGGGCGCCGGGGTGTGCTGGCAGGGTTTCCATGGTTCGGTGAGTGGGGTCGCGACACCTTCCTCGCGCTGCCCGGATTGACGCTGGCTCGCGGCGACCGCGACGGTTGTGCCGAGGTGCTGCACGGGGCCGTGCCGTTCCTGGTCGACGGTCTGCTGCCGAACATCTTCGGCGCCGGCGTTGCGGACAGCCACTACGGAAGTGTGGATGCGGCGCTGTGGTTCGCCCGCGCGGTGCTGCTGTTCGATCGGGCCGGGGGCGACCCGTGGCCGCTCCGCGGCGCGCTGCAGGCGATTGCCGACGGCTATGCGACCGGGGCGGGACAACGTGGGGCGGCGCTCGGCATCCGGGTCGACGAACACGGGCTGGTCCACGCCGGCACGCCGGACCTGAACCCGACCTGGATGGATGCCAAGCCGGCTTCCGGTGCGGTGACGCCGCGGCACGGCTGCCCGGTCGAGATCCAGGCCCTGTGGTACTCGTTGCTGCGGTACTTGGCCGAACTCGGGGAACGGTTCGGCGACGCATCGTTCCGCCGTTTCGCGCCGCAGGCCGAACGCGCCGGTCGCGCCTTCCTCGACCGCTTCTGGCTGCCCGAACCAGGCTACCTGGCCGACGTGTGGCGCGACGGGGTCGCCGACTGCAGCGTGCGCCCCAACATGGTGCTGGCGGCGTCGCTCGAGCTGAGTCCGCTGAGCCGCGCGCAACGGGCTGGTGTGCTGGCACGCGCCGAGACCGATCTGTGGACCCCGCGCGGGCTGCGCACCCTGGCGCCGGATCACCCCGACTACTGCCCGCGCTACGGTGGCGGGCCCGAGGAGCGCGACCGGGCGTACCACCAGGGCACCGTGTGGCCGTGGCTGCTCGGCTGCTTCTGCGAGCTGGCGCTGCGCGTCGATGCGGAAGAAGCGGTGTCCGCGCGGCTCCGCGCGTGGATCGATGGCTTCGCGCCCGAGCTGCAGGTCGGCGGGCTCGAACACATCGCCGAGGTGTTCGACGGCGACCCGCCGCACGGTGGCGGCGGCACGTTTGCCCAGGCGTGGAACACCGGCGAGCTGCTGCGGGCCGCGGCACTCATCGAGGGGACGCTGCCGCTCGCGAGGGCTGCCGAATGACCGCGGTGGTGTTCTACTTCCAGGTGCACCAGCCCTACCGGCTCGCACCGTTCCACCCGAGCGACGTCGGGCAGGGCAAGCAACGGTTCGACGACTCCGAGAACCGCCGCATCGTCCGGCGGGTGGCCGATCGCTGCTACTTGCCGATGAACGAGATCCTGCTGCAGCAGATCGCCGCCACCGACGGACGGTTCCGCTGCTCGTTCTCACTCTCGGGAACGTTGTTGCAACAGCTAAGCGACTGGGTTCCGGCAGTGGTCGACAGCTTCGTCGCGCTGGCCGACACCGGCTGCGTCGAATTCCTCGCCGAGACGTCTCACCACAGTCTGGCGTTCGACCGCGCGCCCGAGGAGTTCGAGCATCAAGTCGAAGCCCAGCGGTCGCGGATCGAGCAGCTGTTCGGGCAGCGTCCGACCACCTTCCGCAACACCGAGCTGTGCATCGACGAGGATGTGGCACGCCGCGTCGAGCGGCTCGGTTTCGACGTGTTGCTCGGCGAGGGCGCCGACCGGCTGCTCGGTTGGCGGAGCCCGCAGCTGGTCTACCGACCGCGCGGTTGCGAACGGCTGAAGCTGTTGCTGCGCAGCTACGTGTTCTCCGACGACATCGCGTTCCGCTTCAGCAACAAGTGCTGGTCGCACTATCCGTTGTTCGCCGACACCTTCGCCAGCTGGCTGCACGCGGTGCCGGAGCAGGCGCAGTTCCTCGGCCTGTTCATGGACTACGAAACGTTCGGCGAGCACCAGTGGGCGGAGGAGACCGGGATCCTCGAGTTCATGCGCCACCTA
>JACKIB010000056.1 GCA_020638695.1 Planctomycetota bacterium
TTGGTTCCCGGGCCGTACGGGCGCGTCGGCCGGGCCAAGCGGATAGTCCCGATTGACTTCGATCGGTGAACGTCCTATGTTCTGCTTATTGGGGAGTCAAGCAACCGACTCTCCTCCTGCGGAGCTGGCTTCAAACTGCTAGTCGTCGGTGATTACTACACGTTGTGGGTTGCCTGCAGCCTTTGCACTATCAGCTAGCCAGCATGGGAGCCGTGATGGACAGCAATCCCCGCGCCATTATTGTCACCGCCGGATCGATCGGACTGATTCTGGTCTCGGTGTTGTGGTGATGGGGGACGCGCACGGCGCGACCGGGCAGCGCGGTCCCGAAGATGGATTCGTCCGCGTCGACCCCCAGCCCGGAAGAGATCCGTGGCCCGGCATCGGTTCCTTATCCCTCCAACCAGCGGCCAGCGACCGAGGGTAATCGCAAGGAGCAGCCCGCGCGATCCCCGTGGTTGCCAGATGGCTGGGAGCCGGACCCGATCGAGGCATCATTCCTTAAGACCGCATACCACGTCTGCATCCATAAGGGGAATGTGCTCTCGAGTGGAGGTCTGGCGACTTTGTTTCGTTCGCAGCGGTTTCGACCCGAGCCGCCAATGACACCTCAGGAGATGGTAGAACTCGGGAAAGTAGTGCATGCGGAGCTTCGGGAACTCGCCGAGACCGAGAAGGGAATGAGCACAGCGATGTTCGCCTGCTTCCAAGAGGCGACGCGTGGTAAGGGCTACGAGGAGGCGCCAAACTTCAGTGGCGCCGGGAATGCGATGGCAAAGGCGCTGGCGGCGGAGAAATACCTGAAGGATTTGCGGCAGAGAGTTGGAGCCACTGGGGACCGCGACTTCTACTCGGTCTCACATGGCGCGGACCGCAAGACGTACACGTTCTGGCTGTCGCGCCGCGATGGCCACGCGGCCTACTTCGATCTCGTCGACCGGCGCGCGGAGCTCGAGGAGCGCCGCGATCGGAAGATCAGGGCGTTCTTGGGAGCGCGCAAGAAGTGAGGTCCGGGACACGACCTCGCGTTGCCGCCAAGCGAGGGCCGTGGACGCCCCGACCTACTTGGGATCGACGCGCAGCAGGTGCACCCAGAACACCAGCGTCGATCCCGCGGGGATCGGCCCCGTGTGACGATCCCCGTACGCCAGTTCGGGTGGGATCACGAACAGGAACTTCGCGCCAGGCTTCATCAGCTTGATCCCCTCGAGCCAGCCGGGGATCACCCCGTCCTTGAACTGGAATGGGCCGCGGCCGATCGACGTGTCGATCTTCTTGCCGCTCGTCAACCACAGGGTGTAGTTGGTCGTGAAGCGGCTTCCCGCTGCGGGCAGCGGGCCGACGCCGGGCTCGAGCTCGCGGTACTTCAGCCCCGACGCGGTGGTCGTCAGCTCGCGTTCGAGCGGCATGCGAAACGCGGGGTCGACGGTCTTGTCCAGCGCGAGGGTCGCCTCGAGCGCCACCGACAGGCGGTGGGACCCCCAACACACCGCCAGCACAATGCCGTTCGGCTTCTTGGAGTCGGGCCGCAGCGTGATCCGCAGTTCGGGGTGTGCGGTGGGGTTGTGTTCGAGTTGGAGCGGTACGACCAAGTCGGGCTTCAGCGTCGCGGTGGAGCCGGCGGTCGCGCCGAGCGGTCGGACCTTGGTCGGGTGCAGCAACGCCAGACCGAACCGTCCCTCGCCCAGCCGCTGGAGGCCGAGGTACCACAGGGAGGCGGGGATCTTCTTCTCGCCGGCCGTCAGCTCGATGCCGGCGTCGAGTGTGGTCCAGAATCCGGTGCCGAGGCGGAACAGCTGGGGCTTTTTTGCCTTCACTTCTGCTTCGTGTGCCGGCCGCCACGGCGAGGTGCCGTACTCGATCCGCACTTCGGCGCGCCGGGTGAATCCCGCCAGGAACGACACGCGGGTCGACAGCCGCGCTTCGTCGGCGTGGACCGCGATGTGCTGTGCCGTGGCGGAGGCGCACAAGAGGATCGCCGGCATGAGGCGGAAGGTGCGTCGCGGGGAAACCATGGCGCGCGAGTCTGACCCGAAACCGGATCGTGGGCAAGGCGCGGCCCCGGACCAGTCCCCTGGCCCGGACCATTCCTGACCGGGCGGCTGCGATCGCGCAAGGTCGGCACGATCTCGAAGGGCTGCTCAATGGAGAATCCGAGCTAGCCGCGCCGCGGCCGCAGCGCCTTCACCCGCAGTGCCTTCACCCGCTGTGCCTCCGGCGTCTCCCTGTAGTAGGGGTCGAGCGGGAAGCAGCCGCTGCGCATCCCGTTGCGCGGCGCGGTGGTGCAGTCGCTGAACGTGCGGCACAGTAGCTTGCGCCGCAGCGGCAGCCCCGCGAGCACGTCGCGCGGCAGCTCCGGGTAGCTCAGCAGCATCCGGCCCAGGCCGACGAAGTCGACGTGGCCGGCTGCCACTTCGGCTTCGGCGAGGTGCGGCAGGAACTCTTGCAAGTACGTGTATCCGCTGCCCACCAGGGTCAGCCCCGGGCATGCGGCCTTGCAGGCACGGACCGCGCGGAGGTGCGCGAGCACGGCCAGCAGCGGGTCGATCGGCGGCAGGTAGCCGTCGCTGGGTGGGTAGGCTGCGGGGCGCGTCAGGTGCGGGTTGCTGTAGGGCGAGCCGAGCGTGACGTTCACCAGGCGCACGCCGAGCTGCTCCAGCAGCCGCAGGAATGCGATCCCCTCCGTCGGGTCGAGAGCAGTCGGGTCGGGCGAATCCGCAGGCGCGATGCCGAAGCCGAGCGCCTCGCAGGGGTCGGTGGGCGTCATCGGTCGCCCGACTCCGGATGCGGGATCGCGGACGAACGGCACCGTGTCGGCGATCGATACCCGCACTCCGATCCCGAGCCCCGGCGCCGCGCTGCGGATCTCGGCGACGATCCGGCGGAGCAGGCGCGTTCGGCCGGCGAAATCTCCGCCATAGGGTCCCGGCCGTGCCTGCGCGCCGATCAGCTCGTGCAACAGGTAACCGTGACAACATTTGATGTCTACGAAGTCGAACCCTGCGTCGCGCGCGGCCATCGCGGTGGTGACGAACTGTGCGCCGATCCCTTCGAGTTCGGCGTCGCTCAGCGGGGGGACGGTCGCGCCCGCCGGGTGCCGTCGCTCGAGCAGCGGTCGCCGGACCGCGATGCGCGGCGCCGGACTGCCGTCCGGGCATGCCAACCGGCCCGAGTGGGTGAGCTGCAGACCGACGAGGAGGTCGTCCACTGCCCCGCCGGTCTCCCGGTGGCTGTCGCACACCGCGGCGCGCAGGTTCGCGAGCGCGCCGGCCGAGCCGCCGGCCGGATTCCAGAACAGCTGGTGCGGGTTGGCGCGTCCCTCGTGCGACACGGCGAACGCCTCCCCGCCCCAGATCAGCTTCGCTCCGCTGGCGCCGAATCGCCGCCAGCGACGCAGCGTGTGCTCGCTCGGCTGCCCGTCGGCCGTCCCGTCCCACCCCTCCATCGGATGGCAGGCGAAGCGGTTGCCGATCCGCCAGCCATCGAGTTGCAGCGGGCGCGACAGCGCCGCGGCCGGAGCGGCGGGCACCGCGTCGACACAGTCGAAGTCGGGGTCCAACGCCTTCAGGTGGGCGCGGAATTCGGCCACCGTGCGGTGGTGGGCAGGAGACGGAAAGCGCATCGCCGGCCGGCGAGGCTACGGGCCGAGGCGGTGGCCGCCAACGCGCACCGGGCGATTCGGAGGCCGGGAACCGCGCGGTGCGGCGGGGCGATCGCGGATGCCGCGTCGGTCTGCGGGGCGGGTCGGACATCTCCGCGCCATCGTCGGCGCCGATGCGATAGGCTTCCCCGCCCGTGGAGCGCCACGGCAACCGCGGATGACCCGGATCGACGACGAGCAGCGCCTCAACCGGAAGGAGGCCGAATTCTGGGATCGCCAGGAGGAGGCGATCCAGCAGCTCTACGACCGCCCGCACGACTGGCGTTTCATCCCGGCGCTGGCCAACCGCATCGTGCGCGGGCGCGAGAACTACACCCGCCGGCTGATCGCCAAGCACCGTGGTGAGATCGGCCGGGTGCTCGACATCGGTTGCGGTAGCGGCTGGTGCGTGCACGCCTGCGCGGAGATCGGCATCGTCGGTGTCGGGGTCGACGTGTCCGGCAAGAAGATCGAGACCGCGCAACGCCAGGCGGTCGAGCGCGGTCTGGCGGACAAGTGCACGTTCGCCGTGGCCGACATCATGGAGCTGGACATCGAAGCGTACGGCGGCAAGGTGGACCTGTTGTTCGCCACCAGCAGCCTGCACCACCTGCCAGGCCTGGGGCAGAAGCTGCCGCTGCTGGTCGAGCGCCTGCTGCGACCCGGGGGCTACATGCTGTTTTGCGAGCCGCACTTCGAGGGCATGGCGCCGGGCCTGCAGAAGTTCATCTGGGGGCTGGCGAACGGCCGGTTGACGCGCAACTTGTTCGACCACGAGTTCTTCGCCGAGGTGACGCGGGAGTCACAGTCGGCGGCGGAGGAAGGAGATGCGGACTACAACCTGCGCTCGGAGAGCCCGGCGGGTTTGGAGTTCTTCGGCGAGGAGCCGGTGATGGCGGAGATCCTGCGAAAGTTGCCGGGCTGCAAGCTGCTCGAGGAGCGCTACTATCACGCGTTCGCCGGGCACCTCACGAACGCGTTCTACGTGTTCATGAAGTCGAAGGTGGTGCGCGGGTTGTTCCGCTGCAGCTTTCCCCTGTTGGTGTTCGCCGACGACTTCATGTGTCGGTTCCGCTGGGTGAATCGGCACGCGCAGGAGGGGGTGTGGTTCCTGCGCTACGACGGCAAGGGGTAGCGCTCCGCGACGCCAATTTGGCCCGGACTATTCACGACCGAGCTGCTGCGATCGCGCAAGATCGCTGCTGGCTTCGTCGAACGTCAGAA
>JACKIB010000057.1 GCA_020638695.1 Planctomycetota bacterium
TCATCGTCGGCGCGGGGTGGCGCGCGCAGCTGTCGCTCGCAACATGCGCGCGGCAGTTGCGCAGCGGGGCAGCGTGAAATGCGAGGCTGGGCCCCGCCGGTCGCCTCGCTACGGCTGGATCGTGATCTCGAGTGCCGCGCTCGCCGACACACCGAGCCGCGGGCACGGCGGTGGTCCCGTCGGACCCGCCCACACCAGCTGTACGTAGCCGCGCAGGTTCGCGAGTCGCGCATCGTTCGGCAACGGACAGGCGATCTCGACCGTGCCACGGGTCGAGCTGTACACCGGAACCAGGATCGATCCGGTGAACTCGACCCATACGTCGATGCCGAGGATCGAGAGCGGTACACCCCGACCCACCATGCCGAGGACCATCACGCCGAGCGCACTCGGTGGAGTGTTGCCGCAGGTGATCGCGAAGGAACCGTTCCCGAGCTTCGGTATCGAGGTGACCGAGATCGGCAGCACGCCGGCGCAGCCGGGCGACGAACGACCGTAGCCGCGGACGCCGGTTGGAAGCATGTCGAGGCGGGTGACGAAGGAGTCGGAGTCGCCACCGCCGTATGTCGCGCCCCACGCCCCTCGTGTCGTGGGGTAGGCAGCGGACTGCGTGTTCCCGGCGATCGTCACCATTCCTGCCGCGTCCATGGCCATCGCCAAGACGTAGTCGTCGCCGAGGGACCCGAGCAACGTGGCGTACAGGAGCTGCCCTGCAGCGGATCGGTAGGGGTCGAGACGAGCCACGAACGCGTCGTAGCCGCCGCCGATCGACGAGCGGAACGCCCCCCGAGTGGTGGGGAAGTTCGTCGCATTCGTGCTTCCGGCGACCGTGATCACTCCTGCGGTGTCTACCCCGAGTCCGAGAGTGGTCTCCTCGCCGCTCCCGCCCAAGAAGCTCGAGTACGTCAGTTGTTGGGGTGCAGCTCGGTTGGGGTCGAGCTGCAGGACGAACGCGTCCGATTTGCCGCCATTGTGCGTTCGGTTCCAAGCTCCGGCAGTGGTGGGGAAGTCCGTGGACTCCGTGCGTCCGGCGACGGTGACCACACCCGTGGAGTCCTCGACGAGCGACACCGGGTAGTCCGATGCGGTCCCCCCGAAGTGGGTCGAGTAGACGAGCTGCTGCGCTGGCGGACGAGTCGGGTCGATTCTCGTGATCGTCAAGTCGGTTCCTCCGCGGATCCGGGTGCTCCACGCACCGGAGGTCGTCGGGAAGTCCGTGGACGAAGTGGTTCCGGTGATGGTGGCTATCCCCGCGCCATTCACCGACAGTCCGAAGGCGTACTCATACATGCTGCCGCCGATCAAGGTGGAGTACAGCATCTGCTGCGCCGGTGGCCGGGACGGATCGAGCCGGGTCAAGAAGAAGTCGGTGTTACCAGAGTGCGAGGTGTTCCACGCGTTCGGGGTCGTCGGGAAGTCGAGCGACGTAGTGGTTCCGGTGACCGTTGTGACCCCTGCCGGGTCGACGTGGATCGCGGTCGCGAAATCGCTCCAAGATCCGCCCACGAAGGTCGAGTAGACGAGCTTCTGGGTCGATGCCAGGGATGGGTCGATCCGCGTCACGATCACGTCGCCTCGACCCTTGTAGGTGTTACTCCAGGCGTTGGTCGTGATCGGGTAGTCCCGGGAGAGGCTGAGCCCCGCGATCGTCAGGACGCCGACGTCGTCCACTGCGATCGCGTCGGCGCGTTCCAGGCTGCTGCCCCCGAGAAACGTGGAGAATCGGAGCTGGTGGGCGGTCGGGCGGGATGGATCGAGACACGTGACGACAGTGTCGAAGAAGCCATTCAGGATGTCCTGGGCTCCGAATGTCGTTGGGTAGTCTAGAGAAAGCGACGATCCAGCGAGGTGTGCAACCCCACTCGAGTCCACCGCCAACGCAGACGTGCTGTCGAAGTCCCCACCACCGACGAAGCTCGAGTAGACCAGCCCAGGGTCCACGACGAGTGTGTGCTCGCCCGCCATCCCGGCACGACGAACCCGAAGCGGTTCGGTCCGCGCAGTTCGCAGCGCGAGGCCGTCTCTTGGCGCCGACCGCCAGGTCCACGAGGTAAGTGCGGCGGTAGCTGCCGCAGTGGTCCGATCGCGGTCTCGATCAGCAGAGCGATCCGTCGGGCCGAGGTGGAAGCCGTCCGCTCCCTCGACGAGGACCTCGACCTGCGCCAGGTTCGCGCCGGGACGGAGCTCGACGTCGTACTCGAAGTGTCCATCCTCGGCGTAGCTGCGCAGGTCCACGCCCGGGTAGAGATCGCGGTGCACCACGCGTGCAAAGCGGGGCACGTCGGCGCGCCAGCGCGTGGGATCGTTGCCGAGGAAGTAGTGGTGTACGCCGGACATCCGGTCTACCCCGGTGGGGTGCCGCATTGTCGCGCCCGCGAAGGTCAGGCGCAGGGCTGCGGTCCGTCCGGATTTCTCCATGGGCAGGTCCTCGGTTCGCCGCGACGGCAGTAGCGGTTGCTTCCGGGGAGTGGCGATTGCGACGGTCCAGCCGGATTCCTCGACGAATACCGTCTGCCGGCCGAACCGGGCAACGAAGCTCGCAGGATTGTCCCACTGCCCCAGGTTCGGCACGAACGCGGTCGGAGCGCGTCCTGGCGGCGTCCGGTCTCGCCGCCTGGAGCCGTCGGGGGCGACGTTTCGCGTGGGGCTGGCTACGTCGTGCTGCCGGGCCGCGGGCGGATCGCCATTGGCGAGCAGCACGAGTGCAAAGAGAAGCGACGCTCGGCACACCGAAGCGCGCCAACGACCCGGGCGGGTTCGCGACTGCATGGTTGTCTCTGGGGTCTGACGGGGAGCGGTGCCCGAGCCTTGCTCTGTACTCTCGTCATCGAACGGACTGGGACCAGGCTCGATAGCTTGGCTCGATGTTGCCGGTAACCGTCCCCGGATGCCGTGGCGTTCCGTGCCGCAGACCTCTTCCCTTGGACACTGTGGATCTACCTACCCGCGGCCTCACTCCGGCAGCTTGACCCGCACCTCGGTCGTGCCCTCGCCCTTGGGCGCGAAGGGTCCGAGCTTGGCGGCCGCCCCGCGGTCCGTCTGCCGCCAGAGGAACAACGGAGTGATCGGGGCAGGGTCGAACCGGATACGGCCCGTGGCGTCGCTGGTGCGGCGTCCGACGCTGGTCTCGACCTGCACTGCGGCTTGTAGGGGTTGCCCCTTCCCGTCGAGCAGCTGGATGATCAGGATGCGCAGCTTGTGGTCGAACACCAGCACGCCCGCGTTCTCGGGGGCGAACTCGACCGCGGCCGAGCCGGTGCCGGCGACGGAGGTGAGGTAGGAACCCGCCGTCAGGAGCGGCACGCGGAACCGACCCTGCGCGTCGCTGCTCAGCGTCAAGTAGCCCTTCGGAGGTCGTCCACGTCGGCCGGGGACATGCGCACGAAGCGGAATCGCCCACCGGCGTCCGTCACCGTGTGCCCGACCGCCGAGCGCTCGGCGCCGCGGGCACGCTGTGTGGGAGGAGTCCTACCGGTCAGCAGCAGCTGGACGCCGGGGAGCGGCTTCTCGAGCAGGTCGGTCACGCGCCCGGCGATCACCGACCCCGGGGCGAAGCGCTCGACGGTGATCGTCAGCTCGGGAGGCGGGTTGTCGTCGATCGTCACGTTGCGCGGTGTGCAGGTGCGGTGCTCCGGTATGTCGATGAAGTAGGCACCCGTTCCCGGCGGCACCGCGGCAAACAATCCGTTGGCGTCGGTCTCCACGGTGACCCATCCGGTCTGTGTCCAACCGGCCTTGTTGCGAACGAAGGTCTGGTGGCGCAAGACGATCGTGGTTTCCGGCACGGCGGCTCCCGAGCTGTCGACGACGCGTCCCCGCAGCGGCGCACCGAACTCGAGGCGGATGTCGCCGAGGTCGGTCGTCCGGTGGTCGGCCGGGAACACGTGGTTCTCTATCTCGCGGAGATCGGATCGCCCCACGGTGACCGCGGCGAATGGTCGGTTGATGTCCGTGATTTCGAGGCTGAACCGCCCGTCTGCTGCAGACAGTACTTCACGGTTGCGGACCCTGATGCGGCACCCGGGTAGTACGCCGCCGTCGCTCGCAGCGATGCAGCGTCCCGATAGCAGCGTCGGCTGTGTTACGGAGGGCTGGTCCGCGGCCGCAGCGACCTCCTTCCGCGGGGCGTCTTGCGGCGCGGGTACAGCTCCAGTCGATGGCCGGTCCCCGACGATCTCGGCGGCCGCGCCCGACGAAGCGGCGTCCGGGGGCGTGGCGATGCCGGGGTCGAAGCCCCCGATCCTACCCAGCCACAACCAAGCGCAGAGCGCGACACAGGCGAGTGCGCAACCGACAAACAGGGCGTGGCGCGGCGTCATGGGGGTGTCTCCTGTCAATCCTCGGCGTCGGGGCGAGGATACCCGAGTGGACTTCAGCGCGCCGGGGGGGACTGCGGGCACCGCTTCGAGGGCCCGCCGCGA
>JACKIB010000058.1 GCA_020638695.1 Planctomycetota bacterium
GCAACGAACTTCGGACACACCCCACTAGCGTGGCGTGAAGGTGCAGCCCCGGCTGTCGAACTCGATCGCGTAGCAGGGCGCCAGACTGGCGAGCAGGTCGCGTGGCGTGCGGATGCTCGCCGCGTCGATGTGTGCCACCACCTGGTTCGGCTTGGCCCCGGCACTCAGGTTGGCAGACCGACCGACCACACGACCCGGTAGCTCGAGGGTCAGCTTGAGGTCGAGCCCGCGCAACTCGGCTTGCTTGCTGCGGAAGTAGGCGAGCATCAACGCCGACGGCTTGCGCTCCAGTTCCTTGATCCGCAGCTGCGCGTCCTTCCACGCCTGCTTGCCCATCGGGAAGAAGAACAGCGCGGTGCGCCCGGCCGGCCCCTTCTTCAGGATCCAGTCGGCCTGACCACCGGTCAGCGGGTTGCGCCGCAGTTCGCTCAACCCCTTGAACCCGGCCTCCATCTGCAACACCCGGGTGTCGCGACGCTCCAGCACTTCGTGCTTGCGCAATGTCATGCCAGCGCTCGCGAGCTCGCGGCCGGCCTTGTCGCGCTTGAAGATCGCGGCCACCTCGAGCTGGGCGCGGTCGGCCTGCGGCCGAACCACCGCGGCCTGCGCTTCGAGCTTGCGCAGCAGACGCAACGGCATCTTCATGCGCAGCCGATGCGTTCCGGAGCCGTCCGGCGCGATCGTGATGGTCTGCTCGAGTTCGAGGCAGCCGGCCAACAACCACGGCGCACACAGCACCGCCACGGCAATCGATCCCCTCATGGTGTCGTGATCGGCAATCGCGGCGGGTTTACCTGAGCGACGAGCGCCCCATGGCAGCGTCGCCAGCCGACACTGGGCGAACGGCGCGGCCCCGCCGGCTCGTCTCCTCGGCCACCGAGCTCCGGACCGGCGCCTGCCGACCGCGCCGGGACCGGATTGCAGCCGCTGGACGCGCCTGGCTCCACCATCCGCCGTGGCTTTCGCAAGGTGCGCCTGCGACGATCCGGCCATGTGGTTGTCGTGGCTGCTGATCGTGGCTGGGCTGCTCGCACTGCTGGTCGGCGCCGAACTGCTGGTCCGCGGATCGGCGTGGATCGCCGAGGCGCTCGGGGTGCGCAAGCTGGTGGTCGGCCTGACCGTGGTCGCGATCGGCACCTCGGCCCCGGAGCTGGTCGTCAGCATGATCGCGGCGTGCCAGGGCGAGGTCGGGATCGTGCTCGGCAACGTGTATGGCAGCAACATCGCCAACATCGCGCTGATCCTCGGCGTGGTCGCGGCGCTCCGCGCGATCCGCTGCGACGAGTCGAAGCTGCGGTTCGAGACCGTGTGGCTGCTGCTGGCCAGCGCGCTGGCCTTCGTGCCGTTCGCATTGGGCAGCTACGTCCGCCCGTTCGGCGTGGTGCTGGTCGGGCTGATCTGCGCTTTCCTGGCGTTGTTGGTGAAGCGGGAACGCGCCGGGCGCCCCCCCCGACCGATCGACCACACACCGCGGCCCATGCGCGCGTGGATGGTTCACATCGGCCTCGTGCTGGCCGGACTCGCCGCGCTGGTCCAGGGGGGTTCGTGGCTGGTGGACGGCGCGGTCGAGGTGGCGAAAGCGGCCGGCGTGTCGTCGACCGTGATCGCCGCGACGATCGTCGCGATCGGCACCAGCCTGCCGGAACTCGCCACGTCGGTGGTCGCCGCACGCCGAGGGCACCCCGAACTCGCGGTGGGGAACGTGGTCGGCAGCAACATCTTCAACGTGCTGATGGTGCTCGGCGTCACCTCCAGCGTCACCCCGGTTCCGGTGTCGTGGGCCGCGGACGGGATGCGCACCACCGTCGCGATGGTGGCCACCGTCTTGCTGGCGTGGCTGCTGCTGGGGCCGCGGCGGATCGCCCGCCCGGTAGGGGTGACGTTCCTGATCGGGTACGCCGTCTATCTGCTCGCCGAGGTCGAAGGATGGACCCTCGGGTGAGCGACATCACGCGCGGCGGCTGGCGCCCCGCGGAAGCACCGCCTTAGAATCGCGCCTCCATGGTCCCGCCCGCACCCACCCCCTCGACCCGTACGCTGCACGGCCTGCTGCTGCTCGCCGCGACCGGCCTCGCGCCAGCCCAACAGCCCGCCACCAAGGCGCGGGAGATCCCCGACAGTGAGGCAAAGCTCCTGTTGGCGGAGTTCAAGACCGAGATGGGCGCGAACACGAAGAACCTCGCCAAGCGGCTGGCCGCGGTGCAGAAGCTCGAACAGGTGCAGAACGCGATGCTGGTCGCGCCCCTGCTGTCCACGGTCCGCACCGACAAGTCCAAGGTCGTGCGGCAGGCCGCCGCCAAGGCACTCGGGAGACAACCGCGGAAGAAGGCGCGGCCGGCACTGATCAGCTTGATCAAGAAGACCAAGGTCTCGGCCGACCCGAACCTGCTCGCCAGCGCGATCCAGGCGCTCGGCGAGTCCTGCTACCAACCTCGCGATTGGGCGCTGCTGCAGTCGATCTTCGACAAGAGCATCACCGACAACAACGCGGTCAATCTGCAGTCGGCGATCCTCGACCTCGCAGGTACCAGCAAGGAGATCGACGCGGTCGACTTCCTGATCGAACACCTGGACGCCCCCGCCCCGGAGTGGGTCGACGACCCGAACAATCCTCCCGAGTCGTACTGGAAGGCCCGGTGGGCGAACTGGTCCAAGTGGAAAGGCAGGGTGAAGGAAGCGCTGTTCCAGATCACCGGCCAGAAGTTCGGCTCCAAGAAGGAAGCCAAGCTGTGGGTGCAGAAGAACCGCAAGACCCTGCGCCGCGAGTCGCGTTCCAGCGGAAAGGACAAGCGGAAGAAGTGACGGACACGCCTCGCGCCCGCATCGACCGGTTCGCGCCCTGGCTACTCGATCCCGAGCTCGGCGTCTGCGTGGTGGGCAGCTCGGCGCTGCAAATCGCGTGTGAACGGGCGGGGATCCCCGGGCCGGTGACCGCTGACCTCGACCTCGCATGGGCTCCGGACCTCGACCGCGGAGCCGAGATCCTGCGCGCCCACGACGTATTCCGCCCGACCACCGAAGCGAATCAGCGCCGCGGCACGCTGGCGCTCGACCTCGGCGGCGCGCGAGTCGAGATCACGTCGTTCCGACGCACCGGCCGCGAGCCGGTGAAGGACATGGAGGAACGGATCGCCGCCGACCTGGCGGGACGGGACATGACGCTCGGGGCGCTGGCGCATTGGCTGGAGCACGATCGGATTCTCGACCCGTTCGGCGGCCTCGAGGATTGGCGCGAGAAGCGCATCGTCGCGGTCGGCGACCCGGCGGAGCGGATCCTCGAGCACCCGGTCCGCTGGCTGCGCTACTACCGCCGCGCTCACCAGTGGGGCTTCTCCCTCGACTCCGCGATTCGCAAGGTCGACCTGGAGCGCAGTGTGGTTCGCGCCGTGCCGGTCGAGGCGATCGGCAGCGAACTGCGCGCAGCGCTGCTGAGCTGCGCCTCGCCTGGCCGCTACCTGCTCGAGCTCGCCGAATGCGGGCTGTTGCAGGTCATCGCACCCGAGCTCGGGCGGCAGTTCGACGGGCGGCCGGCGGGTCCGGTGCGGCATCACCCGGAAGTCAGCCAAGCGCTGCACCTGATCTTGGCGTTGGAGTGGATCGTGATCCGCACCGCCGAACTCGACGAACGCGACCGCGCGATGGCGATCGTGGCGGTGCTCTGCCACGACCTGGGCAAGAGCGATACCCCGCCGACCGAGTTCCCCTCCCACCTCGGGCACGAGCAATCCGGCCTCGAAGCGGTGCGCAGCTTCCTGTCGCGCTACCCGGTGTTGGCCGATCCGGCGGGCCGCCGCTTGGCCGAGCTGGTGTGTTCCGAGCACCTGCGAGCACGCGAGCTGCGGAGCATGCGTCCAGGCACTTTGGCGCGACTCTACGAGGATCACTTCCGCGACCGCGATCTACGGGTCGATCTGTTCGCACTCGCGCTCGGCGCCGACGCCGGCGGTCGACTCGACCGCGCCGCGGAGGGCGAGCGCATCGCCAGCCAGGTCGAGACCGACATCCGTTGGTTGCAGGAGTGCTGCTCCCGCGTCGACGTGGCCGCGCTGCGCCGCCGATTCCCCGACGACCTCGAGAAGTTCCGCGGCGAGTTGCACCAGGCGAGGGCCCGCGCGCTCGGCGACGACTGAGCGGGTTCCAGCCGCACTCGGCGAAACCCGGGCGCGGGCCGCGGCGCGAACTCACCATGGCCGAGCTGCCGCG
>JACKIB010000059.1 GCA_020638695.1 Planctomycetota bacterium
CTCGGTTGGGGGTGGACTGGGGCACCTCGACGGCGCCGTACGGCACCCGCTAGAATCCACGGCGTGACGAGCACCGCGCACACTACGGGCGACAGCCGCGCGCTTTCCGGGGATCAGTTCATCCACTTTCGCGGCGTGAGCTGGGAGGACTACGAACGGCTCCTGGCCATGCGCGGGGAGGGATCCGGGGTCCGCATCACCTACAGCGATGGGGAGGTCGAGCTGATGAGTCCGTCGACGGACCACGAGTGGATCAAGAAGACGATTGCTCGCCTCGTCGAGGCCTGGAGCGAGGAGACCGGCGTGGACCTGACTGGCTACGGCTCGTGGACAGTGAAGAAGCAGCGGCTCTCGATGGGGCTCGAGCCGGACGAGTGCTACGTCCTCGGCACCGAGGAGAAGTCGCGGCCGGACCTCGCCATCGAGGTAGTCCGGACCCACGGCGGCCTGGACAAGCTTCAGGTGTACCGCGCCCTCGGCGTTCCCGAGGTGTGGATCTGGAAGGACCAGCGGATCGACGTGTTCGCCCTGCGCGACACGGGCTACGAGCAGGTCGCAGCGAGTGAGGTGTTGCCGGATCTCGACGTGACGCAAGTTCAGAGATTCGTGTCCCACTCGAACCAGACCCAGGCGGTGCGCGAGTACCGCAGGTCGTTGCGGCAAGACTAGACTTCGCTGGCGTCCGTTGGTTGCACTTGGTCGAGGTTGGATCGATGAGTCAAAGAGACTTGTCCCGATTCCGGCGTCGAGCTTGCAGACTTCATCCGCCGGCCTCGTGCACATCCTGATTCTTGCGTCGATGACATTGGCGCAGAGCAACTACACGACCATTCCCCAGGGCTACCGGGATCAGGAGGGGGTCTACAACGGAGTTCCCTTCGGCGCATACGCCAGTTCGCGTTCCAAAGCGTCGACCGTGAGCCTCGTTCGCTGGGGCCATCGCTGTCAATGAAATCGCATTCCGCCTGGATGGCGGAAGAACCCAATCAAGCAGCGCATTCGCCGGACGTTCGTGGCGCAACGTGAGCCTTCGTCTCTCAACGCCACCCTCCGGTGCCTACCCGACGTTTTCTCGGAACCTGTCCCAGGACGTGGAACTCGTGTTCAGCGGCTCCGTGACCTGGCCGTCGCGAACGTCCGGACCAGCGACGTCAGTGCGACACACGTGGGGGGTACAGTACGCTTTCCGTTCTCGAGCCCCTGGTTCGACAACGTGATTGGGAGCTCCCGTGCTGAAGATTGCCTACTGACGGCACAGTTCGGCCTACGACCAAGCTAGGTCTCGCTCACCTTCGATCTCGGCGCACCCTCGAGTTGTAACCCGCGACACCGGCGCACTAACCTTGCACCGTGGACCCGGACTTCGAAGCCCGCGTGCGGGACAGCTTCGCGCGCCAGCCGATGATGGCGACGCTCGGCGCGCAGATCACCCACCTCGCACCCGGCGAGTGCGACATCACCCTGGCCTACCGCGCCGACCTCACCCAGCAGCACGGCTTCGTCCACGCCGGCGCGATCAGTGCGATCGTCGATTCGGCCGGCGGGTACGCCGGGTATTCGGTCATGCCGGCGGGCAGCTCGGTGCTGACGGTCGAGTTCAAGCTCAACCTGCTGGCGCCGGCGCGTGGTGCGCGGTTCGTCGCGCGCGGGCGGGTGGTGAAGGCGGGGCGGACGTTGGTGGTGACGCGCGGCGAGGTCGTGGCCGAAGGTGACGGAGAACCGGTGACCGTCGCGGTGATGCAGCAGACGCTCATCGTGCTGCACGAGACGGCGGATCGCTGACCGGCGCGCGCCGGTGCTGCGGCCGCGCCTGTGCAGGGTACGCCGATCCCGGTGGTGATGGTGGGCAAGCCAGCGTTCCTCGGATCGCCCGTCGTCGGACGCCGCCCGAAACCTGATCCACGCCACGTTCATCGCGGCTCAGGGGCCGATCGCCGAGGTGATGGTCTGCGTGTTCGGCCCGACCTCCGATCGCTACAACCTGCTGCACCGCGGCACCCGCGTTCGCAAGATGCACAGCTCGTACCGCAGCACCTTCCGAACCCTCGGCGACGTGCCGTTGGCTATTGTGGAAGACGAATCGATCGACCGCTGCGCACCGAGCTCGCACCGCGGCACAGCGATCGCGAAGTCACGGTCCGCACGGCGTTCGAGGAGCGCGTGACCATCCTGCACTACTACCCGAACATGGCGCCCGACATCATCGATGCGCTGGTCGACCGCGGTTACGAGGGCATCGTCATTGCCGCCACCGGGCTTGCCACGTCAACCGCAAGTTCCACCCGGCGCTGGAGCGCGCGCGACGCCGGCGTGCAGATCTACATGACCCTGCAGACCCTGTGGGGGTTCCACGCGCGCGGCGGTTCGGCCGCAGCGGGATCAGAAGATCCGCAGGTCGAGGACGTTGCTGAGGTTCCCCCACGTTGACGTGCCCGCCACACCTTGGAACACGACCGCGGTGTCGGCCGGCAGGTTCCGCGGGATCGCCACGACGGCACTGCTGCCGACGCTCGGCCAGCCGACCACGACGTGCGGGCGCGCGAGGTCGATCGACAGGGAACCGAGCCCACCGAGAAAGACCGGCGCCGCGCTCACGTCGAGTCCGACGGCCATGATCACCGGGGTGCCGACGCGGCCGATCGAGTTGAGGAACAGGTTCATCCCGCGAATCGGCAGCACAGCGTTGGCGATTTCGAAGTTGGTGAACTCGTCCGGTCCGATGTCGATCCGCGCGGTACCCGTGCGCAGTCCGTCGATGATACGCGGGCGTCCGGCGCGATCCAGTGCCAGGGCGCCGGGCAGCTCCAGTCCGGCGTCGATCAGGGGCGAGGTGCTGGCCAGGGTGTAGTCGTACTTCGACGGGTCGTTGTAGCGGGGATCGGCGGACAGATTGTTCTTGGCGTAGGGCAGCGCGTTGACCTGCGCGATCTGCTGGAAATCGACGCCCTTGAAGTGGTACAGCCCGACGGTGTTCTGCCAGAAATCGCAGTTCTCCACGATGGGCTGGGTTGCCGTGTCGATGTGACAGATGCCGCGACCGGTGTTGAAGGCGAAGACGCTGTTGTAGATCTTCGTGGACGAGCCGTTCTGCAGGTGCAGGCCGTTGGAGTTGTTGTTGGCGACCAGGATGTTGCGCACACTCCCGCCGGCGGCCTCGAAGTCGATGACGTGTCCGAGCTTGGTCGCGAAGCCGTTGCCGCCGAACACGCAGTTCTCGAGGATCGGCGTCGCGCGGCTGGTGCCGTTGTTGCCGGCGTAGACGGCCGAACCACGCCCGGCGACGATGTTGTTGTTGAGGAAGGTGCAGTTGCGGAGGGTCCCGGTCGTGCCGAGGATGAGCGCGCCGCCGCCGCCCGGCGCCGCGCTCCGACCGGCCACGACGACCACGCCGTCGATGACCGCCCCGTCGCGCAACACCAGCACGCGCTGGGTATCCGTCCCGTCCAGCAGCACTGCGTGCTGGTCGACCCGGCGCTGCGTGCGCCGCGTCTGACCCGCCAGGAAGCCACCGACCACCGTGACCCCGGCCGGAACGTCGAACCCGCCGAGGTACCGACCCTCGGCGACCCAGACCTCTGCCCCGGAACTCGCCTTGGCGAGCGCCGCCGTGAGGTTCGGGAACGCCTTCGCCCACGAACTGCCGTCCCCTGCGGCCGGTCCGCGCACATCGACGTAGAGCCGCGTCTGCGCCGGAGCGCAGACGGTCAACAGCAGCACCGTGACGGTCGGGAGATTCGCGAGTGTGAGGCGGAGAAGGCGGTTCATGGGCAGGTGGGCGGCGAGGCTCAGGGGCGGCGGGACGCCGCGGCGGCGGGGCTAGGGGTATCCGGGCCGATCGACCGCGTCACCCCGTTCCACCTGGTTTTTTGCCCCGGTGGCCGAGAGACCCGGCCTGACCTACCATCACCGCATCACACCGTTCGCATCCGCTGCGTCCGATGGAGCCGATCGCGGTGTGTTTGGGGGATGCGCTGGGTGCGCTCCGGGAAGGACTGATGTCGATGCGGGGTGGTTTGGTGCTCGAAGCGGACATACGTGACTTCTTCGGCGGGGCACCTGTGGCGCGAGCAGTCGCAGGACTGGGGCTTCGGCGGACTGCAGAAGGACGCGGGCGACTAG
>JACKIB010000006.1 GCA_020638695.1 Planctomycetota bacterium
AGACTCCTGAGAGCATGTCGGATGTCGCGGATGTCCTGGTCGTGGGTGCGGGGCCTGCCGGTGCCACGCTCGGTTACTTGCTCGCTTCCGCCGGCCTCGACACGGTGGTGGTCGATCGAGCCGATGGACCGACCGTCAAGGTCGGTGAATCGCTGCTGCCCGAGGGTGTGCGGCTGTGCAAGAAGATGGGGCTCGCCAGCGAACTGGCGTCCGGCCGCTTCATGCCCAAGCACGGCGCCCAGTTCGTGCTCAGTTCCGATGGAGTGCGGGACCGTTTCGTGTTCGCCGAGGCGCTACGCGCCTCCGGTGCGGAGATCGCTTACCAGGTCAAGCGACTCGACTTCGACGACATGCTGGTGCGGCACGCGGAGAGCGCTGGGGCGCGGGTGCGTTGGGGGTTCGCGGTGCGCGAGGTCGATCTCGGCAGTGAGTCGGAGGTGGGGGTGCGCACGGCCGAGGGCGAACACCTGCGCGCCCGCTACCTGGTCGACGCGAGCGGCCAGGCGCACGTTCTCGCGCGGCAGCTCGGCCTGCGGCAGCCGATGTCCGAGCTGCGCAAGGTGGCGATGTGGTCGCACTTCGATGGCATACCGCGCGATGCGGGCGACGCGGCGGGTGACATCACGGTGCTGTGGAGCGAATCCGGGTGGTTCTGGTTGATCCCGTTCCCCGACGGCTCGACCAGCGTCGGAGTGGTCGGGGACCCGACCGTGTTGGATGCCGCCGGTGGCTCGGATCAAGAGCGGTTCGACACACTGAGCGCCGCGACTCCGGTGCACCGGGAGTTCCTCGCCGGACGCCGGCAGCTGGCGCCGATTCGCCGGCACGCCGACTACTCGTACCGCTGTGGGACCACCACGGGCGAGCGCTTCCTGCTGATCGGTGACGCCTCGGGCTTCATCGACCCGATCTTCTCGACGGGCGTGTTCCTGGCGCAGAGCGGCGCGTTCCGCGCTGCCGAGATGCTCGTTCCCCCGCTGTCCTGCGGACAGCTACCGGACGGGGAGGCACGCCGCGCGTTCGAAAACCACCTCAACCTGGGAGTGCGTCGCTATCTCGGTCTGGTGCACCGCTTCTACGACGGCGAGTTCATGAACGGGGTGATCCGTTCGCGCCGCCGCGGGCAGGTCCGGCGGGCTCTCACCTCGGTGCTCTCGGGCGACGTGTACGACGAGGCCAACCCGCTGCTGCGGATGGGCGTGTTCGCCTGATCCGCATCACGCGGCGTCGGCCGGGTTCCTGCTCTGCACGGTGGCCAGGTCGGCGGCGAGCCGGCGCACTTCGCGTTCGAGTCGCTCGACCTTCGATTCGGCCTGTTGGGCCTGGAAGTAGACGCAGAGGTGTCGGTTGAGAACGCCGACGTAGGCGCCAGCGACCAGCGCGACCACGCCCAGTCGCTGCCAGTCCGGGAGGCTGCGCGTGAAGGGTTCTTGCGGCAGCTTCTCTGCGGCCCACGCTGGAACCTCCCAGCCCTGGTGCGCCCACAGGCACAACCCGACCGGCACCGCCAGCGCGAGCACCACTGCGAGTAGTCCGGCGAGGTACGGGAACACCGCGTACACCACCGCGAAGGCGAGCAAGAAGGCGACGACCCCGACCAGGTAGATCATGGTCAGATCCTACGAGGTCACGCCGAAGTACTCGCGTTCGGTGCGCGTCAGAGGCCGATCACGACCTTGATCCCATTGGACACGCGAATCATCTGGTCGACGCACGGCGTCGAGCGGCAGTTGCGGTACACCGACGCGAACTGCTGGTAGACGGTGACACCGATCAGCGAGGTGTCGTTCGGAATCGGCATCGAAACCGTGTCTTGGTAGGCCGACCCCGAAGTCGGCATGAACTGGATGAGCAGCGGGAACGTGAGCAGGTCGCAGTTCGGCGGCTGCAGCGACGACAGCGGTGGAACCGGGATCTGGGTGGCGGCGACCCCGGTCAACAGGGCGGGCTGGTCCTGGCTGACCGGCGTGATCGAATTCGGGCCGATGAAGCGGACGGTGAACACCGTGTTCAACTTCGGCAGCGTCAGGTTGGTGATCAGCGGTGGCGCGTTGCTCGGCAGGTTGCAACCCTTGCCGTACGAGGTGACCGAAGCCTGCGCCGTGGACGCGGCTGTCGTGGTGACGAGGATCAATAGGAAGCGCGACAAGGGCGAGAGGTGCATCTCCAGATTGAAGCATCGGCCGCGCGCACCGGCAACGGGTGGTGACGGCGCGACGTATCGAATACCCGAACTGCGGGCGTACCCGCGGAACTCGCTTCTTCGCGTTTCGGTCAGGCCCGGGTCGCCGCCTACTTCTCGACGGTCAGCGGGATCGCGGCGCTGTACTCCACCGCACCGGCGCCACCGCGCACCCCTTCGGCGCGAACCACCACTGCGCGTTGGCCGAGTTCCGCATCGCGCTTGGCGCGGATGGTCAGCACCACGATGTCCTGGTCCGGTTCCAGTGTTGCCGGGGCCACCTCGAGGCTCGTCGCCAGCGGACGCGGTGCACCGTCCTTCGTTCGGCCCGAACTGTAGCCCTCGAGGGTGATCCGCAGTGGACCGGTGAACCCGGCGCGACGCTCGATCCGCACCGCCAGGTTGGTGTGCGCCCCGCGCCGCAGTCGCGGGGGGTACGGCGCCTGCTGGGCGCGCAGCAGAGCTGCTTCTCGCCGCGCGGCGTGCAGCTCCGGTGTGTGCTGCAGGTGGAACTCCGACAGCAGGGCGCGCTGAGCCTTGGATCGCGCCTCGTCGGGGGTGGTCAATGCCTGTGCGACGTCGACGGGCAAACCCTGCCCTTGCAGGTTGGGATGCGGGTCGCCCGTGACCGACAGCCGGAACCGCCCCAGCAGGTGGTCCGGGTGTCGCGACTGGTGTTCCAGGTAGAAGCGCAGCACGGTGCCGCGCGCGTTCTCGATCGGCTTGTGCAGCTGCCAGAGTGCGTACGCGGGTCGCCCGGTGTTGCCGAGCACGCCCCAGCCGCTGCCGTGGCTGCCGTCGAGAGTACCGCGGATCGGGTGTCCGGTCTGCTCGAACGATGCCTGGGGCGCGCGCAGTCGCACCGATGCAGCAGCCGACGGGTTGCCCTGCGGCCACGCGGACAGGCTGATGTCGGTGAGCACGAAGTTGCCGTTGGGTGCCAGCCCGGGGCCACCACCCGGTAGGTCGGTTCCCGGCAGTGCTTCCAGTCGGAGCGCGGTGATCCGCGCCAGCGTGGAGGTGGCGACCGCCACGTAGTTGTCCTTCGGCGAGACCGGCTCGCGTACGCGCACCACGTGGTGGTCCTCGCGTTCGAACCGCACGCCCTGCTCGGAGCGCAGTTCACCCAGCTCGAGCTCTTGCCAGCGCACCAGCCCGGCGCGGGTCGCCGCTTCCCAACGGTGCTGTGCGGCAGCGAGTTCGGGCGTCACGGTGTGCAGCGTCTTCTCCAGGGCGTCGATCCGCGGCTGGTGGCCGAAGCCGGCGTCGATTTGCGCGAGCCGCGCGCGGGCCGTGGCGAGCGGTGGGGCGATGCCGCGGTACCACCTAGCGACGCGTGCCACCTGCTCCGCGGTGCGGGATTCTCGGGCGAGGATGGACCCGATGTCGGGTGGAACGGTGGGAGCGTCGTCCGGCAGCGATCGACTGGCGACCGAGATGCGGAAGCGCCCCAGCAGGTGTCGGCCACCGAACTGTTGGTCGAGCGTCAACGTCACTTCGGTCCCGCGCGGCAACGGTGGATCGAGCGTGCACACCAACCAGTTCCGCTGACCCGCGCGCGGGTGGTTGGCCCAACCGGTGCCGGTGTTGCCGTCGAACGCGCGCGCGACGTCGTAGCCATCTTGCGAGAACGCGGCCCGCGGCTGCTGTGGTCGTACGGTGCGCTGCTGCCCGTCGAGTCTGGCGGTGACCAGCAGCCGATTCAGGACGAAGTTGCCGCTCGAAGTGCTGTATCCGGGCCCCTGCAGCGGCAGGTCGCGGTGGGGCAGGGCTTCGAGTCGAAGCACCGAGCAGTGCGAAGGCGCGGTGAACGAGATCCGGTAGGTGTCGCGTTCCGCAACCTTGCCGGTGAGCGTCACCGTGCCGTCGTCGAGCCGGTTCAACACGGCGCCACTCGCGGTGGATCGAGTGGCCGGATCCACCGTGTGCCAATGTGCTCCGCCCGCGTGTGCGCGTTCGAACTCGCGCCGGGCGGCGTCGAGTTGCGGTGTGTCGGTGTCCAGTGTTCGGACCAAGGCGTCGCGCTCGGCGCGCCACTGGGCGCGTGCGGCTTCCGGTGGTGGACCGAGCGGCGCCACGCGGAATGGCGCAGCGCTGCCCACCGAGACCCACGCCGAACGGTGCGTGCCCACGCCGTCCTCCGGCGCGGCCCTGCGTTCGAGCTGTCGCGTGCCGACGCGCGCTCGCCCGAGCAACACGATCGGCGCGGAGTCGAGTCGAGCGTCGGGATCCGCATCGATGGTGAACACACTGGTCCATCCGTTGCGCGCGTCGAGGCGAACCGGTGCCGCGTGCACGCCTTCCGGGAGACCTTCCAGCACCGCCTCGATCGCGCGGTCGAAGCCGTGTAGTCGCTGCGCCTCGCACCACACCTTGGCGTGGCTGCCGCGTCGCACGCGCACCGTGTCGGGGCGGAACCGCAGGCGGAAGTCCGCTGCGGGGCGGGTCGGTGGGCCGATGGTCAGCTCGTAGCCGTGCCGCGGGCTGCCTTGGCCCAACAAGCTGCGCACGACCGCGGTGTAGTCGCCCGGCGCGAGATCCACCGTCATCTGGGCCGCGTTGCCAGGACCGCTGTCGTCGTCGCTGCGCAGCACGGCGCCGCGTGGGTCGCGGAGCAACAACAGCGGGTCGAGCGGCGAGCCGCGGCTGCCGTGCACTTCGAGCCGCACGGCGCTCTTCTGCTTCAGAGTGAAACGGAACTGATCGACGTCCTGCGCGTGGTCGATCCGACCGCGCAGGTGCGAGGGGAATGGAATCGCCTGGGCGTGCGCCTGATCGTCGTTCGGCTCCGCTTCATCGATCGGACCCGGTGCCGCGGGTTCGGCGGCGGAGCCGAAGCGAACCTCCAGGCAATACGGGAACTCCGCTCCGCCACGGAAGCGCAGGTCGCGCACCTCGAGGTCGAAAGCGCCGTCGTGTGGTGCGGTGAAGTCGAGGGTGCAGCCGCGGTCTTCGAGTCGGCTCCACGCTACCTGGCGGCCGTCGGCGTCGTACACGCCCAACCGCGGGCGCAACTTCGACCCCGGACCGCCCTGGACGCCGCAGTGCAGCTCAGTGCCGCGGTGCAGCGCCACGCGAACGCGGTCGCGCTGTCCCGGCGCGTCGATCGCGCCGCTGAGCAGTGCGGGGACCTCGAGCATGTTCGGCGTCGTGCCGCGTGGTGGTCGCTCGACCACGACCGGCAGGTCGGTGATCCGCAGTGGCACCGCATTCGAGACGCCGTCCATCGCGATCAGCCGCAGCTCGGCGGAGGGCGGGGTGGAGTCGAGTGGGACCAGCACGTCGATGCGCACCCGTCGGGCGGTGCGCTCGACCACGGCGAGTTCCGCGCCGCGAACGCCGTCCAACGTCGCGCGCAACGTGCGCGCCAGGTGCTCACCGCCGATCTCGATCCGGGTGCGGGTGCCTCGTTGCAACACGGGTGGCTGCGGGGACCGGATCGCCGGAGGGGGGTCGAACGCGACCAACAGCGCGAGCAGGGCGGAGATCATCAGGGAGCGCGGCTCAGAACAGGCCCAGCACCGGGTCGGACTTGATCAAGTCGCGCGGCTGGTTGAGGTGGTTGTAGACGACCGTCTTGGGGTCGATACCCATCGCCCAGTAGACCGTGGCGAGCAGTTCGTTGGGATGCACCGGCGACTCCTTCGGCGAGGAGCCGGTGGCGTCGGAAGCGCCGTAGACCGTTCCGCGCCGCACGCCGCCGCCGGCGATCAGCGCGGTGTAGCAGTACGGCCAGTGGTCGCGCCCGGTAGCGCTGTTGCTGTTGCCGGAAGTGCTGACGCCCATCTTCGGGCTGCGGCCGAACTCGCCGATCGCCAGCACCAGTGTGTCGTCGAGCATGCCGCGGCGGTCGAGGTCGAGCAGCAGCGCGGAGAGACCGCTGTCGAGCTTGGGACAGTGCAGATTGCGCAACGGGGCGAAGTTCTCCGCGTGGGTGTCGAACGCGTCGACGCGCGGGTTGCCGTTGGCGACCGCCGGCCAGTTGACCTGCACGAATCGAGTGCCCGCTTCGACCAAGCGGCGGGCCAGCAGGCAGCTCTGACCGAAGGTGTGGCGGCCGTACAGGTCGCGCACTTCCCGCGGTTCCTGCGCCAAGTCGAAGGCCTGCCGCGCACGGCCCGAGACGACCAGGTCGAGCGCACGCGCCTGGTAGCGCGACAGCGCGGTGCGCTGGGTCGCCTTGTCGATCTCCGGCATCGCGGCGTTGAGCTGATCGAGCAGCCGCGCGCGGCGCTGCATCCGCGGTCGATCGACGCCTTCGCGCAGCGACAGATCGCCGAGGTCGAGGTCGCGGTTGGGATCCTGGAACAAGAAATAGGGGTCGTAGGCCGGACCGTAGAAGCCGGCGGTGCCGCCCTTGCCGATGATGTTCGACTCCTGCAGCGGCCGCGGCAGCATGACGAATGGCAGCATCGCACCGCTGCTCGGCTGCAACTTGGTGATCTGCGACCCGGCGGTCGGGAAGTCGTTCGCGGCCGGCGGCTCCAGCTGTCCCGACGGGCTGACCTTGTCCGGGGTGTAACCGGTCAGCATCTGGTAGATCGCCGCGGTGTGGTTGAACAGCCCCACCGGGGTGTAGCTCACCGAGCGGATCAACGTCGCGCGGTCGAGTACGCGGGCGAGCTTGGGCATCGTCTCGGCGACGAACACCCCGGGCACCGCGGTGCGGATCGGCTTGAACTCGCCGCGGATGTTGCTCGGCGCGTCGGGCTTGGGATCCCAGATGTCGAGGTGGCTCGGGCCGCCCTGCAGGAACACCAGGATGACGTTTCGCGCCTTGCCGAAGCCGTTGCCGCGCGGTGCCGCGGGGGCCAACGCCTCGAGCGCGAGGATGTCGCCGAGCCCGAGTCCGAGCATGCCGGCGCCGCCGACACGCAGCAGTTCACGGCGGGAGAAGCCGTCACAGGTGGCACCGGGGAGGCCGGGGATCGAGAGCATCGGAATCAGCGGTTGAACAGGAAAGCGGGGCTGTTGGTCAGCGCCCACAGCAGATCCTGCGCGCCGCGCACTCGCTGTGGGCCGGTACCGAGGCTGGCGAACGTCTTCACCTCGGCGGTGGTCGGTGCCCGGCACAGCGCCGCCCAGAACAGATCGGTGACGATCTCGGCATCGGCCGCGCCGCTGCCGACCAGCCGTGCGACGCGGCCATTCGGGTCGGTGATTGCGCCGTGCAGTGTGCGTCCGCCGACCAGGTTCAGTGCGTGTGCCAAGCTGAGGTTGCTGCTGCGCGCGCACTCGCACGCCGACTCGCGCTTGGGTCGACCGAACAACGCCAGGAAGTCGTTGCCCCGCACCTCCCCGTCGGGCGCGTCGACCGCGCGCGAGCCGGCCGGCAGGTTGCCGATTCGTGGGGTGACCCCGGTGGCGATTGCGACCGCGTCGAGCAGCTGCTCGGCCGACAGGCGGCGCGGGTAGCTGCGCGCGAAATTCACCCGATCATCCGCGTTCCAACGGTTGCTGCGGAACGACCGCTGCCAGGTATGCGAGCGGCAGATCGTGCGGATCAGGTCGAACACGTCGAACCCGCTGTCCACGAAGTGCTTCTCCAGCGCATCGAGCAGCGCCGCGTTGCTCGGCGGGTTGCCAGCGCGGATGTCATCGACCGGCTCGATGATGCCGATGCCGAACAGGTAGCTCCACACTCGGTTGACGTAGCTGCGGGCGAACAGGCGGTTGTCCTTGCTGGTCAGCCAGTCGGCGAGCGCGGCCCGTCGCTGTTCGGGAGTGCTGCTGTGGCGGGCCCCGAACGGAACCTGCGGGGCGACCGGGCCGTGGTGCCGCGGGTGGGTGACTTCGCCCGCGAGCAGTTGGTCGAACACCACCATCTCACCCGGCGAGCCGGACGCCTTCAGCCGCACCCGCGCGAAGTGCGCCGCGAGCTCGTAGTACTGGCCCTGGGTCCAGCGCTCGAAGGGGTGGTTGTGGCACTTGCAGCAGCCGAATCGCACGCCGAGGAACGTCTGGGTGACGTCTTCCGCCATCTTGCCGGTGTCCGGCTCGCGCCCGCGGTCGGACAGCGCGCGCATGTAGTTGGCCGCCGGCTTGCTGAGGGTCGCACCGGTCGCGGTCAGCAGCTCGCGCACGAACCGGTCGTACGGCTTGTTCCGTGCGATCGACTCGGCGAGCCAATCGCGGAACACCCATACGCCTTCAGCGCCCAGCGTGGTGCTGTTGCATTGCAGCAGGTCGGCCCACTTGTTGGACCAGTGGGCAACGAACTCCGGGCTCCCGATCAGTTGGTCGATCCGTTGCTCCCGCTTGACGCGCGTCGGACCCGCGGCCGCGACGAATGCGCGAGCCTGCTCGGGAGTCGGCGGCTTGCCGGTCAGGTCGAGGTGCACGCGCCGAACGAATTCGGCATCGCTACACAGCGGAGCCGGCAGCGTCTTGACGGTCTGCAGTTTGGCGTCGACCAGCCGGTCGATGAAGTTGTGCTGCGGTCGACCCTGCCAGGCGAACCCGCTCCGGTCGCCCATGATGGTGATCGGTGCGGTGGCGTAGCGCCCCTCGTAGCGTACCAGCACGGCCGCTTCACCCCGACGCAGCGCGGTGATCGTGGTGCCGTTCATCGCGGCGACCTCGGTGTCGCTGACCGACATGTGCGCATCGCGGGTCACGTCGGCGGTCGACCCGTCGGCGTAGCGCGCGATCACCAGCACCTGCTGGTGGTCCTGCGGCATGCTCAGGTCCAAGGTCCGAGGCAGCACCTCGAGCCCGACCACGCGGGATGCGTCGTCGTCGCGGAACCGAGTTCCCTGGCGGATCCAGTCGGCGATCAGCCGGTAGGCCCGCGAATCCAACTCGAGCACCTTGCCGCCCTCGTGTGGCACGCCGGTGGTCGGCTTCAGCAGCATCAGGCTCTGCTCCGGCGATACTCGATCGAAGCGTCGGCCGGACAGGTCGTGCACCAGGGCGCGGTAGTCGCCCGCCGGGTCGAACCCGCGGAGCGATAGTGCGAAGCCGTTCTTGCCGTCGCGCGCGCCGTGGCAGGTTCCGGCGTTGCACCCGGCGCGGCCGAGGACCGGCATCACGTCGCGGCAGAAATGCACCGGGTGCGTTGCCACGCCATTCACCTGCACGGGAACGGTCAGGCTCAGCCCGGCGGCCTGCACCCGGACGGTGGTCGCCCCGGTGGCGTGCGGCGTCAAGTAGCCGTCGGCACCGACCGTGAGGTGAGTGGGGTCGGCGGTGAACCGAGCCCGCCCGGTCAAGTCGACCAATTTCCCGTCCCGGGTGCGGCCTTGCACCAAGATGCGCCGCTGGTCGCGCGCGTGGTCGAGACTGAGCCGGTCGGGGATCGCCTGCAGGGACGTGATCAACTCCGCGGCCACCGGTCGGCTGCCACCCTGCACCGGCACCGGTACCACGGTGTGGCGCAGCTTGCCGTCGCGCGCGTCGTACACGCGGATCAGTCCCTCGAACCCGGCGGTCGCCAGCAGCGGCTCGCGCGGGTGGAACGCCAGCGCGAACACCGGGGCTCGGTAGCCACGCAGCGTCAACAGCAGCTTGCCGGACTTGCTGTCGTGGATGTGCACCTGGTCGTCTTCGCCACCGGTGGCGATGCGGCCACCGGTCGCGTCGAATGCCACCGCGTGCACCGCACCACCGTGGCGCGTCAGCACGTGCACCAGGTTGGTGTCGAGCCGCGCCGCGGTGCGCTTCTGGTTGTCGGAGATGCGGTAGACGTAGCAGGCGCCCAGCGCGCCGCCGTAGGCGACGATGTCGCTCTGCGGGTGGCGGGCCAGCGCGAGGATCGGCTCGTACGGGTTGTTGATGTCGTCGACGAACCGCTGCTCGGCGAGGTCGATGATCTTCATCGCCCTATCGCGGCCCGCCGAGACCAGTCGCTTGCCGTCGCGGGTGAAGCAGGTGCCGAGCACCCACTCGGCGTGGTTGCGGAACAGCAGCAACTCGGCGCCGTCGTCGACGCGCAGCATCCTGACGGTCTTGTCGGCGCCGCCGAACGCGACGCTGCGGCCGTCCGGTGCGAACGAGATGCCGTACAGCACGTCGCTGCCGACGCGGTGACGGCGGTACGGCTGTCGGGTCCTCACGTCCCACACCTGAACTTCGCCGAACCGTGCCGGAGCACCGCCCGCCGCCGCCAAGCGCGCGCCGTCGCGCGAGAACGCCAGCGACTCGATGCGAGGTGCGCCACCGACCAAGCGGGCGATTGGCTGCGGTGCGGCGTCGCCGTCCGGGACTTCGAGCAGCACGACCTCGTGGTATCCGGCGACCGCCAGCAACCGCCCGTCCGGGGAGAACGCGAGTGCAGGAATCGCCGGGGCGCTCCGGTACACCGCCGGGGCGTGGGTCGCCGGCCTGCGCGTCACCGTGTCATCACGTGCCCCGGCAGCGATCCACGCGCGCAGATTGGCGACCTGCTGGCTGGTCAGCGGGGTGCCGCGGGGCGGCATCGCCGGCTTCGGACCGCCGACCTTGCGAAGGACCAGGCTGTGCTCCGCGTCGCCGGCGACGAAAGCACGGCCGGACTTGCCGCCGCGCGCGAATGCGGCGAAGTTCGACAAGTCGAGCCCCCCCTCGGTCTTCCCCGGGCGGTGGCACCCGGCGCAGCGCGCCGCCAACAGCGGCGAAATGTCGCGCTGGAAGCTGATCGATGGGTGCTGCCCGACAGCGGTGGCCGCGAGCAGGAGAAGGGCGGCGGGCCTCGAGATGTGCATGGTACCGGGGACCCGGGAAGCATAGCCCGTGTGGGGGGGGTGCGCTGTCCCGGTGCCGTGATTGGCCGATCCTGTGATCGGCTGTCGGGCGGCGGTCCCCGGAGGTCCGAGCCGGGACGATCCGCGGAACGCGGCCCGGGTGTCCACGGCGGCGCGAGTCGCCCGGGTGTTGCGGTGGAAAGCAGTGGCGGGCGCTCGCTCTGCGCCCTCGATCGTTGGCGGGCACGCGCGCGGCTGCTGTGATCGCGTCGATGTTGGACCCGGTCGGATCGGTGTGTGCGGAGATTGGCGAGGAACCGGTGCGCCGCGCGGTCGCGGCGTTCTACCGCCGGGTCACCGACGACGCGCTGCTGCGGCCGATGTACCCCGACGGTGACCTCGCCGCGGCCGAGCAGCGGCTGGCGGGGTTTCTGGTGGGGCGCTTCGGCGGCTCGGACGAGTACGTGCGCGAGCGTGGGCACCCGCGGCTGCGGATGCGGCACGCACGGTTCGTGATCGACGGCGTGGCGCGCGATCGGTGGATGGAGCTGATGACCGCCGCGCTCGACGAGGTGGACTTCCCGGCGCCGCAACGCACCCGGGTGGTCGCGTTTCTCGGCGATGTTGCGACGATGTTGGTCAACCGGGGGTGACCGAGCTCGGCGTCGCGTGACGCCCCGGCCGTGCCGCCTGGGTCAGGCGTCGTCCGGGCTGGTTGCGGGTGCACCGCTGGGGACGTCGCCCGCGGCAGCCACCATCCGGTCGAGCCGCACCGGCCGTAGCCCGCGCGCCGCGGCATCGTCGAGCACGCCTTCCAACAACTCGGTGGCGCGGGACGGGTCCTGACCGCCGTCGTGCAGCAGCACGATGCTGCCGGCGCGAAGCCGCGCGGCGATCCGCCGCCGCGCCGCCGCGGTGTCGCGCGTTCCGCCGTCACGCCCGCCGCAGTCCCAACCGACCACGGCCAGACCCAACCTCGCGGCCGCGGGCGCCGTGGCGTGGGTGCGGACCCCGAACGGGGGGCGGAACCAGCGCGGCTCGGCGCCGGTCGCGCGGCCGATCGCGCGCTGGCAGGTCTCGAGGTCGGCGCGCAGCGTCGCGGTGCGGCTCAGGGTCAGGCGCGCTCGATGGGTGTGGCTGTGGTTGCCGATCAGGTGTCCCTCGGCGGCGATCCGACGGGTCAGTTCGGGATGCGCGTCGACCCGCTCGCCGATCAGGAAGAACGCGGCCGAGACGCCGCGGGCGCGCAGCAGGTCGAGCACCGCAGGGGTGCAGGCCGGGTCCGGACCGTCGTCGAAGGTCAAGGCGAAGTGCCCCGCGCCGTCGATGCGCGCCAGGCACGGGCCCAGCAGGCGCGAGCGCGGTGCGATCGAGGCGCGCGCGACCAGCCCGACGAACACCACCGCGATGCCGATGAGACTCGGACCGCGCCACCCGGCCGGGAGCCACGCGGTCGCCACCGCGGCGGCGGCGCACAGCGCGGTGACGGCGTGTAGCGGCAGCAGTCCGGCGCGGCGCTTCACCCGCCGGAGACCTCGAGGCGAATGCGTGCCCGATCGCCGAGCCGACCGCGGCACGACACCCACAGCGCGGATGGAGTCGCGTCCAGCCCGAGCGCGCTGGCCGGGATCTCGCCGGCCAACACGCCCGTGGCGAGTGCGCTGGCGGTGGCGAACAGCGACATGTGGGGTGGCAGCCCGGCGAACGGTATCGCGCCAGCGGGCGCAGCCAGGCCACCCGCGAGGTCCGGAACCGCGATCTCGAAGCCGTTCGGCACGGTCGCGGCGGCGGCGCGGCCCAACGCGATCTCGGTGACGCGCACCGGCGCCGGGTCGCCGAGCAAGAGCAGGGCGCCGCCCTCGCCGGGCTCTTCGTGGGATCCGCAGCTGCGCAGGGCGTGGGCGACGTACGGCGAGGCTTCGTCGAGCGCGCCGACCAACAGCCGGGCGCCGCCGCCGATCCAGTGCGCGGCGAGCAACGCGTGGGCAAACGACACCTCGCCCTGCACCGCGGTCTGGCATTCGCCACGGCAGCCGAGTTCGCGGGCGACCTCGGAGGCGATCGCGTTGTGCACCGATGCGGCGAACGCGCGTGGTTTGGGCGTCGCCTCCGCCGCCCGAACCATGTGCTCGACGAACGCCTGGGTCTCGGTCAGGCAACCGAGTCCGGTGCCGACCAGCACACCGGTTTCCGGGCCGAGTTCGCCCGCGGCGACACAGCGGCGCGCCAGGGCGGTCGCCAGGCCGCCGAGCCGGCTCCCGCTGCGCCGGGTGCCTGGTGGCGGCATCGGTTCGCACCGCGGTGCCGGGGCGCGGTCGCTGCCGGAACCGGCGATGGCGTAGGCCCGGATGCCGAGGTCGACGGGGAGGGTGCAGCCTCGCATCGTCATGGCATCCGAACGCATCCCGCGGCCGCCGAGACTGGACCCGGGGCGTTCACCGCGAGTCGGCCCGGCCCAGGCAGAGGCACGAGTTGTTGCCACCGAAGCCGAACGAGTTGCTCAACACGACACGGGCGTCGTCGCTGCGGGTCTCGCGCAGGGGCAGGATCGCACACTCGGGATCGGGGTCGACCAGCCCAGGCGTGCCGGGGAGGAAGCCGTCGCGCATCGCCAGGATGCAGGCCACTGCCTCGATTGCTCCGGCGGCGCCGAGCGTGTGGCCGAACACCCGCTTGGTCGACGAGACCGGTGGCACGGCGTCACCGAACAGGTGCTGCAGGGCGCGCCCCTCGGCGCGGTCGTTGTCGGTGGTTCCCGTGCCGTGGGCGTTGACGTAGTCGATGTCCGATGGGGCGAGCCCTGCCATCGCCAGCGCGGCGCTCATCGCTGCGCGGGCGCCCTCGCCGTCGGGGTGCGGAGCGGTCGGGTGGTGGGCATCGCACCGATTGCCGTGGCCGAGCAGGCGCGCACGCACCGTGGCGCCGCGGCGCTCCGCATGATCACGGTGCTCGAGCACCAGGAACGCCGCGCCCTCGCCCAGGCTCATGCCCGCGCGCCGGGCGTCGAACGGCGTGCAGCCGTGCGGCGAGACGTTGAGTAGGGAGGCGAAGCCATTGAGCGTCAGACGGCACAGGGCGTCGGTTCCCCCGGCGACGACCACCGGGGCCAGGCCACCGCGGATCCACCGATCGGCAGCGGCAATGGCTTGGGCCGAGGAGCTACAGGCAGTGGAGAAAGTGCTGCGCGGGCCCTCCAGATCGCAGGCGCGGGCCAGCGCATCGGTAGTGGCGGCGCACTCGTGACGGCCCCACACCGCGTCATCCAGCGTCGCGCCTTCGCCCGCGGCGAGCAGCGCTGCCACCGCGTTCTCGGATTCCGCCATCCCGCCGACGCACGTGCCGACGACGAGCCCTGCGTCGCGGCGAGCGTCGCTGTGCAGCGCCGCATCGTCGAGTGCTTGGCGGAGCGCTGCGAGCCCGAGGGCGACGGTGCGCGGCACACTGTCGCGCGGCAGGTCCACTTCGGCCACCGGCAGGTGCCCGTTGCGGGGCGATTCGAAGCCGCGCAGCGGACCGAGACCCGAGCGGCCGTCGCGTAGCGCTCGCGCAGTCGCCTCGATGCCATGGCCCGCCGCGGACACGATGCCGATGCCCGTGATCACAACTTCTTGCATCGTCGCGGCGGGCGGCGTCAGCCGCGGTGGGCCTGGACGAACTCGGCCAGGGTCCGTGGGGTGGCGAACGCGGCGCGTGCGGTCGCCATGTCGGTCAGCTGGATCGCGTAGTGCCGCTCCAGCATCACCACCAGCTCGACGGCATCGAGCGAATCGAGCCCCAGCCCCTCGACGAACAGCGGTTGGTCCGAGTCGATCTGCTCGGGGTCCACGTCGGTGAGCTCCAGTTCGGCCACGATGTGGCGCTTCAGCTCGTCGATCAGTGCTTCCATGGCGCGTGGCCCCCGAATGCGGCGGGCGATCTGAGTATCGCGGTGCCGGGCCCGCAGGTGAAGGCAGAGATCGGTCGCGGCCGCGGAACTCGGGTCGCGTGGGCTGCGGGTCTCGCCCTGCATCCGGGTTCGAGGCCGGCCAGGCCTGGTTGGGCGCTACGCCGGGTCTGCGGGACGATCGCCGTGGCCCGCGGTTTCGGAGCGTGCCCATTCCAGCAGCGCGGCGCCGTCGCTCGGTGAAATGGTCGGCGTGGCACTCGCTTCGGCCAGGCGCAGCAGCAGCGCGTCGATCCGGGTCTCCGCGACGGCACCGACCGGCTCGGCGACCACCGCGGGTAGCCACCCGCCGCACAGGACCAGCGCGGCATCGGCCTCCCCGGCGCTGATCAGGTCGAGCCCGGCGTCGACACCGGCGGCTTCCCGTCCGGATGGAACCGAAAGGAACAGGGTCGGACCGCGCAGCCGATGGCGGATCGCGACTTCACCCAGCGCGGTGCTCGGCAACGTGTAGGCGAACAGCGCGGGCTCGATCCCTGCGGTGACGTGCAGCCCGGCAGCGAAGCGCAGGTCCGCGGCGAGACATCCGCTCGCCGAAGCGAGCACCAGTCCGGTGCGTTCGCGCAGCGGTTCAGGCAGTTCGTCGAGCCCGCAGGCGGCGGCGGCAATCCACACCATGCGAGTGGTGGGGTCGAGACGGCGGAACGCGCGCGCGTCGCCGCCAAACTCCTCGCGCCAGGCGATACGCGCGCGCTGTGGGTCGACGTCGAGCTGCTGCCAGTCGACGGTGGTTCCGGCGCTGTTGCGCACGCCCACGACGTCGACGGTGCACGCGGCTGCGACGTGGATGGCGCGGTTCACCGTCGTGCCCCCCAGAGCACCGCCGCGTTGATACCGCCGAAGCCGGCGGCGACCTTGAGCACGCGTTCCGCGCGCGGCAGCGGCGTGGCGGCGGCCTGCAGGGTCGGTGGGCATTCGGCGTCGAGCTCCTGCAGTCCGAGGTTCGGCGGCAACCCGGTCCGTTCCACGATCCCCAGGGCGATCAGGCTCTCGAGCAGCCCCGCCGCCCCGAGCGTGTGGCCGAGCTGCGCCTTCGATCCGGCGGCCGGGACCGGCACGGCGAACACACGGGCCAGGGCACGGCCTTCCATCGCGTCGTTGAACGGGGTCCCGGTGCCGTGCAGGTGGACTGCGTCGACCGCATCCGGTGGAACATCGGCGCTTCGCAGCGCCCGGGTGATGGACAGGGCGAGGCCTGTGCCGTCGCGGCTGGGGCCGGTGATGTGGTTGGCGTCGTTGCTCTCCCCCCAACCGAGCAGCTCCGCACCTGCCTCGCCATCGACCGCGGACAGCAGCACGGCGCCCGCGCCTTCGCCGAGACTCAGCCCGTCGCGCGCGCGGTCGAACGGGCGGCACGGGCCCGGGGCGAGTGCGAGCAGCGCGCTGAAGCCGCGCACCACGAACTCGTGGAGCGCGTCGACGCCGACCACCAACGCCCGGGTGAACCGTCCGGCGCGCAGCGCCCGGCCGGCGAACGCGAGTGCCGCCAGGCCCGACGCGCAGGCGCACGACACCGCTGCCGTGGGGCCGGGGAACCGTAGTTCGGTGGCGAGTGCGGTGGCGAGGCGATGCGGGCTGCCGAAGCCGGCGCCACCGTGAGGTGCGATCCCGCTGAGGTCAGCCTTGGTGGTTGCGAGCACCAGCAAGGTGTGTCGGTCCGGCGCGCTCCCCCATTCCGTGATGGCCTGCCGTGCCGCGTCGGCGGCCATCGCCAGCGGTAGCCGGGTGGGGTCGCCGGCGGCGTCCACCACTTCGCGCGGTACCTCGCCGGCGACCGACGTCAGGCACTCGACCTTCGCCAGGCGCGCGCGCGGTCGGAGTCCCTGTTCCCCGGCGAACACCGCGTCGACCAACCGCGCCGCGCCGCGGCCGAAGCAGCTGACCGCGCCGCGCCCGACCACGGTTGGGTTCATGGTCTGTCGGGCGCCACGTCGCGAGGGGGATCGTGTTGCGCCTCATCGTGCCAGCGGGCGAGGAACTCGGCGAAGAACGCCGGGCGCACCAGACAGAGTTCGCCGTCGGGATCGGTGAACACCTGGGTGCTGCACCCGCCGGCGACCTGTTCGCCTGCGGGATCGTGGATTCGGTAGGCGAAGCGGATCCGCGCTCCGGGCTCGAGGTGCATGCGCGTCTCGACGTCGAGCACTTGGTCGAACCGTGCCGGCCGGAAGTAGTCGATCGACAGGTGAACCAGCGGCGCGATGTAGCCGGCCGCGAGGATGTCCTGGTAGCCGAACCCGTAGCGGCGGCCGAACGCGTTCCTGCCCTCTTCGAAGTACGACAGGTAGTGGCCGTGCCACACGACGCGCAGCGAGTCGACCTCCTGGAAGCGCACCCGCACCTGGCAGTGTGCGGGGAGGAACGGGGTGCTCCAGGCGCTGGAGCGCCGGCGTGTCACGCGTCGACCTCGATGTGGAACTTCATCGTGCCGCGCGCGACCACTTCCCCGCCGGCGCGGGCGGTCGCTGCGAACAAGGTCAGCGTGCCGAGCTGTTTCAGCAGCACGACTTCGAACTCCACCAGCTCGCCGGGAAGGGGGCGCCGGCCGAACGCGACGTCGCGCAGGCCGACCAGCATGCCCCGCTGTGCGCTTCCACCCGCATCCGGCTGGCCGCCGCGCATCGCCGCCGCGGTCTGGGCCAGCCCCTCGATCAGCCACCCTTCCCACATCGGGCCGTCCGGAGACGCCGGTACGCGGCGCTCGGCGGTCGCACCATCGGGACGAATGGCGGTGACCCGATCGATGCAGAGGATCGGCTCGCGGTGCGGGATCCAGCGGCGCGGATCGGTGCCGCTGTCCGGGTCGGGCGCCATCCGCCGTCGGTCAGCTCGGCTCCGGTGCGCCGTGCAGTCCGGCTTCGACGCGCGCGTAGATGTCGCCCAACGTGCGGATGCCACGCGCCTCTTGCTCGGGGATGCGGCACGAGAAGGTCTTCTCCAACGCGACCACCAGATCGACACCGTCGAGGCTGTCGAGGTCGAGGTCGGCGACCAGCTGGGCGTCCGGGCGCAGCCGTTCGGGGTCGACCTCGAACTCTTCGACCATGATCTTGTCGACCGTGCTCTGGATCTCTTCGAGAGTGAGTTGCATCAGGTGAGTGCCTCGGTTCCCGCCGTCAGGCGAGCCCTCCGTTCACGCCGATCACCTGGCCGGTGACGTAGCCAGCACCCTCCGTGAGCAGGAAGGAAACCACGGCTGCGACCTCGCGGGCCTGCCCGAACCGACCGGCCGGGATCATGCTCTTGAGTCTATCGGCAGGTAAGTCTGCGGTCATGTCCGTGTCGACGAATCCCGGCGCCACCGCGTTGACCGTGATCCCCCGCGGCGCCACCTCCTTGGCCAGCGCGCGGGTGGCGCCGATCAGACCCGCCTTGCTCGCTGCGTAGTTCACTTGGCCGGCGTTGCCAACCTGCCCGGCGGTGGACGTGATGTTGATGATCCGACCTCGGCGGTTCGCCAGCATGCCCTTGAGGAACGGCTGGGTGACGTAGAAGAAGCTGTCCAGGTTGGTTCGCAGTACGTCGCGCCAGTCGTCGGGCTTCATCCACACCATCAGTCCGTCGCGGTGCACCCCGGCGTTGTTGACGATTCCGTACGGTGCCCCGAGCCGCGTCCGGAGTTGTTCGGTGGCTTGTGCGCATTCGCTGCTGTCCCCGACGTCGAACCCGAGTGCCTCGGCGGAGCAGTCCGCCGCCCGGAGGGTGTCGACCAGTTGCTCCGCTGCCTCGCGGCCACGAAGGTAGGTCAGCACCAGGTGGCGTTGGGGAGTGGCGATCGCCTCGACGATCGCCCGGCCGATCCCGCGGCTTCCGCCGGTGACCAGGATCCAATCTCGCGGGGTTTCGCTCATCGTTTGGGGGAATCGGCGCCGAGCTGCCGCAGGACGCGGACCATATCGGCTTCCAGCGCGGTTCGTTGCGCGGCGAACGGCGGTTCTGCACGGCGGGCCGCACGGAACGCCTCCGCTGCTCGGGCGGGAGCGCCGTCGCGGAGGTAGGCCTGCGCCTGCCACAGCAGGACCTCGGGTGCCGCGGGGTTGAGCTCTGCGGCCCGGCGCAGACGCTGCCACGCCGCCCCGTCGAGTGGGCCGGGGTGTGCCAGGTCGGCCTCGATCTGCGGTGCGAGTTTGCGGTAGGTGGAGAGTGTCCAGTAAGTCCCATCGGTCAGGGCAACGTCCGCGGGGATGCTCGGCCGCGGCGAGTCGGTGCCGAACGCGGCGATCGTGTACGCGTCGAAAGCGCCGAGCTGATGGGGTCCGCGCGACACCCAGAGCACACCGTCGGTGACGTCGGCGACCACCGAGTGGGTCGCGATCATCGGATTGATGGTGCCGCGGTGGCCGAGCCCGCGCACCGCGTCGCTGGGTCCACGCCGGTCGCGGAGGATCGCCGCTGCGAGCGTGGGGTCGAGCGCTCCGGCGTGGCGTTCCAACAGCTCGGCCATCCGCGCCCGCCGCGCCAGCGTGGTTCCATCGCGCAGGTATTCCAAGTTGCCGCGGTCGCCGCGCAGCTGTTCGGTCTCGAAGTGGTTCGACTGCACGAGCAGACCGTGGTGCATGGCGCGCACCGCGCAGGTCTTGGGGGTCTTCTCGACGACCACCGCGGTCCCGGACTTGCCGTCCGCCAGCAGGAAAGTGTCGGCGACGAACACCGGCGCTTCGCGCACGATGGCGACCGCTCGGTCCAGCGTCGACGCGTGCTGCAGCACGTCGCGCACCACCAGCGAGACCGGGCGGCCGACACCCAGTCCCATGTGCTCGGAGTGCGCGCCGTTGAGCGAACAGTAGATCTTCGCCTCGTTGAGCCCGGTGACCGCGCCTGCCATGCCCGGCCAGCTGACCGAGAGGAAGCTCAGTCCGGTCGCCGGGCGGTACAGCGCGATCACCTTGTTGCTGTCGAAGTGATCGCCGCTCTCCCAGTCGAAGTTGCGCCCGACGAGCAGGTGCCCTGAACGGGTGTTCGGCGCCGCGGCGGCGAACGCGGTGCAACCCACCGCCGGCCGATCGTGGACCCAGTGGGAGATGTCGTGCGCCGCGTGGTAGTTGAGGATTCGGTGGAAGCGGCTGCCGAACTGGCGATACGGGTCGGCCTGGCGCGGGGTGCTCAAGCCGAGGATCTCCATCTGGTGGGCGTTGGAGACGTAGTGGGGCAGCCGTCGGTTGTGCACCAACACCATCACCGCGGTGCCGTAGAAGGCGAGCGTCCCGGGGAGCAGGTGGCGCACCGTCTCGATCAGCGCGCGCTCCTGGGCCGCGAGCAGATCCGCGGTCAGGCGCGCGTTCGCGTAGCCGAGGGTGAACGGGTCGCCCTCGAGGTAGAGCAGGGACCTGCCGTGGCGGTGCTCGAACCACGATGCACCGAGGTGCACGCGGCTGGACGGGTCGGTGTGCGGCTCGAGGTCGAGCACCGCCGGGCGCCCGTCGAGCGGCGGTGGGGCGGCGAAGCACGTCGCCCAAACCCACCCCGCGAACCCACCGCACAGCAGCATCAGAACCACCAGCGCGAGCACGGCGCGGCGCAGCCACCGGCGCCACCCACGCCGCGCAACGGCCGACTGCGGTCGGTTCCGCGCGGGTTCGCTACGGCTCGGAGCTTCGCCAACCCCGGTCGGTGTGCCCGCGTTCGGCGGGGGAGGGTGGCGCGCTGGCACGTTCGGCGGGCCTCGCTTCAGAACGTGAAGCGGACCCCGAGGACCCAGCCGTCGAAGGTGAAGTCCAGGTCGTACAGCTGCGTGTCCGAGTGACCTTCGGCCCTGATCTGGAATCGCCGGTAGCCGCCGTAGAGCGCCAGGTCTTGGCCTTCCAACGTGTAGCTGGCGAGCACCGAGAAGTCGTAGTAGGAGCCCTCCAGGTCGCGCGAGCCGAGTTCCCAACCGCCGTTGATGGCGAGGTCGGCGGTGAGCGCCACCGGGCCGCGGCCGCCCGCCAGTCGAACCGCCGCCTGCGGCGATGCGATGTCGCGTGCTTCCAACCGCTGGGCGCTGCTCGTGCCGATGTCGGTCACGGTCAGCCGCAGTTCGCGGTGGTTGAGCTGCAGGCCGACGCCGGCCTTGAACCACGTGCCGGTATCCTCGTGCTTGTAGTCGAGCACGTCGACGAGATAGCGCAACCGGTACTCCTCGAGGTGGAGTCGCGCATCGGTCGCGGCGAAGGCCGGGATCGCGCCCCAGTCGCTGGTGGTGGTTCCGGGGTCGTCGTGGAACTCGAGCTTGAGGTACTCGAATTCGAACCCCGCGATTCCGTCCTCGTCACCGTACGTCAGCTTGCCGCCGATTCCCTCGTCGCGGTCGGTGACCCCGAGGCGGCGCAGGCGCTGGCTGGCGTTGGTGTGCCCCGGAGTCGGCCCCATGCGCGTGTCCCCGGTCGGTCGGAGCAGCGAGAGTTGCGGGGACAGAGTCATCACCGGCTCGGCGAGGCCTGGCCACGACTGGCACGCGGCCGTGCACACCATGGCGGCAAGCGAAACGAGGGCCGGGAACTTGTTCACGAGCTGGGGCACGACTGCTGCGTTGCCGGGCGAAGATACGGGGTCGGTCCGACTACGGAAACAGCGAAGACCGAAGGGTGGCGGTTTCACTGGCGGGGCCGCGGCGTTGCGCGGCTCCGGTCACCGGGTAATGCTCTCCGCCCGTACCGCCCGCACCCCACCAATCCGACCCATGCCGCACCCAGTGTTCTTGGAACGCGACTTCCTCGCCTACGAGAAGCACCGCCAGGACGACGACGAGTTCAACGCGCTGCGCCTGTCCGTGCGCCGCAAGCTGAAGGCGATCGCCGATACCGCCAAGGCCACCGCGAAGGAACTCGGCTACGACACCGACAGTGCGGCAGGGCTACATCACCCGTACTCGTTCAACAACTTCCGGGTCAGCGAACAGCGGGCCTACCTGTGCCGGTCCAAACGCGAGCGCACCAAGCTGAAGAGCTTCTTCGGCGAGGCGCTGGGGCAGGACGCGAACACGCACTACATCCAGACGATCATCGAGTTGTCGATCGACGCGGAGGTGCTGCAGGTGGCGCTGCGCATCCACCCACAGGCGTGGTGGGACGGCGAGAATCTGAAGAAGCAGGTCGGTGAACGCGGCCACATGGACGAGTGGGTGCGCATGCTGCGCGGGCTCCCGGCCGGCTTCGGGATGCGGATGCACGATTGGCGGCAGGTCTATTGGGCCGGAACGGCGACCGACCAGGCGATGCGCGAGTACTTCGCGGCGTACACGCCCGGCAACCACTGGCTGCATCTGGTGCGTGAACTGCCGCGAGAGGACGTCCTCGGGATGGGGGAGGCGGCGGCGGACTGGGCGGTGACCTCGATGGCTGCCTTGTTGCCGCTGTACCGCTTCATCCTCTGGGACCCCGCCTGATTGCAGGAACGAGTCGGTCGGCTCGCTGGTCGAGCGCCGGCTCCTGCGCGACGGGGCTGCACCCGGCTCCGGCTGCCCGGTGTCGTCGGCCTCCGCGCGCGGGTCGTGGTGCGCGGGTAACGTGGTGCCGCCCCGATCCCAGTTCGACCCGAGCGCGCTCATGCATACCCCCGGTCCCCGCACGTCGGCGTTCGCGGTGCTCTTCACCGCGACGCTGTCCCTCGCACTCCCCGCCCAGAATCTCGGTGGCGGAGCCAAGGCCCCCAACGGCGAGTTCATCAAGCTGGATCTGGACAGTTGGATCCCCGGCACCCAGTCGCAGCTGGCTTTCCGCGACGTGCCGACGACAGCGCAGCGCCACTTCGTGCTGGTCAGCTTCGGCACGACGTCGATCTCGTTGCCCGGCTTCGCCGGCACGTTGATCGCCGATCCGTCGCGCGGCTTCCTGCTCACCACCGGAGCGATCACTCCGGTCGGGACGATCCCGCAGTCCGCGGCCGGCGCCACGCTCTACCTGCAGGGCGCCGTGCTCGACAGCAACGGGACGGCCTACTTCACCGATGCGACTCGGATCGATCTGTTCAACCCGTTCGTCATGGTCGGCAACTCGCGCCAGAGCAGCAACTCGATCCAGGTGTTCGACCTGCCGAACCGCACGGAGACGCAGAAGCTCACCAACAGCGAACTCGGCACGATCACCTTCGGCTACGACCGCAAGTGGGCGTACGTCACCGAGCCGGGTTCCGTGCGCAATCGTGTGGTCGCCTACGATCTCACGGGTCCGACGATCGTGCCTCGTGCCTACATCGCCCTCAGCGGTGGGGTGCGCTACAAGTGCGCCGCGACCAAGTCCGGGTTGCGACTCTACGTCCCGATCCACAACGGCGTGTCGGTGATCGACACCGATCCGACCAGCAGCACCTTCCACCAGGAGATCAAGGTGATCCCGGTGCCGATCACCGGCAACTCCGGCTCGATCTTCACCGGACCGATGGCGTTGGCGCTCGGGCTCGCCGAGACCAAGCTGTACATCGCGTACGGTGAACAGGCGACCTACCCGGCGGCCACCACGGTGGGGGTGATCGATCTGCTGCAGGCCAGCACACCGCACCGCGCGATCCCGGTGAAGACCGGCGGGTCGTTCTTCGGGTTGGTCACGCGGATGGACATCGAAGCGTCACCGGACGGCAACTTCGTGTACGCGTTGGAGTGGGGGGTGCAGCCGGGCACGCCGTACACCACTGGCTACGCAAACGGTGGACTGCTCAGTGTGATTCGCACCGCGACCGACACCGAGGTGCAGTCGATCGCCACCAATGGCTACGCAGCGCAGGAATGCGCGGTCGACCGTTCGGGTCGCAACCTCTACATCCCGCAGGTGACCGCGGTCAATCGTGGCGAGATCCTGCGGATCGACGTCGACAACCGTAGCAGCGGGCAGTTCACGATTCGCAGCGTGATCAGCATCGGGCCGGCGATCTACAGCGCGTCGGCGTCCGGACCTCTCGGGATCGATGTCACGCCGGACGGCTCGACCATTTGCTTCACGGTTGGCGAGGGCACCGGGCAGCCGCTACCCGAGATGTGGACCATGGATGCGCGCACCGAGAAGATCTTCGGCACGCCGGTCCGTGCCGAGAGCCTGCCGGGGACGCTGAGCATCTCGCAGTACTGAACGTCCGGTCGGGGCTGCGCCGACGGTGTGGGGCGGCCGATGCCGCCGCAATTTCCACGGACCGCGCCCCCGGGAACCTGGGCCCGACGGTCGAATCATGGCTGGCGGTGTCCGTCGAGCGATGGCTAGTGGGGTGTGTCCGAAGTTCGTTGCATAAGTCGTCGAGTCATGCGGTTCGCTCGCAAGGAGCTGCGACGACACGGCTTGTTGGTGGACAAGCTGAGGAGCTGCGACGCCGCGAGCGGGCCGTAGGGCCGGCGACTTATGTGACCAACTTCGGACACACCCCACTAGCATGGGATGCGATCCCTCGCTTCCTCACTTGTCCAAAGCCATGCGTTTCTCCCCGATCCTCAGTCTGTTCGTGCTCGGCTCGGCGCTCGTCGCCCAGACTACCGTCGATTACCCCGATTCGACCCTCGCCAGTCCCGCGGGTCAGTACCCGCTCTACACGCCGACCAACGGCAATGTGTGTCGCGTGCAGATCTTCTGTCCGTCGACCTTCGCTTCGCTGCCGACGATTCCGATGCTGTGCACGAAGGTCGGCGTGCAGATCGCCGGGCAGTACCCGTACACCGCGTTCGTCGGTCGCGCGGGCACGACCACGGTCACCGCGTTGACCACGTCGTTCACCACCAACCTGCCCAACCAGGACATCCAGTTCGACTGGTCGGGTCGGACGTTGCAAGGCGGTGGGACCAACACCTCGCTGGCCAACGTCTGGGTGGAGATCGATCTGTGCCACCCGTTCGTCTACACCCCGGGCCGTTCGCTGGTGGTGGACATCACGTCGCAGTCGCAGGTCGCGGGCCAGTACTGCCGCAGCGCGATCGGCACCGGCGTGTCGCGGATGTACGATCTCGCCTACACGCCGGCGTCGACCGGCGGAACCGTGCTCGGCTCCGGTGGCATCAAGCTGCGCTTCGTGTTCCAGCCACTCTACCAGCCGGTGGAGTTCGGTGCCGGATGCGAGGGGACCAACCAACTCACGCCGAAGCTGAGCGCCACCGGAAGCACCCAGATCGGCGCCACCGCACCGCTGCTGCTCAACCTCAGCCAGGCGCGCGCCAACGCGGCGTCGTTCTTGGTGTTGGGGCTGCAGTGCCTGGACCTGCCGGTGTTCGGCGGCTGCGAGATCTATCCACAGCTGTCGATTCTCGTCGGTAGCACGACCAGCAGCTCCGGCACGGGTGGGTTCCCGGTGCTGATCCCGAACAACAGCGCGCTGGACGGCGTCGCGGTGACTTGCCAGTACGCCATCGACGACCCGAACACCAAGGCGGCCCCGCTGACCTTCACGCTGTCCAATGGACTGCGGCTGGTGCTGAACAAGTAGCGTCCGCTACTCCGTCTTTCATTCTGCGACGGTCTGCTTGAGCCGGCCTACCCGTCGGTAGGTCGCGCTCCCGTGCAGCCCGTGTGCCGGCCCGAGCAGGAAGAATGTGTAGCCGGCCAGCGCGGTGCGCCCCGCGAGCGACAGGCCGAGCGCCAGCGCGCCAATGCCCACGCTGATCAGGTGCATGCGCATCTCGGCGCGTGCCAACTCGGTCTCGACCTCGTCGAGTTCATAGCGGGCGCGGTGGCTCCACGCGTGGCGGTTGAGCAGGAAGAACAGCCCGAAGATGGCGACGAACGCGGCCGTGTAGAACGTCATCAGCGCGGGTGAACCGCCCATCGAGCCGTCCGGGCCCCGTCCCACCCCGCCGTAGAACAGCGGCCCGGTGACCAACATGCTGCTGAAGAATCGCAGCGGGTAGACGAACGCGAGCACCGCAGCGAGCAGCGCCGCGTTGAGCACGAAGGTCCACGCGTCCTGCGCCCCGTAGCGGCGGAAGAAGCGGAAGTGCTGGAACCAGCACCACGCGAGGAACGCGAAGCACAGGGCGAACGCCGGCAGCTCGCGCAGCAGTTCCAACAGCCGTTCGTACCGCGACGGCACGGCCTGCTGGATCGCCAGCAGGGCGATCGCCAACGCGAACACCCCGTCGCTGAGCCCCTCGATGCGCGATACGTCCCCGCCCCGCCAGTGGAAGTCCCGGTCGGCCTCCAGCCGGTCCTCGGCGACGGGTTTGCTCGCGCGATGCATCGGCGCAAGCCTAACCCGTGCAGCTCCTCGGCCGAGGGCTACTGCGCTACAACTCCCCGCGCCGGTTGCGGTGCTGCCGCGTCACGGCCCACCTCGGGCGACTGACCACTACCGATAGGGATGTCGCGCAAAGCGGCTCACCGCGGGGGCTTTTGCGCCCAGTCGGGCGGGTAGTGCATCGGGCCGGTCGGGTCGCGGAACTCGGGGCGCCAGAACGGGCACAGGTTGAAGTCGCCGTGCATCTGCGGCACCGAGTCGTACTTCACGCCGAACCCCTTCACCGTGACGCGGTGGGCAACGGTACGGAACAGGTGCAGCGCCTGCATGATGTTGGTCCACTTGCCGAACCGGCGATCGGTCGGGCTGGTCGGACTGGTGTAGAAGTTGTCGATCCACTCCAGCAGGCTGCCGCGCGGCACCGCGCCGTACGCGTTGAGTTCGTCGACTTCGGCCAGCGGGTGCAGCGTCAGCAGGTGGAACGACGCGTTCGGGTTGCGCTCCAGGTAGGGGACCAGCGATCGCGCGCCTTCCTCGATCGAGCAGGCCGGCGCCATGTAGACGATGTCCTTGATCGGCAGGTCGCCGAGTTCCTCGTCGCTGTCGGCCATCAGCGACAGCGCGTCGTTCAGGATGATCGCCCCCATGCTGTGGCCGACCAAAGTGACCTCGTAGTACTCCCCGGCATCGTGGCGTTCGCGGATGTGCTTGGCAAGTTGCCGCAGGAACACCGCGAACGGTCCGGTGGGCCGGCTGCGCAGTGCGGCGCGCCGCGTGTCCCGGTCACCGCGGACGGTGCGTAGGTCGAACTCGTCGTAGCGGTAGAACAGGTTGCTGGCGCGGTGCAGCATGCCGTCCCATGCGCCCTGGCCCATTCCCAGCACGACCACTGCCGAGGTGGCCAGACTGACCGGAAGGGTGGCGAAGTACCACACGAACCGGACCCCGTGCCGCCACGCGCGGCGGTGGTACTCCCCGCACGCGGCATTGACGAACTGACGATCGGCCGGCGCCGGCAACGGCACGGCGGCGGGTAGCAGAGCGATCGCCGCCTCGGCGTTGCGCCACGAGGGGAGGATGCTCGTCTTGGTGGCGACGCGGTAGGCCAGCGCAGCATCACTGCCGAGCTGGAACAACCAACTGCGCGGGGTCCGGGCCGCGCCCACCGCCAGATCGGTCGACAGGTAGATCGGTGCGGTGATCGGCCCGAAAGCCGGCGCGTGTCGGCCGTGGCGCAGCAGGGTGAGGTGCTCCCACCAGGTCGAGATCGGTCCCGAGTCCCAGGTGAAGAACACCGGGTAGTGCCAGTTCCCGGGGGTCTCGTGGTCCATCTCCGCGACGATCCGCTGTGCGGTCTTCAGCGAAACGGTTCGGCCGTTGAGTCCCCCGTGGACGTGGATCAGCAGCTTGCGTGGCTGCTCAGGAAGGCGGTGCGACGCGCACGCGGTCTCGGCGGCGCTCAGGATTGCGGCGATGCGCGCTTCGAGTCGCTCGCCGGTGAGTTCGGTGTCGGTTCTCGGATCGACCACGACCCCCTCGCCGTCGCATTGCAGGGCGTGGCGCTCGAGGCGGTCGAAGTCGAGTTGGGTGCAGCCGACGGAGGCGAACAGTGCGACGCCGGCGAACAGGACGGCAGCGATTCGGTTCAAAAGATTCCTCGCGGAGCGGAGACGGTAGAGCTCGGCACGGACGTGTGCATGAGCCGTGCCGCGAGACGGCGCGAGGTCAGCGCGCGGTGTGGACGACAGGTTCTGCCGGAATCGGTGGGGCTTCCCCATCCGCGTGCAGGTCCTGAAGTCCCACGGAGCCGGCAGCGACGTCGAGCGCGGCAGCTAGGTCATCCAACAGCCCGGATCGTGAAACCCTACCGAATCGCGGCGTCCGTGACAGCATCGGATCGCTCGGGGACCCAGTTCCCGTGCACGGTAGGCGCCCCCGCACGTTGGTCGGAAGTCCCGGTCCTGGGGGCTATCGGAGCGGGTCGTCGCGCACCTGCAGTTCGCCCACGCACCGCTGGTCGCCGGCGACCACCGTGACCCGGTAGGTTCCGGCTGCCGCCGCGCGAGGGCCGATCGGGCGGCCGAAGAACCCGCGCCGCGATGCGTACGGCGCGTAGCGCGCGACCAGCGCGCCACGGATCTCGTTCAGCGCCTGATCGCCGGCTCGCTCGCCGAGGCGTGCGGCGAGGTCGGCGAGGTCGCGCTGCGGCGCGCCGTCGCCGACCCGTGCCCGCAATTCGGTCACCACCCAAGCGAGGAGCTCCCGCTGTGCCGCGCGTTCGGGATCGCTCGACGGGAATCGCAAGGGCCACTCGATCCGCGTGATCCCGGGCTGCGCCTCGACCGCGGTGGACCAGGCGTGAGTGCCGGCGGCATCTTCGACGGTGACCGTGACTCGTTTCGCGCTGGTGCCACCGAGCAGGAAGTGGATCAGCGCCCCGCTCGGCGGATTCTCGCCGTGGAACAGGGAGTTCGGCTGCTTGCGCCCCAACGGCACGCGCCGCCACAGCGTGGCGGTCCGGCTGCGGAACAGGTGCAGGGGGGCCTGCCGCAGCCGCGGCGCGAGCTGCTGCAAGGCGGTGATGTCGTCGAGGATCCAGATGCTGCGCCCGTGGGTGCCGGCCACCAAGTCGCCGTCGCGCGGGTGGATCACCAGGTCGTGCACCGCGACGGTCGGCAGACCCTGCGCCAAGCGGGTGAACGAGTGGCCGCGGTCCAGGCTGGCGAAGGCACCGAACTCGGTTCCGACGAACCACAGGTCGCGGTTGATCGGGTCCTCGCGCACCACGTAGACGCTGCCGTTTTCCGGCAGACCGCCGCCGACCAGCTGCCAACTCTTGCCGTAGTCCTCGGTCACCGCGAGGTACGGACGCATGTCGTCGCGCCGGTGGTTGTCGAACGACACCACGCAGGTGCCCCGATCGTGGTGTGACGGGCAGACCCGGCTCACCCAGGTCTTGTCCGGTACACCGCGCAGCTGCGGGCGGACGTTGCGCCACGACGCGCCGCCGTCGCGCGTCACCTGCACATTGCCGTCGTCGGTGCCGACCCACACCAGTGCCGGGTCGAGTGGTGATTCGGCGATGGTGACGATGGTGCAGTGGTTCTCGCCGCCGGTCACGTCGCGGGTCAGCCCGCCTTGGTCCGAGGGGTTGCGCAGCGCCGGGTCGTCCGTGGTGAGGTCGGGGCTGACGATCCGCCAGGTGTCGCCGCGGTCGACCGAGCGGAACAGGTGGTTGCCGCCGAAGTACAGTCGACGCGGGTTGCTCGGCGACATCACCAACGGGCTGCTCCAGTTGAACCGGAACTGCGGCGGCAGCTTCGGGCGCTGCGGGTTGCGGCCGAAGAACCAGTGCTCGCCCGGCGCGATGGTGTAGCGGATCGGTGGGTCCTTGCGCGCGGGATCGAACCACGCACTGAAGTTCACCACGGTCTCGGGCGTCGGGGTGATGAACGTGTGGCGTCGCGTGACCACGTCGAGGCGGGCGGCGAAACCGACATGGTTGACGAAGTACGCGGTGCGCCAGTCGGTCGGGTCCACCAGCGAGTGGAACCCGTCGCCTTCGCCGAGCCATGTGTTGTGCATGTTGAGGATGCCGCGCGGCTCGCGGGTTCGGCTCGGCCCGCTCCAGATCCCGTTGTCCTGCAGCCCGCCCACCACGTGGTAGGGATCCCGCATGTCGACGCCGATCGCGTAGTACTGGCCGATCGCCATGTTGTCGAATGCGGTCAGGGTCCGCCCGTCGTCGACCGTCAGGTAGGCGCCCTGGTCGGTGGCGTTGTAGAACACGCGCGGGTCTTGCGGCGAGATCCACATGTCGTGGTCGTCCCCGCCGCCGCCCCACCACTTCGCCCGCCACGTCTTGCCGCCGTCGGTGGTCACGCGAAAGTCCCGCGAGACCACGTAGATGCGCTTGGGATCGAGCGGATCGATGGCGATCTGCCCGTGGTAGTAGGGTCGCGTGTTGTGGCGCAGCAGGTAGCGCCAGGTCGCACCGCCATCGTCCGACCGATAGACCCCCGGGCCGGGTACCGACAGGTCGGCCGGCAGCTTCTCGTCGGCCTCGATGTTGGCCACCACGATGTCCGGGTTGGCGTGGTGGATGGCGATGTCGATCATGCCGGTCGCGCCGACCGGCAGGCCGACGGTGAGCTTGTGCCACGTCGCGCCGCCGTCCTTCGACTGGAACACCCCGCCCGCGGCGCCGCCGCTGTGCATCGACGCCGGCCCGCGCAGGCGGTGGTACATCCCGCAGTACAGCGTGTTCGGATCGCGCGGGTGCACGACTACTTCGGTGCAGCCGGTCTTGCCATCGTCGGGCAAGCCGTGGGTCAGCTTGGCGAAGGTCTTGCCGCCGTCGGTCGTCTTGTAGAGCCCGCGCGATCCGGAGTAGCCCCACAGGTGCCCGAGCGCCGCCACCCAGGCGGTGTCCTTGTCGGTCGGGTGCAGTGCGATCGCGGCGATGTGGTGGGTGTCGGCCAGACCGCAGTGGACGAACGACTTGCCGCCGTCGGTCGAGCGGTAGACCCCGTCACCCCAGCCGCTGCTGTTGCGGTTGGCGGCCTCGCCGGTGCCGACCCACAGCACGTCCGGGTTCTGCTGGTCGAGCGCCACCGCCCCGATCGACCCGGAGCCGTAGCGGTCGAACACCGCGCGCCAGGTCACCCCCGCGTTGTCGGACACGAACACCCCGCCCGACGCGCTGCCGACCACCACGACGCGGTAGTCCGAGCCCAGCGCGTCGATCGCGGCGATGCGTCCCATCATGTTCGCCGGTCCGATGCATCGCCAGCGCAGTGGCGCCAACAGGGACGCCGAGGATGGTGGGCTCGGCGCCGCGGACTGGGCCGACAACACACCGCCGAGCGCGCACGCCAATACGAGGACGCAACACCGGACGCGCCGGCCCGGCCAGAGTGCGACCTCGGCGGCCATGCGGGCCTCGCTGCTCACTGCAGCGGGTAGTTCGCGATCGCCCACTCCTTGAACTTCTCGTCGAAGTTGAGCGGGTTCAGTCCGTACGTCTTGCGCATCGCTTCGCGCACCACGCCCACGATGTCGTGGTGGTCCGAGCGACCGGTCTTGTGGTCGAACCGGCCTTTGATCTCGAACATGAACTTGCGGAACTTCTCCTTGCCGAAGCTCAGCAGGAAGTCGATGCGCGCCCACAGCATCACGTGGTCGTTGAAGTTGATCTCGCCGTAGTGGCGCCACTTGATCACGTCGGAGAATTTCGACCACTTCTTGCCCATCAGCAGTTGGCGGACGTACGGCTTCCAACGCCACTTCGACGGCGGGTCCATCGGCGCCGCTTCGTCCTGGTCGAAGGTGTTCCACTTGGGGCTGTTCTTCCGCTCGAACCAGTGGCCGAGGCCCTCGCGAATCCACACCGGCAGGTCGTAGCTGTAGTGGCGGAAGCCGTCGATCATGTTGATCGTGACGTTGAAGATCAGGTCGTTGTGCAGCGCAGTGTCGTGCTTCAGCGAGCCTTTCCCCATGTCGCTGCCGATCCCGTAGTACAGCGAGCCCTGCTTCATGTAGTGCCAGCGCTGTCCGAACTTCGATTGTCGGCCGGTGAAGTTCTTCAGGTAGTCGAAGTAGGTGTTGCCCTTGTCCATCACCATGACGAGGTACTTCTCGGCCATGCCGAGATAGCGGCCCTCGCCCATGTAGAGCTCGCCGTACTTCTTGTGGGCCGCGTCGATCGGGAAGTCCTCGTCCTTGACGATCAGCCAACTCTGTAAGTCGGCGTAGAGATCCTCCATGCGCTGCGCGGTCAGGTGCAGCCGCAGCCACCGGTCGAGGATGCGGGTCTTCGGGTTGACCTTCGGCCCCAGCTTCTCGCGCAGCCGCTCGAGTTCGGCTTGGATCTTGCGCCGCGTCTCGAGGTCGTTGGGCACCTGCCAGGGCTGCAGCGTGCAGGCGATGCGGAAGTGGGCGGTTTCCACCCAGATGATCTGGGCGTACAACAGGTGCTGCTCGATGCGCTCCGAGCTGATGATCTGCGACCCGTGCTCGCCGAACGGGAACGGCCCGAACGAGACGTAGCCGGCCTTCTTCAGGTTCTCGGGCTTGTTCTTGGTGTACGGATCGAGCTTGTACTTGGGGATCTTGACCTTCTGCGCCGCCGCGGGGGCGAGGAATGCGGCCGCGACGAACGCGATTGCCAGAGCGGAGCGACGGTTCGCCATCAGATGCGCTTCTTCCATTCCTTCGCCATGCTGATGACCATGAACACGGTGATCTTCTCCGGCGGCAGCGGGTCCTTGCCGTCGACGATGACGCGCAGCGTGTTGATGGCCTCCTTCTTGAGGATGTTGTGCTGCGAGTCGAGGAACGGCCGCACCATGGTCTTGGCCTGGGCCGGTGCGATCGCGCGCATGAACCGCAGGGTGGTCGCCTGCGCGATGGTGTCGTCCTTCGCCAGGTGCTTGCGGATCCACGGCAGGTAGACGTCGCTGCGGGTCTGCCGCAAGTTGCGGGTCACCTCGTCACCGAGTTCCTCCCACATCCCGTCCTTGGAGCAGCGTTGGAACACTGCTTCCAGTGCTTCGAGGTCGCGCGTCGTCTTGACCAGTCCGAGCGCTGCGTAGTAGGCGACCTCGATGTCCTTGTCCTTGCGCGCGGTGCGGAACACGCCCGCCGAGTCCGGGCGTCCGAACACGAACAGGCGCTTGAGCACGTAGCGGCGCGCGGCGATCGACTTGTGCTTGGCGTGCAATCCCAGCAGCGCCGCGTGCTCCGGCTTGACGATCCGGTCGAGTACTTCGAACAGGTGCCCGTTGACGTTGTTGTACTTCGAGTCCTTGACGCTGCGCAGCAGTCGGTCGCCGAACCCGAGTCCGACGGCTTCGAGCTGGTCCTTGGCCTTGGCGACGATCTCTTCCTTGGGGCTGATCAACAGCGCCAGCCACTTCTCGCCCGTGTCCTTCTGCTGGCGCGTCAGTTCGGGCCACTTGGGTGGCTGTGGCTTGGCGTCGCCCTTGCGGGTGCCGGTCGAGGGTTTGCTGGTGGTGCCCTGGGCCTGGGCGGACCCGAGCGATGTCGTGGCGAGCAGGCCGAGGGCGACCGCGACCATCGCGGGAAGCCGAGCAAGTGTGCGCTTCATGGGGTCAGCCAAGGGGGTAGAGCGTCTCGGTAGTCAGGGTGAACCAGCTTGGCGGTTTGTGCAAGACTCCCTAGCCGCTGGCGCAGGGCGCGCAACCAGGCGTCGTACGGTTTCGCCTTGTGGGTGAAGAACCGCACCAGCAACGCGTCCACCCGGTCGTAGGCGCTGGTGATCCCGCTCTTGCGATCCGCCGCAGCCACCAGGCTGAAGCCCTGTGGCGTCTCCAGCACCGGACTCACCCGTCCCACGTGTTCCTCCGCGAACAGCCACTCCTGTTCCGGTAGGGGCAGCGCCTGCCGGATCACGCCGGTCTGTACCTCCGCGCCGTCGTGGCGCTTGGTGCGCTGTACCGCGTCGTCGTAGCCACCGCTGCCGAGCACCTTGGCCAGTGCTTCGGCGCGCGTTCGCTGCTCGGTCCGCAGGGCGGCGAACTCGCGGCGGGCAAAGGCGAGCGGAATCAGGTGTTCCCCCAGCACCAGGCGAATGCACTTGTTGCGCCCCATGGTCGGATCCAAGCGGCGCAGGAACGGCAGGAACGCGTCGACCTCGGCCCGCTGGATGACTACTCCGTCGAGCACCAGCGCGGCGCCGTCGGGCAGTCGCAGAGGCGCGGGCGGCGCCGGGTCGTGCCGGCAACCGCAGCCCGGCAGCGCGAGGGCCAGCGCCAGCGCGCAGCGGCGCACCCAGCGGCCGCTCACGCGTGGTCGAACTCGTGCAGGAAACTGCATACCGGGCCGGTCACGAACCGGTAGGTGCGCGTCAGGTTGGTGGCCAGTTCCGGCGTGTTGGCGCGCTGGATCGGTTGGGTGAAGGTGCCGACGTTCTCGATCCAGAGGGAGCGCGGATCCTGGTTCCAGGTCTCGACCCGCACGCTGTAGACCTCGGTGTTCTCGCCGTGCTGCGGGAACATGAGGCTGATCCCGGCGCTCTGGAACGGCCGCCCGAAGTGGCTCCAAGGCGTCTCGTCGGCCGAGATCATTCGCCGGGCCAGGAACTCGCGGCTGTCGGTGACGTGCCGCGGTGTGACCAAGCTGCGGATCACGATCTGCTGCCCGGCGCTGAACGGGATCTTCAACTGTTCGAGGCCGATCTTGGTCACGTTGACCAATCGGGTGGCGAAGTCCTCGAGGGTGGTCGCGCGCAGTTCCTCCCGGACCACGATGCGGTCGGGCATGAACGTCACCGAGGACACCGAGCCCGGGCTGTCCGGCAGGTTGGTCAGGTGGATTCCATCGGGCGCGATCTGGAAGCTCTGGTACGCGAGTTCGCGCTGTCGGAACAACGTGTTGTGGATGCCCTGCACGGCGTCGGCCGGGAGCTGGATGGGGGGGAACAGCACCTCGGCGAGGAAGGCGATCGTGCGCGGGTCGTAGTGCATTCGCCGGTCATCCTAACCCGGAGCCGCCGCCGCCCGACCGCCGGATCGGGCATCGGTCGGGCCGAGCCACGGCGCTGCCCGGCGACGACCGCCCGAGTGGTGCTGGCGCGCCCCGACGACCCGTGGGGTGGACCGTTGGGCGCGGGTGGTACGTCGGGCAGGCTTTTGGGGAGTTCCGCATCGCCCGGGGTCGTTTGCCCACCGAAAGCGGATAGCGTGCCGTGTCCTTGCCCGGACTAGCGGCTAAGCTTTCGCGCCCTCCCAGACCATGCCCGCCATCGGGCCCGCCCTGCCGCAGCACTGCCAGGCACCTGACATGTCACCACGTAGTACCCTGTCCCTCTTCCTGGTTTCGCTCGGCAGCCTGCTGCCGGCTCAGGTCCCCGAAGCCAAGCAGCAGGAGCAGAAGCGGCTGCTGCAGCAGATCGACGAGGCCCAGGCGGAACGGCAGCAGATCATCGACGGTCTGCTCCACTCGATCCAGGTCAACGACAAGACCTTGTCGCCGCAGGATCTCAAGCGAGAGACCGTGTTCCTGGCCGGCCAGAACCTGATCGAGCTCAAGATCCTGGAGTTCATCGTCCAGGAGTGGAAGGACCGTCTGATCAAGGAGGAGGGCAAGAAGCCCGAGGACTTCAAGATCGACGACGGCGAGATCGAGAAGGAACTCAAGGACCAGTTGCGCGAGTTCGCGGTCAAGTACCCCGGGATCGATTTCTGGACGGTGGTCCGCTCGCAGACCGGGATCGCCAAGAACCGCTACGTGCACCAGCGCCGGGTCACCATGCTGTTCGACAAGGTGTTCATGCCCGGTCCGCCCGACCAGTGGCCGCAGATCACCGCGGAGGCCGTCAAGGCGGGGGCGAACAACAGCGATGGCGACAAGTTCTGGGACGGTCTGAAGAAGAACGGCCGCGACAAGGACGGCAAGCCGCGCGAGATGCCGAAGTTCTGGGCCGAGATGATCCGCAAGATGCTCATCGGTCAGCTCAAGAAGTGGACCGACATCAAGTTCCCGGCCGACGGCCTGCCGCCGGGCGTGGCGCTGGACGTCAACGGCCGGCAGTGGTCGACCACCGAAGCGTTCGAGCAGATCAAGGAGGGGCTGTTCATCCAGGACATGGAGACGGCGATCAGCGAGATCGTGTTGCGCGAAGCGCTCACCCAGGAGCTGACCAAGAGCGGCGCCTACCTGGGTGCCGAGGCGTTCTCCAAGGCGTTTGCCGAGTACCGCAAGGAGTTCGACAACACGATCTTCAACACCGAGATGATCGCGCGGGCCTTCAAGGGCTACCCGACTCTGGAAGCGTTCCGCTCCCGTTGGCGCCTGATGAAGAGCTACGAGAACATGATCGCCAAGGAGATCAACAACGACAACCTCCAGGCGCACGCCAACAAGCACAAGCGGTTCTTCGCGGACGGCTCGGTCAACGTCGACGTGATCCAGTTCCTCGGCAAGGACGTCCGTAGCGGCGCATGGGTGCCCAACGGCATGGACGAGGCGCACAAGCGCGCGGTCGCCTGCATGCAGAAGATCGAGAGCAAGGAGAAGACCTTCGACCAGGCGCTCGACGCGTTCGGCGAGTTCTACACCAACGACAAGGAGCGGGGCCGGATCGGCAACAAGTCGTTCAACGAGCTGCGCCGCTCCTTGCGCGAGAGCGAGTACTCGGACCTCCTGCAGGGTTTCTCGCTCGGCTACTTCCTGTTCTACGATGCCGAGGTGGGCAAGGCGGTCGGGCCGGTCAAGGGGCCAGACGCGTGGTACATCGTGCGGGTCAACTCGCGCGCGCCGGCCAAGCAGGCCGCGAACGTCAGCGACCCGCGCACCCGCGAGCTGGTCAAGCAGGACTACCTGACCCATCGCTTCCTCGAATGGTCGAAGGAAGTGATGTCGCGCACCAAGCTGCAGTAGTGCGGGGACACGCAGGGTCGGCCACCCGCCGACCCGCGGCTCCCGACGAGGGAGCAAAACGGACCTGGAGCGCGCCCGGCTGGGACGGCACGATGTGCGCGTGACCGACTCCGACCCACGGGCACCCGGGTCCAGCTCCGATCCGCAGCCGTCGGTGCGCCGCAACGGACCGGCGGAGCCACCGGTCCGCGCCGAGGCGAGCTTCCGCGCGCTGTTCCAGCGGATCTGGCGCGGCATCGTGCACAACCGCGTGCTGGTGGCTGCGGTGCTGGTGCTGGGCTTCGTCGAGGCGTTCTGTACCAAGGCGCCGTTGGCGATGGTCAAGGTGCTGATGGACGCGCTCGGCGCGCAGCGCGAAGGGTGGTTCGAGCGCGTCGGCAAGTCGATCGACCACGGCGCGGCACGCGTCGCCGGCTGGTGGAAGCGGTTGGTCGAGGGGGTGCCCGCACCCGAGCCTGGGCTGTTCGACCGGTGGTCGAAGGCACTCGACGAGGGCTTCCACGCGGCGTTCTACCGGTTCGCCCACGCAGTCAACGACCTGCTCGGGTTGGGCTTCGAAGGCCGGATGGTGTCGTTTCTCGGGATCGCGGCAGCGACGGTGGTGCTGGCCCTCGTCGGCGGGTTGTCGATCTACGGGATGACGGTGATGTCGCGCTACCTGGCGACCAAGATCGTGGTCGACCTGCGCAACGAAGTGGTCGACCACATCCTGTGCTTGCCGCTGCGGTTCTTCTCGCGGCGGCGCATGGGTGAACTCATCTCCAACATCACCAACGACACCGCGGTGCTGACCCGGTCGTTCACGCTGGCCTGCGACCACGTGGTGGTGGATCCGCTGAGCATCCTGTTCAACTTCTTGCTGCTGCTGGCGTTCGTCCCGGAGGTCGCGTGGTGGATGTTGCCCGCGGTTCCGCTGATGGCTTGGCCGATGCTCCGCACTGGCAAGCGAGTGCATCGATCGTCGAGCAAGAGCCTGGCGGCGATGGGGGACTCCACCGAGTCGATGAACCAGATCCTCACTGGCATCCGCACGGTGAAGGCGTTCCAGCTCGAAGGTGAGCGGCTGCAGGAGTACCGCGACAGCAATCGACGCTACCTGCATCGGGAGAAGCGGCTGCTGCAGGCCAAGGGCTTCTCCCAGGGGTTCATGTTCGGCGCCTACCAAGCGTCGTTCGCGATCTTCCTGTGCGTGCTCGGCTGGTGGATGACCAACAGCCCCGAGACCTACACGTTGTCGACCATCGCCATGGTGGTGGTGCCGTTGGCGACCACCTACAACCACGTCAAGCGGATGGTGCGCTCGTTCAACATCCTCAGCGAGTCGGTCGGTGCGCTGGAGGGGATCCACGCGATCCTGCACGTCGATCCCGACGCTTCGACGCGCCGCGGCGGACTGCTGCTGGGTGAAGTTCGCGGCGAGTTGGCGATGGAGAACGTGTCGTTCGCATACGACTCGGAGAAGGTGCTCGACGACCTGACGCTGCGGGTCGCGCCCGGCGAAACGGTGGCGTTGGTCGGCCCCACCGGAGCGGGCAAGTCGACCGCGATGGACTTGTTGGCGCGGTTCCACGACCCGACCTCCGGGCGAGTGCTGGTCGACGGCCACGACTTGCGCGGGGTCGACCTGCAGAGCTACCGCCGCCATGTCGCGGTGGTGAGCCAGCAGCCGTTCCTGTTCAACACGACTGTCTTCGACAACATCCTGTTCGGTCGCCGCGACGCGACCGCCGAGGAGGTGTACGAGGCGGCGCGGCAGGCGCAGATCCACGACTTCATCGAGACCCTGCCGAACGGCTACCAGACGGTGGTCGGTGAGGGTGGTGGCCGGTTGAGCGGTGGCCAGCGGCAGCGGATCACCATCGCGCGGGCGATCGTGCGCAATCCGCGGATCCTGTTCCTCGACGAAGCCACCGCGTCGCTCGACTCGGAGAGCGAGCAGGCCGTCCAAGCGGCGATCGAGAACTTGATGCGCGGCCGCACATCCATCGTGATCGCCCACCGGCTGTCGACGATTCGCGATGCGGACCGGATCCTGGTGATGGACGGCGGCCGATTGGTCGAGGTGGGGACCCACACCGAGTTGATCGAACGGGGCGGGCTCTACCGGCGACTGTACGATCTGCAAGACCTGGGCTGAGTGGAGAACTGCAGGATCCGACCGGAGACGGGGTGCGTCCCCGATTGGGAGCAGGTTCGGAGGTCACGGCAGCTCGGTCACGAACCTCTCGCTCCGCGCTCCAGCACGTGACCAGCCCCTTGGCTCGCCTTGTTCCTCGTCGCCGAGACGGCGGGCGGCCCGTGTACCGAGTCTGGGCGGACGCCTGAACCGCCATGGTCAAGGCCTTCTTTCGCGGTACTCGGGCCGCGATCAGTGCTTCCCAGAGCAAACTGACCCGAGTCGCCCGCGGGCGGCTCGGATCAGACCGCGAGCAGCGCCACCGCAGTGGCGCGAATCGCCTCGCCGCGGCCGATGGCGTCCAGGCCCTCGGCGGTCTTGCCGCGCACGTTCACCCGGTCGGTCGTGATGCCGAACAGGTTGGCGATGTGCTCGCGCATGGCGGCGCGCTTTGGACCGATCTTGGGGGTCTCCGCTTCCACCACGATGTCGAGCGACATCAGGGACGCGCCGCGTGCCGCCAACTGGTGCTGTACCTCGCGGCAGAATTCGCTCGAGTCGCGGCCGGCGTGGCGTGGATCCGTGTCCCGGAACTGGCTTCCGAGGTCGTCCAGCCCCGCGGCGCCGAGCACCGCGTCGCACACCGCGTGCAGCACCGCGTCGCCGTCGCTGTGTCCCACCGGCCCGGTGGTGCACGCGAACTCGATCCCGCCGAGTACGCAGCGGCGCCCGTGCTCCATGCGGTGGGTGTCCACCCCGAGGCCGATGCGCAGCCGCTCGATCACGTGCGGCTCCCCGGGTGTTCGCCGCGGTCTTCGAGCTCGGCGATGCAGCCCGCGAGGTCGAGGTCGTCGGGAGTGGTCAACTTGAGGTTGCGCGGGCTGCCGGGGACGACCACCACCGCTAGCCCGAGCTGCTCGACCAGCGCGGAATCGTCGGTGTGCGATCCATCGCTCGCGGCCAGGGCGCGCAGCAACACGTCGCGCCGGACTGCCTGGGGAGTCTGCGCCAGCCACAAGCCAGCGCGGTCGACCGTGTGCATCACCCGGCGGTCGGCGGCGACCCGCTTGAGTGTGTCAGCCAGCGGCAGCGCGAGGATCGCCGCCCCGTGGACGCGCGCTTCCTCGATCGCGCGGCGGGCTGCTTCGAGTGGGAAGAACGGGCGTGCCGCGTCGTGGATCAGCACCACGTCCGTCGCTGCCGAAACGTGTGCCAGTGCGCGTTCCATGGACTCCTGCCGGGTCGCACCGCCATCGATCACCGGACCGACGCCGGCGCCGGACAGCGCATCTTGCAGCGGTGCGAGGTGCGTCGCGCGGTCGTCCGGGTGGATCGCGAGGACCGTCTGCGAGATGCCGAGCTCGTGGAGTCGCCGCGCCGTGCGCACCAGGACGGGTACGCCGTGCAGCGGGCGAAACACCTTCGGCGGGCCGTCACCCATCCGGGTGCCGCGCCCGGCAGCGAGCAGCAGGCAGGCGGTGGGCACGACGGCGCGTAGGTCAGGCCTACTTCTTCATGGCCGCCAGGGCGGCCTTCTTTGCCTCGTCGGTCATGCCATCCCAGCGCGCCGCGCACTGGTTGCAGCAGAAGCCGACCTTGGCGCCGGCGAAATCGCGGTAGACGGTGGCCGCTTCCTCGCGCTGGAACACGCAGTTGCTGGGGGTCGTCTTCGCGGCGGGCGCACCGGCGCAGCTGGACAGGGCGACGAGGGACAGGACGGCGATCGCGAGTGCCTTCATATCGGGTGTTCGAGTGACGATCCGGGGATCGTATGGGGATGTCGCGGAGGGTAGGCGGCGGCGCGATGGTGGGCAAGTCTCCGCCCGCCGATCGGCAAAGCGGAAGCGCGCTGTTATCCTCGGAAACTCCGAACCGCCACCTTCCCCCAAAGACCAACCCCATGTTCCAGTTGCCCAAGCGCTCGCTGCTCGGCTTGCTTCTCCTGCTCACCGCACCCTTGGCCGCGCAGAGCGTCTACGTCCCCGACAACAATGCGGCCGCCGGAGGCTGCAACGTCATTCCGTTCGGCAACTCGACGCTGTCGACCACCTGGGCCAACCAGCGGTACCAGCAGATCGCCTCGGCGGCCGATCTCGGCAATCCCGCGGTCGCGGTGATCTGCGACCTCGCATTCGCCCCGTGCGGGACGACTGGTGCGAAGTTCATCCGCCACTTCGACACCATCGAAGTGGTCATGGCGCAGACCAGCGCGACCACGCTGAGCAACACGTTCAGTGCCAACCTGGTCACCAACGTCCAGACCGTGCTGAGCGCCACCAACTACGACTGGCACCAGGAATCCGGCGCGTGGAACCGCCTGGGACTGCAGAAGGACTACCTCTACATCGCCGCGCAGGGGGCAAACGTCGTGATCCAGGTCACGGTCACCGGGGCACGTCACCTGACGACCGGTACGGCTGGTTGCCACACCGGTGGCAACCAGCGCCTGTACGCGTACGGCTACACCGGCGCACCGCCGGCGGTCGCCACGGGAACCTCGCTGCACGCGCAGAAGGTGGAGTTCCTGTTCCAGGTCAGTGACCTGCACCAATTCGGTGTCGGTTGCGCCGGAACCAACGGCACCCCGGAGCTGTCGTTCACCGGCAGCGCACAGCTCGGTCAGTCACTCTCCATCGACTTGAGCAACGGGCCGGCCATCCGGCCGCTGTACTTCGCCCTGGCGACCTCGTACTTCGACGGCGGTGTCGATCTGCAGGTGATCGGGGCGCCGGGGTGTTTGGAGTACGTTCCGGCCAACGCGATCCTGCTCGGTGGAGTGACCGACTCGGTTGGCAAGTACTCGCTCTCGGCGACCGTGCCGAACCTGCCCAGCGTGGTGTGCTTCCGGCTCTACGCGCAGTACTTCCCGCAGGACTTCGGCGCCAATTCCGCCGGCCTCACCGCGAGCAACTACGGTCGCATTCTGCCCGGCAAGTAGCGGTCCTCACCGCGCGACGTACGCGGTGGCCAGTGCCGACCTACCGTCTGGGTAGGTCACTCGCACCGGGGCGCGCCGGTAGTTGGCTCCCTCCAACCGATCGAGTCGGTCCCAGTGGCCCGGCAGGTCCAGGGAGGTGAAGACCATCACCGAAATCGGCTCGCCCGCCTTGTCGGGGGTGAGCACGGGATAGCCGTCTCGATGATCGAGCCGACCGTGCACGACCCCCGGCTCCCAGCTGCCAGCCAGCCCGGCGAGCCAGGCGTGGTTGGGTTCGCCGGGTCGCAGGGTGCCGTACGCGGCGAGGCGCTGCCCCACGGCAGCGCCTTCCGATTCCGAACGCGAGCTGGTTGTGGTCAAGGGCGCGTCCGTTGGGTTGGTGCGGCTACTGCCCGACCAGCAGGCGGACGTAGTTCGACGTGGTCCGTCCCCAGGTGTTGGCGGCTGCGTCGGCCGGCGACACCTGGGTGTAGATGCGGGCGCACAGCAGTGTGGTGTCGTTCGGGATCGGCGTCCGCCAGGAGTAGTTCCCGGTGGGAGACGCGGCGCCGCCGGTCAGGATGCTGATCGGCTGATAGAGGTAGCAGCTCGGCGCACCCAGGATCGCCAGGTCGATGCGTGGCTCGTAGCGGGTCAACCCGAACACGTGCAGCACCGGAGCGTTGGCCGGGCAGTTGTCGACCGACACGCCGAAGCTGCCGTTGATCTTGCCGTCGCCCAGACCGCTCATGGTCGGGATGCCGGCGGATCCGGAGCAGCCGACGCCGTAGGCGCTGACGTCCGCAGAACCGACCAGCAGCTCGAACTTCAGGCCGGCGACGCCGTACGATCCAGTCGCCGGGGGAGTGCCGCTCCAGTTGTTCGAGTACATGCGCTGGTGGGTGCCATCCCGGTGGTAGCTCGACACGCCGCCGGTCCGCACGATGCCGGTGGCGACGATCTGCACCACGAGGTACGGGAAGTTGCCCGCCACGTACTGGTAGTCGGTGTCGAATCCGAGGCGGTTCCACACGTTGGCGGTGACCGGCCAGTCGTAGTCGGTCGCCTTCAGGACGACCTGTGCATTCTGCATCAGGTTGGCGGTGAAGGTCGTCGAGAGGGTGCTCGAGGTCGACTGCGCGAGCGTGATCTCGATCGTGCCGAAGTGGACGTTGCCGCCCGCGCACGGCGCGAACGCGAGGTCGCAGATGCGCAGCGCCGCCGAGTTGCCGAGGTCCGAGGGAGCTGCCAGCGTCTGGTAGATGGTGCTGGTCTGGCCGAACGGGATCGTGTTGCAGGTACCCGTCGACGGCGTGTCCGAGGGCATGAAGTAGCTCTGTGCCGGGACGCTGGCGAGCAACAACGCGGCGACGAGCGAGGAGGTGAGGTATCGGTTCATGGTGTCTTCAAGACAGGGGGTGGTGGGGGCTGGCACAGCGTACCGCGGTCTCGCCGTCCGTGGTGCAACCTCTCCCTCGCTGCCGGGTCGTTCGAGCGCGACTGCCCCCCCCCAGCGGAGGGTCCGATCCGGTGCGCCCCGGACTCGATCGGATTCGGGCTGTCTCGAAGGCTCCCTCCGCGTGTCTCGCGTCCGTCGCTGACGACCATCGATCGGGTCGGGGCCGCCACGGCTCGGCTCGATGCCGGTCGCGATGTCACGAAAAACCCGAGTGGACTCGCGGACCGGCGATGATGGGTCCATGCGCACGGTCCCCGTGATGACCCTCCTCGCTGCCGCGATCTGCGGCGCCTCTGCCTTCGCCCAACAACCCACCCTCCGCGAGGCGGTCGAGTCTTACCTCGCCACGACCGAGGACGCGGTCGCCGCCGCGGCCCTGCCCTCGCTCCTGCAGCGCGCTGACGCGACGGCGCCGGCGTTGCTCGAGGTCCTCACCAAACCCCCCGCGATGACTCCCGGCGAGGTGCGCTTCTCCGTGCCGCACTTCGGCCAGCAGCTGGTGGCGACGATGCGCATCCCCGAGGGACACAAGCCGGACGCCAAGCCGCTCCCGGTGCTGTTCGACGTGTCGCGCGGCACGACCTCCCTGTGGCTGAAGCTCGACGGGATCATCCTGGTCTACGTCGCCGGGTTCACTCCGCCGCAGTTCTCCGACGAGGGGCGCGATGCCTTCCTCAAGGTCGCGCGCACCGCCGCGTTCCTGGGCAATGGCGATCGGCTGTGGCTGTCCGGCTACTCCTGGGCGGCGCACGCCTCGTACGACACCGCGCTGCACCGTCCGGGGTTCCTGCGCGGGCTCGCGCCGACCGGAGGCGGCCCGCGCCGGGTGCACTTCCGACTGCTGCGCAATCTCGCGTCGACCCGCGTCCTCGCCTACTGCGGTGAGCAAGACGATCGAGAACTGGTGTGGAACCTGCGCGAACTGGAGCTTCTGCGCAAGGGGAACGGGCTCGACTACACCCTGCACCTCGACCCGACGCAGGCCCACAACGCGCCGGTCGCCGGATACACGGACGTCCCCGCGGCGATTCGCGCCGCTGAACGCGGTGCTCGGCCGACCCGCGGAGTGCTCTACGCCGACGGGCCCGAGGTCGAGTCCCCGCTGCTCCGTTGCGTCCGGGTCGAAGCCAAGCGGGTCGCGGTTCCGCGGCAGATCCCGGTGCTCGCCAGTGACTCCTTGGATCAGCAGCGGCGCAAGACCATCCGGGCCATGCAGAAGGCCGTGGCGACCGTCGGCTGGAAGATCGAGCGGCAAGGCACCTCGACCAAGGTGACGGTCGAGCCCCGCGGCGTGCCGCTCCTGCACGTGCTGCTGCGGCGCAGCGACGTGTCGTTGCCGGGCACGTTGGAGGTCAAGCGGGGCTCGACGCGGGTGTTCCGCGGCGCGGTGGCGATCGACCGCGCGGTGCTGCTCCGCGAGGCGCGGCGCACCCGCGAGCGACGCGACCCAGTGATCCAAATGGTCGAGGTCCGCAGCTGATCGAGCGGGCGGCCGCGATCAGCCGTCGTGCGAGGGCAGGTCGATGCGTTGCGTATGTGCGGTGCGGTCCGCATGAACCAGCACCATGTGACCGGCCCGCACTGGCTCCCATCCGGGGTCCTCGCTCAGTCGCTCCGAACTGATCAGAACCGACGCGCCTTCGCGATCCGGCTCGACCATCCGGCACAACCCACCTTCACACACGTAGCGGCGGCCGGTGTTCCAGTACAGGCTCTCCCCGTCGTAGCGGTCGTCGGTGGTGAAGCGTGTGACCACGGCCGCACGACCGTCGGTGACGGCGAGGTTGAGGTAGGACGGCGCGCCGTCGCCGTGTTGCACGGACAGGGCCAGTGCGCGTGCCATCGCCCGTTTCAGCGCGGAAGCTATCCCGGCGGCGTCGGTTTCGGCCGCGGTGCCGCCCACCTCATCGAGAAACAGCGCGAACAGGTGCTCGGAGTCGGTCTGACCCTCGATGGTCGAGAAGGCCGCTTCGCTCAACTGCGCCAGCAGGTGCCGGCGCAGGCGGTGGAAGCCACCCAGGTCCCCGTTGTGCATGAAAGCCCAGTGGCCGGCGACGAACGGGTGGCAGTTCGCTTCGTTGGCGGCCCGGCCACGCGTCGCGGCGCGCACGTGGGCGAGGATGCAGGTGCTCTCCACCGCGCGTGCGAGGCTCTGTAGGTTCGCGTTGTTCCACGCCGGTGTGACGGCGCGGAACAGGCCTGGGGGGCGCACCGGCGGCGTCGGATACCACGCGACGCCGAACCCGTCGCCGTTGAGTGGTTCCTCGCGTTCGCCAGCCTGGAAGCTCTGGTGGATCAGCGAGTTCTCCGGCTCGGTGACGAGCGAGGAGATCGCCAGTGGACGACCGTGGTAGAGAATGAAGCGGCACATGGGTGCGTTCGGGCTCCGGCATTGTCGCGCCGGCCGCAGCGTGGCGAGCGACCAAAACTGCCGCATCGGCGGATCGCTTCGCCCGGACGATTCATGACCGAGCTGCCGCGATCGCGCAACGTCGCTGCTCGCTCGTCGAACGTCAGAGCCTGCTCCTCGACGGGGGAGCACCCGGCCTCCGGGCAGAAACCCGCCGTCCTCCTTGCCAGCAACCACCTTGCACGATCTCGCGACGGTGCTCATGAATAGCCGGGCTACCGCGGCGCGCACCCGAGTGCCAAGTCCAACAGGGGATTCTCCGGGGCGTCCTTGCGCCACGCGGCGACCACCGGGAACTCGATCCGCGGGGCGGTGATCGGCCGCGCCACCAACCCGCGGCCCCGCGGCCCGGTCTGCGACAGCGAGGGCACCAACGAGAACCCGAGGCCGGACTCGACGAACCCGAGGATCGACTCGGTCGAACTGGTGGTGATGGTCCGCGCCGGTTGGACACCGTGCAGGTGCAGGGCGCGCAACTGCAACTCGTGCGGAATCGAGCCCTCGAGGTAGGCGACGAACGGTTCGCCGGCGAGGTCGGCCAGGGTCACCCGGCTGCGTCCAGCCAGTCGGTGGTCGCGGGGCAACACCAAGAACGGGTGCAGCGAAGCGATGCGCTGCGTGGCGATGTCGTCTGCGCCGTGCTCGTCGGCCAGGTGTGCGATCAGCAGGTCGGTGGCGCCGCTGCGCAGGGTCTCCAGGTCGACTTCGAGTAGTTCGCGCAGCTCGATGTGGGCGTCCGGACGCTTGCGCTGGATGCGCTTGAGCCAGGCCGGCAGCAGTTGGCGCAGCAGCAGCGGCTCGGCGTGGATGCAGAGTCGGCCGCTGTAGGTGCCCGAGGTCAGACTGCGGATCACCCCCGGAAGGCCTTCGAAGAACGGCGCGACGAACCGAAACAGGTGCGCACCCGCGGGGGTGAGCTCCATCCGGTCCTTGCCGAGCCGCTCCAGCAGCGCGGTGCCGAGTTCGCTTTCCAGCTTCTTCACCTGCTGGTGGACCGCTGGCTGGGTGATGCCATAGGGAAAAGCCCGTGCCGCCCGCGCATAGCCGCCGGTGCGGGCGACCCAGTAGAAGCCCTCGAGCCGAGTCAACTGGATCATGCGCGGGGCCGGATTCGATCGATAAGCATCACTTATCGATCCTAGCTCGGCAATTACCATCCGGACAAGCGCCGCGCAGCCGAAACTGCTCTGTCCCGCCACTGCGGGCCGCTACAACTCGCGACCACGGCCATGACCGAGCACGCTTCCGCCACCGACCGCCGCCACCCGCTGGGTGGGCTCCTGACTGCACAGTTCTTCGGCGCGTTCAACGACAACGCGATGAAGCTGATGGTCGCGCTGCTCGCCGGCACGGCGGCCGCCGCGGCGGTGGAGGGAACCGCCGCCAAGGAGAGCGCGCAGCAGACCCAGACCACGATCGCGTTCGTGGTGTTCACCCTGCCGCTGATGCTGTTCTCGCTGCCGTCGGCGCTGCTCGCCGACCGCTTCAGCAAGCGCACCATCGTGCTGTGGATGAAGGCGCTCGAGATCGTACTGATGGCCGCCGGCACCGCCGTGCTATGGGTGCAGCCGCAAGGTGGGGCGGCGCTGATGGCTCTGCTGGCAGCCATGGGGCTGCAGAGTGCGATCTTCAGCCCGGCGAAGTACGGCATCATGCCCGAGCTGTGCGACGAAGCGACCATCTCGAAGGGCAACGGCCTGCTGGAGATGTGGACCTTCCTGGCGATCATCGCCGGGTCGGCCAGCGGCGGTGCGCTGCTGCGCGCCACCCACGGCCGCGAATACCTGGCGATGGGTGTGCTGGTGGTGCTCGCGGTGGTGGGATTGGTGGCGGCGTTCGCCGTGCCGCGGGTACGTCCGGCGGCCAGCGACACCGCCGTTACAGCGCAGCTCGCCGGCGCGTGGGCGGCGATTCGCGGCGGGCGGACGCTGCGGCTGGTGATCCTCGGCCAGACGGTGTTCTGGACGCTGGTGAGCCTGCTCGGCCAGGACGTGCTCACCTACGCGCGGGTTCGCCTTGGGCTCGACGAGCAGTCGTCGGGGCTGACCTTCGCGGCGTTCGGGCTGGGCATCGGGGTTGGGAGCGTGTGGGCCGGGCGGATCTCCAACCACCGGATCGAGCCCGGGCTGATCCCGTTCGGGGCGATCGGAATCGCGGTCGGCACCACGGTGCTCGGCGCGGTGACCCCGGGGTTCGCCGGGACGATGTTGCTGATGGTCCTGCTGGGGGTGGCCAGCGGGTTGGTGGTCGTGCCGCTCGAGGCGCTGCTGCAGTGGCACGCGCCGCGGGACAAGGTCGGGGCGGTGATCGCGATCGCCAACGTGCCGGTGTTCTTCGGCGTGATGATCGGTTCGCTGGCGGTCTACTTCCTGGCGATCGTCGGTGGCTATTCGTCGGCCGCCATCCTGACCATCGCCGGGTTGTTGACCATCGCCGCGACGGTGTGGGCGATTTGGTTGTTGCCCCAAGCGTTGGCGCGGATGGCGGTGCTGCTGCTCACCCAGACCCTGTACCGCCTGCGGGTCGTCGGTGCCGAGCACCTGCCGGCGCGAGGTGGCGCGCTGCTGGTCGCCAACCACGTGTCGCTGGTCGACTGGTTGTTCTTGGTCTCGAGTTGCGAGCGGCCGATCCGCTTCCTGGTCGATTCGGGCTACTACCACAAGGCGCTGTTGCGGCCGGTGATGAAGGCGATCGGTGCGATTCCGATCTCCGCCGGCAGCCCGCGCGAGTTGATGCGCGCGATGAAGTCGGCCGGGCAGTACCTGCATCAGGGCGAAGTCGTGTGCATCTTCGCCGAGGGCGAGATCACTCGCACCGGACGGATGTTGCCGTTCCGTCGCGGCCTGACGCGCATCTTGAAGGGCAACGACGTCCCGGTCATTCCGGTGCACCTCGATCAGGTGTGGGGCAGCCCGTTCAGCAGCAAGGGTGGCGGATTCCTGCGCAGCTGGAACGGTCCGCTGCCGCGCCCGATCACCCTGTCGTTCGGCGCACCGCTGCCGGCGAGCGCCCCGGTCGCCGAGATCCGCGCGCAGGTTAAGTTGCTCGAAGAGGCGGCGTGGCGGTTGCGGCAGGAACGGCGGCCACCGCTGCACCACACATTGGTGCGCGTGTGTCGGCGTCGACCGTTCCGCATGGCGATCGCCGACAGCGGTGGCAAACGGATCCGCTGCGGTCAGGTGGTAGCCGGCGCGCTGTTGCTGGCCCGCCGCCTGCGCACCGCGTGGCAGGGCCAGGAGCGGGTCGGCATCCTGCTGCCGCCGACCGTCGGGTGCGCACTGACCAACGTCGCCGCGGCGTTGTCCGGCCGGGTGAGCGTCAACCTCAACTACACCGTCGGGGTCGCGGCGATGCGCTCCGCGGTGCAGCAGGCGGAGCTGCGCACCGTGGTGACTTCGAAGGTGTTCTTGGAGCGCGCCGGGATCACGCTGCCGGAGGAGCTGACCGTAGTGTTGCTCGAGGATGTGCTGGGTGGCGTCGGGGTGGGTGAGCGAGTCGCGGCATGGTTGCGCGCGATGCTCTTGCCGGTGCGCATGCTGGAGCGCGCAGCGTTCGCCATTCGAGCCCCGCAGGTCACCGATCCGGTGACGGTGATCTTCAGCAGCGGGAGCACCGGCGAGCCGAAGGGCGTCGTGCTGTCGCACGCCAACATCGACGCGAACTCCGAGGCCGCAGCGCAGGTGCTCGGGGTCGGACCCCGCGACCGATTGCTCGGCGTGCTGCCGCAGTTCCACTCGTTCGGCTACATGGCGCTGTGGTTCGCGCTCGACCACGGACTGTCGGTCGTCTGCCACACCAACCCGGTCGACGCGGCGACCATCGGCACGCTGGTGGAGAAGGAGCGGATCACCGTGTTGATCGCCACACCGACGTTCCTGCAGGTGTACCTGCGCCGCTGCACACCCGGCCAGTTCGGCTCGCTGCGGTTGGTGATCACCGGCGCCGAGCGGCTGCCGCCGGCCACCGCGGATGCGTTCGAAGATCGATTCGGGATCCGGCCGCTGCAGGGCTACGGCACCTCGGAGTGCGCGCCGGTGATCGCCGTGGGCACCGCGCCGTTCCGCGCCCCCGGGATGTTCCAGGCCGGGTCGAAGCGCGACGCGATCGGTCAGGCGTTGCCAGGCGTCGCGCTGCGGGTCGTCGACCCGGAGACTTTCGCGCCGCGTGCTCCGGGAGAGCCGGGGTTGCTGCTGGTGCGCGGACCCAACGTGATGCTCGGCTACCTCGGCCGCGAGGACGCGACCGCGGCGGCGATGCGCGATGGTTGGTATGTCACCGGCGACATCGCCTCGGTGGACGAGGACGGCTACCTGCGGATCACCGACCGCATGGCGCGCTTCTCGAAGATCGGCGGCGAGATGGTGCCGCACGGCAAGGTCGAGGAAGCGCTGCACCGCGCCGCCGGGGTCGAGGACCGCCAGGTGTTCGCCGTCACCGGTTTACCCGATCCACGCAAGGGCGAGCGGCTGGCGGTGTTGCACACCCACGACGTGTCAGCGTTGCCCGGTGTGCTCGCGGGGCTCGGGGAGCAGGGGCTGCCGAACCTGTTCGTGCCGCGGTTGGAGCAGTTCGTGGCGGTGGAGGCGATTCCGGTGCTCGGCACCGGGAAGGTCGACCTGATGGCGGTGCGCCGGCTGGCCCGCGAGGCGTTGGCGACGGCTGCCGAGGACGGATAGCTCCGACCTCGCGCGAACACTGGGTGGCCCCGGGGACATTGGTGAGTAGCGTCGCGAGATCGGGCACGGCGGCAGCTTCTGCCTGAGGCGGGGTGCCCCGTCGAAGCGGGTTCTGATGCGCGACGAAGCCGGCAGCGACGTTCCCAGGTCCCGGCAGCTCCATCACGAGTAGCCCGAACTCCGGGAGCGTGACGCCGTGCCGCGGTCGGTAGGCGACGAACTTCGAACGCACCCCGCGTTCGGCTCAAAGCGTCGTTCTCCTTGTCAGCAAACACCTTGTACGGTTTCGCAATGGATCGCAGGCGCCGCGCGGGTGGACATTCTTGGGACAATCGGGCAGGATCGCAGCGCCAGCCGGGGCCGAGTTCTTGGCTGCGCCTACCTCTCTCTGTTTGTCCCCCAATCCAATCCATGCGCACATTCTCTGTGTTGGCTGCCGTCATCTTCGCGGCGGCGGTCTCCGCCCAGCAACCGGCAACCTACGAGATCTACGGGCACGGCTGCGCCGGCACCGGCGTCGATCCGGTCGTCTGCGGCTCGCTCAACGACAAGACCTCCACGTTCACCCCGATCGGCAACAACACCGCACTGCCGAACGAGTACTGCTACCACCACAAGGCCGCGTCGGCGATCACCGTGGTCGGTATCCGCCTGTGGTCGCGGACTCTGTCGACCAACCCGAGCGAGCTGATCGGCATCGGCTTCTACCGGGCGGTCTCCGGTGCACCGAGCACGACGCCGGAAGTAATCGGCACCATGCTGGTCACCAACACCGACGACTTCCACACCGGCTACTTCTCCACCCCGGTCACCGTGGCGGCGAACGAGGAGTTCTGGGTGTCGCAGTTCGACAGCAACGTGGTGCGCGCCGCCGGCACGTCGAACGGCGTGGTGGCTACCGGCACGACCTACTGGCGGCGTCCGGCCAACAGCACCTCGGCGTGGAGCGCGACCGGTATCGTCTCCAACCCGTCGTACCACATCCTGTGCATGGGTAGCGGCACCAGCGGCACCGGCATCCCGAATCTGATGCACACCGGTCTGCCGAAGCTCGGCGCGACGTTCTCGGTCGACATCCACCACGCACCGATGAGCGTGGCCACTCTGCTGCTGGGTGTCAGCGACACCACTTCGTGGGGTGTCCCGCTGCCGCTCGACCTCGGCCTGTTCGGCGCCCCGGGTTGCAAGGTGTTCGCGTCGGCCGAGTTCATGGTGCCCGCCGGCGTGCCGATCAACGGCTCGGCGTCGGTCAAGCTGACCGTGCCCAACAGCCCCACTCTGAGTGGCTTCAAGTTCTACAACCAGTTCTGGATCGTGGAGCCCTCGGTCAACGCCATGGGGCTGACCACCACCAACGCCGGCGTCGGCACGATCGGCACCTGATCGCCACGCCGTCGGCGCACGAACCCGGCCGCGACCGGTCCTCGGTTGTGGCCGGGTCAGTGCGCCGGGCCGCCGGCCGCCGCCGCGACGGAGAAGGCGATCGCGCGGATGGCGCGGTAGCCATCGACCTCGACCAGCGCCAGGAATCGCCCGGGCGCCAGCGAGACGAGGTCCGAATACGCCGCCTTGCCCCGGTGCAGCAGCGGCCCGAGCGACCAGTTCGAGCCCCCGTCGCGGGACACGCGGATGCGCAGGCGTGTGCGTTGGCGTGGGTCCTCCGGCAGGCTCGCCAGCACGATGGCATCGCCCGCGGCGTCGGTGGCGCCGAGCAGTGCCCCTTGGCACACCGGGCCGACGATTGCGTCGAGCGGCGCGAATCCGCCAGTGAACGTCGCGCCGCCGTCGTTGCTCGAAGCGTGGCCGCGGGTCGCGGGTGCTGGCCCGCCTTGGTCGCGCGTGTGGAACAGCAACGAGCCGTCAGTTCGTTCCACGACCGCGCTTTCGTTGGGGAACACCCCGCCGCGTCGACCGCCGGCGGGTGCGGCGTCGACCGCGCCGAGACGCCAGCTCCTTCCGCCGTCGTCGGACAGCAGGGCGTGGGCGCCGAGGAACGCGTTGCCGGCGCCGCCCGGGGCCGAGTGGTTGCCGGCGCACACCAGCCGGCCAGCGTGAGGGCCGTGCCGCAGCTGGATCGCGTGACCGGGCCCCGCGATGTTCCAGCGCCAGCCGCGCGCGCGCAGTTCCTCACCGAGCCCTGGTACGGGCCGCACCGCGGTGAAGGTGCGGCCGCCGTCGGTACTGCGCACGTAGCGGATCTCCGCCGCAGGCTGCCGGCCGGCACGGATGTCGCGCTCGTGCGCGTTGCCGGCCTTCCAAGTGAGGAGCACGGTGATGGCCCCGTCGCGCTCGTCGACCACCGGTGCGGGGTTGCCGATGAAGTCCGTGCCCAGGTCGGCCACTACCTCGGCCGGCGACCAGCTGCAGCCTCCGTCGTGCGAGCGGGACAGCAGGAGGTCCACGTCTCCCGCGTCGCTCAAGCCGCGCCTGCGCCCCTCGCAGAACGCCAGTAGCGTCCCCTCGACGGTGCGCACCAACGCCGGGATGCGATAGCCCCCGTAGCCAGCCTGGCCCGAGACGAACACGTCGGTCGGTGCGGGCAGCGGTGCGGGTGGCGGCGCGGCACAGCCGCTGCAGATCGCCCAAAGGAAACCGAGTACACCGGCGCCGACCCTCACCCGGGCCGCCGTGTGTCCAGGGAGGGATGTGTCGCTGCTGCTCACGCGTCGCCAGCGCGTTCCATCCGCTGCCGCCGACGATCGTCGGCACCTTGTTCGCCAGCCATCCGACCGAGGAATGCCCCACCCCGTTGCGCCCGGATGAACGAGGCGAACAGCGGCGACACCGACTCGATCCGCGAGAGCATGTCGAGGGCTGCCTGGCGGTAGGCGAAGTGTCCCTCCGGCCCGGATCGAAGCTCGATGAAGTAGGCGCACTGCCGCGGTTCGAACACGATGCGCACCCGCTGCAGGAACGCGAACGGAGTCACGTAGCCGGCGGCGTGCGGGTGTTCCGCTGCGACCACCGGTTGGAGTTCGGCCACCGCATCGAGCACGGCTCGGAACCGCTCGGTTGCGCCGGCAGCCTCGATCAGTGGCGGCACCACGTAGCCGTGCGCGGTGGTCAATCGCTGCTGCTGTTGGAAGCCCTTGCGATGGCGTCCGATGTCGCGGTAGGCGCCGAAATCGACCAGCAGTTCGAAATCGAACGGTTGCGCGCCTTCGATGGCCAGCGGCAGCGGATCGCGGTCGCCACGGGCGTCGAGCACGCGCCGCATCGATCGTTCGCGCTCCGCCTCGGTCATGCGTCGGCTGCGCTCCAGCAGCGCGGTGAACGGCTGGTCGCTGGCCTCGAACCACAGCGACGCCAGCAACTTGGCGTCGAGCTCCGGGTCGAACGCCAGCAGCTCGACCCGTGGGGAGCCCGGCCCGCGGATGCGTTGGCTCGCGCCGAACTCCACGGCGGCTCGAGCGGTGGTGCGGAGCACCTCCTCCTGGAACGAGTTCGGTCGCGCGTGGGCCAGCAGGGTCGGCAGCGCCTTCTTCGCTTCCTGCTCGATCCGCGCCCCGACGATGCGGAACTCCTCGAGCGGGTGGCTGAGCAGTTCGGTGATCACGTCGGACAGCGTGCGGGCGTCCGCGACCATGCCCCACTTGGTGAGGATCGCCGGCGTCAACAGGTAGCGGGCCGCGTCGAACGCCTCGGCACCGAGCGTGCGCAGCCATGCGCCCTGCTTCTCCTCGGGTTGCAGCGGTCGCAATGCCTGCAGGTGTGACATCAACTGCTCGGTCAGTTCCTGATAGAGCGTGAACGTGCGCGCCAGGATCTCCTCGTACGCCGCGGCAGCCGCGCCGCCGGCCGCGACCACGCCGGGGTCGCGCCAGTGGCCCTCGTGGCTGAACGAGATGTAGCGGGTCGACGATTCCTCGAAGCTGCACCGGCGTTCGCGCTGGATGAAGCGGGTCACCAGTTGCGAGACGTTCTCCACCGCCAGGTGCACCACCGAACCCTCGCGCAGCGAGTTGTGGCCGTGGTCGATCGCATAGGTCTTGAGGAACTGTCCGGCTCGATCGGCCATCACCGAGCTGAACGGGTCGGCGGAGGTGGCGGGGATCTGCAGGTCGTCGAAGGTGCGGCCCGCGGCCTCCAGGCCCTTCTTCAATCGTTCCAGCAGCTGGTCGCGCATCGACAGTCGGCTACGCGAGTAGACGCCGTTGAGCGTCGCGGCGACTTCCGGAGGGATGTTGCGCACCAGGTAGACGTCGGCGTGGTCGCGCGGCTCGACGGTGGAGAAGCAGCGCTCCAGCAGCTGTCGTTCCTTCTCGGTGTAGCTCATCGGGCCGACCATAGCGGTGCCGGGTCCGAGCCGAAAAAACGAAGTGGCGGCCGGGGGTGCCGGAACCGCCACTTCTGGAGGAAGGAGGAATCGGTCGTCAGGCCGAACGCGCGTTGCGCAGCAAGATGCCGTTGCGGCAGACCGCGCCCCGACCACTCGGGATTGCCGCGCGAGTCTGTTCGACGATCTCCTGCCGCGCCGGCCGGTGGGACGGATGCCACCGCGCGGTGGTCGGTCCGACCACGGGTAGCCCCAGCCAGCGGAGCAGTTCAGGGACTCGGGTGTTTCGATCGTCGGGCATCAGCACGTTGCGGGTCAGGCCCTTCGACCGGTATCTAGCTGCCGGTGGGGCCGAGGTTGCGCCCGCACCTGGCATTTCGTCCCGCGTCGCGGGCATGCGTGCTGCGCAGGCGTCGCCCTCGGACGGGCTTCAATGCTGTGCCTCGAGCCATCGCTCGGCCTCGATGGCTGCAGCGCAGCCGGTACCCGCAGCGGTCACGGCCTGGCGGTAGAAGCTGTCTTGGCAGTCGCCGCAGGCGAACACTCCGGGCACGGCGGTCGCGGTGCGTCCCGGCTTGGTGATCAAGTAGCCGACCTCGTCCATCTCCAACTGGCCGCGGAACAGCTCGGTGTTCGGCTTGTGGCCGATCGCCAGGAACAGGCCGTCGCACGCCGCGGTGCGCTTGGCATCGGTCGTGGTGTCGGTGAGCTCGACTCCGGTCACCTTGCCGGCCGACACGTCGAGCACGTCGGTCACCGCGGTGTTCCAATGCACGGTGATCTTCGGGTTGTCCAGCACCCGCTGGGCCATGATCTTGCTGGCGCGGAACACGTCGCGGCGCACCGCCATGTGCACCTCGCTGGCGAACTTGGTCAGGAACGACGCTTCCTCGCACGCCGAGTCACCACCACCGACCACGTACACGACCTTGTTCTTGAAGAAGAACCCGTCGCACGTGGCGCACGCGGACACGCCGCGCCCCTGCAACGCCTGCTCGTTGGGCAACCCCAGGTAGGTCGCCGATGCGCCGGTGCTGATGATGAGGGCCTCACAGCGGTACTCGTTGCCCGCGGTGGTGTGGACGCGGAACGGTCTGCTGCCGAGCTCGACCGCGTCGGCGTGTTCGAACAAGACCGTGCTGCCGAACCGCTCTGCCTGCGCCTTGAACTTCTCCATCATCTCGGGGCCGGTGATGCCCTCGGGGAAGCCGGGGTAGTTCTCGACGTCGCTGGTGATCGTCAGCTGGCCACCGGGTTGTTGTCCGGCGAGCACCAGGGGGGCGAGGTTGGCGCGGGCAGCGTAGATGGCGGCGGTGTAGCCGGCGGGCCCAGAGCCGAGGATCAGGGTCTTCAGGACATCGGTCATGGCCCGACTCTACGCCGCCGCCGGGAGCCGCGGAACGGTGCGTTCCGGCGGGTTCCCCGGGTTCACTCCGGCCGGTGCGCCGGTGGAACCTCGCTCGAGGCCGACGGCGGCGGGGGGCAGGGTTGTGCGGGCGGGCGAGCCGCGGCGACTGCGGCGCTCTGGTCGAGGATCATGATCTTCTGCCAGATCTTGCGGCTCAGCCCGGTTGTCAGGTCCTCGACCTCGTCGACCGCGGCAAGCGCCTGGCTGTCGGCGAAACTCTGCGCGTAGAGCGCCGCCACCTTGCCGATCAACGACAGCATCTCGCTGCAGTAGTTGAGGTAGCGCGTCAACTCGAACAGGCCCAGCGAGCGGGCCGGCGACGACGGGGTGTCGACATCGCGGCCGCCCATGCGCTCGGGGTCCTTGGTGAGCTGGTGCATGTCGACGATGTGCGCCATGGCGCGCATTTCGTGCACTGCCTGCAGGCAGCGGCGGCGCTTGCGGCGCAGCTCGAGGCTCGCAGCGAACACCGCGCCGGCACCGAGGAAGAACAGCGTCGAGACGCCTGCCTCCAAGGTCTGGATCGCATCGGACACCCGCCACTCGTCGTCGACGTGCAGCTTGATCGACATCGCCAGCAGCACCAGCGTGGCCAATCCACCGAGCACCAGCGCGATCGACAAGGAGCGTAGCAGCCAGTTGGGAGCCCGGATCCGTTCGATGCGGGTGGAGTGTGCCTGGGCGATGGTGAGCAGCGAATCGGCGACGTTGCCGAGGTTCGCCTCCGGGAAGCGTTCGCGGATGCGAGCCCGCAGCTTGTCGATCGTCTCGACGATCAGTTCCGGGTCGAGGGCGTTGTGCGGCACGGTGGGTCCGGTGGGGGATGTGCGAGCCTACCCCCGAACGCCGGTCGCGCCGAGCGTCAGGATGCACGCGCGGGCGAATCGCCCGCACGTCCGGGACGGCGTCGCCAACTCGGCCGACGCTGGTTGCCGGCAAGCGGAGCGAACAGGCAGGCGCGCCCGTCGGATGGGGGTGGGGTGGCCTGCGTCGGGCGCGGGCGACCGGGTGGTGGGGGACCGGCGACGTGTCAGCGGGCGAGCCGCTGGGCCTGCGCGTCCCTCACCTGCTGCTCGCTGAGCTGCTGGGGCTGGAAGGTCGGGCGGTCGAGGAAGCTCCGCTTGGTGGTCGAGTTGGCGCGGATCGTCGCTCCGAGATCTACCCGCATCGCCCCGTCCTCGACGGTCAGCACGTAGTGGTGCTCGGCCTCGGGTTGCGCGGGATCGCGCACCTGCACCAGGTACTCGTAGCCGCGCCGTTCGACGCCGACCACGTCGACCTTCGGCTGGTCGCGCCGGTCCTTCGCGCACAGCGTGGCGAGCACCGGGTGTGCCTCGCGGCAGGTCAGCGCCCGCAGGGCATTGGTGTCGCGGCGGAACAAGGCCTCTTGAAACGCGGTGAACGCGGCGCGCGCCTGCTGCTCGCCGGATCCGCCCGCCGTGCAGCCGACCGTCGCCAGCAACGCCGCGAGCCACGGCGTCGCGCGGCGCCACACCGCACTTCCGAGGTGTTCCATGTTCCTGCTGACATCGGCCGTTCCGCGCCGTTCCCGTAGCGGATTCCACCGCCAGCGGTCCAGCGCGTCAGCCGCCCAGGATCGCCCGGGCGCGCGCGACCGGATCGGAGGTCGAGGTGAGCTCGCGGAAGATCTCCTCCAACCGGCGGTCGCCTCGGCCGGCCGAGCGAAGTTCCGCCAGTGACCCCTTGGCGACCAGTTGACCGCTACTGAGGATCGCCACCGCGTCGGCAACCGTCTCGACGACGTCCAGCATGTGGCTGCAGTACAGCACGGCGCCACCTCGGCGCGCGAACTCGCGCATGATCTCCTTCAACACCAGGGTGGTCTCGACGTCGAGTCCGGACAGTGGTTCGTCGAGCACCAGCACTTTGGGGTCGGTCAGCAGCGCGCCGGCGATCACCACCTTCTGCATCATTCCCTTGGAGAACCCGACCATGGGGTCGTGCTGGCGGTGGAGGATGCCGAACCCGTCGAGCAGCCGCAGGATGCCGGCCTTGATCGCCGGTTCTTCCATGTCGAACAGGCGCCCGCGCAGCCGCAGGTACTCGTCCGGGGTGAGGCTGTCGTAGAGGTTGGCGACCTCGGGCACGTATGAGACGCGGCGGCGCACCTCGGTGCCGGCGTGCAAGGTGTCGAGGCCGTCGACCTTCACGATGCCCGCGTCCTGGCGTTGCAGTCCGACGATGCAGCTCACGGTCGTGCTCTTGCCGGCGCCGTTGGGGCCGAGCAGGGCGAGGATCTCGCCTGGCGCTACCGACAGCGTCAAGTCGTGCACGGCGACGAGGCTGCCGTAGGCCTTGCGAAGCGACTGGATCTCGATCAAGGTCCGGGGCGTTGGAGCTGGGCGCGAGGAATCATGCGCGATCGTGCGCGCGTTCGCCAGCCGGGTGCGGCACCGGTTCGAGTCGTCGCGCGACGCCACTCACGAGGCGTCCGGGTCAGCGCTCCTTGGTCGCCTCTTGGATGGTCGGCACTTCGGGCAGCTGCGACGTGCTGGGGTTGTCCCAGATCGGTCGCCACAGTTCCTGGTAGACCTTCATCTGCCGGTCCTTGTGGATCGGCAGGATGCGCTGCATGGTGCGGCAGCGGCGCAACTCGATCTCCGCCAACAGTGGCAGGTCGTCGCCCTGAGCCGCGCCGATGACATCACCCATCGGGTCGGCGATGCGGCTCTCACCGGGGAACACCAGGGTGTCCTCGTTGCGCAGCGATTCCTCGGCCCCGGTCCGGTTGCAGCCGAGCACGAACATCTGATTCTCCAACGCCCGCGCGCGCACCATGGTGCGCCAATGCTCGACGCGCGCCTCCGGCCACTGCGCCGGCACCGCCAGCACCTGGACGCCGAAGTGGAAGTAGTAGCGGGTCAGCTCCGGAAAGCGGATGTCGTAGCAGATCGCCACCGCGATGCGCCCCAATCGCGTGTCGGCGATCAGCGGGCGGGTCCCCGCGGTCATCAGCTTGTCCTCGGCGTTGGGGGTGAACATGTGGATCTTGCGGTAAGTGCCGATCACTCGGCCGCGATCCACCAGCAAGGCGCGGTTGAAGAACGCGCCGCGCTCCTCCTCGAGGCCTCCGCCGACCACCATGATTCCGAGTTCCTCGGACAACCGGGTCATCGCCCGTTCGGCCTCCCGCGACTCGCGGATCAGGCCGACCGATGCTTCCTGGACGAACGAGGTCGTCCACAGCTCGGGCAGCACGACGAGCTGTGCGCCCTGGCCGGCGGCATCACGGACCCCGGCCTCGGCCGCGGCCAGGTTGTCGGCGACGCGCCCCCGTTCGATGTCGAACTGGACACAGGCCGCCAGGTAGGTCTTGGTCTCGGATCCCTTGGGCACGGGGCCTCAGGATAGCGGTGTGGTTGCGCGGCGGAAGCGTCAGCAGGGTCTCGCGGGCTCGGCCCTGACGAATCAGCACCCAGCTGCTGCGATTGCTCGAGGTCGTGGACCGTCACTGTGCGGCGCAGGCAAGCCGCGCCGCGGTCATCCGCCGGTCTCCAGCAGAACTCGGGAGCCCCGCGGCGTCGCGGAGTCCCGAGTCGCCGCGCCGGACGCGCGTTCTCAGCCCTGGAACAGGATGTCGTCCGGCGGCGTGATCTTCTTCTTGGCCGGGCGCGGCCCGGTGCCGGTGCGCGTCGAGACGATCAGTTGGTCGCTCGGCTTGAACAGGATGGTCTCCTTGTCCGCCACCTCGATGCTCTTGCCGGACAATGGGTGCTTGTAGGCGCGGCCCTTGCGGATCTTGCGCTCGAAGGTGCCGAAGCCCTTCACCGCGACCTTGCCGCGGCTGCGCAGCAGTTCCTGCACGGCGTCGAGCACCGCGTCGAGTACCCGGGCGGCCGTGCGTCGCGGCACGTTGAGCTCCGCCGCGACCGCGTCGGCCAGGATCCCCTTGTTGGCCTGCCGGGCGAACGCGTCCTTCCCCGCGGCGTCGGGGCCCGTGCCCTTCACCGCTCCACCGCCGGCGGCATGAGTGCCGCTCTTCGGGTGGCCGACCTTGTTGTCCACATCAGAGTTGTCATTCGATAGACGGGTCATCCTTAGTCTCTCCCAGTCGCCTCAGTCTCAGCCGTGACCACTTTCCCTGTGGTCACGCGTTCCCCTTTGCCGTGTCAGTCAGTCAGTCCCATGATGCCGCGTCGCGCGGACTCAGCTCGTCCTGGCGTGGAGTGCCGGTAGGTAGCTCTCCAGCGTCGAGACGATCTTCTTCAGGTATCTCGTCACCGTGCTCGCCGGGAATGCTTCGCAGAACGGAAGCCTCTGTAGCACGGCGCCTTCGACGCTGTGATCCTCCGGCAGCAGTCCCAACCAGTTTAGGTTCAAGGACAAGAATCTCTCGGTGCAGCCCTTGAGCTTGGCGTACACCTGTTCACCTTCGGTCGGGGACTTGACGCGATTCACGACCACGTGAATCGGCTTGTCGTAGCCCTCCTGGCAGACGATCTTGATGATGCCGTAAGCGTCGGCGATCGCGGCGAAATTGCTCGTTGTCACGACAATCGTGTGGTCGCAGACCGCGAGGAAGTCGGTCACCGAGCTGGACACGCCTGCGCCGGTGTCGAGCAGAATCACGTCACAGAACGGGCGCAATTCCGAGATCGCACCGATGATCTCCAGTCGCCCGCGGTCGTCCAGATTCGCCATCTCCTGGATGCCGGATCCGCCAGCGATCAGCTTCACGCCGTGCGGGCCGTCGACGATCAGATCGGCCAGCTTCGCCGTGCCGTCCAGGTAGTCGCTCAGGGTCTGTTGTGGCTTGAGCCCGGCCAGGATGTGGGCGTTGCTCAGCCCGAGGTCCAGGTCGACCAGCAAGGTGCGGTGGCCGGCGGCGGCGAGCTCGGTGGCCAGGTTGACCGTGAGCGAGGTCTTGCCGACCCCACCCTTTCCGGAGGTGACGCCGAAGATCCGGGCGCCGCCCGGCAGCCCGTGCCGGTCCGTCTCGGTCCGGACCGCGCGCATGAGCTCCTCGAGCATCGGTGTGGAGATCGCCGGGGCGGTCCCAACCGGTCCGGAGCTGGCCAGTCGAATCGCCGCGAGCACCTGCTCTTCGCCGATGTCGAGCTGCTTTGCGACCTGTGCGAGGGTTTTCCGTGATTCGGTCAACGCGAGTCTCCCGTGGAACGCGCAGCCTGCTCGGTGCGGCTCGCATGGAAAGTCGACGAGGCGGCGAGCAGGCTCGTGGGTTCATCGGCACGGGCAACTGCCGACCTTTTGTCGACTCGCCGGGAAATGGCATTCAACCGAAAGAGCGGATCTGCCGATTCCCGGGACACTGCACCGCGTTCCACGTGCGAAAAGCCATCGGTCATCGGACCGACATGGTGGTGGAAACGACGGTTGCCCACCTCGAACCATGACAGGATCGGATCAGCACGGACCACGGCACACGCGCTGGCGAGTTCGTGACGAATCCGGCGTTCGCATCGCGGTCCTGACTGCCTCGGTCCTGTTGGTGAGCAGCGGTGCTGTGGTGTGGTTCTGCCGTCGCTTGCTGGTCGAGGCGGTCCGCCACGAGATCACCTTGCCGTCGCTGGTTCCGTTGTTTCTCGCGGTGCTCGGGCTGGTGGCGGTTGCCACCGTGCTGGTGTTCGCTCAGGCGGCGCGCTCGGCCCGGCGGCTGCACGGACCGATCCAACGCATCACCGTCGCGATGCAGCGGATGCGCACTGGGGACATCGGCCATCGCGTGCACTTGCGCCGTGGGGACCACCTGCGGGAGGTCGCCGGCGAACTCAACTTGCTGCTCGATTGGTTGAACGAGAACCCGCCGGCCGGGGTGCGCACCGGGACCGACGTGGTGGAGGTCGGACCGTTCGACCCCGGTGATCGGGCCCAGGCGGGCGGCGAGAGCGCCCTGTGGGCCGAGGAGGACCGCCATCCCGAAGAGTTCGCAGGCACCCGCGGCGCGCTCGCCAGCGAGGTGCTCCGGTGACCCGGGTGCGCCTCGGTCCGGCCTCACGCCGGCTGGCGCTGTCGCTCATTGCGGTGCTGTCCGCTGTCGGGTTGGTCGATCGGGGTGTGCGGGAACACGACGCCGCGGTGCAGCGGCGACGGGTGGAGCTTTCGCAGTTCGCCGAGCTGCAGCAGTACGCGACGCGCCTGGCCCCGGTGCGGGCGCGGGCGATCCGACCCCGGATCGCGCAGGCGGTAGCGGCGCAGGCCTGGCATCAGGGGCTGCCCGGTGCGCTGGAGGTCGATGCGTCGGAGACCGGGTTGGGGTTCCGCTTCAAGGCTCGGGGTGCACCGTGAAGACCCGCCTGCTGGTGTTGGTCGCCGACTGCCTGCCGACCTGCGGGATGCTCGGCGCCGTCCTGGTCCTGACCGGGCTGGTCTACCACGCGTCTGCGGCGGTCGAGTCGGGCAACGATCTGCACGTCGACCGGGAGCGGGTGGTGGCCCTGATCGCGGCGGAGGAAGCCGCCGCTGCCGCGGTCTCCGGGCTGTGCGCCGTCACCGAGGACGTGCAGCCGTTCACCTGGCGGAGTGCCGCCGGGATGATCTGTCGGGTCGCGCCGTCCCGCCGCGGCGGCGCGCCGGGCATCCAGATCAGCGTCGATGGCGGTCGTGGCCGCAACTACTCGTTCTCTTGCGCGGTTCTGAGCGGCGCCGCTCCGGGTGCGCTCGGCCGTCGTGCGACCCTCGCCGCCGGAGTCGCGGCACAGCGGCCCGAGCTACGGGAGTGGCTCGCACGCCAGCGCATCGATGCACACCCCGAGCACGTGTCGGTCGGTGCGCTTCTCGATCCGGATGCCGCGCCATCCGCGCCGGGCGCGGTGCGCGAGGACCGGGCGATCGGCTTGCTGCGCCTCGACCGCGGCACCGACGCCAAGGACTACCGACTCGATGCCCGCCACCTCCGGCGCCGTCCACCTGCCACGGGGTTGCTGCGCGTCCCCGGCAACCTGTGGGTCGCCGAGGCGCCCGCGCCGCTGGTGCTGCAGCTGCGTGCACCGCTGACCATCGTCGTCGAGGGCAACCTCTACCTGGGCCGCAGCATCGCGGTCGAGGGTGGCGGCAACCTCACCTTGGTCGTAGTCGGGACGGCCAATTCGCCGGGCTTCCGCGACCGAGACGGCGACGGCGGCTGGTCCGCCGGCGACCTTCCGCTCGGCCCCGGCCCACGTGGCGCGGTCGAGGGAAGCGGCATGGTCTACTTCGGCCTGCCCGGCTCCCGTCCGCCCGCGCTGCGCGTCGAGGTGGCCGCGGCCGTCGTCGCCGCCTCCGAAGTCCACCTGCGCGCCCGCACGGTGCGGATCGACGGTGCCCTGGTGTGCGGCCAGGGAATCACCCGACTGGGGAACACCGACCTCGAGCTGACCGGGACGCGCCTGGTGCCCGTGGAGCGCGAAGAGGTGCCGGGTCTGCGCCGGCGCGGCCGACCGCGGCCCGGGTTGATGCGGCCCGCGAGGTAGGCGGCGGTGGGCTGCGGGCGAGAGGATTCCCGCTTCCATGGCGGTGGGTGCGGTGGTATCGTCCGCCGCCCCAAGCGTGGGGACGTAGCTCAGTTGGTAGAGCGTTGCGTTCGCAATGCAAAGGTCAGGGGTTCGAATCCCCTCGTCTCCACCAGTCTTGACTCGACTGATCCCAGAGGCATGGGCACTGCCGCTCGTCGTGGCGAGCGGTCACCGAGGCAGGTTTCGCGAGGAACCTGTTCTTCACTACTGAGGCCACCACGCCCAGGAAATCGAGTCTCGTGCCGCAGCTCCAGGAGCGCGCACACCACCGCGACGCGAGTCGTCGGATCGCCTACGTCGACTACACCACGCCGGACGGGAAGCGCCGTCAGCGGTTCTTCGGTGACGCCGAGGCCCCGAAGGCCGGCCGCGGCGAGTCGGTGAGCGTCGGGGACGGTCGACCGGCGCAGCTCGTCGGCGAAGGCGCGGCGGACCGTCGAAAGGTCGCGGCGGGTCGTCATGCTTTCATGCAAACCGAGTAGTTCGGGGTTACCCTCCGTGCTCGCCTTGGCCGAGGCGCCATAAGGAGAGACACTCATGCTACCAAGTGCGCTCGGCACGTTCTTGCTCGTACTCGCCCAAGACGCGACTCCAGGCCAACTCACGAACGACGAGAAGATAGCCACAGTCGTCGTCGTTCTTGTCATTGCCGGGATAGCAATCATCTGGTTCCTGATCCCGTGCCTCCTGTGCGCCTCCTTCACGCGGGAGCGTGGGCACGGGGGTGCCATCGGCTTCGTGCTGGGAATTCTCTTCGGGTGGATCGCCGTGCTTTTCTGCGCTCTCATGCCCTACAAGCAGTACGGACGGGGATACGACCCCGGAGCGCGACACCGGCGCGCCCGCCGTCGAACCCGGCGGGGGTAGCCACTCCGCAACCCCCGAACGTGAAGGGCAAACGGTGCCACCCCGGCGGCCTCAGTCCTGCTTGCAATCTCATCGGGGCAAGGGGGACCACTTCACCCCGGGCAGCTCGCAGGGTGCCTTGTTGACGGCGTCGCGGAACTCCGGGCTGCTGATCATCTCGTCCATGTAGCGGAACCTGACCGCGTCCCGTTCTTCCTGGGTCTCCGCTGCGGAACTCTCGGCGACGGAACGGTCAATCGGTCGAGCCAGAGCCTCGCGGCCTGCGGTCTCCGGCCAGGGCTTCAGTCTTCATCGACTCCGCGACCGTCCAGAGGCCTCTTCGGGGTCGACGCTGTGCTCGTGTGCCTTCTAACGCGGTCTCTTGGCGCGAGACGTCTTGAAGCCCGCTCCAACCAGTGTGCGAGCCATGGTCTCGAGTCACTGTTCTGGAGAGAACTCTCGGATCGTTGTCCATTATGGAGGCGATGCCTCGAAGCAGGTCTTGCGACCAAGCAGGCCTTCGCGAGGTCCCCAGGGTTGGCGTGAGTCGGTTCGGCCTCGTGCCGCATGAGATCGACAGGACAATCTTTCACTGCCTGATCGAGGCGATCAGTCGATTCCAAGCGAGCGCTTGAGGGTTGGCGGGAGCTGCAGGTTTGCGTCACGTCTCCAAGTCCACACAGTTCCTCCGCGGTGCGCGGGCGCTGGCCCGCATTCGGCACAGGCGCGCACTCTGGGTCTGATTCGCGGTAGCCCGGATCGCTCTTGGTCGCGCATTGGGGCGCTCGCGGCAACGCAGGGGGTTCAGATGGTGGGTGTCCGCGCGCCACCCACCGCCCCTGGGCGCCCCGTGCGCCCTCTGCTACCGTGGCGTCCACTCGCCACACCCTTTGCGCGAATTCGGTCAACCACCATGAATCAGCGGATGCTCCTCACGGGAGTCTGGCTCTGCCTGGGCGCTTCGGTCTCGGCCCAGTCCTACGTCACGTCTCCGTCCGGCTACCTCTCGACGTCCGGCGGTGGGCACAGCGATCGATTCGGAACCGGCTCCATCAGCCACCGCCATCAGCTGATCGACGGCAACTTCCGCAGCGTCCCGATGATGCTCAAGGGGATCAGCTTCCGGGCAGACAACCACGACTACCGCGCCTTCGACGGGCTCGGTCGATCCTGGAGCAACGTCACGCTCTCGATGGCGCGTAGCGACTTCGACAAGGTGATGAGGTCTGGCACGGACTTCAGCACGACCCCGACCTCCACTCCCACCCTCGTGTTCCGCGGATCGGTGACCTGGCCGACGATGAGCGGCAATCCGGGCAATCCCGCGCCGTGGGGTGGCGTCCGGGGCGAGTACTCCTTCCCGTTCGGCAGCGGTGGCACAGCGAGCACCTGGGCGCACACCGGTGCCGAGGACATCCTCGCCGACTTCTCCTTCTCCGGGTGCACGCTCGCCAACAGGGGACCGCTGGGTATGCATGCCTACTACCTCGACGGCAATGCGAGCGTCGCCTACGCGTACGCGGAGGCGACGCTCCACGGTCCATCCGGTTCACAAGGCGGCTGCGCGGATCCGAGCGTGCCGACCACGAGCGGGCCGCAGGGTGCGATGAACACCTTCGAGCTCCAGGTCTTCGGGCCGTACAACCCGCCGCCCTACGCCAACATCATGGTCGCCGACAGCTACGCGGTGTGGACGGCACCCAACGCACCGGTCGTGCACGCGTATGCGTTCAACGGCAGCGCCGCGGGCTGGGCGTTCCCGGGCGTCTCTTGCCAGAAGCTGTACTTGGATCCGGCAGCGATCTTCGCGATCGCGGTGGCGATGGCGGACAGCAACAGCCGTTCGCGCGCCGTGCCCGTCAACCCGAGCGGCGCGATCCCGGGCTCCTTTCCGGTCACGCCCCAGTTGATGGGTGTCGACCTGTGGAACCAGTGCGCGTGGAACGACTCGCGCAGCGGCGCCGTCCGGCTGACCCGAGCCATGCAGATCCGGCTGCCTGTCGTCGACGTGAGCTCTCGCAATGCGGCGCTCTACGAGAGCGTGCCGAACGGCGTCCATGGGCCCAGGGCCGACAACGACATTCCGTGCATCCCGCTGCTGCGCTACGAGAGGTGAGGTGGACCGCGCCTGGGTCCCTTCGCTGGGTCCCTTCGCTGGGTCCCTTCGCTGGGTCCCTTCGCTGCGGACCAGCATGCGGGAAGGACCACGGGTCGCGTCATGGCTGCGTTCGAAGTTCGACCGAGTCGGCGGCGACCCTGGGCGAACGCAGCACTCGGTACGGAGTCGCCCGGACGATTCGGGGAGCTCGCCCGACTTCGCTGAGCTCAGGGGCCGCGAATCGTGCCAGCACGCGAAGCTGCTCCGGTACCTCGAGGGGCACATGGGCGACTGTCCCTCAGCGGGCAGCGGCCCCGGAAGCTCCAGTGAGCAAGCGGCCCAGGCCTCATGGTGGCGCGCAGCCCCGCACTCACCCAACGCCTCAGGTGCGGCGTTGGCCGCGATAGGCGGTGCGCCGAGCGATCGAATGCGCGCTTGCGAGACCGGGTGTCAGTCGTCGGACCGTCGGTTGCGCCAGTGTGAGCCGTCGCAGTTCCGCGCTTGGCCACCCTCGCCCCACCGCGTACCCTCGCACCCCCTCTCCAAACACCGACTGCACCATTGTTCACCGCCCCGCCCTCGCCGTTCCTCGTCCCCTTCGACGGCCGATTCGAGGTTGGATCGCAGCCGACCGCCCCGGGCGCCGACGCCCCCGGCAAGGATGACCGCAAGAAGCGCTTGGAGCAGTGCGTGGAGCGAATCGCCGCGCTCCAGCATGTCATGTACGCCCACGACAAACACGCCATGCTCCTGGTGTTCCAAGCGATGGACGCGGCGGGCAAGGACGGCACGATCCGCGCGCTGCTGACCGGCGTCAATCCGGCTGGGTGTCAGGTGTTCGCGTTCAAACAACCATCGAGCCTGGAGCTCGACCACGACTTCCTGTGGCGCACCGGGATGTGTCTGCCCGAGCGCGGGCGGATCGGCGTGTTCAACCGCAGCTACTACGAGGAAGTGCTGGTGGTGCGCGTGCACCCGGAGTTCCTCGATGCCCAGAACCTGCCGGAGCGACCCGACCTCGAGACGCTGTGGGCGCATCGGATGGAGTCGATCCGCGACCACGAGCTGCACCTGGCGCGCAACGGGGTGGTGGTCCTGAAGTTCTGGCTCAACGTGTCGCGCGACGAGCAACGGAAGCGGTTCCTGAGTCGGCTGGAGGAACCGGAGAAGAACTGGAAGTTCAGCCAGGGGGACTTGCGCGAACGGGGCTTCTGGGACGCGTACATGCGCGCCTACGAGCAAGCGCTGGCGGAGACGTCGCGCCCCTGGGCGCCGTGGTACGCGATCCCGGCGGACAGCAAGTCGTTCCTGCGCATGACGGTGGCCGAGCTCGTGTGCGCGGCGTTCGAGAGCCTGGACCTGAAGTACCCCACGGTCCGGGCGGAGGACGTGGCGAGGTTCGCGGAGATCCGACGCAAGCTCGAGACGGAGAAGTGACCGTTGGGGCGCGCGGGGCGCCGGTCGGGACGCGCTGGCCGTCTGGCCGGGCAGACGAGTAGGGCCCACGGTATGGTCGCGCGGATGCGCCCGCGCGACCGCCGCCCCCCGACTGCCCTGTTCTGCGTCCTCGCGGCGCTGCCGTTCGCGTCGCTCGCTCCCGCGCAAAGCCCCACGGTACTGCCACCCACGCAGTGGAGTGCGTTCGAGAACGTGAAGTGGCGCACCGGGCTCGCGGTGCGCGACTACGACCGTCCGGTCGTGCACGGCTCGCGCGTGTTCGTCAGCGGCACCGAGGGGAAGACCCACGCGGTGTCCTGCCTCGATCGGCGCAGCGGGCAGCTTCTGTGGGTGCGGAAGGTCCCTCGCGACGCCGGCTCCGGAACGCAGGACGCCGCGACACCCGCGCTCGCGACCGGCGACGACCGGGTGGTGTTGTGGCACGGCAGCGGCCTGGCGGCATTCGACTTCCACGGCGATCTCGTCTGGTCGCGCGGCACCGGCGCCACGGTGCCCCGGCGCACCGCACCCGTGCTAGCCGGCGAGCGCGTCTTCGTCCACACCGGGGGAGCGTCCGGGCAAGTGTTGGCGTGGAGCGCGTCGGATGGCAAGGAGCTGTGGCGGGTCGACGCGCCGCGGTCCGCGGACAACGCGGACTCTTGGACCTCGCCGGTGGTCGCCAGTGCGGCAGACGGACAGCAGGTGATCTGTGCGTTCCCCTCTCGGGTGGTGGCGTACGATGCCGCGACCGGGGTGGTCCGGTGGTGGTGCCCGGCGCCGGATCGCCGCCGCTCCGCAACGGTGCCGTGCCACACCTCGCCACTGCTGGTCGATGGGCTGTGCGTCGTGTGGTTCGAAGCGGTCGGCTCGGTGCTGGGGGTGCGGATCGATGGTCGCGGCGAGCTCGGCGCAAAGCACGTCGCCTGGCGTCGCGACGACTTGCCGCTGCCGCGTGGCACGCCGGTCGCTGCCGGCAACTCCGTGTTGGTCCCGGCGCGCGGTGTGGTTTGCTTCGATGCGCGCACCGGCGCCACCCGGTTCACGGCTCCGCGCGTGCTGCCGAACGGTGGATCGCTGTCGGTGGCGCGCGACGTCGTCTACGCCAGTGAGGGCGGGGACCGCACCGCAGTGCTCGCGATCACCGAGTCGGGGTTGCAGCCGCTCGCTGACAACGCCCACGAAGGTGGCGCGGCGGCCGCTCCCATCTGCGCCGCGCACGAACTCTTCCTGCGCACCAAGCGCCACCTGCTGTGCGTCGCCGAGCCGCCGCCGCGCCCGCTGGCATGGAACCGATTCCGCGGGCCCAACGGCAGCGGCATCGCGGTCGGCGATGCACCGCTGCCTTCCGAGCTGGGGCCGAACACCACGCTGTGGAAGTGCCCGGTCGGTCCCGGTCACTCGTCGCCGTGTGTGTTCGGCGATGCCGTGTTCCTCACCTGCGCCGCCGGCAACCGGCTCGAGACCTGGTGCATCGACCGGGTGCGCGGCACCGTGCGGTGGCGGACCGTGGTCGGAGTCGAACAGCTGGAGAAGGTCCACCGGGTCAACTCCGCGGCTTCGCCGACCCCGACCACCGACGGCGAGCGCGTCTACGTCTACTTCGGCTCGTTCGGGCTGCTGTGCTACGACGTGCACGGCAACGAGCGTTGGCGGCGCCCGTTGCCGCAGACGCGCAACCAGTTCGGCACCGCGTCTTCGCCGATCCTCGCCGGTCCGTTCCTGATCCTCTTGCGCGATGCCGACCGCGACTCGTTCCTCGAGGCGCTGGAGCCGAAGACCGGTAAGACGGTGTGGAAGGTGCCGCGCCGCGGGTTCGTCGCCAGCTGGTCGACGCCGGTGCTGTGGCGTCGCGACCGAGCCGACGAGTTGGTCGTCTACGGTGCGTTCACCTTGACCGGCTACGACCTGCGAAGTGGCGCGGAACGCTGGTCGGTGCCGGGGCTGGCGGACGAACCGTGCATCACGCCGGTGCTCGGCGGTGGGCGCGTCTACGTCACTTCCTACAACATGCGCATCAACCCCGAGGTGCTCGGCCTGCCGACCTTCGCCAAGTTGTTGGCGGAATGCGACCGGGACGGCGACGGTCGGATCGATCGCGACGAGGCGGCGCGCAACAAGAGCGTGCTGTCGCGCAGCGACGCCGACGGCGAGGGCGACCACCCGCTGCGCATGTTCTTCCGCTTCCTCGACGCCGACCGCGATGGCAAGCTCACCGAGCAGGAATGGCAGCGGATGCGCACCTGGCTGAACGGGTTCAAGCACGCCAACGCTCTGTTGGCGATCCGGCCGGGTGAGGCCGGCCGGGCGCCGGTGATCGACTGGCAGCACGGCGAAGGGGTCCCCGAGTGCCCCTCGCCCCTGCTCTATCGCGAGCGGATCTACCTGGTGAAGAACGGCGGGCTGGCGCACTGCCTCGATGCCGCCGACGGCAAGGTCAAGTGGCACGGGCGGATCGGCGCGCGCGGACCCTGCTACGGCTCGCCGGTGGCCGGGGACGGCAAGGTCTACTGCGTGTCGGCGCGCGGGCAGGTGACCGTGCTGCAGGCCGGCGACGCCTTGCGGGTGCTGGCGCGCAACGACCTCGGGGAGCGCATCATGGCCACCCCGGCGCTGAGCGATGGGGTCGTCTACCTGCGCACCGCGGGGCACCTGGTCGCGTTCGGCCGGCGTCGCTGACCGGCCAGGGTTGGCGGAACCCGCCGTGTGGATGCCGTATGATGGCCGCCGCATGACCCGCCTCGCACTGCTACTGTCCCTGGTCGTCCTGCCCGGTCTCCTGCTCGCCCAGGGGGAGCGGCGCTACGCGGTGACGGCGCGCTTCGAGCCGCAGAAGGTCGCCCCCGGCGGCACCGTCACGCTGGTGCTCGAGGGTGAGGTCGACGGCGAGTACCACCTCTACGGCAGCGACTACAAGGAGGAAGGGGTGCCGACGCTGACGCCGTCGGACAAGAGTCTGGTGCCGGACGGAGCGTTCCAGGTCCCGGGTGGCAAGCCGCACGTCGACCCGGACTTCCCCGACATGAAGAGCTTCTGGCTGCAGGGGAAGGTCACCATGAAGCAGCGCTTCAAGGTGCCGGCGGGGGCCGCTCCGGGGAAGCTGTCGTGGCGTGGCGATCTGCGCTACCTGGCGTGCACCGAGTCGATGTGCGACCCGCCGTTCATCGAGAAGCTCGCCGTCGAGCTCGAGGTCACCGCCGCCGCCGCGCAGGGCAAGGCTGCGCAGGACGCGGAGAAGCCCGCTGCCAAGGCCTCCGTCATGCCGGGTCGGTTCGCGTTCACCGCGCGCTTCGAACCGGTCCGCGTCAAGCCGGGGGGGACCGTGACACTGCGGCTGTCCGGCAAGGTCGTCGAGGAGTACCACCTGTACGGCAGTGACTCCAAGGAGGACGGCGTGCCGACGCTCACCGCGGCCGACGACAAGGTGCTGGTGCCCGACGGCCGATTGAAGGTGCCCGGCGGAGAAGTGCACGTCGACCCGGATTTCCCCGGCGAGCCGCACTTCTGGTTGCGGGGGGACCAGACCCTCGAGCAGCGCTTCAAGGTCCCGACGGGGGCCAAGCCGGGCACCCTGGTGTGGCGGGGCACGCTGCGCTACCTGGCGTGCACCGAGCAGATGTGCGACCCGCTGTCGGGCGTGCCGTTCTCGGCGGAGCTGACGGTGGATGCCGGCGCCCCGGACACCGCCGCCGCGCCCGCTGGCTTGCCGACCCTGCCGGGCCTCGGCGGAAGTGCGACACACCGTGGGAACCACCAGACGATGACCCTGACCCTGCGTCCCGCGACGGCCCATCCGGGCGAAGTGGTCGACGCCGAGATCAAGGTCGAGATGGATGCTGGTTGGCACAACTACGGTGCCAAGCAGGGTGCCGGCGCGGTGCCGGTGAACATGACGGTCCGCAAGAGCGCGCTGCAGCAGGACGGCGCGCCGCAGATCCCGCCTGGCGTGGAGAAGCGCGACGGTGACCTGGTCACCTACGACCTGGCGGGCACCTGGTCGATGCGGCAGCGCCTTCGCGTGCCGGCCGACGCCGTTCCGGGGAGCGTGCCGGTGGAGGTCGAAGTGGTCTACTCCGCCTGCGACGACACCCACTGCGAACAGACCGTGCGCGCGCAGCTGGTGGCGGATCTGAAGCTCGAAGCGGGCCCGGTCCGGCCGGAATACGCACCGGGCGCGCAGCAGGGTGGAAGTGCCCCGACCGCCGCCGCGCCGGACAAGCTCTCGACGATGCCGCTGTGGCAGTACCTCCTGCTGGCGATCGGCGCCGGGTTGTTCGCACTGGTGATGCCGTGCACCTACCCGATGATCCCGATCACCATCTCGTTCTTCACCAAGCAGGCCGAGCAGCGGGGTCGGAGCGCGTTGCCGTTGGCGCTGCTGTACGGCCTGGGGATCGTGTGCTCGTTCGTGGTTGTCGGCGTGCTCGTCGGCCCCGGAATGCAGCGGTTCGCCACCAACGGGTGGGTGAACCTCGTGCTCGGCGCGATGTTCGTGGTCTTCGCTCTGTCGCTGTTCGGTTTGCTGGAGCTGCGCCCGCCGCGCTTCCTGATGGACCAGAGTTCCCGGGCCGCGTCGAATGGTGGTCCGGTGGGTGTGTTCTTGATGGGGGCGACCCTGTGCGTCAGCTCGTTCGCCTGCACCGCACCGTTCCTCGGCTCGATGCTCGCCGCGGGCGGGCAGACCGGCGACATCACCCGGTTGGTGCTCGGCATGGCGGTGTTCGGGTTGACGATGGCCTTGCCGTTCGTGGTCCTGTCGTTGATCCCCGGCAAGCTGCCGCGCAGCGGTGCGTGGATGAACACCGCCAAGGTCGTGTTCGGCTTCGTCGAACTGGCCGCGGCGCTCAAGTTCTTCTCGATCACCGACGTCTCCTGGGACCTCGGCATGCTACCGCGCGAGCTGTTCCTGACCGTGTGGGCGGCGCTGTTCGCGATCTGCAGCATCTACCTGTTCGGCATGATCAAGGTGAAGGGGGAGACGGGCGAGGTCGGTGGTGGCCGCCTGCTCGCCGGCATCGGCTTCGGCGTGCTGTCCTTCTACTGCGTGCACGGTGCGTCGGGCTACGTGCTCGACAACGACATCATGGCGGCGTTCGAACCGCCCTACCGCTCACGCTTGGTCGACGGTGCGGCGCCAGGTGCGGCCGTGACGCGCGGCCACGAGGTGGTGAAGGACGACTTCGACGCTGCCGTCGCACGGGCGCGCCAGCAGAAGAAGCTGCTGCTGGTCAATTTCACCGGCTACAATTGACCGAACTGCCGCACCGTGGAGAACCGGGTGTTCCCACACAAGGACGTCGCACCGATCCTGAAGCGCGGTTTCGTCGAAGCGCGTCTGCACACCGACATGACGCCCGACATGAAGGGCTACACGGAGCACAACGCGAGGATCCAGGAGCTGCGAGACAAGTACATCGGCAAGGGCAACATCGGCCTGCCGTGGTACTTCATCTTCCATCCGGACCACTTGGACCGCTGGATCGACCGCCGCGACGGCGGCGCTCGCCTGGCCGAGTTCCGCGCCTTCTTCACCCAGGCCCGGGCGCAGAGCGGCGGCTGATCCCCCGGTGCCGGCGCAGCGGTCAGTGGTGGTGGTGATGATGCGGTGACATCATCTCCACCCCGACGGTGATCAACGCGCCGATCAGGAACGTCAGCAGCACCCGCTGGTGGCCGCCCTGTGCCCGGTGCTCGACCCGCGGCACCAGTCCGCCGCAGATCACGTAGAGCAGCGCGCCGGCCCCCGCCGCGACCGCGTACGGCATCCACCGGGTCAGCCCCGACAGTCCGGAGATCCAGATCACCGCGGGGGTCACTGCGACGAACAGCAGCATGTAGGCCAAGTGCGCTGCACCTCGCAGGCCGGCTGACGTCTCGCGCAGCAGCATCACCAGTGCGAAGCTCGCCGTGATCTTGTGGCCGCACATCGCCCAGAACAGCGGTTGTTGAACCGTCGGAATGGCGCTGAGGATCAGCCCGTCGTTGATCGAGCAGGCGACCAACGCGAGGTAGCTCGGCAGCCCGGCGTGCTTGGCGTGTTCGTGACCGCAGCACGGGTCGGCCTTCAGCACCTTCTGCTGCAGGAGCATCATCCCGATGAACCCGCAGAGGATCACCGCGCCGCCGTGGCCCCCCGCGGCCGGCATCGACTCGGGGACCACGTGGCTCAGGATCACCGCCAACAGCACGCCGGCGGCGAACGCGGTGCAGTGCGCCTGCCAGCCGCGGTGCCGGATCAGGGCGGGGGCCAGGAACACGCCCGCCAGCCCGGCGAGGATGATCGCGGTGGTGAGGATCACCTTGTCCATGCGGCGGGGCAGCTTTGCGCTTCGCCGCGCAGCGCGCAAGCGTTCGCTTCGAGTGCGGGACAATTCGGGGCGCTGGGGAGAATTGAAACGTCCGGGGGCCGACCTAACATCTTCTGCCCCCGCTTTTCGCGAACCACACCCGCACCCGAGAGAGCAACCATGGGCCGACCGGTCATCGTTTCGGCTTGCCGAACCGCGATTGGCAAGTTTCAGGGCGCACTGAGCAGCTTCCGATCCACGGAGCTCGGTGCGCTCGCCGTCGCCGAGGCGGTGCGCCGCGCCGGCCTCGACCCGAATCGCGTCGAAGAGGTCCTGATGGGCTGTGTCCTGCCGGCGGGACTCGGTCAGAACCCGGCCCGCCAGGCACTGCTCGGCGCCGGGATCCCGAACACGGTGGGGGCGACCACGATCAACAAGGTGTGTGGCAGCGGTCTGAAGACCGTCATGCTCGCTGCCCAGGCGATCCGCGCCGGCGACCACCAGTGCATCGTGGCGGGCGGCATGGAGAGCATGACGAACGCGCCGTACTACCTGCCGCAGGCGCGCGCCGGACAGCGGCTCGGTCACGGCACGTTGGTCGACGGGATGATCCAGGACGGGTTGTGGGATGTCTACAACGACTTCCACATGGGCATGACCGCCGAGCTGGTGGCGCGCGAGCACCACGTCAGCCGCGCCGATCAGGACGCATTCGCGGTGGAGAGCCACCGGCGCGCCGCGGCGGCGCAGGTGGCGGGCAAGTTCCGCGACGAGATCTTCACGGTCGAGATCAAGGATCGGAAGGGCAACGTGACGCGCTTCGACACCGACGAGGGACCGCGCGGCGACAGCGACGTGGCGACGCTCGGCAAGCTCAAGCCCGCGTTCCAGCGCGACGGCGGCACCGTGACGGCGGGCAACGCCTCGTCGATCAACGACGGCGCGTCGGCGTTGGTGGTGATGGACGAGGACGCGGCACGCGCGGCCGGCGTCACGCCACTGGCGCGCATCCTCGGTTACGCGACCGGCGGGATGGCGCCGGAGTGGGTGATGATGGCTCCGGAAGTCGCCGTGAAGAAGGTCTGCTCGCTGCTCTCTTGCCGGCCGCAAGACTTCGACCTGGTGGAGCTCAACGAGGCGTTCGCGGCGCAAGGCGTCGCGCTGACCCGCGTGCTCGAACTCGACCCGCAGAAAGTCAACGTGCACGGCGGCGCGATCGCGCTCGGCCACCCGATCGGCGCCTCGGGGGCACGGATCCTCACCACCTTGTTGCACGCCCTGACCGATCGCGGTCTCAGCCGCGGTCTCGCGGGGTTGTGTCTCGGTGGCGGTAACGCAGTGGCCTTGGCCGTGGAGCGAATCTGATGGCACTTCCGAGCAGAGTGGCAGTGGTCGGCGCGGGCACCATGGGCAACGGCATCGCCCAAGTGTTCGCCGCGCACGGCGTTTCGGTGTCGCTGGTCGACATCGACCAGGCATTGCTGGATCGCGGCACCGCCAACATCGAGACCAGTCTGGCGAGGTTCGTCAAGAAGGGTCAGCTCAGCGAGGCCGATGCGCAGGCGATCCGCGGCCGGGTCTCGGCGACCACCGACAATGGCTGCTTCGCCGAGGCGGAGCTGATCGTCGAGGCGGTGACCGAGAACGTCGCGGTGAAGAAGCAGATCTTCCAGCGCGCCGATCAGCTCGCACCCGCGGGGTGCATCCTGGCGAGCAACACCTCGTCGATCTCGATCACCGTGCTCGGTGCGGCGACCGCGCGACCCGACCGCGTGATCGGCATGCACTTCATGAATCCCGTTCCGCTGATGAAGCTGATCGAGGTGATCCGCGCGCACGCCACCAGCGACGAGACCACGCAGAAGGTGATGGACTGGTCGCGCGAGCTCGGCAAGACGCCGGTCGAGGCCAACGACTACCCAGGATTCGTCGCCAACCGCATCCTCGGGCCGATGATCAACGAAGCGATCTTCGCCTTGATGGAGGGTGTCAGCACCCGCGAAGGCATCGACGAGATCATGAAGCTCGGCATGAACCACCCGATGGGGCCGTTGACCCTGGCGGACTTCATCGGACTCGACGTGTGCCTCAACATCATGGATGTGTTGAAGGAGGGGCTCGGTGACGACAAGTACCGGGCCTGTCCGCTGCTGCGCCGGATGGTCGCGGCGGGGCACCTGGGTCGCAAGACGGGCAAGGGCTTCTACGACTACGACTGAATCGGACATGAACAGGCAGCAGCAAGTCATCGACATGGAGCTGTCGGCCGAGTTGGCCGAGCTGCAGGCGTCGACCCGACGCTTCGCGCAGGAGGAGATCCGCCCGCAGGCCGCGGCGCTGGATCGTCAACAGCGCTTCCCGAAGGAGTTGGTGCAGCGTGCCGCGGCGCTCGGGCTGCTGAAGATGACCGTGCCGATCGAGCACGGGGGCACCGACCGCGGCAGTCTGGCCACCTGCGTGGTGCTGGAGGAGATCAACGCCGCTTGCGCCTCGACCGGTGTGACGATCTCGGTCCACAACTCGCTGTTCTGCGCGCCACTGGCCAAGTGGGGCACCGCCGAGCAGCAAGCCCACTACTTCCCCAAGATGGTGGAAGGCGAGTGGCTGGGTGCCTACTGCCTGTCCGAGGCGGCGTCGGGTTCCGACGCCGCCGGTCTGCAATGCCGCGCCAGCCGCGATGGCGACCACTGGGTGCTCAACGGACCGAAGCTGTGGATCACCACCGGCAGCGAAGCCGCGGTGTTCATCGTGTTCGCCCGAACCGGCGCCGACCGCGTGAAGGGGATCTCCGCATTCCTGGTCGAGCGAAGCTACCCTGGGGTCGGGGTCGGCAAGAAGGAGCGCAAGCTGGGCATCCGCGCTTCGCCGACCACCGAGATCCTGCTCGAAGACGTGCGCGTCCCAGCTTCCAACATGCTCGGCGAGGAGGGGCGCGGCTTCACCGTCGCGCTCGACACGCTGGACGGCGGCCGCCTGGGAATCGCCGCGCAGGGACTCGGCCTGGCGCGCGCCGCGATCGAGTTGATCCGCGATCACCTGGCGGGTCAGGTGGACGCCAAGGGGCGTTCGACCGCGTCGCAGGCGGCGCAGTGGACGCTCGCCGACTTGGCGGCGGAACTCGACGCCTACCGGTTCCTGACCTGGCGGGCGGCGATCATGCGCGATCGCGGCGAGTCCGTGGCGCCGCAGTCGGCGATGGCCAAGCTGTGCGCCAGTCGGCTCGCCAACCGCGCCGCGCGCGCCGCGGTGTCGATCCTCGGGCTCGACGGTGCGAGTGGCGCGTCCGATGCCGAGCGCCTGCTGCGTGATGCGCGCATCACCGAGATCTACGAGGGCGCCACCGACATCCAGCGGTTGGTGATCGCCCGGAGCGTGTTGGCCTGACTACCATGAGCGCCACTCCACCCCCTGGATCGCCCCCACCCCGGCCGCCACTGCCGCCGAGCCCGCCGCTGCCGGAGGGGCGCTCGGTGTCGTTCTTCGTGGCGTTGTTCCTCGCCCTGCTGCTGCTGGTGAGCGTCGGGGTGAACGTCGCGTTGCTGACCTTCAAGCTGGTCGGTTCGGGGTTCAGTGAGAAGGCCATCGAGGACTCCGACGCGGGTTTCCGCGTGGTTCGGGTTGGAGGCTCGGAGGACGTCGAGGACAAGGTCCTGCGGATTCGCGTCAAGGGAGCCATCTCGGAAGGTGCGTCGCCGATCCTCGGCTCCCAGGGTGGCACCGTGTCGCAGGTGAAGCGCGAGCTGCGCGTCGCGGCCGCGACCAAGCGAATCAAGGCGGTGCTGCTGGAGATCGACTCGCCGGGTGGTGGGGTCACCGATTCCGACGAGATCCACCGCCTGATCAAGCGTTTCCGCGCCGAGAACAACAAACCGGTGCTGGCGCTGTTCGGTGACGTCTCCGCCAGCGGTGGTTACTACATCGCGGCTGCGTGCGACCGCATCGTCGCCCGCCCGACGACGATCACCGGGAGCATCGGTGTGATCATGAGCTCCTACAACCTCGAGGAGGCGATGAAGAAGGTCGGCATCAAGGCGCAGACCATCGTGTCGCCGCACACGCCCTACAAGGACATCATGTCGATGTCTCGGGACATGCGCCCGGAGGAGCGTGCGATCCTGACCAGCATCGTCGAGGAGATGTACCAGCGGTTCGTCGACGTGGTCGACGCCGGTCGGCCGAACCTCACCCGCGAGCAGGTGGTTCGGTTGGCCAACGGGCAGATCTACTCGGCCAAGCAGGCGCAGAAGAACGGGCTGGTGGATGCGATCGCCGACCCCGACGAGGCGTTCACCATGCTGTTGCAGCTGGCCAACCTGCAGAAGGCGCAGATCGTCGAGCAGCGCCGCCTCCCGTCGTTCATCGAAGTGCTGACCGGTCACACCGCTGCCCGGTCCGCGCCCCCCTCCCTCCAGGACACGATCGCGCGGTACCTCGACCGGACCACCGGCGCGAAGCTCCTCTATTTCTGGCCCGGCGGCCGGTGATCCGAAGATGGCAAGCGACAACTTCGAGCTCTCCGAAGAGCAGTCCATGATCCTCGAGACGGTCCGCAAGTTCGCGGCCGAGCAGCTCGAACCGAAGGCGTTGGAACTGGACGAGCACGGCACCTTCGTGCGCGACCACTTCGATGGGCTGGCCGAGCTCGGGATGCTCGGCATCCCGCTGCCCGAGGCAAGCGGAGGGGCCGAACTGGGGCTCGTGTCGTTCGTGGTGGCGATGGAGCAGCTGGGGCGGGCCTGCGGCTCGACCGCCCGCGTGGTGCTGTCGCAGACCGCACTGTGCGGGGTGGCGTTGGAAGGACACACCGATGCCGAGGCGATCTCCAGCGGCCAGAAGCTCGGCGCGTTCGTCGGGCTCGATTCCGGGATCGCCGCGACGGACTCGGGGGATGGACTCACCCTGAGCGGGGTCGCGCCGCTGGTCACCGCGGCGACCGAAGCGGATCTACTTGTGGTCGCGGCGCGAACCGCCGACGGGGAGACGGTGCTCGCCTGCCTCGATGCTGCCCAGGCGCAGTGCACTGCTGTGCCGGCGCTCGGCTTTCGTGCCAGTGCGCCGGGTCGCGTCGAATTCCAGGGGGTGACGGTCCCGGCCGCGAACGTGCTGGCGCGGGGTGCTACCGCCGACGCGCGACTCCGCGGCGTGCACGTCGCGGCGGCAGTCGGCGGTGCTGCGCTGGCGATCGGCATGGCCGACGCGGCGCGAATGGGGGCGGCGGTCCACGCCGGCGAGCGCATCGCGTTCGGCAAGCCGCTGGCCAAGCAACAGGCCGTCGCTCTCAAGTTGGTCGACAGTCTGCGCGCTACCCTCGCCGCGCGGCACTTGGTCTACCACGCTGCGCGCCTCGCCGACGCGGGTCGTGAGGCTGCAGAGTCGGCCAGCATCGCCAAGCTCGCCGCGGTGGATGCGGCGGTGTGCTCGGCCGATGAGGCGATCCAGATTCTCGGTGGGTTCGGCTACACGGTCGAATACCACGCCGAGCGCTACTACCGCGACGCGAAGACTCTCGAGGTGTTCGGCCACGTCACCGAGGAGCTGCGCAACGCGTTGGTTCCGAGCGCGATGTCGGTCGCGCTGCTCTGAACCTGGCCGGACTATTCGTGACCGAGCTGCTGCGATCGCGCAAGTTCGCTGCTGGCTTCGTCGAACGTCAGAACCCGCTCCTCGACGGGGAGGCACCCCGCCTCCGGGCGGAACCTGCCGACCTTGCACGATCTCGCGACGCTGCTCATGAGTAGCTAGCCGCCCGCTGGCGTCCTGGCTCGGTTGTCGCGCGCTTCCGTGCACTCTCGGCAGTGCACTCTCGGCAGTGCACTCTCGGCAGTGCACGTGAGCTGTCGTTGCAGCGGTGACGCGCGCATGTTCTGTCGCGGGTGGGGCTGTGCAACGCAGCGGGCCGACGTACGGTGGAACTTCCCTGCCGACCCGACACACGTTCCGAACATGAAGGTCAGCCACCTCGCGGTCGTCGCGACCGCCCTCACCACCCTCCTGGGAACCGCCCGTGCCCAGCTCGCCGCCGACCCGCAGGTGATCGGCTGGGTGAGCAGCCCGCTGCTCCCTGCATCCGGTGGCCTGCAGCTGCAGGACATCGACAACAAGTGCCAGCCGGCCAAGGTGCTGTGCACCAACGTGCTGCTGAACACCACGATCGCCTACGCCGGGGGGACGGCCTACGACCCGCGGCATCAGACCGTGTGGGTCACCGACGGTCGTTCGCTCGAGGAATTCGATCCGATGAGCTGCAAGTCCGTGTGCCAAGCGAAGCCCGCGCTGATGCGCGCCGGCGCGGTGTTCAGCGGTCTGGCGATCGCCAACCGCCGGCGCATGCTCTACCACCTCGAGACCATGCCGGGCTACCTCGGCATCCTGCCGTGGAACAACGCTGTGTGTCCACCCGTGCCGACCAAGGGTGGTTGCGGGTTGACGCTGGGGGCGCAGGACACTGCGGGTGGCCTCGCGTACGACGAAACTCGCGACCTGCTGTACTTCACCATCTCCACGCCGACCACGACCGGGGTGGCGAACACGCTGCTGGTGGCCAGCGCGAACAACGCGTGCGTGCCGACCTGCAAGCTCGCGATTCCCGGTTCGATCCTCACCGTGCCGTTCGGCGCCGTCACCGGCCTGGCGTTCAACCCGTGTGATGACAGTCTCTACGCGACCGACGGCCGGGTCACGCTGCGCCTGCAGGTCGACCCGGTGCAGTGCACGATCAAGCTGATCTCGACCTGCGCCAAGCAGACCGGAGGTGGCGACTATCAGGGCCTCGCGCTGGTGCCCGGTTGGAGCCGGGCTGCGGTCGGCAAGAGCTGTGTCACGAAGGGCTGTCCCAGCTGTCCGAGCCTCGCGACTACCGTGTTCGGTGGTGATCCCGCGCTCGGCAATCCGGACTTCGGGATCGCGGTGACCGGTGGGCCGACCGGAGCGCTGGCGATCCTGGCGGTCGGCTTCGGCGGATGCACCCCGGGGAGCCCGTTCCTGTGTGGTGCCCTGCACCTGTCGCCGCTGACCCCGATCGTCTTGGTGCCACTGGGAACGATGACCGGACCGCAGTGTGCGGCCGAGGCACGGATCGGCGTTCCGGTGCCGGTCGACGCGCAGCTGTGCGGGGCGACGCTGTGCCTGCAGTCGGTAGCGCTGTGCGGCACGGCGACCGGCGATCATGCGCTGAGTGCCGGGCTTCGCCTGACGCTGGCGCACTGAACCCGCGCCGGACCCGAACCGCCCGACACGGGGCGTTCGGGTCAGCGGCCCGCTACCGCAGTTGCGTCGGCTGACAGGACGAGGTCACGGCTGCAGTCGCCGTGGCCGCGGTCGACGACGTGGTGCTGTAGACCCGCTTCACCTTGAACGCCTCGCCGCCGATCGCCTTGGGCAGGCACAGGAAGATGCCGTTCGACAGATAGCCGCCACCCGGGGCGCTGCTATCGATCGCCAGCGCCTGGGCGTGCAGCGCGATCCCGGTCATGCTCGACAGCCACCCGGAGTTCAGCGCGAGCGTGGCATCGCCGGCCGCATTCGCTGCTCCGAGCGGTGCCGCGATCGCCGCCGTGGTGTGCAGCCGGCCACACAGCAGCGGAAAGTTCGGGTTGGCGAATCCCAGGTAGAGCGACACCGGCGCATTGCTGGCGGTCGCGGTGACGTCCCACTTCGACGTGTAGTTCGGTGTGCTGTCGACGGTGAACGAGGTGGCGAGGCCCATCACCCCATTTCCGGTGGTGCAGCCCGTGCCGAGCACCTGGGGGATCAACGAGCTTCGCGTCGTCGGTGCCGTCGCGCTCCAGTCGAGCGAGTATCCGCTGCTGGTGGTGGCCGTCGACGTGGTCTGCGTCTCCCACAGCAGCGCGTCGGTCCCGTTGTAGAGGAACGGTGAGGTGAACGAGAAGGTCGCGTCCGACCACAGTCCCACCGGAAGCGAGGACGGAGACGTCCAGTCGAGCTTCTGCGAGCCACGGAACAGCAACGTCGGCGTGGTCTTGTAGTTGTTGCTGAACGTGGTCGAGAAAGTGTTGATGTCGGTGTGTCCGAGGTAGATGTCGAGCGTCGGAGTCCATGCGGTCGCCGTTGCCGCGGTCCCGTTGCGCCGCCACGCGATCGAGTTCAGCACGCGAGGCTGACCGGTGTGTGCGTCGTCGGCTTGCTGGATGCGCGTGGTGTTGCCGCCGGTCCAATTGAGGGCGATCGCCGAGGAGCTGCTGAGTTCGACCAGGTCCACGCCGCGTGGCGTGACGGTGTACTTGGATTGGCCGGCGACGCTGGCGGGCAGGAGGAGGGACAGGGCGAGGAGGTGTCGGAGGAACATCTGGGGTCTGGGTGGCTGTGGTCTGGGTGGCTGGGGTTGGGGTGGCGTCCTGAGTGTATCGAGGGTCGGAACCGAGGGACGCGAGTTGACGCGAACGTCAGAAGGAACTGCGCTCGTGGGGTCCGCGCGGCGTCGGGCCCCTGGATCGCGTGACCTCAGCCTCCAGCATCGACTCGCGCCGGATCGCTCGCCTGTCGCTCACGTGAGCTTCTCCGAACTGTAGACGTGGTCACGAGGATCTCCTCAGGTTGACGAAAGCATGGGCCCGGCTCGGCGTTCCTTTGGACAACGTCCCCGTAGTCCAGAACTCGTAAGCCATGAGCTGCACGGCCACCCGTCTCGCTCCTCTCTCGCTCGTCTCCCTTCTCGCTGCCTGCTCGGTCGCGCCGCCGCCGGACTCTCCGCGTGCATTCAGCGACCAGGACACCAAACCGGTCGCGGAACGCACTTGGGCGCGGCGGGTCACGTCGCCGGTGACGCAGCCGACGCTGTTCGAAAGTCCGGTGGTGCAGGGCGAGGTCCGCCCGCTGTTCATCCACCAGAATCTGCCGAAGGGCTCGATCTTCGGCGGTGGCGACTTCCAGGTGTACGCCCTGCAGCTGCGCGTTCCGATCACCGAGCGGCTCGCGTTCATCGCCACCAAGGACGGCTACATCGACCTCAACCCGAACGCGGGCAAGGATCAGGAAGGGTTTGCCGACGTGGCCGCAGGCCTGAAGTTCGTCGCGTTCGAGCACAAGGCTACCGGCATCCTGGTGACACCCGGCTTCACCTTCGAGGTGGATGTCGGTGAACACCAAGTGTTCCAAGGCAACGGCGATGGTCTGTTGCGCCCGTTCGTCAGCGTCGCCTGGGACCCGAGCTCGGTGCCGGAGCTGAACGTGGTTGCGAACGTCGGCTTCAGCCTGCCGATGGACAGCGCGCACGAGACGCAGTCGCTCGATTACCACGGCCACGTCAGCTACGAGGTGGCACCCGGTGTCATGCCGTTGGTCGAGATCCACGGGATCACCTACACCCGCAACGCCAAGGCCCTCGCGGTCGGCTTCGAGGGTGGTGACCTGATCAACCTCGGCGCGTCGGGAGTCGCGGGGCAGACCGTGGTCACTGGTGCGGTCGGCGCGCGGTTCCGCGTCAATGACGGACTGCAGTTCGGCATCGCGTGGGGCGTCCCACTGTCGGATCGCCAGGACTTGTTCAAGAGCCGGCTGACGATCGACGCTTCGATCACGTTCTGACCGAGCCGGGCGTCGCGGTCACGTGGTCTGACCCATCGGCGGCATCCACCCCTTGGGCCACGGCGAACAAGATCCGATCTACCGCGCACGCGCGAACACGAACCGTCTCACCCGCGGGGCCATCGCTGCGGTGCTCGTGGTGATGCTCGTCTTGCTGTCGTGGCTCGTCGTGGACCCGCGCGGAGAGAAGGTCTTCCCTGCCGTAGCTGGTCTCCTGGGCGGAGGCGCGGTCACGATCTGGGAACTCCGGCGCGAGGAGCGGGAGCGAACACGGCGTATGGAGTGAGGGCGCAGGCCGCGCCGATCGCGAGAAAGCACGAATGCCCCGTTGCCAGGCCGCGCTGGCAGGCCTAGCCTGGACCCGGTTCGGCCCAACGGCCGCGAGCCCATGCACGACGGCGACGACGAAGGTGACTTCGACGAAGATGTCCGGGAAGGCAAGGTATTCCGGACCGGGATCGATCCCCAAGCAGAGCGCGCGTGGTATGCCTTGCCGCCGGGCTGTGCGGCGCTCGAAGGTGGCCCGCCGGAGCAACCCGAGGAGGTGCACGGGACGCGATGGTCCCGCCGGACGATCCTAGGGGCCGGCCTCCTGGGGGTGATCGGGTTCGCCGCCGGAGCGGTGGTCGTCGGGTTGCGCGAAGGTCGGTCCCTTGGTCCGTCCCCGATACCTGGCGATCGAATGCGCGAGGTGCCGGAGCGCATAGCCGTGCTCTTGCGCGGCTGCCGCACCATGGCGCGTGGGGCCATCGATGACCTGGTTTATTCCCACCAGACGTTCATCTGGGTGGTCGAGAGCCATGGGGGTGATGACGAGGATCTCTGGTACGGCATCTGTCGGCTGGCCGACTACGCGTTGCTCGACGGGGCGGCGCGTGGCGCTGCGATCGCTGAACAGCTCCTCGGGGTGTGCCACCGTCGTGCCCCGCCGCCTTGCTTCCTCCGCTACCGAGTACCTCTGCAGCGCCTCGTGGACACGAAGCGGGCAGGGAAGTGATCGATGGACTTCGACGGCGGCGAACTCGGTGGAATCACTGTCGAGCCGAATCCCGCGCAGGATGGCGGCAAGGTGACCATCCGCGGGAAGCCGAACCAGGAGGTCTACATCCTCGTTCCCGGTGACAAGGAGGCGCGCGCTGTGAAGCTCGACAAGGATGGCAAGTCCACCCTCAAGGTGCCCGTCGCCGGAGGGAAGTCGTTCACCGTCTCCGACCTGAATCTCCCCAGGGCCGACGAAGTCCTGGTTCGCGTCGTCTCGTCCCTTGGAGGAGTGCCCCATGCCACCCGTTGATCGGTTCCACCCTGAGCTGCAGGGGCCGCGAATCTTGCCGGTACGCGAAGACTCGTCTGTACCTCCCAGGACACGTGGTAGCGGTTTCGCAGGCATGCAGCGGCCCCGGAAGCTCCAGCAAGCAAGCGGCCCAGGCCTCATGGCGGCGCGCAGCGCCGCGCCCACCCAAGTCCTTGGGTGCGGCCTTGGCCGCGATCGGCTGCAGGGGCCGCGAATCTTGCCGGTACGCGAAGACTCGTCTGTACCTCCCAGGACACGTGGTAGCGGTTTCGCAGGCATGCAGCGGCCCCGGAAGCTCCAGCAAGCAAGCGGCCCAGGCCTCATGGCGGCGCGCAGCGCCGCGCCCACCCAAGTCCTTGGGTGCGGCCTTGGCCGCGATCGGCTGCAGGGGCCGCGAATCTTGCCGGTACGCGAAGACTCGTCTGTACCTCCCAGGACACGTGGTAGCGGTTTCGCAGGCATGCAGCGGCCCCGGAAGCTCCAGCAAGCAAGCGGCCCAGGCCTCATGGCGGCGCGCAGCGCCGCGCCCACCCAAGTCCTTGGGTGTGGCCTTGGCCGCGATAGGAGTCGCTGGTTGGTCGCATGCGTGCTGCTCGGCATGGGAAGTGCGCCCTGTTCGGCTCAGGGCGAGCTGCGCGTCGCGGGTGCCTTCGACAGCATCAGTGCTCCCAGCGCCGCGCCGATGCCGGGACTCGCCGGGGCGTTCCGCCAGCAGGTGCTGATCGGTTCGTCGCGGCTGACCACCGTGCGCAGTCGCAACTTGACCGGCATCCGAATGCGACGGGACATCGGTTATCCCGCAGCTCTACGGGGTGGGGAGATCGACGTCGAGCTCTGGCTATCGAGCTGCCCACACGAGCCGGCGAAAGCCCGCGAGACGTTCGCCGCGAACCGCTCGCTGGACGCCAAGCTCGTGTTCCGAGGGCGCATCACGATTCCGGATTCGCCGGAGGCGAAGGTCGACGCGCCGTTGTGGGGGGCTGCAGACACAGTGCAGGTAGTGTTTGCCAGTCCGTTCGCCTATTCCGGCGGGCCCCTCTGTCTGGACTGGATCGGCCGACCCGTCCCCGGCAAGGAGCCGCGCTCCTGGTACGTCGACCACGAGATGGGTGGTGCAGGTGGCGTGGTGACGAGCTTCGGACAGACTTGTTCCAGCTTCGTCAACAACCGCGGTGAGACGTTGATGGCGCAGCCGTGGGGGTTGCAGATTGGCAGCACAATGCAGCTGATCGCGCTCGGCGATCCCGCCTCGAAACCTCTGGTGTTGCTCGGGGCGCGGCGGCATGCGGTCGGGGTTGACCTCGCACCGATGGGGGCTCCGGGTTGCACGTTGGTGGTCGACCACATCGCGCTGGTTCCGTTGGCATACTCCGCCCTCACGACGCGGAGCGACTTGGGTTACACCAACCTCTTGCTGCAGATCCCTGCCGACGACGCGCTGCTCGGCTCGCGGTTGTTCGCCCAGCTCGCGGATATGGAGGGTGCGAACAAGTCCAACCCCGCTGGACTCACGACCAGCAATGGTTTGGAGCTCGCCATAGCGACGGTGCGGCCGACCCTCGACATGGCGGTCGTGGTGTCCCACCACGTGACCTCCACCGAGCCGATGCCCCAACAGGGACGGGTGAACGTCGAGACGGGACCGGTCCTGCGGCTCGCCTGGCGCTGACCGCGTCTGTCACTCGATCCTGGCCACGCCGTAGCGGTGTGCCCACCAGTCGGGGCCGCCAGAGCCGATCGGTTCCTGCCAGACCACCCGGCACCCCGCACGGGCGACGCGCGCCGCGATCCGGGCCGGGGCGATGCCGAACATGTCCATGCGCGCGCGGCCGAGCAGGTGCCGGTGCCAAACCAGAGACGCGGTGCGGAGCACCCGCGATGCCCAGCGGCCGAGGTGCGAGCGGCTGCGCTTGGGGCGCTCTGGCAGGTCGAACACCAGCAGTCCGCCGGGTCGCAACACGCGGCACAGCTCGTCGAGGTACGCGAGTGCGAGCCTCGGGGGCATGTGCTGCAGGGTGAGACTCGAGTAGACGAAGTCGAATACTGCGTCGCCGAACAAGCTGAGGTCGGCGCGGGTGTGGGCGTGGAACGTGCATCGGCCGCCGCTACCGTGCGGACCGCGGTCGAGTTCGCTCGCCTGCGCGACCATCGAGGCGGCGATGTCGACACCGTCCACCGCGGCGAAGTGACGCGCCAGCGCTTGCGTGAGGCGCCCCACCCCGCAACCGAAGTCGAGTGCCCGCGCCCGACGCAGCTCCGGTGCGTGGGACGCCGCAGTGGCGAGGACCGCGTCGACTTCTTCGCGCCCGGTGCGGAAGAACGGGTCGAGTTGCCAGCGGCCACCACGCTTGCCTTCGTGGGTGAGGATCGCCCAGAGTGGGTCGTCGCGACCGAGCGCCTCCCAGGTGCGGCGGAGTTGGCGAAGCGCCAACGCTAACCCTCGCCGCGGAGGCGGCGCAGCAGCCGGCGGGCCTGGGCGACCGACGTGACACGCTTGCCCTTGTCGAGTCGCCGTCCGCACAGCACCACGCATTCGACAGCGGGAGTGTGGGGCCCGGCGTCGATCGGCTGCACCGCCTGCAGGTTGTAGCCGCGTTGCACCAGCACGGCTGTGTCCTCCGCGATGGCGTCCAGCGAACTCGATGTGTAGACGATCCGCTCGGGGCGGACCTCCTTGGTCAACGCGTTGAGCACGAAACGTCCGCAGCCATCGGGTGGGGGGTCGAGCACGACCGCGTGGACGCCTGCGCCGACGAACTCGCGGAGCACTCCCTCGACCTTGGTCTGGCGAAACTCGACGTTGTCGAGTCCGTTGGCGCGGGCGCTCCGCTCGGCATCGTGGATGGCGCGCGGGTGCTCTTCGATGGCGACCACCCGGCCGGTGTGCGGGGCGAGAGTCAGCGCCAGCAACCCCATGCCGGAGTAGAGGTCGAGCACCAGCGCGTCGCGGTTCGGCTCGACCAGGCGTTGCACCGTCTCGACCACGGCCGCGGCGGTGAAGCGAGAGCTGCGGAAGAACCCGTTGTGCGCGAGCACGAAACGGGTGTCACCGATCGACTCCTCGATTCCGGCGTCGCCCGCCGCGTGCTCGGTGCGCGGTCCGAGCAGGCGATCGCGACCGCCCGGGTTGACGTTGACCGACACGCCGCGCGCGCCGATCGGCTCGGCGCACAACGCGTCGACCAGCGCGCGGTGCTCGCCGCGCCGTGCATCCCGCACCACCAGGGTGACCACCACGTCGCCGGCGCCGTTGCTGCGCGTGATGACCGCGCGCAGCGTTCCGGCGTCGTTGCGCGGATTCCACGCTTCGATGCCGAGGCGGTGGGCGGCGTCCACGGCCGCCCGCGCGACCCGCAGTGCCGCGGGGTCGGTGGCTGGGCACTCGGTCAGTTCGAACGGGGCACCGCTGCGGAGCCGGGGTAGACCGCCGGCGAGTTGGCCGTGCAGCTCGTGGATCTGCAGCGCGAGCCGGTGGCGGTCGCCGAACGGTTCGTGCGGGCCGAGGCAGTCCGCGACTGGCACGTCCTCGCGTTCCAGTGCGCGCTGGAACCGCTGCCGTACGGTCTCCGTCTTCATCCGCAACTGCGCGCTGTGTTCGACGTGCTGCATCGTGCATCCCGAACAGCCACCGAAGTGCGCGCAGCTCGGATCGGCGCGCTCGGCGACCGCCTCGATCAGCGTGCGCACGACCCCGCGGCCGTGCTCGCGGGCAGCAGCGAGTACCTGCACGTCGGCGCGTTCCCCGGGAAGTAGATCCTCGACGCGAATCTCGTAGCCGTCCAGCGTGGCGACACACTCGCCGGCCGCGTTCCACCGCTCACCGAGCAGCTCTACGGTGTCACCGGGCCGCACCGGCACGGCTGCTTCGAACGGATCGTCGCCGGGCTCGCTGGGGAAGGGTGGTTGCATCAGCCGGTGCGCCCACGGCCATCGAAGGCCAGTACGCGCGCGACCCACGGATCGAGTGCCGCGGCCGCGGCAGGCAGCTCGAACAGTCCCCCGGTCCGCACGCGGTGGACCACCGCCGCCGCGGTGATGTCGGCTGCGGTCAGTGCGTCGCCGACCAGGAAGGTGCGGGTTCCCAGGTGCTCGATCAGCGTGCCCAGTGCGGCGACGAACCGCCCGTTGCAGCGCACTTGCATGCCGGGGTCGACCACCCCGCCCGACACGCGTCGGTGCACGACTTCGAGCATCGGGCGCGCGAGGTCGTAGCGCGCCAACGCCTCGAGGTCCTCGATGGCCCACTGCTCGTCGCGCGTGCTGCCGAACAACCGAGGGGTGTCGGGGAACGTGGACTCGAGGTAGCGGAGGATCGCGGCCGAGTCGAATACCACCCGATCGCCGTGCACCAGCACCGGCGTGAGATTCTGGCCGGAGATGCGTTGGATTCCCGAGCGATCCACCGGGTCGATGGAGTGGAACGTGTAGGTCAACCCCTTGAAGCCGAGTGCCACCCGAACCTTGATGTTGTTCGAGGTCTCGAAGCCGTGGACGTCGAGGCTTGGTGTCATGGTGTCCAAGCGTAGCGGGGTTGGGACCGACACCAGTGTCGCTCGTCGGAAGTCCGCGGCACTAGGAGTCTGCGCCACAGAATAGCGAAATCTATTCGCAACGGCGGGTTTCGAACCCAGATTCGACCTCGACAGTCCGGATCGAGGTCGAATGTGGTGTTCGAGCTTTGGCTACGCAATACCCAACAGGCTCCCTAGCCCGGACGATTCATGATCGACTTCGCGCAACGCTCAGAACGTCAGAACCTGCTCCTCGACGAGGAGGCACCCCGCCTCCGGGCAGAACCTGCCGTTCTCCTTGCCAGCAACAACCTTGCACGATCTCGCGACGCTGCTCATGAATAGTCCGGGCTAGGAGTCTGCGCCACAGAATGACAACCCATGAGATCCGCGCCTTCCAGCACCTGTCACCCCCCGAAATCCTCGCCGAATCCACCAATTCGGCTGTGTTTTCGGGCGGCGACCTGCGCCGAAATCCACGAACCTCCTGAGTCACCCTTCTGTGGCGCAGACTCCTAGGCGTTCAGTGGGTCGTCGCCGAAGTCCGTTGCATCAGTCAGCGAGTCATGCGGCTCGGTCGTGCGCCTACCAGGGCGGGGACCGCATCAGCCGGTCCAGCGCTGCGCCGTCGAGCGGCAGCCGAAAGGTCTGCTCCGCCGGAGCGTCGCCGATCTCGAGCAGGACGCTGTGTCCAGACAGCACGCGGCCACCGACCGCGCCGTTCTTCTCGCGGCGTTCCAGGTGCCAGAGCACCGAGACTGGCCCCGGCGGCAGCACGAAGGTCGCCCGCCGCTTGTCCGCAGTGAAGTACGGTGAACCGACCGCCCGCCCCACGCTGTTGCCGTCGACCGTCGGGTCGGGGTCGAACACGTAGGGGAGTGCCGGAAGCGTGCCGCTGGTGTCGAGGTCCAGGTGCACCTTCACCCCGGCGCGCAGTGTGAACGCGCGCTCCCCGGCGACCGCGTTCGCAGTCAGCCGGCAGTAGCCCGCCGGGTAGATGCGCAGGTCGACCGACGGTGCGGCAGCGACCAACCGGAACGGGTTGTCACGCAGCTGCGTTTGGTGCCACTCCTCGGTTCCGGTCTCGCGCCAGAACACCGGTCCGCTGAACTTGTCGCGCGCGCCACCCGGGGCGACCAGCGACACGGAGATCCGATGGAGGGCAGTCCGCAGGTCGATCTCCGGCACGCTCTGGTCCGGTGCGACGAGCACGTTGCGGTGGGCGCCCATCGGGCGGTCGCCCAGCGACCAGACGAGGTCGTACCGCCCACTCTTCACGGCACCCATTTGCACGACGATGTTCTTCTCGAACTTCTGCGCCGTCGCCGGGGTGGCGACCGACTCGTTGCTCCCCGGACGGCGAAGGGACAGTCCGATCGAGCCATCCCACCCCATGCCGTCAGGCAGGCGCACCGTGACGACCGGCCTGCAGATCTTGTAGACCTGCAGGCGCACGTCGCGGTCGCCGGCGCGCGCGGTCACAGGGTCGCTGCGTTGGTAGTCCGCGTCGACCCATACGTGGTGCTCGGAGCCGCGCAGCACTCCGGTCAGCTCGAACGAACCGTCGACCCCGGTCTTGGCAGACAGGGTTCGCGGCTCGAGCGAAGAACCCCATGCACTCGCGTGGAACACGCTGGCCCCGGCGCGCACCAACACGCCCGCGACCGGACGGCCGGCGGAATCGAACGCGTGGCCGGCCAGCAGCACGCCGAGTGGACGCAGTACCAGGTCGCCGCGGTCGTGTCGGCCCGGGCCAAGGCGCGTCGGCAACTCGGTGCACGCGGCGATCTCACGCCCTTGGTGGTTGCACCGGACGAGTAGCTCGTCGTTGGAGAAGATCGCACGTTCCCGCAGGTCGATGCGGAATCGTCCGGCCGCATCGGTCACGACCTCCGGGTCGATGGTCCCGCCCCAGTCCTTGCGGATCGAAGCCCGGAGTTTGGTGTGGGCCAACGGTGTGCCGTCCGCCGTGATCGCGCGAAACACCGCCACGGGGTGGTCCACGTCCAGCGGGACGCGCAGCTCGACCTGCTCGCCGGGTACCCCGGGGCCGTCCCCGGTGATCTCCGAGCCGACCTCCGCCTTGGACCGGCGCACGGTGGCGCAGTAGCGGCGCCCGAGCTCGACGAAGTGGAAGGCCGCGCGTCCGGAGTGCATGTCGGAGGTCCAGCTCTTGCGCTGCCATGCGAGGGTCGGATCCTCGGCCTCGCCGTGGCGCACCACCGCCAGATCGGCCTGGGCGCCCGCGCCGATCCCCTGACCATCGACCACGACCGCGATGCTGCCGTACGCCGGTTGCACGCGCTCCACCACCTCCGCCGCCAGCGCCTTGGCGTCGAGCAGCAGCTTGGGCGGCTGCTCGAAGCACACGTCGTGCACCAAGTAGCACACCTTGTCGAGCTCGTTCATCTTGCGGCGCAAGTCACGGAACACCGCCATCCCCTGGCGGTCGGTGAGGACGCGCGCGATCGGCTGGTGTCCGGTGTTCTGCAGCTGTTCCTCGGTGCACACCTGCAGCGGAAGTTCGAACAGCGGCTGGCCGCGATGGTCGACCACGCGCACCCGAAGGTCTTGATCCAGAGTGGACCGCTTCGGTTCGGCCTCGGGTGATGGCGTCGTCGTCTCGCGTGCGTCCGCGGCGCGGGGCTTGGCGGTGAGTGGCGCAGCGGTGTCCGGGCGCGGTGCTGCGACTGCGTCGGATGGGGGAGCGCTCGCGGCGCGGGAGGTGGGCCAGGCCACGTAGGCAACCCATCCTGCGGCGGCCAGCAGTACGGCGACCAGCACCGGGATGGACCGACGGTGGCTGGATGGGTCAGCGGTGGGCATTCCTGGGGGGGTGAAGGCGACGGAGAGTGTACCTCGCGATCACCGTTCCGAGGCCGCGGGTGTCGTGGCCCTCTCCGGAGTCCAAGTGTCGCGGCGAATCGGCGGCGGTCGCGAGCCGGCGGCGGACCGACCGCGGCGCAACCCTCGCTCGTCGTCAGCGCGAGTGGCCGGACCGTCGAACCACGAACTGCACGCGCAGCGGACGGTGGTCCGAGGCCGTCCGGTCCACTTCGACCCGTGCCGAGCTGACGTCCACTCCAGGCGTCACGCGCGGCAGCAGTACCCAGTCGATCCGCTTGCGCGGTCGATCCGCGGGGTAGGTGTTCCCCGCGCCCGTACCCACGCATCGCCACGCATCGTGCGTCCAGTCGAGCGCGGCCCGGTGCACTGCCGAGCCGGGTTCGGCGTTGAAGTCCCCGGCGATCACCAACGGGCCGGTCGTCGAAGCCGCGATCCGCCGCAGCTCGCGCACGTGCGCCAGGCGCTCGCGGTCGTCGCGCCGGTAGTCGAGATGGGTCACCAGCACGGTCAGCGGACCCGCCGCGGTGCGCAGCGTCGCACACAACACTCCGCGCTGTTCGCCGGCGCGCAGCATCGTGAAGCGGTGGTTGTGCCACCGCTCGATCTTCAGGCGCGTGAGCAACGCGTTGCCGTAGCGTCCGCCCTGGAAGTCCAGGTTGTGTCCGAACAGGGGCTGCATGCCGAGTCGCCTCGCCAGCTCGCGCGGCAGATCGAGACGGGTGGTGCGGGCCACGCCGACATCGACCTCCTGCAGAGCGACCACATCCGGATCGGCGCGCCGCAGCACGTTGGCGATGCGGTCGAGGTCGACTCGGCCGTCGGCACCGCGGCCGTGGTGGATGTTCCAACAGACCAACGTGATGCGGGTCGGCGCCGGTTCGGGTGCGGTCATGTGGCACCCGGTCGCCGCCAGCGACACGATCGCGAGCATTTTCCTCAACGCTTCGGGAGCGCGTTGCGCGCCTCTTCGAGGCTGGTGCGGATCGGATCGATCTGTCTGGCCCGCATGCCGCGTTCGGTCGCCAGCCGAACGGCGCGTTCCAGCGACTTCACGGCTGTGCTCGGGTCGCCGCTGTGCATCTGCACCACGCCGAGCACGTGCAACACGCGCGGGCTGGCGTGCTTCGACAGCTCCGCGGCATGCACGGCGAACGGTAGCGCATCCCGCGCGTTCTGCTGGCGCGTGCCCGCCCCACACCACAGCGTGAACCAGGCCGACTGACTCCACGCCTGCGGGTCTCCCGGGATGCGCTTGCGCCACTCGGCGCAGTGCGCCTCCAACTCGCGAATCCGACTCTGGTCGTTCAGCAGCCCGAACAGCACCCGGTTGGGCTGAGAAAGCGAGGGCTTGACGCGGATCGCGGTCCGCAGGTGTTGCTCCGCCCTCTTGCGGTCGCCGCTGGCGAGCAGGCGGTTGGCGAGGTTGGTGTGCGCCTCGGCGTTCTCCGGCCAGAGTCGGATCGCCGCCCGGTACGCGGCGATCGAACCGTCGCGGTCGCCGAACGCGTGCAGGGCACGACCCAGGTGGAAGTACGACGGGCTGCTCGGCAACAGGGCGACTGCCTTGCGCAGCGCTTCGACTGCGCCCTTGGCGTCGCCGAACAGCAGGCGAACACGGCCCGCCACGCGCTGCGCTTCGTCGGACTCCGGCGCGGCGGCGAGACCCTGGCCCGCGGCGGCCTTGGCCTCGTCGTTGCGGCCCGCGTCGAGCATCAGTTCGGCCAGCAGGGTCCAGGCCCGCGCCTGCCGTGGATCGAGGCGGGTCGACTCGCGCAGTGCTCGTTCGGCGCCCGCCACGTCCCCGAGTCGCAGTCGAACCACACCGAGGTCGCGCCACGTGTCGGCGTTGCGCGGGCGGAGCTTCAGGGACTGTCCGTAGGCTTCCCGCGCGGCCGCCTGTTCGCCGGCCCGCTGGTGGTAGAAGCCGAGGTTGTTCCAGAACAGCCAACGCGTCGGTGCGAGCTCTGTCGCGCGCGTCGCGGCGCGGGCGGCCGCCGCCGGGTTCGACATGCCCTGGGCGAACGCCGCCCAGAAGTGCGCCGCCGCGCTGTTCGGCCACAACTCCGCCAACGCTGCGGCGATCTCGGCCGCCCCCGCGCGTTCGCCCAGATGCCCCAACACGTGGGCGTGTTCGAAGTGGTACACCGGTCTCGGCCGCTGCGACGCGAGAACTGCCCGGGACAACAAGGTCCTCGCCTTCCGGAAGTGCGGCTCGCCCTCGCGGTGTCCGAGCTGGATCTCTCCGACTCCGGTGAGGAACGCGTCGAGCCCGGTTGCGATCGGGCCGAGCTGCTGCTCCTGCCGGTCGGCCTCCGTTGCGTCGCCCGCAGCCCGCAGCAGCGCGGCGCGGAAGCGCCGCAGTCCCGGCGTCGCCGCCAACCGATCCGGGTGCTGATCGAGCAGCGCCAATGCGGCGCGGGGGTGGCTGCGTCCGGCCACGATCGCCAGGCCGGCGATCGCTTCGTCGCAGGTAGGATCGTGAGCGAGCGCCTGTTCGAACGCGCTTCGTGCGGTCGCGTTGTCGTGCTCTTCCATCGCCAGGAAGCCGCTGGTCAGCGCCTGGTCCACGGACTCGCGGAGCAGGCTCGCTTGCCCGGCCCGCAGCTCCGGTTGGATCGCCACGAAGTAGCCGACCAGTCCGGTGGCCACCGGCACGGCCAGCAGCCCGAACGCGGTCAACAGTGCGGCCAGTGGCCGCCGGCGAGCCCAACTGCGCAGGCGGGTCAGCGGACCGTGCGGGCGCGCGCGGACGGTGCGGTAGGTGAGGAATGCGCGGAGGTCCTCGGCGAGGTCGGCGGCGGACTGGTAGCGGCGCCCCGGTTCCTTCTCCAGCGCCATCATCACGATCGCCACCAGGTCGGCCGGCAGCGCCGGGTTGAGGCGGCGCGGATCGATCGGGTCGGCGGTGACGATGTTGTTCATCACCTGCTGGCTGGTCCGACCCTCGAACGGCCGCTGCACGGTCAGCAGCTCGTACAACGTCACGCCGAGGCTGAAGATGTCGGCGCGGTGGTCCACCTCCCGGCGCCAACTCTGCACCTGCTCGGGCGCGACGTAGTACGGCGTCCCGGGGACGCTGCCGGTGTCCGTCAGCGACGGTTGGCTCTCGCGCCGGGCCACGCTGAAGTCGGTCAGCACCACCGACCCATCGGGGCGCACCAAGATGTTGGCCGGCTTGACGTCGCGGTGGATCACCCCGCGCGCGTGTGCGTGGCTCAGTGCATCGGCGACGCGCGCCGCGATGCCGACCACAGACGCGATGTACGTATCGGGCCAGCCGGGCGCGGTCGCGGTAGACGTCGCCGAGTCGCGCTGCACCGCGAGCTCCTCGACGGCGGCGCGCAGATCCGCGGTGTCGGCACGCCGCGGCTGACGGTCGCGGACGTGGGCGACCACCTGGTTCAGCGGTGCCCCGAACACCAGGTCCATCGCGATGAAGTGCACCCCACCCGCGGTGCCGCACTTGTGCACCTTGACGATGTTCGGGTGGTCGAGGCTCGCCGCCGCGGAGGCCTCGCGGTGTAGCCGGACGATCGAGCCCGGGTCGAGCTCGCGTTCGGGCGTCAAGACCTTGAGCGCCACCGTGCGACCGAGCGACAGCTCGCACGCTTCGTAGACGATGCCCATGCCACCGCGGCCGATTTCGCGCAACAGCCGGTAGTCGTCGAGTTCGCGCTGTCCGTCCGGGTCCTCGGCGAGATCGTCGGCGTCCCCGGCGAACATCGGCTCGAGTAGGTCGCGGATCTCCGGGTGGCGGTCGAGCGCCGCGGCGATCGCCTCGGGCCCGCTGTCGGCGTGCTCTTGGTAGACGGCCAGCGCCGCCTGCAGGCGCACCATCCGATCGTCGCTCCCGGACTCCATGGCAGGAGCATAGCGCGGCCGTGGATCCGCGGACCGGTCGCGGGGTGGGGCGATGGCGACCGACCCCTCGGCCGAGAGCACCCGTACGACGGACCGCAGCGATCCGACTTGCTTCTCCCGTCGACGCGATCGGCGGTTGCGCAACCGGCTGGATTCTCCGGTGGGCAGCGGTCGAAGACCTGGCACCACCAATTCGGTGGCTCGAGAGGGGAAGAAAGGGATGCCGGAGACGCACCACTCGCAGTGCGCATCGCGCCAACACGAGAGCGGACTCACGTTCGTCGAGATCGTCGTGGTCTTGGCGGTGATATCGCTGCTCGCCGGGATCATCGTGCCGAGCATGATGTCCGTTACCAAGGACGCTCATGCGACGAAGATCATCAGCACGTTCCAGGCGCTGCGCTTGGCCTGCGAGCAGCACTACGCCCATACCGGGTCGATGGCGCTCGAGTATTCGGGGAGCAGCTACCAGGCTGCGACGTACCACAAACTGTCGATGACCCAGACCACCACCGGGTGGAAGGGGCCGTACATCGATCATCCGATTAGCTTCGGCGACAACCCGTTCGGCACGACCATCCATCTGTACAACAGCGTCAGCGCGTTGACGAACTACGCGGCTGGTGGCTTCGACATGAACGGCGATGGCACCGACGACATCACCACGGACTCCAACGTGCTGGTCGTCTGGGGCGTACCGGAGTCGACCGCGAAGGCCGTCGACGACTCGCTCGACCGCGGCAACCTCGGCGCGGACTGGAAGACCTCCGGTCGCGTCGAGTGGAACAACGACATTCTGGCGATCTACATCATCAAGCCCTGATCGGCGGCCGGCTGTGAAGTCGGCGCGCTGGCCCGGACTATTCGGGACCGAGCTGCTGCGATCGTGCAAGCTCGCTGCTGACTTCGTCGAACGTCAGAACCTCCTCCTCGACGGGGGCGCACCCCGCCTCCGGGCAGAACCTGCCGTTCTCCTTGCCAGCAACAACCTGGCACGATCTCGCGACGCGGCTCATGAGTAGTCCGGGCTAGTGGGGTGTGTCCGAAGTTGGTCACATAAGTCGCCGGCCCTACGGCCCGCTCGCGGCGTCGCAGCTCCTCAGCTTGTCCACCAACAAGCCGTGTCGTCGCAGCTCCTTGCGAGCGAACCGCATGACTCGACGACTTATGCAACGAACTTCGGACACACCCCACTAGCGGGCGAGCTCGGGGGCTCCACCTACGCGCGGGTGGCCGTGAGCACCTCTTCGAGGGTCGTCAGACCACGCGCGGCCTTGTGCGCGCCGTCGGCGAACATGGTCTCGAACCCACCGGCGACCGCGATGTCGCGGAGTTCCTCCTCGGTGCCGCCATTGCTCAAGCACCTGGCGAGCGGTTGGTTCCACGCGAGCAGTTCCTGGATCGGCGTGCGTCCGAGGTAGCCCCGCTGCCGGCAGGCGACGCAGCCGACCGGCCGGCGGAATTCGCCGGGCGCCGACGCGTCCAGCCCGAAGCGCTGCAGGAGCGCCGGCTCGGGCCGCGCAGGCTCGGCGCACTGCGGACAGAGGCGCCGCACCAAGCGCTGCGCGACAATGGCGCGCAGGGTCGGGGCCAACAGGTAGGGTTCGATGCCCATGTCGACCAGGCGGGTGACCGTCCCCAGAGCACTGTTGGTGTGCAGCGTCGACAACACCATGTGCCCGGTCAGCCCCGCGTGCAGCGCGGTGGCTGCGGTCTCGCGGTCGCGGATCTCACCGACCATGATCACGTCCGGGTCCTGACGCAGGATGGAACGCAGCACGCTGGCGAAGGTGCGGTCCGCCTTGACGTCGACCGGCACCTGGGTGGTCCCTTCGAGTTCGTGCTCGACCGGGTCCTCGACGGTGACCAGGTTGCGGTCCTCGCGGTTGAGATACTGCAGCACACCGTACAGCGTGGTGGTCTTGCCCGATCCGGTGGGCCCGGTCACCAGCACCATGCCGGTGGGGAACGACGCCGCGTCGCTCAGTTGCTGCACGATGTGCGGACGGAACCCGAGTTCGTCGAGATCGAGGCGAACGTTGTTCTTCTCGAGCACGCGCAGCACCGCCTTCTCGCCGTGCACCGCCGGCAGGGTCGACACGCGGAACTGCGCCGCCTTGCCAGCCGCGGTAGTCAGCTCGAACCGGCCGTCCTGCGGGCGCCGGCGCTCCGAGATGTCGAGGTTGGCGAGGATCTTGACGCGCGACAGGATCGCCGCGTGCAGCGGTCGGGGTAGCAGCAAATGGGGTTCGAGCTGGCCGTCGATGCGGATCCGCACGCGTACGCGCGCCGCACCGGCCTCGATGTGGACGTCGCTGGCCTTGCGCCGCACGGCGATGTCGAGGATGTGGTCGACCAGCTCGACGATCGCGCCGTCGCCGGCCGCCTCCTTGAGCTTCTGCGGGTTGGCGAATGCGGACTCGTCGACTTGGTCGAGGGTGAGGCCGGCCAGCAACCGCTCCACCCCGCCCCCCGCGCGCAGGTGGTAGTCGATCGCCAGGTCGAGCTCGCGGGGCGAGCACACCGCGGGCTCCACGGGCAGGTGCGCAACCTCCTGTACCGCGTCGATCGCCAGCAGGTCGAACGGGTTGGCCATCGCGACCACCAACCCGTACTCGTCCTCGCGCACCGGCAGCGCCCGGTAGCTGCGCACCACGTCGGCCGGCACCTTGTGCAGCGTGGCGGGCTCGATGTCGGCGCCCAGCGGCTCGACGAACGGCAGGTCGAGCACCGCCGCGTAGATCCGGTACGCGGCGGATTCGCTCATCAGACCGAGTTCGATCACCCGTTCGAGAAACCGCGACTCGTCGCCGCCTTCCGCCTCCAGCACGCGGCTCAAGCTGTCGAGGGGCGTACTCCCCGCCTTGGCCAGCGCGTGGAGCAGCTCCGCACCCGCTCCCTGCATGACGGATCCATCGACAGCAGCGGGCCGCTGACCTCAGCCTGCTCCGAAGTTCCTGCGCCGGGGGCCGCTCAAGTGCTCGGTCGCGTTCCGCCGAAGTCAACGGCGTCGGGCGCCCGGTATCGGGTGGAGAGGAGGAGTTGTCCAGGCGAGAAGAGCAAGCAGGGTTCACCCTGGTGGAGTGGGTCGTGGCGTGCGCGGTGGTTGCGGTCCTCGGTGGGCTGTTGCTGCCGAGCTTCACTTCCAGGCTCTCGGTGGCACGCGTCTCTGCGGCGGAACGCGACGTCAGCGCGATCGGCAATGCGATCCGCGCCATGCACCGCCAGCTCGGCGTGTGGCCGGCGCGCAATGGCGCGGGCGTCGACCACAGCCTCACACTGTTGCTGTCCGGCAGCGCGTTGCCGGGTGCCAATCCGTGGGCGGATACGTCGTTCTGGTCCATGGTCACGGGCTCGTCGGCGGACGTGCTCGACCATCACCTGGCCGCCAACACGCCGCAGGGCAGCGCCGGGGCGGGGTACCCGACCGCGGGTTTCGCGGCGTGGCACGGTCCGTACCTCGAGTCCATCCCACGCGACCCCTGGGGGCGGCCGTACGTAGTCAACGTGCAGTCCGGATACGCCACGCATCCGACCCAGGCACGGCGCTTGTGGGTGCTGTCGGCGGGCCCGGACGGGCAGTTCCAGACCTCGGCCAGTGCGGGAGTGGCCGATGTGTGCGTCGGCGACGACGTCGGGTTCTTGGTGTACCTGAGGTAGCGATGCCCACCCTCGATATCGCCCCTCCATCGGTGAAGCCGACCCCTGCGCGGGCCGGTTCGGTGCTGGGTCTGCAAGAGCGGTCGCGGGCTGCGGGACGGCGACCCAAGCGGCGGAACGCGCGCTTCCGGTTGCCGGCCAGCGACCTCGAGCTGTTCACCCGCAACATCGCGACGCAGGTCGAGGCCGGCGTGCCACTGCTGCGCGCCCTCGAGGTGCAAGCCGACGAGCACGGCGCTGCTTCGGCGGTGGTGGCAGGCGAGTTGGTCGTCGCGCTGCGCGGGGGGGTGGGCTTCAGCGAAGCGCTCGACGAGTTTCCCCGGGTGTTCTCGCCGATCTACCGTCGGCTGGTCGCCTCGGCCGAAGTCTCCGGAAGCTTGCCGGCAGTGCTCGGTGAGCTGGCGGACTTCCTGGCGTGGCGGGAAGCGGTGAAGAGCCTGGTGCGCAAGGCGTCGATCTACCCGGCGACCGTGATCGTGGCCTGCTTGCTGCTGATCGGTTTCATCCTCGGCTACGTGTTCCCCAGGTTCGCGCCGCTGTTCCAGAAGCTGGGGAATGACCTGCCGGTGGCGACTGCGTTCTTGCTCAGCACCGGCCAGATCGTGGCGCGCTTCTGGGTGGAACTGCTGGTTGGCGCGGCAGGCACGGTTGCTCTGGGCGTGCTGTCGCTGCGCAGCCCCGCCGGGGCGCGGCTCGTTCGGATCGCGCTGGCCCGCGTGCCGGCGATCGGCCCGACGATGTGGTCGATCGACCTGGCGCGCTTCGCCCGCAACCTCTCGGTCACCAGTCATGCCGGTGTCGATGTGGTCCACGGTCTGGAGCTCACCAAGGACGCGGTCGGCGACAGGCGGCTGATGCGCGGGTTGGTCCGCGCGCACGAGCGGATCCTCGGCGGCGAGAGCCTCACGACTTCGCTCGCCGGGACGCGGCTGTTCGAACCGATGGTGCTCAACATGATCGCAGTCGGCGAAGAAGCGGGCCGGGTTCCCGAAGTCCTCGAGCGACTGGCGGCGCACTACGACCGCAAGGCGAAGGAGGCGGTGGCGCGGATGTTGGCGCTGATGGAGCCCGCGGTGACCGTGATCCTCGGGTTGGTGGTCGGCGGCCTCGCGGTCACCATCCTCGGCACGCTGTACAAGGCCATGGCGGTGGCAGGGCGATGAGCGACGCGCGCCAACACGGTTTCACGCTGCTGGAACTGATCGTCTCGATGGCGGTCCTCGCCGTCCTGGCCACCGCGATGCTGCCACTCGCCACCGCCACGGTTCGCGCCGAGAAGATCGATCAAGTGCAGCGCGAATTGAACGCGCTGGCCGCGGCGGCCGAGGAGTACTACTTCGCCAACGGCGCGTTCCCGACCGCGGTCAACCAGGTCGGGTTCTACGGCAGTTACCTGGTCGCCGGTGTGCAGGACGATGCGATCACCGACGCGTGGGGCGGGTCGACCTATCGAACGGTGCAGGTCTCCAGTCCCGACACGGTCACGTTCTACAGCGTCGGCGAGAACGGGGTCGACGACGGCGTCAACGCCGAGGCATTCAAGATCACCGTGCAGGGCAGCAAGCCCGGTGGCGAGCGGACCCGGCTGCGCATGCGAGTGATCGCCGCCGCGGTCGCCGAGCACGTTGCCGGTGGCGGCACGGTGACCGGCACCTGGACCACCGACCACGCGGCACTGGGACTCGCCGCCAGCTACCTGCGCGACGGGTTCGGCACGGAATTCCGCCTCAACACTTCACTGGAGCTGCGCAGCGCCGGCGCGGACCGCAGCTTCTCGACCGCGGACGACATCGTCTTCTGAATGCCATGCCGAAGTACCGCTTGATTGCCCGGGTCGACGATTCGTCGTGTAGCGCGTTGCTGGTGCGTGGGCGCGGGCGGCACAGCGTGGTCGCCTGGGCCGGGGTGTGTCCGGACACCCGCCCCGAGGTGCTGGCGACCTACCTGCGCGAGGCGACCACCGCTGCGGTGCCCGGCCAGACCAGCGTGCTGTTGCTGGTCAGCGATCGGCGCATCGTCACCGGGCGGGTCGAACGCGCCACCCCGCCGCCGCGGCGCGAGTTGGTCGACTTGCTGCGCCAGGCCGCGACCGAGCGCGGCAAGTTCGCCGCAGACGTGGCGCTCGGGATCGGCTACCACGTGACCAAGACCCACGACCACTGGCGGGTCTACTTCGAGGCGGCGCCGCAACAGCTGTTCGCGCCGCTGGTCGACGCGGTGCGCAAGGTCGGCTACGGCTCCGTGCAGGTGTTGTCGACCGAGAATCTGTTGGCGCAGGGAATCGCCACGACCGACGACGTGGTGGCGATCCTCGACCTGCGCGGCACCGCTGCCTACTTCGTGCTGGCCCGCAACGGCCAGACGTTGGCGCAGCGCAAGATCCTGCTGCCGGCCGAGGTCGATCCACTGGCCTGGTCGCCGCGCGAGCACGAGTTGCTGCTACCGCTAGCCGCCGAGCTATCGCGTTCGATCGAGTACTTCGCCGACCACGGGCTGCCGCGCCCGACGCGTTTGGCGCTGACTCTCCCCGACGGCTCCGCGGTGGAGCTGGCCGAGCTGCTGGGTGGCGCGCTCGAGTTGCCGTGCGAGACGTGTGCCGACCCGGCGCTGGAGTTCCTGCCGCCCGACATCCCGCAGCGTGCGCTCGGTTGGGCCGGGCACGCGTTCGCCGCGGTGCACGCATTCCACAAGACCGCACCGTTCCTGGCCGACGTGCGGGCGGTTGCGAGTCGCCACGCCTGGCGGCGGCGCGTCCTGCCGGCTGCCGGCATCGCGGCGCTCGTCGGTGGATCGATCGCGATCGCCCGGATCCGCGACTCGGCGGCATTGGCCCGAGCCGACACCAAGGCGGCTGCGCAGCAACGCCTGCGGGCGTTGGAAGCCGAGTTCGAGATCGAGAAGCAGCGCCACGCCATTCCGCCGCTGGTGGTGGAGCGCAGCGAGATCCTCAAGCAGCTCGCCGCCGGCAATGTGTCGCTGTCGCGGATCTGTGCCCTGCTCGGCAACCGACGACCGGAGTCGGTGCAGTTCAGCGAGATCAAACTGGCCGACCGCAAGTTGTCGCTCAAGGGACTGATCGCGGACCAGAGCGGCCTGCGCGCGGTCGCCGGGTTCCGCGCCCTCGACGAGTTGCTGCGCAGCGTGCCCGGGATGGTGAACGGCACCGGTAGCACCGAGGGCTACGACGCCAAGCGCGGCGGCCTGCCGTTCGCATACCGCATCGAGTTGGGAGGTCGACCGTGAGGCTGCCGGGATTCGTCTCGCAGGTTCTCCTCCCGGTCACCGGGCTCGCCGCGGTCGGCGTCGCGGGGTACCTCCGCTACACCCTGCCGCAACCTGCTGACGTGACGCGCATGGAGGCGCGCGTCTCGGCACTCGGCGACAACCTCGCCGCACTGCGCAGCCAACCGATCGTCGGCGAAGAGACGTTCGCCACCGAGCTGCCCGAGGCGCTCGAGGTGAACGCGCTGCTGCGCGATGTCCACGACGCGGCGGTGCGCGCCGGGCTCGTGTCGATCCGCTTCGCGCTCGACGAGGAGCGCCCCGCTGCGTCCGCGGCGGTGGTCGAAATGGTGCCTGGCGGTCCCCCGGGGAACGTCGCCGTACCCGGGCCCCAGACCGCAACCGGACCGTCGACCCGCAAGGCCGAGCGCCTGCACTGCCGGCTCGACGTGCAGGCGAGCTACCAGGGGTTCGTGCGCTTCCTCGGGAGCCTGGAGGCGATGAAGCCGACCACCTCGGTCCATGCACTCGAGCTCACCGCCGGGGAGCAGGTGGTATCCGCCTCGCTGGCGCTCGATTTCCTGTTCCTGCCGCGGAGGAAGGCCCGGTGAGCGTGCGCGTCCCTGGCACCGGCATGATCCGCGGTTGGATGGTGCTGCCGCTCGTCGCCGCGGCGCTGTGGGTGAACCGCGCCCCTTTGCTGCGGTGGCTGAACCTGGACCAATCCGCTCAGCAGGCGCCGGTTCGCGTGGAGCTCTACCGTCCGGAGACCCGCGATACGCCGGCGGCGCCGCTGGGTGCAGTGGCGAGCTTCGCTCCGGTGCGTGGCGACGAGACGATCGCGGACCCGATGCTGCACGGCGTCGCGCCGCGACCCTTGGTCGAGACCGAGCAGTCCGCCAAGCGGAAGCTGATCGAACCGCCCGTGATCACGTTGATCCTGCACGGCGCCGCCAGCAAGCGGGCGCTGATCGACGGGCAGATCCTGGGGATCGGGGACGCCACGCGCCTGGGGGAGATCGTCGCGATCGAAGCGGCGGAGGTGCGTGTCCGCACCCGGGCCGGGCAGATCCACGTCCTCCGGCTGACCACGGCCCCACGCCCGGGCCCGGGCGACAAGAACTCGAACGAGCCACCGCGATGAACTTCCACAACACCACGAAGCGCCGCCACCACCCTGTCGCCGTGCTGCTCGTTCTCGCCGCGTGCACGTCCGCGCACCGCGAGCCGCGGCCGGAGGTTCGGCGCGACCCGGCCCGTGAGCTGACGCTGGCGCTCGATGCGTTCCCAGGGCTCGGCATCACCTTGCTGCCGGAAGACCTCGGGTCGACTGTGCCGGTCAGCCAGGCGGCGGATGCGCGCATGGCGTCGCGCGATGCGGCGCTCAAGGACGTGATGCTGACCCTGTTCAAGGACTCGGGGATCAACCTGCTGATCGATGACGGGGTCGCCGGCACCGCGACCTTCGACATCAAGCGGGTCGCCCCGGAGGCAGCGTTCGAGGCGTTGCTGCGCGCCTACGACCTCGCGTACCGCTGGGACGGCAGCTTCCTGCACATCAGCCGGCGCGATGCCCGCACGTTCGACATCGACTTCCCGATGCCCGAGGCGGGAGCGCCGGGCAGCGGGGCAGCGGGTGCTCCCGCAGCACCGGCACCGGGCGGCGGCACCGTCGGTGCAGCCGGCGCGGCCGGTGGCGCCGCCGGCGCCCTGGGGGCCGCGATCACCAGCAACACTTCGGTGTGGGAACGACTGGAATCCGACCTCCGGGCGCTCACCCAGGGGCAGGGATCCGACCAACCGCGGCTGATCGTCAACCCCAACCTCGGCTCCGTGATGGTCGAGGCTCGGCCCTCGGCGCTGCGTCGGGTCGCCACCTACGTCGCCACCTTGCGTCGCCGTGCGGCCCGTCAGGTGTCGATCGAGGCGCGGGTGCTCGAAGTCGTGTTGAACGACGGCTTCCGCGCCGGCGTCGACTTCTCGCTGCTGCCGGGCTTCTTCAACAGTCGTGGCACCAACCATCGCGGTACCCTGCCGGGCGGGGCGGTCGTCGGCACCGCGAACCAGGCCGGGGTAGACGCGTTCCGGGTGGGGTTCGCCAACGTCGGTCAGTTCAGCCTGCTGGTCGACGCGCTCGAACAGCAGGGGCAGGTGCGCGTGCTGTCGAGTCCGCGCGTCTCGACCCTGAACAACCTCACTGCGCAGATTCGCGTGGTCCAGCAGGTGCCGGTGATCATCCGTGAGCGGATCGACTCCGAGGTCGGTACCCGAACCGAGTTCTCGGTGCGCTTCGAGGAGGCCGGCGTGGCGGTCGACGTCACGCCGCAGATCGGCGAGGACGGGGTGATCACCTGTCGGGTGCGCCCGTCGATCACCGAAGTGTCGGGCTTCGTCGAGACGCCGGACAACTTGATCCGCGAGCCGATCTTCAACCGCCGATCGCTCACCACCACGCTGCGGGTGCGCGATGGCCAACCGATCGTGCTCGGTGGGTTGCGCGGCAAGCGCACCACCGAGGAACTGCAGAAGGTCCCGTTGCTCGGCGACATTCCCGGGCTCGGCATGCTGTTTCGCAAGACCAACCAGACGCTCGAGGAAACCGAGCTGGTGATCCTGCTGATGCCGCGCATCTTGACGCCGGAGTGGGAACGCGAGGAGCTACTGCGCGGTGTCGACCGAGTGATCCGCCTGCGCCGGCCGTACAAGGCGACTCCGCTGCGCCACCTCAGCGAGCGCGTCGAGCGCTGGTGGCAGCAGTTCCTCACCGGAGTGCCGCGCACCGTCGGCGAACCCGCGCGCCGCGGCATGGTCGGCGCCCACCCGCCGAGCCCGGCCCCGCGCCCCGCGTCGATCACCCGCGAGAGCCTCGCCCGACTAAGCTTCCGGCGCAGCCTCGAAGCCCTGGAGCGCGGCGAGTCCGAGGAAGCGCACCGCCGACTCGACGAGACCCTGGCGCTCGACCCCGCGCTCGCACCCGCGTGGTTGTCGCGCGGCGTCCTGGCGATGCGCCGCGGCGACCTCGACCGCGCCGCCGCCGCACTCCGTGAGTGCCTGCGGCACGCTCCGCGCGCCCTCGAAGCGCAGAGCAACCTCGGGTTGGTGCAGCTCCGCGCCGGCAATCCCGCCGCCGCGCAGGGCGCGTTCCAGCGCGCGCTCGGCCAGCGCAACGCACCGGAGGTGCGCAACAACCTCGGCCTCAGCCACATGGCGATCGGCGCGTTCGACCGTGCGGTCACCGACTTCCGCGCCGCGCTGCAAGCCAACCCGAACCTCGCCGAGGCGCACTTGAACCTGGCGGTGTGCCTGGAGCGGATGGGCAAACGCGAGGACGCGGGGCGGCACTATCGGGGGTTCTTGGCGGCGGGTGGTGACCTCGAGGACGCGCGTCTGCGCGGCTTGCGCGATCACGTGCAGGTGCGGGCGCGGGGCGAGTAGCGGGGGTGGCGGCGGCCCCCCCAATACGCGGCCGGCGGACGAACCTCACAACGCGGCTTCAGAGCTGCCGGATGCCGACGATGTAGACACAAAGCGGGGTCGCCGTGGTGGCGACGCACCGGAGGAAAAAGTGTTCGATCTTCGTGTTCAGCTTCTTGTACTCGAAGCTCCCGCCCTTGCCGGCGGCGATGCGCTGGCTGCTCAGGATCTTGCCCGTGTCGTCCTGCAGCTCCAGCACCACGTCGCACTGACTCTGGACCCCGGCGCCGTTGTGTGCCCGAATGAACGCCTTGTATGTGGCCGGGACGTTGGTTCCGTAGATGTGCTTGGGCTTGCCGTCGCATACGCACGCGGCACCGCTCGATTCGTCTGCGACCAGTGTGCCCATGTTCACGACGCCCACCGCGGGCGCCCCGCCTAGAGTCGCCAGCTTCGGCATCCGCGCGACGTAGCTCGCGCCGCCGCTGATCCGAAGGCCGGCGGTGTGGCCGGACAGAACCGGCAACTCGCTGCCCGCGATCACCGCCCCGTTCGCGTCCTTGGCGAGCAGCGTGAACGGCGCGCCGTTTGCCGAACTCGCCGAGATCGTCGTCGCCAGTCGGGCGTCGATGCTGCCGATTACGTGGTCGGCGCCGTCGTACGGGAACGAGAACGGGCGGCGGGAGGCGATCGGGTCGACCTGCAGATTCACGGTGTTGGTGAACGTCGCGCCGCCGGCCGCGACGATCAGTCCCTGGGCCGGGACGGTCGCGCCGAGCAACCCGAGTTGGTTGGGGATCTGCAGCTCAAGCGTCGCGCGCCCGGTGCGGTTGTCGATCAGCCCGACCTGGTAGGTGATCAGCCCGACCGGGTCGAGCCCGAGTCGGTGGCCGATCCCCGGGATCTGGATGCCGTTCGCCAAGAACCCGCGGGACAGCAGCAGTGTCGCGAACTGTGGCGAGGTGCTCGTCGCCGGCGGCGAGTAGAACTCGACGTGGGCCGGCGCACCGATCGAGGCGCGCGTTCCGGCCATCCAGTACGTGTCGACGTCGATCACGTGGTACGGCGCCGGCGAGGATTCCGCCGAGAAGAACCGGCCGCCGGCGAAGCCACCGTTGTTGGTCCAGGTGGTCGTGTCGACCACCGGCTGGCTGGCGGTGAACGGGTCGAGATCGAAGCTGATGTAGTGGTCGTTGTCCGATCCGAGCAGGTCGTGGTGGGACAGGCCGGTGACCTCGCCGTTCGGGTCGAAGATCGGCGTCGGGGAGTTCGCGGTGCTGCCGGTCCGTGAGGGGCCGACGGCGAGCTTGCGATCGGGCGATACCGCGAGCGTCGTCATGTCGATCGCCGAGTAGAAGATCGAGTTGCCGAGGCGAAAGAACAGGCAGGTCTCGCCGTGCACGGTACCGATCGCCGGGTCGTAGTCGCTCTGCACCGGCAAGCCGCCGAGCACTGCAGGACTGCCGAACGCTGCGTCCGTCGAGGCGCGCTGCGCCAGGTACGCCGTGGACGTGGCCGAACCGAATCGTTCGAACACCAGCAGCTTTCCGGTCGGCTCGAACATCGCGGAGAACTCGTCGCCGGCGGTGTTGCACGACGCGCCCTGCGGGCTCGCCGAGAACACGTCGAACGGCGCATCGTACGTGCCGAGCAGGACATCCGTTCCGCCCCGGCCGCCGAGCGCGGTGCTGAGGCCCCGGACCGTCAGCGCGCACGCGAACTTGCCGGGCGAAGCACCGGCCACGCTGACCATGTGCACCTGCAGAACGGCCGAGACTCCGAGCCTCTGCGCGCTCAGCCCGGGTGTGGTGCGCGGGCCGCGCAGGATCGCGGGGCCGACCGAGCCCTGAGCCGCGCTGAAGCCGGAGGTGAGGAGGGTGACGGCGAAGCCCAGGGCCAGCGCCTTGGAGCGGGGAGTGTTCGGGATCATCGTGGGTGCCTCGAGAGTCGTGGTGTCGCATTCCGTGCGACCGGTTGCGTCGGCACCGTTCGCCGACTGCCGTGGACCGGGTCGCCGGAGGTGGGGGCGCAGCCCGAGGTGGCGGCGCGACAGCGAACTCCGAGAATTCGCCTGCGACTCAGCGCTGCAGTGACCGCGCGGCGCGCAGCCCCTGCGTGTTGAAGTGATGTTCCGGTGTGCTGCTGCTGCGTTGACCGCAGCTGGTGATGGAGCTGTCGAACTCGAACGAACCCCCCCGGGCCACGATCTCGCGGCGCAGCCGCTCTGGGACCAACCGCAGCCCGTCGCCGCTGCGGACCGGCGTACGGTAGTCGGCGGATTTCCAGTCGCGGCAGGTCTCCCAGACGTTGCCGTGCATGTCGTGCAGCCCGAACCCGTTTGCCCGGTAGCTGCCGACCGGCGCGTGGAATCGGTAGCCGTCGTCGAAATCCGGTTCGAGCCGGCGGCCGAACTTACGGCCGTTCGCGGCGTCGAGGATGTTCGCGAACCCGCGCAGGGAAGCCGGCTCGTTCCCGGTGGAGTAGACCGTGTGCGTGCCGGCGCGGCAGGCGTACTCCCACTGCGCCTCGGTCGGCAGGACGAGTCCCAGTCGGCGCATCGCCTCCTGGCACTCGGGGTAGCTCACCTGTTCGACCGGATGGCGCAGCGTGAACGTCTCCCGAACTCCCGGGACCTCCGCCCCGGGCCGGAAGTCGCTCGGTTCGGTGTCCATCACCCGCAGCCACTGTCCCTGCGTCACCTCGTACTTGCCGAGGAAGAACGGGTCCAGTGTGACCTCGTGCTCCGGGCCGGCGTCGGGCTCCGCGTTGGCGACCCGGTGGACGGCGCCCGGCTCGGGGGACTGGCCCATCGTGAACGCACCGCCAGGGAGCAGCACCAGCACGATCGCGCTCTCGCCGTCCATCTGCAGTTGTTTCGTCCGGGGGTCGCGATGCGGGACGGATCCGCTCTGCAGGTGCGCGAACTCGACCAGCCCCGAGTCCGCGTCCGGCCCGAGCGGCACGAGCCCGCGCTGCGGAACGAGATGCAGGCCCCGGAAGCGCGGGTCCCCCGCGACGACCGTGGCGGCTGCGCGCCAGTCCAATCGGTGGCGCTCGAGACAGCGGTCGTCCATCGTCGCGGCGAACTCCCTGCGCCCGCGCATCTTCGCGATCTTCCCCGGCAGCGCGTCGATCTCGGCGATCAGCTCGTCGAGCGCCTGGAGTCGCACAGCGTCGAGGTCCGATGCAACGCGCTCCTCCGGAGTCCGGGGCGCAGCCGCCGAGATCCGTGCACGGAGGCGGTCGCGCGTCACCCGGTGTTCGGGCCCGCGGCCGACCAGCGCTTCGGCCCTCGCCAGCCACGCGTCCACGCCGCGCGGACCACCGACGATCCCCGGCGCGGGTGGAAAGAGCGCGTCGGACCACGGCGCGAGGTCGCGTACCCGCGTCAGGTCCGCCAGCTGGGAGATCTTCTCCAAGCGGGAGTTGGCGAGGGCCAGCCGCTCGCGGGCGAGGCCGAGCAGGAACCCCGTCCAAGCGAGCGCCGCGGTGAGGACCACGAACAGGGAACCGAGCGCCGAGGCGAGGGCCGGCCGCCGCTGTGCCCAGCGGACCAACCGCAGCGCCGGTCCGGCGGGCCGCGCGCGGATCGGTTCGTGTTCGCGAACCCGGCGCAGCTCCTCGGCGAACGCGATCGCGGTCTCGTAGCGGCGGTTGCGGTCCTTCTCGAGCGCGACTGCCAGCACGACCTCGAGATCCCGGGGGACTGCAGGGTTGAGTCGCCGCGGTGGGATCGGCTCGAGCGTGCGGATCGCGTGGTAGGTGCCTTCACGGGTCGGTGCGTCGAACGGCCGCCGCAGCGTCAGGCACTCGTAGAGCGTGACGCCGAGCGAGAACACATCGCTGCGCCGGTCGAGCTCGCGGGCCCGCAGCGTCAGCTGCTCGGGCGACATGTACGCCGGTGTCCCGAACAGATCGCCGGTGTGGGTCAGGCCGCTCGAGTCATCCTCCAGGTCGGCAGCGATCCCGAAGTCGAGCACGGTCGGTGACCCTTCGTCGGGGAGCATGATGTTCGCCGGCTTGATGTCGCGGTGGACGATTCCCGCTTCGTGGGCGACGTGCAGGGCCCGGGCGACGTCCTCGATCAGTTGGATGGTCGCCATCACCGCGCCGCGCGTCGCCGACGCCGTCTGGTCCCCCGCGACGTCGGTTCCGGACGAGACGAGGTTGCGCCCGAGATCGGCGTGGGACTTCGCGCTGGCGATCCGGGCGGCGAGGGACGATCCCTCGACGTATTGCATCGCGATGAAAGGCGTGCCTTCGTGAACTCCCGAGTCGTGGATCGTGCAGATCCCCGGGTGGTCGAGCTTGCCTGCGAGCTCCGCTTCGCGGCGGAATCGTCCGAGCAGGTTCGGCGACGTGGTCGCGACTCCGGTCAGGAGTTTGAGTGCCACTCGTCGCCGCAGCCGGGTGTCGTTCGCCAGGAACACCACACCCTGCCCGCCCTCGCCGATCGGCTCGAGCAGCTGGTACCTTCCGAACCGGTTGCCGGTATCGGAGAAGGTCTCGGGCGAGGGGGATTGCGTCGTGGCCGGGGCGTCGCCGGCGAGGTCGCGGGCACCCCAGTACTCTCGCAGGAATCCCTCGAGCGGATCATCTTCGTCCGGCTCAACCATCATCCACGTTCTCGGGACGCAGCGCCCCCGCCCCGCCGGCGCGCTCGCCGGGGATGTGCGGCGAGTCGCCGAGCGTCATCCGCATCTGGCGGAGGGCGCGGGACAACCACTGCCGTACGGTCGGCTCGGAAGCCTGCAGTTCGGCAGCGATCTCCTCGAACGACATCTCGCACAGGATGCGTAGGATCACGACCTCGCGGAACTCGTCGCGCAGCAGCAAGAGCGCGCGCTCCAGTCGGGCGTCCAGTTCCCGGTTGCCGAGCACCCGGCTCGGCGTCTCCCCGCCCCCGGCGAACGCGGCTTCGCGGTGCGTCGTCGCACCGAGGTCGGCGAAGTGCCGCACCCGCATCGATCCGCGCTTGGCAGCCCTCGCCCGGCGCCATTGGTCGGCGATGTTGTTCTCGACGGAACGGGCGAGCCAGTTGTAGAAGCTGCCGAGCGTGCACCCTCGCCAACCCGAGGGGGATCGACACGCGTCGAGGAAGGTCTCCTGGAGGATGTCGTCGAGCTCCACGAGCTCGGCGAGCCTGCTGCCCATGCGCGCCGCCACGATCCGTCGCACGCGCGGGAGATACCTCCGGAACAACTCCTCCGCGGCGCCCGGGTCACCGGCCTGCGCACCGGACAGGAGTAGCGCGGTCTGTTCGAGGCGTGGATCGTTCATGTCGCGCGGTCGGCGGTTCGCGTCCGACAGATTGGCGCCTCGCCCGGCCGATCGCGGGCGGGACGGAGTCCGTACGCGGTTTTTGGGTGTTCACCGTCACGGCCTACCCGGGTCCTGCGCCCCACATAGAATACTCGGTCGTCCGGCTCACCACGGCCCCACACAACCCCCAGGAGATGTCCTCGTGTGCACCACCTCTGCGACGTCCGATTCGAATCGCGGGTCGATTCGAATCGCAGTGACCTTCCTCGTTTGCGCGATCGCGGGGGGAGACTCGCCGTGTCAGGTCGATCCGCCCGCGCGTGCGCCGACGGCGGGCGGCCGGATGGGGCGGCTGCCGCTGTGCTTCGTCGCGAACCGGGGACAGTTCGACCCGGCGGTGCGGTTCAGCGTCCACGGCTCGTCGAAGAACGTGTTCTTCACCCCCACGGGGGTCACGTTCGCCCTGCGGGATCGCGGCCAGACCGGGCGTGCGTGGGCGGCGCGGATGGGCTTCGTCGACGCCGCGACCGACGCGGAGGTCGCGGTCGTGCAGCCCGGTCGCGCGGTGTTCAGCTACTTCAAGGGACGCCCGGACGAGTGGAAGTCCGGGGTCGCGACGGCGCGGCAGATCGTCTACCGGAGGCTGTGGCCCGGAATCGATCTCGTGTACTCGGGGGCAGAGAGTCGGCTCAAGTACGAGTTCCGCGTCGCGCCCGGTGCCGACCCCGCGCGGATCCGTCTCCGCTACGAGGGCATCACCGGCCTGGAGGTCGCGGTATCCGGCGCGCTCCGAGTACGCACGCCTGTCGAGACGTTCGAGGATGCCGCACCCGTCGCGTGGCAGGTGATCGACGGAGAACGCATCGAGGTCCCTGTCCGGTTCGCGCTCGAATCGGGCGGCGTGTCCGGCTCGCGTGGCTTCTCGTTTCGCGTCGCCGGCTACGACCGCAACCACGCCTTGATCGTCGATCCGGCGGTCCTGGTCTACTGCGGCTACATCGGGGGCTCCGCGGAGGACCGCGGCTACGGCATCGACGTCGACGCCGCCGGCAACGCGTACGTCGCGGGATGGACCCGTTCGACGGAGCTGACGTTTCCCGCAGTCGTCGGGCCGTTCGTCGCCCACAGCGGAGGGGCGGACGCGTTCGTCGCGAAGGTCGACCCGACCGGCCTTGAACTGCTGTACTGCGGATTCATCGGTGGGTCCGGGGACGACGAGGCCTACGACGTGTGCGTCGACGCATCCGGGGCGGCGTACGTCACCGGGGGCGCGACGTCGGACGAGAAGAGCTTCCCGGTCAAGGGTCCGTTGTCGCCCAAGAAGACCGGGATCGGCTACGACGCGTTCGTCGCCAAGGTGGCGCCGTCGGGCACCGCGCTGGTGTACTGCGGCTACATCGGCGGCGGGTTGGACGACTACGGGTTCGGCATCGACGTCGACAGTTCGGGACAGGCGCACGTCGCAGGCTGGGCCTACTCGTCGCCCGCTGCGGGTTTCCCGGTCAAGACCGGTCCCTTCACGTCGTTCGGCGGCTTGTCCGATGCGTTCGTGGCCAAGATCGACTCCGCGGGGACCGCGTTCGTGTACTGCGGGTACATCGGCGGCTCGAGCTACGACTACTGCACGGGGATCAAGATCGACGCTTCCGGTGCCGCTGTGGTCACCGGCTATGCCGCGTCTTCGCACGCGACGTTTCCGGTCAAGGGCGGACCGGACCTGACCGCGAACGGCGGCTACGACTCGTTCGTCGCCAGGGTGCCGGTGTCCGGCGCCGGGCTCACGACCTGCGGGTTCATCGGCGGGGCGGGCGGTGATCACGCCTTCGACATCGATCTCGACGCATCGGGCGCGATCTACGTCACCGGCTACACGGATTCGACCGAGTCGACGTTCCCGGTGAAGGTCGGGCCCGACACGACGTTCAATGGCGGCAGCGCCGACGCGTTCGTCGTCAAGCTGACTCCCTCGGGCACCGCGCTCGTGTACTGCGGCTACGTAGGGGGTGTGGGCGCGGACCGCGGCCGCGGGATCGGTGTCGACGCGAGCGGGCGGGCGGTCATCACCGGCGAGACGGAGTCCCCGGACTTCCCGACCACCCGCGGACCGGACTCCACCTTCAACGGCTACACCGACGGGTTCGTGACGATGGTCGACAAGGACGGAGCGTCGCTGGTCTACAGCGGATACCTCGGGGGCGACAAGCCGGACTTCGCTGCCGACGTCGTCTGCGCGCCCTCGGGCAAGGCGTACGTGAGCGGGTACACCTACTCCCCGGAGACCACGTTTCCGGTGATCGACGGCCCCGATCTCACCTTCAACGGCGGCACGTACGACGCGTTCGTCGCGCTCGTCGAAGACACCGACTTCCACGCCGACAAGCACGTAGTGGAACTGAAGCTGGGCGGGATGCAGAAGCTCACCGTCGACGCGGGGGTCGGTCTCGCGGGTCAACCCTACATCATCGCCGGTTCCGTGACGGGGACGGTGCCCGGCTTCGATCTGTTCGGTGTTCACGTGCCGTTGAACCTCGACCGCTACACCGACATCACGATCGCCTTCGGCGGAACATCGCCCTTCGTGGGATACCGCGGGGTCCTGGACACCGGTGGGCGCGCGGCCGCCGCGCTGGTCGTTCCGGTGGTCACCGGTGTGTCGAAGCTGCGTCTCGACCATGCCTATGTGGTCGCGAACGCGAACGGGCGGTTGCTGCACGGCAGCAAGCCGGTGTACGTGATCTTGCGCTGACCGCCGAGCGCGTGCCGGCGATGGCCCGAACTCGCCGGTGCGCGACGACTACTGCCGCAGCGCCCGCGCGACGCGCAGCCCGGTGTCGGTGTCGTGGAACGAACGCTTCGCCGCCCCGCGCGACGCACTCCGCGCCTCGCGCGCCGGACGCACCCAGCTGCCGCCGCGAAGGGCCCGCTCGTCGGCGGTCGAGTCACGCACCCCATCGCCCTCGCCCGCCGTCGCACCGTAGGAACCCAGCCCGTCGCGACACCATTCGCGCACGTTGCCGTGCAGGTCGAACAGACCGAAACGGTTCGGCAGGTAGCTCCCGACCGGGGCGGTGAACGCGAACCCGTCCCGCCACGACTCGGTCGGCGCCGGCAGCTCTGCGCTCGACACGTTGTCGTGCCGCGCCAAGTCCGCTGCGTCATCGCCGAACCAGTAGACGTTGGTCGAACCGGCGCGGCACGCGTATTCCCACTGCGCTTCGGTCGGCAGCTCGAGGTCCGCGCGGCGGCAGAACTCCGATGCGTCGTCGTGGCTGGCGTACTCCACCGGGTGCAACGCGCCACGAGTGCGCGATCGGTCGGTCATGCGCAACCGCTTCCACTGCGCCTGGGTGACCTCGAAGCACGACACGAAGAACGGACGCAGTCGGACCCGATGCAGCGGACCTTCATTCGCCCGCCGTCCTTCGTCGACGTACGGCGCGCCGCGCGGTGCGATGGGGGAGACCGCCCGGCTGCCCAGGCGCGCGTCGCCCCCGGGCAGTAGGGCGAGCACGATGCCGGTCGCGGGCGTGATGACGGCCCGCCCGGAAGCTGGGTCGCGGCGCGGCGGTGCGCCGGTTGCAGTGTGGGCGAACAGCCACAGGCCGGACGCCGCGTCGCGCCACAGCGGCACCAGGCCGAGCTGCGCCTCCAGCCGAAGACCCGAGTAGTGCGGCAGGCTCTGCACGTCCACCCGGGCCCGGCGCCATGCGTCGCCAGCCGCACCCCCGGTCGTCGCCTCTCGGAGACCGACCGCGAGATCGTGGCGGCGCCGCACCACCGCCACCAGGCCGTCCACCCGCGTGGCGCGTTCGAGCAGTTCGACGAGCACCCCGCGTTCCCAATCGACCGCGGAACCGGGTGCCGCGTCGGGCGCGAGCCCCGCGAGTCGCGCGGTGTGGAGCGCACGCCGGTTGCAGAGCTCCGTGGCCCGCGCGATCCACTCGCGCATTGCCGGTGCCCGGTCCGGGACCGCCGGCCACATCCCGCGCTCCGCGATCAGCAGTCGCGCCAGCTGCCAAGTGTCACCGAGCCTGCGCAGGTCGGCGAGCGAGTCCTGCGCCAATCGCTCCGCAGCAGCGACCGCCACGCGGTCCGACCGCGCCGAGGCCACGCTCCACCACGCACCCGCCGCAGCGAGCAGCAGCGCCGCGACGACGAGGCCGCACGCTGTGCGGTGGCGCTTGATCCAGGCGGACAGTTCCGCCGCGGGCCCGACGCGGTACGCGCCGACCACCCTGCCCTCGAGGAACGCGACCAGGTCGGCGCGCACACCTTCGATGCCGGGATAGCCGCCGGCGGAGGCATGCGCGGCGACGGCGGCCAGGGCCGGTGGCGCGTCCCGGCCCACCAGGCAATCGGTCAGGGCCCGACCGAACGCGGCGATGTCGTCCTGCACCAGTGACGCGTCGTCCGAGACCCGCTCCCAGTCCGTCACCCGGACTTCGCCGAACCGACCGATTCGGATGCAATCCGCCGACAACGAACCGTGGCACACACCCCGGGCGTGCGCGTGGGCCAGCGCGTCGCAGACCGTCACACACGCGGACAACAGATCGCGCAGGCGCATCGAACCGGCTCTGGCGAGCAGTGGTTCGCCGCGCGCGACGGGTCCGGTTCGGGCGGGCCTACCGTCCTCCGCGGCCACGATGCCGTACACCGCGGGGATCGCCGGGTGACAGAGCGCGGCCTGCAACCGCGTCGCCCGTGCGTGCCGCCGCTCCTCGGCCGGGTCCGCGGTGCGCGCGGCGACGATCGCAACTTCGCGTTCCAGGCGGAGGTCGCGGTTGCGACCCAGGTCGTGGGGTGCCGGACCCGCGAGTTCGGCGAGCAGCGCCTCCCCCGCTTCGAGGTCGTCGAGCTCCTCGAGCAGGTCGCGCACGGCGTCCGGCGGTGCAGCGTCCGGCGGCATCCCGTCGGCGCCTTCCCAAAAACGCTCGACCGGCCCGGTCATCGAGCGATCTCCTTCGCGACCCGGAGCCCGAGGCCGTCGTTCGAAAACGACCTGGGGGACGAGGTCCGGAACGCGGCGCGGGCACCGTCGGCCTTCTGCCGCCAGTTGCCACCGCGCGCCATCGGCCCGCCACCGAGCCCGAGCTCGACCGGTCGGCCCGCGGGCCCCTCGACCGCGGACGGCCCGTAGGCGAACGCCGGACTCCGGCACCACTCGCGCACGTTGCCATGCACGTCGAACAGACCGAACGGATTCGCCTTGTACGAACCGACGCGACAGGGTCCCCGCGCCCCGTCGCTCCACGGCTCCAGGGCGTCCTCGCTGAACCAGGCGGCGAGATCCTGCGTCGCGACGTTGTCCGTTTGTCGAAGGTCCGCCGGGTCGTCGCCGCACCAGTAGACGGTCGACGTCCCGCCGCGGCAGGCGTACTCCCACTGTGCTTCGGTCGGCAGCACCAGACCCATCCGCCGCGCGAACTCCCGCGCGTGGTCGAACGTCACGTCGTGGACGGGAAGGCGGCCCGCGTCTGCAGCGTCCTGGAACTTCGAGCGATTCGGGAGCTCGGCGTTCCGCCACTGCCCCTGCGTCACCTCGTGCGTCCCGATGAAGAACGGCCCGAGCGTGACCTGCATCACCGGCGACTCGATCCCGGTCCGGCACGAGGGATCGACCGACGGCGTGCCGCGCGGGTGTCCGGCATCCGGGGGGCGGCAGCCCATCGCGAACGTCCCGCCGGGCAGCAGGACCAGCACGATGCCGCCCAGACCTTCCGGCCCGTCCCCCGACGGAAGGTGCCGGAATTCCCACAACCCCGACTGATCGTTCCGGCCGATCGGTAGCAGGCCCTCCTGTGGCGGGAGGTCGAGCCCACCGTACGCCGGCGCGTTGGCGACGGCCGCCCGGCACGATGCCCACATCTGCGCCGCGACTGCACCACGCAGCGTGCGCGTCTCCGAATCGGCCGCGCGCGCCTCGCGCTTCGCCAGCGAAGCGTCGACCGCAGGCAGCCGGTCCAGCGCTTCCAGGAGTCCGGCGAGTTGCTCGCGCTGCCAAGCTCCCGTCGGGTCGGTGCGGTCCCCTGTCGTCAGCCGTGCGAGCTCCGCCGCGTGCGAGGCCCGCCGGGCGTGTAGCTCGGCGACCCGGCGTCGCAGCCGCCGAAGCTCAGCGAGGCGCCCGCTGGTGGCCGGCCACGCCGCCGCGGCGTCCGCCTCCAACAGGTCGAACCGCCGCCGGTCCGCAAGGCCGCGGATTCGCACCGCGCTCGCGACCGCCGCGTCGCGCTGCGCGCCGATGGCCACACCTGTCGAGTGCTCCGACCAAGCGACCGAAGCCGCTGCTCCGAGGAGCACGAGCACCGTCGCGCTGATCGCGGCGGCCACGACCGGGTTCCGTGCCGCCCACGCGACCAGCTCCGCCCATGCGCCGGTTCGGTAGGACCGCACGACCCGCCGGTCCAGGTACGCCCGGAGATCGGCGGCCATCGCGCGGGCGTCCGCATACCGCGCCGACGGGTCCGCACGCATCGCGCACTCACACACCGCGACGAGCGGGGCCGGCGCTGCGGAGGCGACCTCGGGCAACGGCTCGGGCGGCCCGAGCCGCGCCGCCTCGACCACCTCGCGGGTCGTGCGGTGCACGCCTGCGCGGTACGGCGCCGCGCCGGCCAGCACCGTGTACAGCACCGCACCGAGTGCGTGGACGTCTGCGGCAGGGCCCAACGTCGCTGCGATCCGGCCGAGCTGCTCCGGAGCCATGAACTCGGGCGTGCCGAGCAACGCCCCGGGCTGCGTGGTGAACTCCCCCGTGCTCTCCGGTCCGCCGGGTCCGATCCGGTCCGGATCGTCGAGCCGACGTGCCAGCCCCCAGTCCATCACGTAGACCGCGCCGGAATCCGCGACCATCAGGTTCGCGGGCTTCAGATCGCGGTGGATCACTCCTCGGTCGTGGGCGTACGCGACGGTGTCGCACACCTGCGCGAGGATCTCGAGGAGACGGTTCCGCGGCCACGCCGCGTCGCCCGACCGGTGTCGGGTCAGGATCGCATCCAGGTCGAGGCCCTCGATCAGCGGCATCGAGTAGTACGGCCGGCGGTCGGCGGTGACCCCCAGCTCGAACACCGGCACGACCCCGGGGTGCTGCAGGCCCGCGAGCAGCCGGGCTTCGCGGACCAGACGACGAGTCCGGCGGCGGTCAGCCACGGTACCGCGGTCGCCGTCGTGGATCACTTTCACCGCGAACCGCCGGTCGAGTGCGGGATCGGACGCCGCGAGGACACGGCCCATGCCACCGCGCCCCACCTCGGCGCCGAGGATCGGCGCCAGGTTGGCTTGCAGCGGGCGCTCGAGAGGGTCGTCGGAGAACGGTGTGGCTTGCATCGGTCGGGTCCCGGCTCCTTGCCGGACTCATTGTTCCATGCGCGCGAAGGGTGGAGCAGGGTGACCGCTGATTCGGAGCTACGATGCCGCGACCGTGTCCCAACCAGGCCCGACACACCTCGGCGACGAGTTCGCCGCGACCTACGCCCGTGCGAGGGCGGGCTCGGCGGACGACCGCGGGGTGCTCGCGCGTGCGTTCGGCGAACAGCTTCGCGCGTTCGTCCGATCTCGGGCCGGCGCCGAGGTGCGGCGCGTCGTCGGGTTGGACGACCTGTGCCAGGAGGCGCTGCTGACCTTCTTCCGGCGGATCGAGGGGTTTCCACCGGATCTCGGCGAGCGCGAGTTGCTCGGCTTCCTGCTCAAGATCGCCGGCTGGGCGATCGGTGACGTGCTGCGGCGCAAGGATCCGGTGCGCGGGGAATCCGCGGCGGTGGTGTTCGAACCCGCTTCCCCGGAACCGTCGCGTGGACCGGTGACACGCGCCGACGACCGGCGCAGGCTGGCGGAGATCATTGGACGAATGCGCGAGGGCTACCGCTCGGTGCTCGAGTGCACGGTGCTCGACGGCCTCGGCGTGCCGGACACCGCCGCACGCCTGGGTCTGACCGAACAAGCGGTCCGCAAGCGGATCAGCCGAGCGCGGCTGGAGCTGCGCCGTGTGCTCGACGCCGCACGGCCGGGAGGGGAGGCCGCTGCGGAATCGCCGCCGCAGTGACCTGTCCCCCTGTCGCTCCGGGCGAATCGAATCGAGAATCCGGGATCGCGGTCACGCCCGCGATACCTGGGTCCGCATGGATCGGTGGCCGGCGAACACGCCAAGCCGATCCACCACCGACACCCTGGAGGCTTCATGCACCCGCCCCTTCCCACCTCTCGCCTGTTCTCTCTCGCCCTCTCGGTATCCCTCTGCTCCGCGGTAGGCGCCCAATCGCTCGTCAAGGACATCCTGCCCGGCGGCAGCTCGAACACGACGACCAGCAGTCCGTCCGAGTTCACGCTGATGAACGGCAAGGTGTACTTCGCCGCCGACGACGGCAACCTGCACGGCGATTGTGGCCGTGAGCTCTGGGTGACGGACGGTACCGCTGCGGGCACCCACATCGTCAAGGACTGCGCACCGGGGTTCCGCACCTCCGGCTGGCCGAACTCGAGCAACCCGCACGGCTTCTGCGTCGTCGGCAGCACGCTCTTCTTCGCCGCCGACGACGGCGAGCACGGCATCGAGCTGTGGAAGAGCGACGGCACCGCGGAGGGCACGCAGATGGTAAGGAACATCTACCCCGACAGCTCGCCTGCACAGCGCAAGAGCTCGAACCCGCTGCACCTCGTGGCGCTGGGAACCACGGTGTTGTTCTACGCCGGCGACCCGACCTACGGCGGCGAGCTGTGGAAGAGCGACGGTACCGCCGCAGGCACGGTTCTGGTCAAGGACATCCTGCCCGGCAGCTACGGCAGCGGGCCGTCGGATCTGACGGTGGTCGGCAGCACGGTCTTCTTCACCGCCAGCGACAAGAGCAACGGTACGAACATCGAGCTGTGGAAGACCGACGGCACGACGGCAGGCACGGTCAAGGTCAAGGAGATCAACTCGACAGGCAGCAGTTATCCGCGCTACCTCACCGCGGTGGGCGGCACGCTGTACTTCAGCGCCCGCGACGACACGACCGGGGACGAGCCGTGGAAGAGCGACGGCACCGAGCTCGGCACCGTCCGCATCGGGGACATCGTCAGTGGAACCGGCGGGAGCAACCCGTCGCAGTTCACGCGCGTCGGGCCCACCGTGTTCTTCGTCGCGTCCGACGGCACGAACGGCCAGGAGTTGTGGAAGACGAACGGCACGGCGAGCAGCACGGTGCTGGTGAAGGACATCGCGACCGGCAACTCCAGTAGCCAGCCGGGCAGCCTGCTCGCCCACAACGGCAAGCTCTACTTCGGCGCCTCGTGGTTCGCGCCGTCGTCGGCCCGTGGGCTGTGGGTGTCGGACGGCACCGCCACGGGCACCGTGCCGATCCTCGCCACCAACGCCTGCGACCAGCTGACCGCGGTCGGCAGCAAGTTGTTCTTCCTCGGTACCGGCGGCTACGACCCGAAGTACCGGACTCTCTACGTCAGCGACGGCACGACGCTGGGTACGCTGCCGCTCAGGGACTTCCTTCTCCCTTACGGCGCGCGGCTCGGGATCGCCTACGGCTCGCTGCTCCTGCTCGACAGCGACGAACCATGGAAGTCCGATGGCACGGTCGCCGGCACGGTGCAGATCACCGACATCTACGGCCCGACGCCGAACAGCAGCGCCCCGTCGGACTTCGTCCAGTTCGGCGGGTTCACGTACTTCGCCGCAGAAGGCCAGACCGGTCGCGAGCTGTGGCGCAGCGACGGCACGGCCGCCGGCACGACGCTGGTGTGGGACATGTTCCCCGGCAACTACAGCTCGACGGTCCCCAACAGCGGCGACCCGAAGGAGATGACCGTCTTCAAGGGCAAGATCGTCTACTCCGCGGTCGACAACCGCGGCGCCACGACCAACAACCGCGAGGTGTGGGCCACAGACGGCACGGTCGCGGCGAAGCTCGCGGAGATCAACCCCGATACCGGGTTCGGCTCCAACCCGACGCGGTTCACTCCGGTTGGCAACCTGCTGTTCTTCTCCGCGGCGAACACGCCGCAGAACACCGAGCTGTGGGCCACCGACGGCACCGCGGCGGGCACGTTCCAGGTCAAGGACATCGACCCGCGCTACCAGGGCTCCGGCGACCCGCGGGACTTCACCGCGCTCGGCAACCTGCTGTTGTTCACGGCCGACGACGGGATCAACGGGCGAGAGCTGTGGAAGAGCGATGGCACGGCGAGCGGCACCGTCATGGTGACGAACATCGGCGGCTCGACCGCCTCGCAGCCGATGGAGCTGACCGCCTACAAGGGCCACGTCTACTTCCGTGCCTACGACACCACCAACGGCTGGGAGGTCTGGCGCAGCGACGGCACCGCCGCAGGCACGTCGTTGCTCAAGGACATCAACCCCGGCAGCGGCAACAGCGGCCAGGGCGAATTCGTGATCGCGGGCGGCATCCTGTTCTTCTCCGCGTTCCAACCGGTGATCGGCGAAGAGCTGTGGATGACCGACGGTACCGTGACCGGCACGGTGATGGTCAAGGACTGCCTGCCCGGCGGGACCACGACCTACCCGTCGTCGAGCTCGCCGCGCAACCTCACTGCAGCGGGCAAGTTCCTCTACTTCACCACGACGCTCCAGGGCTCCGGGAGCGTTCGCTACTGGAATCTCCTGTGGAGAAGCGACGGCACGACGGCGGGCACAGTGCTCCTCGAGCAGTTCGGCTACGTCGACAACTACCTGCAGCAACCGCGCGAGCTGACCGCGGTCGGCGGGAGCGTCTACTTCCAGATCGCCAGCGACGCCTACGGGTTCGAGCTGTGGAAGAACGACGGCACGACCACGCGCATCGCCGAAGACACCCGGCCCGGTCCGCAGTCGAGCTCACCGTCCGGCATGTTCCTCGGGGCCGGCACCCTGTTCTTCATCGCCAACGACGGAACCACCGGGATCGAGCTGCACGGCCACCCGGTCGAAGCGGTTGCCGCGCCGGTCGGGATCGGCTGCTCCGCCGCGCATCCGCTACCCACGCTCGCCGCGAACGCGCCGCGACTCGGCAAGTCGCTCGACCTGGAGATCCACGGACGGCCCGCGACCGGCGGCTCGCTGTTCCTCGGCCTGGCCGCGGTTCCGACGCCGATCGGTTTCGGTTGCACGATCTACTTCGACACGTCGCTCTACGCGTTGTTGGCCGGATTCCAGACCGACGCCGCTGGCAAGGCGACGCTGTCCTATCTCGTACCGAATGTCCCGAGCTCGGTCGGCAAGACCTACGTCGTGCAGACGATCCTCAGTCCGACCACCAACCTGCCTTGGGGCGTCGACTTCACCAACGGGCTGTATCTGACGATCGGCAACTAGCCCGGACTTCCTACCGAGCTGCGGCGATCGCGCCAAATCTGCCGGGTCGTCGAACGCGAATCGTCACAGGATTCCGAGCTCCGTCAGCCCCGGCCCCGGCTCGCGGCCGCAAGGGCCGTCGCGGCAGAACCACTCACCGGTCCTTGCGGGCGCCGCTGGCCTGCTCGTCGAGCCAGCGCTCGTACCAATCGAGAAACCCAGCGCGGTACGCGTTGCTCGGCGCAAGCAGCGCCTGCCGCCACTCCTCCCACGCCCAGGTCACCTGGCCATCCTCTCCGGTGACGCGGCGTGGCCGGTGATTCGGCGCCGGCACCGGGAACAGCCGCCCTTCGCGCGAAGATCACCAGACTGGACACCGGCTACTACCGAATCCCGGCGTTCAACGCTGTGTCGCGTGTGCCGGTCGACGTGACGATCACCGACGCGTCGGGCGAGGTGCTGGACCAGGTCGCGTTCGTGCGCGGCGTCCGATTCGATGTGTTCAACCCATCCACCGGGGGGCGCCTGCGCTCCGCGGCGAATCAGGTCGGTGCGGACATCGCCGCGTATCTCGCGGCACGGGTCAAGAACTAGCCCGGACGATTCATGACCTAGCTGCTGCGATCGCGCAAGTTCGCTGCTGGCTTCGTCGAACGTCAGAACCTGCTCCTCAACGGGGAGGCACCCCGTCTCCGGGCAGAACCTGCCGTTCTCCTTGCCAGCAACAACCTTGCACGATCTCGCGACGCTGCTCATGAATAGTCCGGGCTTCTGTAGAGAGGCCCCTCCAGTCAACTGGCTGCGCAAGAAAAACAGTCTGAGCGTACGTGGTGGTCTCCCGGCCAGCCCCTGTTGCCCCGTCACCTTCAGCGTCGGTCGCGCCCGTGTAGGCCGACGCTGAAGGTGAAAACAACTGGGCTGGCGGCCCCTTGCCTCGATCCGGATGCAGAGGTTGCTGTCCCGGGCGTCGAGTGCGAGGATTGCCTGGATGACATGAAGTGTTGGATGCGGTTTGTCGTGTGGCGCTACTCCCGGGAGTGGATCGAGCAGTTCAGGCCTTCGGAGTGGCAAGAAAGGCCGCCAAGCTTCTGGTGCGAGCTCTGACCAATGGGGTTTCGCCACTGGTTCCGCGGCGGTGCCGCGCGGCTCATGATGGATGGTCCGGAAGGCTGCGTCCCAAGCTGAGTGGCGCGGCCTGTCCCAGCCATCCGCATGCGGACAACCAGGTAGCCCAGCCCGGAACGGGATCGCAGCCTTCGCGGCCCCGAATGCTCTCGGTCTTCCTCACCATCAAAACGGATGAACGGAACCCATCGGTTTGATCACGCGACTTTCGCGGAGACCGGTTGCCGCGTCCGCGGTGGACGGAACGCTTCGCTGCGAGACAACATCACGAAAACGATGCGGGCTGGCGCGTGGGCTGCTGCCGTCATTGCGAGCTTCTGGGTTTGCCTCGCTTCGCCTTCAGTCGGTAGAACTCGGTCGCAGCGCTGGGGTGCTTGGAGCGGATGCTCGCGAATCGCGTGACCAGCGCATAACAGAAGCCCAGGTGGGCCGCTGCGTGTGATGTTGCCGAGCTTGGCTTTGCCCGGCCGAGGAGCACACGCGGCACCAGGTCGGTGTAGGCTGCGAACGCTCGTGCGTTCGGGAATCGTTCGATGTCCGCTGTCTCCGCCGCAGGATCGTCGCGGCGATGATCTTCCCCACACCAGGAATGGCCTGTAGCCGCTTCGCGTCGTCGTGATCCGTCATCAGTTCCTCGACTCGCTGCTCAAGGGTCTGTTGCTGCTTGATGGGGATCCCGAGTTCGTCGAAGCGTGTCGAGGACGATCCAGACATCCGGTGGCAAAAGCCTCTGGGCGGACGCCTTCAAGTTTCGTCGACGAAGTTCTCCTTCTTCGCGGGCATCCCGTGAGCGTCGATCAAGGCGTGGATTCGGTTGGAGTGTCACCCTCCGGTGTTTGCGGATCTCTTCCAAGCGACGCGTCAGTCCCCGGAGCTCGCGCTGAGCGCGGGTCGCACTGATGACTCCGGGGCTGTCCAGTCACCAGCCACCGCTCCAGCATCGCCTCGACGTCCTGGCGATCGGTCTTCTTGTTCGATCGCCAGATCTCCGGCATCTTCGCGGCGTCCACCAATCGCATGTCCATGACCTGGTCCTCGCACAAGTCGCTGACCCACTCCCAGGAGCGACGCCTCGACGAAAAGCACCGCGGGTCGCGGTAGCTCCGTGAACAGCGCTTGCAGCTCCTCGCGGGTCGCGTTGAGTGTTCTCAATTCGGTCTCTCCGGTTTGCGTGTCCACGGTTCGACAAACGAACACGGACTTGTGGTGGTCCTGATGACGACGGTGCGATACTTGTCCATGAGGCCCCTCCCAGGGCTAATTACAAGAACCAGCGTAACCGCTGGGTTGGGGGGGCCTCTCTACACCATCTGATGTTGGGCGATAAAGCATTTGAGTCAAGTTTCGGTCGAGACAAGCAGAACTCCCCCCTCCCGCGAGAGCAGACGCGAGGCCAAACGGCGGACGACCTGGCATAAGCGAGGCCACGCGAAGGTGGCGCGAGTTGACGTGGAGTGTCGAGGTCTCCGACAGGCAGAGAGCCGAAACCGCGAGATGCGGGCATTGAAGGGCGCCGGGCGTAAGCCGATGCGACCTCGTTCGAGCCAGGAGCAAGATGCTATCCGACCACCGCTCGTCGGGCTGGGGCGAAGCCCCGTTAGGAGTCTGCGCCACGGGACCTCACCCGTGATGCGTGGGTGCCAGAGTCGGGACCGCCCGCCGCCCGCCGCATTCCCACCACGCGGTGACCGCGCGGCGGACCCGCTCCGTGGGCACGCGCCGCGACCGCATCGCGCAAACCCGCTCGACCGCTTCGTCGACACTCGCACACCGGCCTGCGTGCAGCAACCAAGCGGCGACCACCGTCGCACTGCGTTCGTAGCCGAGGGCGCAGTGCACGTAGACCTTGGCTCCGCTCTCCGCGGTGGCACGGCGCTCGACGAACTCGACGGCGCGGTCCAGCACCGCGGGCTCCGGCGTGGTGAGGTCGAGGACCGGTAGCTCCAGGTAGTCTCCGCCGCGCAGTGCCGGCGTCTCCGAGTGTTCCGCGGTGAGGTCCAACACCGCGCGCACGCCAGCTCCGCGCAATCGCTTCGCGAGCGCGGCGTCGGGGAGACGGCCGAACAGCACGCCATCGGTGACCGCGGCGAACGGTTCGGGCTCCCGGGACCAGTGCCACACGCGCACCGTCCAGAGCGGTAGCAGGTAGGGCCAGAGCAGGAAACGCGCCGGTAGGGACAGGTAGCCCGCGTACTTGCGGAACACCCGAGGTCCGAGCTTTGCGTAGCCGGCGGCGACCAGCACCAAGGCGAGTGCGCCCCATACCGCCAGCCAGAACCCGATCCAGCTCCATCGGCTCACACCCCAGGCGAGCAGTGCGAGCAGCGCTGCGCCCCCGGCGAATCGCGATGCGAGGCGCGGACTCGGGGCGCGCGTCACAACGTGGTCGCGGCGCGCGATCAGGCCGGTCGGGAACAGGTAGAAGACCAGCATGGCGAGTACCAACCCGCCGGCGAGATCGATCACCTGATGCTGGTGGGTGAACACCGTCGACAGCGTGACCAACACGAACCAGCCGTGCATCAGCCACCGCCACGCTCCCCGCACGTGGCGGTGCCAGGTCCACCGCAGGATGAAGATCAGCGTGACGTGCAGACTCGGGAACAGGTTGAACGGCTGGTCGAAGCCGTGCAGGAACTCGAACACCGGGCCGAGTGCGCCGTCGACCTGGGGTCGTTCGAACGCGAGCCGCAGGGGCCACACCAGAAAGCACGCGCCGGCGACCAGCACGGCCGTGCAGATCCGAGCCGCGAGGATCCGGACCTCTCGCCGGCCGGTGCACAGGAACGGCGTCGCCACGAAGAACGCGTCGATCGACATGTACGGCACGATCAGCCACTCGATGAGCGGCAGGTCGAGCTCCCAGTCCCAGGCGAACGAACCGACATCGGTTCGCGAGCTGGCGATCGCGTTGGTCGCGCTGTAGACGACGACGAACAGCAGCGAGCACCCCGCGGAGGCGAGGGCCGCGGCCCGCCACGGCCTCGCGGTCGACGAAGCGTCGGGCTGCGAATCCGCCAACGACTACGCCCCCGCGTTCGGGTCGAGCCGGGCGAGCGAGACCGTGAAGATGCCGTGCTCGTCGATCTCCATCGCTATCTTGCGGAAGCCGACTGACTGCACGAGATCGTCCATCTCCTCCTGTGTGCGGCGACGCATGACCCAGCGCTTGCCGTCGCGGTTGATCAGCACCCGGGCGATCATCTCGAGCTGCGGGTGCCACGGCTGTCCGGTGTAGACCAGGTATGCCGGGCCATCGCCAGCACCGGCGGCCAGGGCGCGGCGCATCCCACGCAGCGATGCGAGCACGGAGTCGTTGTCCGGAAACAGCTCGTAGAGGCCCGAGACGATGCCGATGTTGGGCGCCGGGTCGACCGAAGCGATGGCGCCCTCGTCGAAGGCGTCACCCTGCTCGTACTTCACCCCATCGACACCCAGCTCCGCGGCGAGCTCTCGCCCGGTCTCGAGGTTCGCCGGCGTCAGATCGCGCAGGGTCGCCGCGATGTCGAGTGCTCGACCGCCGGCCTCCGCGCGCAGATCACGGATGGTCTCGAGCACGTAGCGTCCGGCACCGGTGGCGATGTCGAGGATCCGCACCGGTCGCTCTGTCGCCGCCACGCTGCGGATGGCCGTGGCGAGGAGCTGCTGCAGGTGGATTCGGCGCACCCGGATGCCGCGCCATCCAGGGCTGTCCAAGTAGGTGCGGTCGATCCACTTGCCGATACCGAGTCGGCCGTGCGACTGGTTGGCGTACACGTAGTCGAGCGTCCGGCCCGAATCGAAGCCCGACTCCCAACCCAGCGACACGCCGCGGCTCAGTCGACCGACCGTGCGGAGGACGAGCGCTTGACACCCCCAGAAGATCCGGCGGGGCGACAGCGGAGCAAGCGGTCGCGACAGCGCGTCGTACTCGTCCTTCGTGTAGCCATGGCGGTGCGCGTCCAGCAGGGGTTCGCGCTGCGGCGGTTGTGCGAACCGATCCGCCACGAACGCGACGATCTCCTGGAGCACCGCGGCGCGGTCCGTCTCATGGAGAATGTCGTGGTACATGCCCGGGAACAACTTCGACTTCTTCTGCGGTGAGCGGAGTCCCGCGAAGAATCGGCGCTGCGTCGATACGCGCACGACCCAGTCGGCGCCACCCGACAGCATCAACGTCGGCACGCGGATGGCCCCCGAATCCGCCACCACCCGCCGCGCGGCGTCGTCCATGCCGAGCAGGATGTTGACCGCGATCGCCCGAGCGATCAGCGGGTCCTGGTCGTAGCGACGTGCCTGCTCCGCATCGTGCGTGAGCATCCGGGCCTTCACGTAGCTCTTCACGAAACTCTTGGCGCCGCCCTTCCACCACTGCATCAGCCGCAGCCCGGGCAGCGCGAACGGCACGTAGAGCTTCACGCGGAACGCCGGCGTGGCGAGCACAAGTCCTCGAATGCGCGGCGCGTAGTCGTGCACCCAGGTCGACGCGGTCACCGCGCCGACGCTGTGCGCGAGGATCACCGTGTTCTCGATCGCGAAGCCGTAGTGGTCGCCGATGTGGCGCACGAACGTGTCGAGGTCTTGCACCATGCAACCAAAGCTCGGTGCCCAGCCGCGATCGCCCTCGGATCGACCGTGTCCTCGGGCGTCCCACGCGAACATGGCGACATCGGGTAGCGACTCCCGCAGTGTAGCGACGACGTCGGCCAGGCGGCCAGAGTGCTCGTGGCCGCGGTGGAACAGCAGCATCGCCTTGTCGGTGGGGGCGGTCGGCAGCCACGCGCGGTAGAAGACGGTCGTGCCGTCGCGCAGTCGCATGGTGTGTTCGATCGCTCCAACCGGTGGAGTGTCCGCTGCCCCTGCCAATCGCATGTTCGACGTGCTCACCGCAGCGAGCATAGCCCGCGCCGCATGCAGTGGATGCGCGACCGCGGGATGTCGCACGTCGATCGGACCCTCACGTAGAACGCACATCGACGTCGTCGCCCTGGGCAGCTCTCGATCTGACTCGGGTCGGAGCGCTACTTTGGCCGCACTACCAGGACGTCCTGGTAGCTGGTCGGGCTGTCGAAACCCGACCAGGAGCCGCGATGCCATGCGTCCACCCGCATTCCGGCGCTCGCGATCCAGCTCTCGACCGTGCTCCGCTCGTAGCCGATGGCCGCTTCCGGACTGTCGAGGTCATTGGCGTAGCCGTCGTCGAAGCGGTTGCGGAACGCGTGGGTGCGTGGTCCCGCATCGACCAGTGCTCGCGCTTCGTCGTCCAACAGGAAGAATGTCAGCAGGCCGGCCCCGGTGCTCCGCAACGCGCGCCGAGTCTCCGCGAGGTAGTGTCGGGTGGTCGCGCCGTCGATATGGGTGAACAGGGACGTCGCGAACGCGAAGTCCACCGTCCCGTCCTCGACCGGGAAGCGGTACTGGCACGCCGAACGGTCGCCGTCCGGGTTGTACATGCCGTTCGCCAGGTCGGCGTGGACGAACGCGAACCGTTCGAACCGGCGGAATCGCGCCCGCGCGCCATCGATGCTCGCCGCGACGATGTCGAAGCCGGTGTAGCTGCTCTCGTCGGCCACAAAGAACGACAGCGGATAGGCCATGCGGCCGATCCCGCACCCGATGTCGAGTACGTCGTGCCCTGGCTCCAATCCGGCGAGGTCGACGAAGTGGCCGAGGAACTCCAAGCCTCCGAACTCCCCGCCACCAACCGCGAGCACATCGTCCGCGGTTGGCATGACGATCCACGGGGCGACGACTTGGAACAGCGAGGGACCGAGCTCGCCGGCGGGGCCGCGCGGGTTGACGCGCACGCAGGCGTTGTCGAGTCGCTCTTCTGCAGCGAGAGCCACGTCGACGAAGAACCGGCAGGTCGCCGCGGCGTGGAGCCGTGGGAAGAGCTGTGCGATGTCCGGGCTGGTGACACCCCAGGCACTGTCGAGGATGTCGCGCTCGACCCCGGCGATTGCGACCGTCGCGCTGGCGAAACGCACCGGGGCGAGCGCCGTCGCCCAACCGCCGATTCGCAGCCGGTCGTCGAGGCGGACCACCATGTCGAGTGCGCCGCGCGCTGGGCAGCGATTCGCGGTCATGGCCGCACACCTCGCGGGCCATGTGGGCCGGCGACCGGGTCGGGGTACGGGGTGCGATCCGATCGGATGGGGAGTAGGCCGAGTGCTCGCAAGGCGATGGATGATCGATGGACTCGGGAGTCTAGCCCGCACATTCACCGGGCGGCGAGCGAAACGCCGCAAGTGCCGGAGGGAAGGTGACCGCACCTGGCACGGCAGGCGCGGGTGCCTGCGGTGCTGCAGCCGCCGGTCAGTGAGAAGTTGGGGCTGACACGGGGCGCCGCCCTTCCTCCGACATGTCGCCGGCCCTGCGGCCTGCTCGCGGCGTGGCAGATAGTCGGCTCGTGCACCGACAAACCGATGTGGATGCACGAGGTCACGGTGGCCTTCGTCGAGGGGCGCAGCCGGGGTCGTCACCGTTTGCTCTCCCGGGCCAGCGCGCCGCCTCGCGGGTCGGGTCCCACCCGTTGACGGCCCACCCGCGCCTCGGGAAACTCCCCGCCGCGCGCCGGATCCCTCGGTTCGGGCGCATCGATCCTTCCTTGAAGCTCGTTCTCACGGTCCTCGTTCTCGCCACGCTCGCGGTGGCGGGCTACTGGTACTTCTTCACCGGCGGGGGGGACGCGGCGGCGGCACAGGTGCGGTTCCGCACCGGCAAGGTCGATCGCGGCGTCGTCGCGGAGGGAGTGGAGGCCAGCGGCACGGTGCAGCCGATCGTGCTGGTGCAGGTGGGCACGCAGATCTCGGGTGTCGTGCAGGAACTGCTGGTCGACTTCAACAGCAAGGTGAAGGCCAACCAGGTGGTGGCGCGGCTCGACACGCGGCGGTTGCAGGCGCAGCTGCTGCAGGACGAGGCGGCGGTGGCGCGCGCGGTGGCCGACGTCGAGCGTTCCAAGGCGGGATTGGCAGTGGCGCAAGCCGAGGTCGAGCGCGGCAAGGCCTCGGTAACCCAGGCGGGTGCGGAGCTCGACCGTGTGCAGGCGTTGTTGACCCAGGCGACCTTCCAGCTGGAACGGCAGCAGAGCTTGGCGGCGCAGGAACTCTCGTCGAAGACCGAGCTCGACGCGGCGGTCGCGAGCAAGTCGGCGCTGGAGGCCCAGCTCGCCGCAGCGAAGGCGTCGATGTCCCAATCCCGGGCCCAAGCGGCGGCCGTCGCCGCATCGCTGCTGCAGGCGCAAGCGCAGGTGAAACTCGCCGACGCGTCGGTGCGGCAGGCGGAGGCGCAGCGGGAGAGCGACCGCGTGAACCTCGGTTACGCGACCATCGTTTCGCCGATCGACGGCGTGGTGGTATCGCGCACGGTAGACGTAGGTCAGACGGTGGCAGCCAGCCTCCAGGCACCGACGCTGTTCACCATCGCCAACGACCTGACCAAGGTGCAGGTGCAGGCGAGCATCCCGGAGGCCGATGTCGGGCGGATCCGCGTCGCGCAGTCGGCGACCTTCACGGTGGACGCATACCCGGACCGCACCTTCGCCGGCAAGGTGTCGCAGATCCGCCTCGCCGCCACCAACGTGCAGAACGTGGTCACCTACACGGTGCTGGTGGACGCCAGCAACCCGGACGAGGTGCTGCTGCCGGGGATGACCGCGAACGTGGTGTTCGAAGTGACGCGCGGACCGGCCGATGCGCTGCGGGTGCCGGTGTCGGCGCTGCGCCTGCAACCGAGCCCAGAGCGGATCGAGGCGCCACCGGGCGAGGGACCTTCGGCCCAGGGGGCTAGCAGCGGCACGGGACGTGGGGGCAAGTCCACGGCACCCGGACCAGCCAAGAAGTCGCGCGCGGGCCGAGGCGGCAGCCCACGGGTGTTCGTCGTCGCCAGCGAGGGTCGACTGCGCGCGGTCCCGGTGCGGGTGGGGGTGACGGACGGGGTGCTGGCCGTGGTCGAACCGCAGGTCGCAGGTGCGCTGGTCGAGGGAACGGAAGTCGTGACCTCGATCGTCAAGGTGCAGCGGCCCACGACCACCAATCCGTTCAGTCCGCCGCGGTTTCGCGCGCCGCGCGGCGGGGGCCGCTGAACCGTGGCTCTGCTCGAGCTGCGCGACGTGCGCATGGTGTACCACATGGGCGACGTGGCGGTGCACGCGCTGGCCGGAGTCGATCTGACGATCGCCAGCGGAGAGTTCGTCGCGATCATGGGGGCGTCGGGTTCCGGGAAGTCAACGCTGATGGCGATCCTCGGCGCGCTCGACCGTCCGACCTCCGGCAGCTACCAGCTTGAAGGCGTGGAGATGACCACGCTGGCGCGCACCCGGTTGGCTGCGCTGCGCAATGCGCGGATCGGCTTCGTGTTCCAGTCCTTCAACCTGCTCGCCCGGACGAGCGCTCTGGAGAACGTCGAGCTGCCGCTGCTCTACGCTCGAGGAATTCCGTCGCGCGAGCGGCGGCGCCGGGCGCTGGAGGCGCTCGCGCGAGTCGGGTTGCACGGTCGCGAACACCACACTCCGGGTCAGCTGTCCGGTGGTCAGCAGCAGCGGGTCGCGATCGCTCGCGCGCTGGTGAACAGTCCCGCGCTGGTGCTGGCCGACGAGCCGACCGGCAACCTCGATTCAAGGGTCTCGGCGGAGATCATGGGGCTGTTCGAAGAGCTGAACGACGCGGGCGTGACCGTGGTGTTGGTCACCCACGAACCGGACATCGCGGCGTGCGCGAAGCGCTGCATCGTGCTGCGCGACGGTCGGATTCTCAGCGACGATCCGGTGGTCGAGCGGGTGTCCCACCTGGCGCGCGCCGCGGGGCAGGAGTGATGCGATGGGACTGATGTCGATCCGCATCGCCCTGCGGGCGCTGGCGCGCAACCGGGTGCGCTCGGCGCTGACCATGCTCGGGGTGGTGATCGGGGTCGCCGCGGTGATCGCGATGGTGGCGATCGGCCAGGGGGCGACCAGTTCGGTGCAGCAGCAGATCGCCTCGATGGGCGACAACTTGCTGATGATCGTGCCGGGTTCGTCATCGTCCGGTGCGTTGATGTTCGGTGCCGGCACGGTGCGCACGCTGACCCCGGACGACGCGGAGACGATCCTGCGCGATTGTCCGGCGGCGGCCGGTGCCTCGGTGGTGATCCGAGCGCGGGCCCAGATCGTCTACCAGGACCAGAACTGGGCGCCGGCGACCGTCGAGGGGACCGATCCGAGCTACGTGACGGTGCGCAACTGGGAGATCGCCGAGGGCGCCTGGTTCACCGAGTCGGACCTGCGCGCCGCGGGCCAAGTCTGCATCCTCGGCCAGACCGTGGTGGAACAGGTGTTCCGCGGCGAGAGTCCGGTCGGGCGGCGAATCCGCGTCAACGGAATGCCGTTCCGAGTCGTCGGGGTCCTGGTGAAGAAGGGTGCCAACGCGTTCGGCAGCGATCAGGACGATACGTTGTTGCTGCCCTACACGACGGTGCAGAAGAAGCTCCAGGGGTCGGCGTTCGACACCATCGACCGGATCTTCGTCAGCGCCCGTGCGGCGGAGGATCTGCCGGAGCTCGAGCAGGACGTGCGGCGCGTGCTGCGCGCCAACCACCGGTTGGATCGCGAGCACGGCACCGCGGCGATGGACGACTTCTCGATCCGTAACCTGACCGAGGTGATGGGGGCGATGACCTCGACCACCTCGATCATGACCGCGCTGTTGGCGGCGATCGCCTCGGTATCGCTGCTGGTGGGGGGTATCGGGATCATGAACATCATGCTGGTGTCGGTTACCGAGCGGACCCGCGAGATCGGGCTGCGGATGGCGGTCGGCGCGACTTCCTCCAACGTGCTGGCGCAGTTCCTGATCGAGGCGCTGGTGCTGTCGGCGATCGGCGGACTGATCGGCATCGCGGTCGGGCTCACCGGGGCGACCACCGTGGCGCGCATCGCGCATTGGCCGGTGATCGTCTCGCCACAGGCGGTGGAGGCGGCGGTGCTGTTCTCGGCCGCGGTCGGGGTGGTGTTCGGCTTCTACCCGGCGTGGCGGGCGAGCCGACTCGACCCGATGGATGCGCTGCGCTACGAGTAGCGGCGGCGCGCCGCGAGCCAGCCGAGTAGCCCCAGGAACGCGAGGTTCTGGGTGGTCGGGACCACTCGGGTGAGCGGCCCGCCGAGTTGGGCCACGGAGTAGCCGACGATCTCCACGACCGCCGCCCCGCACATCAGCGCGAGGATCATGCGTCGCGGCGTGACACCACGGTCGCGTCGCCAGTCGGCGGCCACCCACGCGCCGGTCGGGAATGCCCCGGCCGCGGCCGCACTCAGGGCGAGCGTGCCGTGCGGCAGCGGCAACGCGAAGGCCTGCTCGACACAGACGCCCAGTGCCAGGCCCGCCGCCAGCAGACCCGATGCTCGGCACCAGGGCCGCAGGCGCGGGGAGGCTGGCGGCGTCAACCAGAGGTGCAGAAGTGCGCCGAACACGAGCAGCAGCACGGCAGTGGCCATGCAGGCGGCGGATGCGAAGTTGGTGCGCCCGTCGGGGGTGCGACCGGACAGGAGATCGCAGACGAAGTTGCCACACGGATCGAACCCGACACGATTCGGCTCGAACGCGTTCCACCCCGGGTAGCACGCCGCTGCGGCGATCCACAGCGCGAGCACCAGGACAAGGAGGTCCGGTCGATCGTGCCTCGAGCCGATCTCGTCGTTTGGTCTGCCCGTCACCAAGTCGCATCGTGCAGCCACACCCAAGCTGCGACCGAGGTGAGCTCGGACAGGGGAGCAGGCCGCTATCCCGGACTATTCATGACCGAGCTGCCGCGATCGCGCAAGTTTGCTGCTGGCTTCGTCGAACGTCAGAACCTGCTCCTCGACTGGGATGCACCCCGCCTCCGGGCAGAACCTGCCGTTCTCCTTGCCAGCAACAACCTTGCACGATCTCGCGACGCTGCTCATGAACAGTCCGGGCTAGGAAGTCTCGGAGGATTGTCCGCCGCATGGAGCGGAACCGCTACCCGTGAGCGACCGGCGTCGCGGGAGTCTTGTCCGTCGATCCTCGCTCTCGATGCAGGCTTGCCGGGACAGCCGCTGTGGCGGGGGCTACCATCGCCCGACCACTTTCGATCTCAACCAAGGAGCGAGCATGTCCGTCAAGCCGATTCCCGATGGCTTCCATTCCGTCAACTGCTACCTGGTCGTTCCCAAGGCCAAGGAAGCGCTGGAGTTCTACGGCAAGGCGTTCGGCGCCGAGGCCGGCATGGTCATGGAGATGCCCGGCGGTGGCGCGACGATGCACGCCGAGATGCGGATGGGCAACTCGATGGTGATGCTCACCGATGCCAACCCCCAGTGGCACAAGAAGAGCCCCGCCGATCTCGGTGGGTCGCCGGTCTCGATGCACCTCTACGTCGAGGATACGGATGCGGCGTTCCAGCGCGCGGTGGAGGCCGGGTGCACCGTCGGCTTCCCCCCGGGCGACATGTTCTGGGGCGATCGGTTCGCGCAGGTGATCGACCCGTACGGTCACACCTGGAGCATCGCGACCCACATCGAAGACGTCTCGCCGGAGGAGTGCACCAAGCGCGCTGCCGCCTGGTTCGCCAGCATGGGCGGTGACTGCGGGGGGGCGGCGCAGAGCTGACCGCGGTGGGTCCGTCGACCGAGCTCGGCAGTGCGCGAGTCGAGCTCGGCGATGCGCGCGCAACGCGCAGACATGGCGGGTGCGTGGTGGATGCGGCGAGCGCAGCACGCCGGCTACGCACTTCGACCCGATCGGATGGACTCAACTCGATCGGGGAACCTCACCCGCCGAACGTGACCCTAGGGGGCGGTCTTCCCACCCCTGACCGACCAGGAGCACCTCATGTTCGCACTGCGCTTCCCCGCAGCCCTGTGGATCACCTGCACCGCGTTGTCCTTGCCGATGCCGGCACAGGGCAAGCTCATGCGCTACCTCGAGTCCCTTCCCAAGCAGTCGATCTCCACTGCCGAACGCGATCAGCTGCTCACGCTGCGTCAGGAAGAGAAGTTGGCGCGCGATGTCTACCAGGTGCTGTACGCGGTCTGGCGCCTGCCCGCCTTCGACAACATCGCGCAGTCCGAGCAGAGTCACATGAACCTCGTGAAGTGGGCCCTGGATCGCTACGCGATCCCCGATCCGCTGACCAGTGATGCCTGGGGCGTCTACCGTGACGCGCAGTTCGCCACTCTGTTCGTCGAGCTGGTGCGCTTCGGCCTGAACTCTCCGGTGCACGCATTGGCGGTCGGCGCGTTCATCGAGGACCTGGACATCGCGGACCTCGACACTGCGCTGCGGGTCTCGGACAACCGCGACCTCGACACCGTGTGGCAGAACCTGCAACGAGGATCGCGCAACCACCTGCGGTCGTTCTACAAGCTGTTGCTCGACCGAGGCATTGCGTACCCGGGCTTCGTGCTCAGCTACGCGCAGATCCAGGCGATCGTCACCACGGCCCAAGAGACCCAGCCGGTCGACGAGAACGGCAACCCGCTCTAGCCCGGACTATTCATGACCGAGCTGCTGCGATCGCGCAAGTTCGCTGCTGGCTTCGTCAAACGTCAGAACCTGCTCCTCGACGGGGATGCACCCCGCCTCCGGGCAGAACCTGCCGTTCTCCTTGCCAGCAACAACCTTGCACGATCTCGCGACGCTGCTCATGAATAGTCCGGGCTAGTGGGCCAACGAGCGGGGTCGTCGCAGCGAGCGAACCGCATGACTCGACGATTCACGCAACGGGCTTTCGGCGAGAGGCCATTGGGGCCGTGAGGCGCGGCGCTCCCGGGTGGCGGCACGCCGCGTCGAAGTTGCGCGCGCCTGCGCGATGTTCGTCAGCTGGGACTCGGGCCGCCTTCCACCTGCGGCCCCGATCCCTCGCTCGGCCATGATGGAATCTCGCGGACCCTGCTCGAGGAGTCCGGAGTCGTCAGCAAGCGGATCAGGAACGCGTGCGCGTGCGCGCCGACTCCGGGTGACGTGCTCTCGCGCGGACCCGCGACGTTGAGCCGACCGTACGCTCCGCGGTGCAGCCAGCGCGCGGCGGCGCCGAGTTCTTCGTCCGATGCCGTGCGCAGATCGACTGCGTGGTGAGGCTTGCCCGACTCGCGGCATACCGCGAGCGTCAGAGCCGTCCCGCCGGTTGGAGGGCCCCAGGTCAGCGCCAGGGTCGCGTCGCTGTCCTCGACGTTGCGACGGGTCCGGACCCGGTAGTCGTCGGATGAGGTCTCCGTCAGTCGGTAGCGGGCGGGCACTGCGCCGTCCTCGGCCTTCCGATCGCGAGGGCACCACCCGCCGTGCGGTAGGCCGAGTTCGATCGCGACGTCGAGCGCCGCGCGATCGACCCCGGTCTGTCCGCCGGACACGACTTCGATGGGGATCACGGTTGGGTGAGTTCTCCTGCTGGGCGGCGAGGCGGTAGGGTCCACCGCGCCGCCGAGTGAGCGAATCGAATGGCCAACATACCGCGTCGCAACCGCTCCTCGTCTTGACGGTCGGCCGGGCTGCTCGGACGATGAACGTCCATGCGCGCGCTCCTGTCCGTGTCTCTCTTCGCCTTGGTCGGGCCCCTGCTCCCGGCCCAGGGCCCTGCCGGCGCCAAGGTCGACTTCCTCACCGAGGTGGTCCCGATCTTCAAGGCGCGGTGCTTCGAGTGCCACGGACCGAAGGAGCAGGAAGGTGGGCTCCGGCTCGACACCAAGGCCGGACTGTTCGTCGCTGACGAGAAGGCCCGCACCGTGCGACCCGGACAGGCCGCCAAGAGCCCGTTGGTACAACGCATCGAGCTGCCCAAGGACGATCCCGACGTGATGCCGGCGGAAGGAGGACCGCTGACCAAGGCGCAGATCGCGGTGATCCGCCGGTGGATCGATCAGGGCGCCGTGTGGCCGGACGGCGCGGACAAGGCGATCGCCGCGCTGATCGCCGGATCCGCCGCGGGCAAGGCGAAGCCTAGCGAGTCCGCACTGCCGACCTTGCCGATGCCCGCAGGAGCGCAGAAGGAAGCCGAACAGCGCGCCTTCGCCGCGATCCGCAAGGCCGGCGGCGTGGCGTTGCGCGTCGCCGCGGATACCGGCGCCTGTGAGGTCAACCTCAGCCTGGTCGGCGACAAACTGACGCCGGAGGTCCTCGGTCAACTCGAGGCGTTGGCCGCCACGTTGGTGCGGCTCGACCTGTCGCGCACCAAGGCCGGAGACGACGCGTTGCAGGTGGTCGGCAAGCTCGGGCAACTGCGCTGGCTGAACCTGGCGCGGACCGCGGTCACCGACCGGGGGCTGAGTGCGGTCGCCAACTTGAAACACCTCGGCTACCTGAACCTCTACGGCACGGGTGTCACCGACGTCGGGTTGCAGCAGGTCCGCGGGCTGGCCGCGCTGCGCAAGCTCTACGTCTGGGGCAGCAAGGTCACCGAGTCCGGCGCGGCGGCCCTGCGCAAGGCGTGTCCCAAGCTCCGGGTCGATCGCGGCGAGTCGGCAGTCGCGTTGGCGTCTGTGGTCGTTGCGCCGAAGACCGGCCCGATCAATACCCAGTGTGCAGTGTCGCCGACCAAGTCGGTCGCGGCCGGCAAGGAAGTGGTGTACGAGGGACAGCGGATCGGCTTCTGCTGCGACAAGTGCAAGGCGGCGTTCCTCCACAACCCCGGCAAGTTCCTGCCTGGGCTGCGCGGGTTCCTGCACGCCAAGGGCAGCGTTGCGGCGAACAAGAGCTGTCCGGTGAGCGGCAAGCCGGTCGCGGGTTCCGCCACCGAGGCGCCGTTCCGCTCGCCGTTCCGCGGCAAGGTGATCGGTTTCTGCTGCGCGAAGTGCAAGGCCGCGTTCGACAAGGAACCCGAGCGCTTCCTGCCGAAGCTCACCGACGTGTTCGGCGCGCCTGCAAGTCCTGCCAAGCCCGGCAAGCCTGTGAAGCCCGGCAAGCCTGTGAAGCCCGGCAAGACCAAGAAGGTCCTCTAGTGGGGTGTGTCCGAAGTTGGTCACATAAGTCGCCGGCCCTACGGCCCGCTCGCGGCGTCGCAGCTCCTCAGCTTGTCCACCAACAAGCCGTGTCGTCGCAGCTCCTTGCGAGCGAACCGCATGACTCGACGACTTGTGCAACGAACTTCGGACACACCCCACTAGGAGTCTGCGCACAGAATGACAACCCTTGAGATCCGCGCCTTCCGACACCCGTCACCACCCGAGAGCCTCGCCGAATCCACCAATTCGGCTGCGACCCCACTAGCGGCGTTGGCTCGACGTTGCAGCGATCGTGCGACCTCGCGGGCGTAGCCTTGCGCTGATCGCCCTGGCGTTGCTCGGTTTCGCCGCGCTCGGAGTGGCCTGGCGCACGGCGGTGGCGCCGGTCGAGAGCTGGACCGACATCGCGTACGAGGGCGCGGGTGATCCGGCGGTCGAGGAGCTCGGGAGCAGCGACGGATCCTCGGGCGCCGACCGACGCACGGTGCCACCGGAAGCGCCGCGCCGTGCGGTGCTCGACTCGGATGCTCCGTCTGCGGCGCCATCCGCGGTGCATCGTGTGGTCGCGGAGGAGCTGGGCTTCCCGCTGCAGGTGGTGGAGAAGGCCACCGGTGCGCCGCTCGCCGGTGCGAGCGTGCTGTTCTTCGACACGCTCTCCGCGCGACACGCGGCGTTCCGTCGCGCGCAGAAGCTGTATCAGCGCGATCGCGAGGCGGCATTGCAACGCCATGGCGAGCTCGTCCGGTCGGATGCGCGCGGCGTGGCGATCCTGCCGCATGGCATTCCTACCCAGGAGGTCGCAGTGCGCCACGGCGCGCTCTACGGCGAAGTCCGCGTCAGCTTGCGCGAAGCGCCGCCCGCTGGCTATCGCGTCGAGCTCGAGCCGGATCGCAGCATCTTGGTGCAGACCCTCGACGCTGCGGGCAAGCCGATCGATGACGTGGGGCTGGCGGTGCACTTCGGGCTCAGGGACCCCAAGAACGGCGGGTTCCGCTGGGTTCTGATCCAGACACCCGATCGCGTGGCCGACCGGCCCGAAGGCATCCACACGCTGGCCCACGTGCAGAGCCGAGTCGAGTTGCTGAAGCGGCTCAGCGGCGGCCCGGCGCTGGTGCACCTCGGGGTCGCGCTCCCCGGGGCGACCCGCTGCGGGCCGCAGCTCGATGTCGAGGATCCGCCTCGCGAGCTGGTCAAGTTGTCGGTGCCTTCGTGGGGTAGCGTCGCGGTTCGGGTGGTGGATGCGGACGGCGCACCGGTGCAGCGCCGGGTGAGGCTCAGCGCCGACCCCGACTTCCCGGTGGCGAACCTCGATGCGCGTGCGGCCGAGGCGATGCGGCCACACTGGGAACGCCACACCGACTCCCAGGGAGTCGTGGTCTTCCCGCGCGTCGCCATCGGGCGGCGCTACCGAGTCGCGAGCGTGGGCGCCGACGTCGAGCGGAGCGAATCCGTGGAGATCGACGGGCCGAGCGAGCCGGGAAGAGCGGTCGAGGTCGAGCTGCGTCGGGCGTTCCGCGCCGCCCGGCTCTCCGGGATCGCCCGCAGCCGCGAGGGGACACTCGTCAACACGCGAATCCACTACCGAGCAGTGGCGCAACAGGTCGATGCCGTCGCGCGGTACTTGGTGAGCGGCACCGTCGAGACCGACGCATCCGGACGATTCGAGATTCGCCTGCCTCCCAGCCGGCGCGGGGTCGACGGGAAGGGGCGACCGTTGGCCGCCAACCTGTACCGCGGTCTGCACTTCGAGGTGACCGGAGCCGAACTTCTGCGCCCGCAGGGTGAGGTGACGCTTCCCGCCGAACTCGCGGTCGGTCCGCACGAACTCGGCGCGATCGAGTTGGCACGGCCAGTGCCCGTGGTGCGCGGGCGGGTCTTCGTCGAGGATCAACCCGCGCGCCATTTCGATCGCCTGGTGGTGGAAGGTGCGGACCCGCAGCAGCCCCAGCGCTGGCAGCGGATCACCGACTTGCAGCTCCGCACCCGTCGTGGCGGCGAGTTCGTCGTCCTCGGTGACCCACGCGGCCGCGCGCTGCGCCTGCAGGTGCGGTCTTGGGGGTACTTGCCAGTGCCGCCGATCCCGTTCACGGCCGGGCAGGAGGACCTCGAGGTGCGGCTGCGCACCGCGGGCATGCTGCGCGCCGCCGTGCTGCACGATCCAGAGGCGGCGCAGGCGCACTTCGATGTGCGTCTGCGGCCAATTGCGGTGGATCCGGACCTGCTGACTCCGCAGGTCCTGGCGCGCCTGGCCGGCAATGCCCACGCCGGCAGTTCCGGTAACCGCACGCTGCGCACCGCGTACCTCTGGGCCACGTTGCCGCCTGGGACGTATCGGCTGGAAGTGCGTCTGCTCGGGGATGCCCGACCGATTCTCCTGCGTGACGGTGTCACACCCCGGTTCGGGGTGCCGCTGTCGGAGGTGGAGCCGGAGATCCTCAACCTGCGTGACGTGCTGCAGAGGGTGTGCGTGCGCACCCGCGATGCGCGTGGTCGCCCGGTTCGGGCGCTCGTCGTACCGCTGCAGCACGGCGTGGTGGAAGGGATCGAGGCGATTCCGACCGGACGGGATGGTGCCGTGCTGCACACCGCGCGTCGCGGCGTGGACGTGAAGGTGATCGCGCGGGGCTACCGGACCCAGGTGCTCACCGGTGTGGTCGGGGTGCGTGACGTGACCATGGAGCCGGGGATTCCGGTGGTCGTGACCCTCCCGGGCATGCGCTTGCCGCGGGGCACCCGCGTGGCGGTCAAGTTGATCCGACATCAGTACCGACCTGCCGAGAGCTACACGTTCCGCGTGCGCGACTCGAGCCGACCGCGGGCCGGTGCGCGGCCGCTCGCCGACTTGCTCGGGGAGCGCGGGGTGACGCTTCGCTACCGCGGACGGCGGCAGTGGAAGGGCACACTGGCAGAGCCCGGCACGTTCCGCCTGGTCGTCCTGCTGCTCGGGCGTGGGGGCACCTCGGTGCGAGTCACCGGCGTGCAGCCGCAAGTCATCGAATTGACGGAGCGTGCGGAGGTGCAGCCGTTCACGGTGACCATCAAGCGGGGCCACGTCGAACGCGGGGTGCGAGAGCTCCAGGCGAAGATCGACAAGCTGCCGGCGAAGTCCGCCAAGCGTCCTGGCTGATCGGGACATGTGAAGAACTTCGGACACGCCCCACTAGTGGGGTGTGTCCGAAGTTCGTTGCATAAGTCGTCGAGTCATGCGGTTCGCTCGCAAGGAGCTGCGACGACACGGCTTGTTGGTGGACAAGCTGAGGAGCTGCGACGCCGCGAGCGGGCCGTAGGGCCGGCGACTTATGTGACCAACTTCGGACACGCCCCACTAGCATGCGCGGATGAACGAGTTCGGCGTCACCCTCGACAACCTGCGCGGCACCAACTACCTGTTCAACTCCGGTGCCATGGTGCAGGCCGACTTCGCGTTGTTGTCGCACCAGAGCGACGCGGGGCCGCGAAACGGCACCTACGACTTCACCAACATCGACAGCGAGCTGGCGATGCTCGCCCGTTCGGGCTTCAACAACCTGCGCATTTGGCCGCCGTTCTTCGGCTGGATCATCGACAAGGCGCAGTACCGCGCGCACCTGCGCGAGTTCCTGGCGGCGTGCCGACGCCACCGTTTGACGTTGACCTGGGCGCTGTGGAATGCGGTTGGCAACGGGGTCTTGTGGCAGACCCACGATCTGGCGTCGCTGATCGGGGGTGCCGTCGGTGACACCACCAACGACGGCCTGTACGACACCTTGACCCGCTTGACCGAGCTGTTCCAGTCGCAGAACAGCCGCTGGGTCCCGGCGGGCAAGCCGGGCTACTCGACGGGCTATCCGGCGCCAGGCAACGGGTTGTTGCGGCAGAGCGGGGACCCCCGAAGCTGGCGCGACGCGAGCTACATCCAGCGGGTCGAGGAGTATCTGCGCGACGTGTTGGAGATCCTCAAGTCGGCGGATGGGCAGGCGACACTGTTCGAGATCGACGTCGCGAACGAGTTCGATGGAGTGGGCATCCCGCTGGGAAACACGCTCGATTTCGTCGCCTGGAACCTCGACATCATCCGACAGGAGCTGCCGAACGCCCCGGTGACGGTCGGGTGGGCGGAGCACCGCGCGGTGCCGTATTCCGGGTACTTCGCCGAGATGCAGCAGCGCGGCATCGCGCTCAGCTGCCACTCGTTCCACATCTACGTCGACGAACCGCACCAGTACGTCGAGCGCATCCTGCCGCTGCTCGAATGGGCGGATCCGCATCCGATCCGACTGAAGGCGACCGAGTTCTACCGCACCGACACTGCGGAGTGGGGGCGGCTCGACACCGGGTTGGAGTTCTTCGCCGAGCACCGCGTGCCGACGATCATGTGGGGATTCATCAATTCGAACCTGTACGACGACCCCAACAAGACAGGCAGCCAGAACAACCAGTACCTGGATGGCGTGGTCGAGGCGACGGAACTCGGGTACGGGCGGGAGTACGAGTTCTCGGTTCGCAACCGACCGGACTACGAAGCCGTGCTGCGCTACAATGGCGTCGCACCGTAGTCGGGTCGCAGAGCAGCGGCGTCGCGGATTCGTCGCGTGGCGCGGTAGTCGCGCCTGATCAGCGAGACCTGGCCGGCTTGCCGCGGGCGGGGGCCTTCTTGCCGGGAGCCGGCTTATTGCGCACGGTTTTCGCGGCGGGCTTGGCGGCCGTCTTCTTGGATGCGGTGGGCTTCTTCTTGCTGGTTCCCTTCTTCTTCACGGCGGCCGGCTTGGCTTCCGCTGCTGCCGATCGACCTCCCGCCTGCTTGCGCGCGGAGGCAGGTAGGTTGGACTCGTACATCGCGATCAAGTCCTCGATCTTGACTCGCCGGAACAGCTCGGCAACCACGTCCAAGGGGATGTCTTCGAGCTTCTTCACGCGGATGCAGCTCTTTCCCATGTCGAGCCGCTTGCCGGCCTTCTGCCACGCCGCCGCGAACCAGGCCGTCAGCTGCGGATCGCAGTACATGCAGAACAAGTAGAGCCCGATGTGGTTCTTCTGCGACGCGATCGATGCGAACGGCAACGGCCGGCGCGGATCGCAGTGGTAACCCGCCGGGTAGTGGGCATGTCCGACGGAATAGGCGATCATCCCGTACTCGATGCCCTCGACGATCCGCTTGTCGATGTGCTTCAGGATGACTTTGCGGACCTGCTCGATCGCATGGCGGCGGTCGTCCGGGAGCTGCGCGAGGTAGTCGTCGACGGTGGCTGCCTTGATCTGCATGGCATGAGTATAGCCCGGCACCCGACCTGTCGATCCGCGCCGCCGATTCTGCTCCAATCGCCGCGCCGTGACCCTCCGCGCCCTGCTGCTGCCCGTGCTGCTGATCTCGGCGGCGAGCGTTCTGCCGTTTCTACCGGTCTTGGACGCGGGGTTCGTCAACTGGGACGACGACCAGAACTTCGTCACCAACGAGCACTACCGAGGCCTGTCGCTCGAGCATCTGCGGTGGATGTTCACCACGCTGCACTACGGTGGCTACCACCCGCTGTCCTGGTTGTCGGTGGCGCTGGACCACGCGGTGTGGGGCATGGATCCGCGCGGCTACCACCTGACGAACCTGCTGTTGCACGCGGCGAACACGTTGCTGCTGTTCGGACTGCTGTGCGAATTGGCGCGCACCGCCGCGCATCGCCTTGCCGGTCACGTGGTCCCTGCCGCCACCGGAGCCGCGCTGCTGTTCGCCGTTCATCCACTGCGGGTGGAGACCGTCGCCTGGATCACCGAGCGTCGTGCGCTGCTGGCTTGCGGGTTCCTGCTGGGGACCGTTTGGTGCTACCTGCGTGCGCATCGCCTCGGCGCGCGGCGTGCCTGGGTGCTGCAGGGCATGGCGGTGCTCGCTTACGCCGGGTCGCTGCTGTCGAAGGGGATGGCGGTCACGTTGCCGGTCCTGCTGCTGCTGCTCGACGCCTACCCGCTGCACCGCTTGCGGCGCTGGTCGGACTTGCTGCCCCGGACGATCGAGAAGCTGCCCTACTTCGCGCTCGCGGCGGGAGTCGGGTACCTCGCCCGGCTGGCACAACAGGAAGGCGATGCGGTGCGCAGCCTCGCAGAGCACGGGCCGCTCGGACGAATCGCCCAAGCGGCGTACGCGCTGTGCTTCTACCTGCTGCGGACCGTGTGGCCCGCGGATCTGTGTGCGCTGCACCCACTCGAGCGCGCGCTGAATGCGACCGAGCCACGCTTCTTGCTGGCGTTCGGTGGGGTGCTCGCGATCACCGCGGCGGCGCTGTGGCTGCGTCGCCGCGTGCCCGTCGTGCTCGCGGGATGGTCGTCCTACGTATTGATCCTCCTGCCGGTGTCCGGGGTGGTGCAGAGTGGGCCGCAGTTGGTCGCCGAGCGCTACGCGTACCTTGCTTCGCTTCCGCTCGCTGCGCTGACTGCGGCCGCGTTGTCACGCGCCCCTCGGCGCGTGTGGCTCCCGTTGGTGGCGGCGGTCGCCGTGCTGTTCGGAGTGCTGAGCTACCGGCAGTGCGGGGTGTGGCACGACTCGGTCCGGTTGTGGACGCGGGTCGTCGCGGTGCATCCGGACGGCATTCAAGGCCAGTTCAACCTCGCCAATGCGCTGCGCCTGGAAAGCCGACACGACGCTGCGGCGCGCCACTACGCCAAGGTCACCGAATTCGTGCCGCGCCACGGCGCTGCGTGGTACTACCTCGGCCTCTCGTTGCTGCAGCAGAAGCGGAACGCTGACGCCGCGGCCGCGCTGCGGCGCGCACACGACCTCGCGGCGGACGGCTACTGGGTGGTGCGCCCACGCTCGGTGGAGGTCCGCTACTGCCTGGGACTCGCTCACCATCTCGCCGGCCAGGACGGCGACGCAGTCGAACACCTGCAGGTAGCACGGCGCCTCGATCCGTCGTTTGCGCCCACCTACACGGTGCTCGGCTCGGCGCTGCGTCGATTGGGGCGGGGACTCGAGGCCGAGCAGGTGTTGCGTGCCGGTCGAGCGATCGCGCCGCCGAACGGGCAGCCGCATGACGGGCGGGTGCCGTGATGGCCGCCCAATTCGATGCAGCGGTCGTAGGGGGTGGCGTGTACGGCTGCGTGTTGGCACTGCACCTGCGCCGCGCCGGGCGCAGCGTGGTGTTGTTCGAACAGGCGAATGCGCTGGCCAGCCGCGCTTCGTTCGCCAACCAAGCGCGGGTGCACAACGGCTACCACTACCCGCGCAGCTTCCTCACGGCGCTGCGCTCCCGGGTCAACTACCCGCGGTTCCTCGCCGAGTATGCGGATTGCATCGCCGCGGCGGTGCCGATGCACTACGCGATCGCGCGGCGCGGCTCGTCCGTGTCCGCAGATCAATTCGTGCGCTTCTGCGCGCGGATCGGCGCCGAATTGTGGCCCGCGGACGATTCGATCGAGCAGCAGTTGGACCGGGACATGGTCGAGGCGGTGTTCGCGGTGCGGGAAAGCGTGTTCGATGCCGAACGGCTGGCTGCACGGCTCACCCGCGACTTGGCGCACGCGGGCGTGGAGGTGCGGCTCGGAACGCGGGTCGAAGCGGTCGAGCGCCTGGCCGAGGCCTCGGATCCGGTCGAGTTGCGGGTGCGCGCCGGCGACGCGGTCGAGCGATCCCGTGCTCGCGTGGTGCTCGGTTGCACCTATGCGCGCACCAACCAATTGTTGGTCGGCTCGGGCCTGCCACCGTTGCCGCTCAAGCACGAGCTCGCCGAGTTGGTCCTGTTGCGCCCGCCGGAGCCGCTGTGCGCCTTCGGGCTGACGGTCATGTGCGGACCGTTCTTCTCGTTGCTGCCGTTCCCGCCACGGCGTGCCCACACGCTCAGCCACGTGCGCTACACACCGCACCACGAATGGGTCGAGCCGGCACAACGGGTGGCGGATCCCTACCTCCGACTGCAGCGCGGCACGCCGCCGAGTCGCGCCGTGCAGATGCTGCAGGATGCCCGCCGCTACCTGCCGGCGATCGCCGGCAGCGAGGTCGTGGGTTCGCTGTTCGAGATCAAGACCGTGCTGCCGGAGAGCGAAGTCGACGACAGCCGTCCGATCCTGCTGCGCCGCTCGCCGGAGTTGCCGCAGCTGATCACCGTGATGGGCTCCAAGATCGACAACGTGTACGACCTGCTGGAGCCGCTCGATGCGCTGTTGGCCAACTGAACCGCGCAGCGAGTGCTTCCCTCGGACCGTCGGGCGGTCGAGAATCCGTCGCGTGTGCCGCAGCCGCAGATCTGACCGAGTGATGCCTGTCGGGGGATGGAGGTGACTCTGCTCGATGTCTTCGTCTCGGTGGTGGTGCCGCTGCGCGACGACCGCGACATAGTGGTGTCGTTCGTCGACGAGCTGGTCGGGGTGCTGCGGGGCAGTGTTTCCCACTACGAGGTGATCCTGGTCGATCAGGGGTCGACCGACGACACGGTCGATGCGGTCCGCGGCCTGCTGGAGCGGCTCGACCACCTGCGGCTGCTGCGCCTCACCCGCCCGTTCGGCGCCGAGACCGCGATCCTGGCCGGGCTGGAGACGGTGATCGGTGACTTCGTGGTGGTGATGATGCCCGACACCGACCCACCCCAACTGGTGCCGGAGCTGGTCGCCACTGCGCGCGCCGGGCACGACATCGTGTCGGGGGTGCGCGCCGACGCCGCGCGCGACCCGTTGTACATGCGCGTCTTGGGGCCGGCTTTCTACGCCTACTGCAATCGGGTGCTGAAGCTCGCCCTGCCGCCGCACACCACCGAGTTGCGGCTGCTCAGCCGCCAGGTGGTGAACGCGGTGATCCGATCCCGCGACATGATGCGCTTCATGCGCATGTACAGCGCCTACGTCGGCTACCCGAGCACCGTGGTCAGCTACCGGCCGCACAGTCGCCGGGGCCGCCCGCGCCGCCGGTCGTTCGGCGAAATCATGCAGCGCTCGATCGGCATCATCGTCGCCAACAGCACCCACCCGCTCCGGGTGATCAGTGTGCTCGGGGTGTTGATCAGCGGGGCGAATGCACTGTACGCCGGCTACGTGCTGTTGACCTACTTGCTGGCGCGTGACGTGGCGCCGGGCTGGGCCACGCTGTCGCTGCAGGCTTCGGTGATGTTCCTGTTCTTGTTCCTCACCCAGGCGATCCTGTGTGAGTACATCGGTCGGCTGCTGCAGGAGGGCAGCCGGGTGCCCGACTTCCACGTGCTGGAGGAGCGCCACAGCGCGGTCCTGCTCGACGAGGACCGCCGCAAGAACGTGGTCGGCGGCGAGGACGGCCGGCCGTGATCGCTCGCTGCCTGGTGGGGTATGCGGGCTGACGTCCCGGACGTGGCCGATGGCGGGTGGCAGGTTCCCGCGGCGGAGCTGCGGCAGCTCGGCGCGCGGCGCAATCGCTACTGCATCGCGGTGTTCGTGCTGAACGAGGGAGAACGGCTGCATCGCCAGCTCGCCAAGATGGTGCCGTACACCGAGGCGGTCGACGTGGTGGTGGCCGACGGCGGCAGCAGCGATGGAGCGATCGAGGACGAGCGGTTGCGCGGGCACGGGGTGACGGCGGTGTTGGTCAAGCAGGGTCCGGGGCGGCTCGGCGCGCAGATGCGGATGGCGTTCGCCTACGCGCTGCGCAGCGGCTACCAGGGGGTGCTCACCATCGATGGCAACGACAAGGACGACCCCGCAGCGATTCCGAGCTTCGTCGACGCGCTCGACCGCGGCGTCGACCACGTGCAGGGCTCGCGGTTCGTGCCCGGAGGCCGCGCGGTCCGCACCCCGTGGTCGCGGTGGCTCGGTATCCGCTGGATCCACGCGCCGCGGCTCAGCCGGGCCGCCGGCTTCCGCTACACGGACACCACCAACGGCTTCCGCGCCTACAGCCGCAGGTTCCTGCTCGACCCGCGGGTCGCGCCGTTCCGCGACGTGTTCTCCAGCTACGCGCTGCACTACTACCTGGCGGTGCGCGCCGGTGAATTGGGCTACCGGATCGCCGAGTTGCCGGTGACCCGTTCCTACCCGGCCAAGGGACCGACCCCGACCAAGATCACCCCGCTGCGGGGCAACCTCGAGGTGTTGCGGACCCTGGCGGCGGTGTGCCGGCACGAGTTCGATCCGCCGGATGACGGGGGGAGCACCGTAGGCGCATCGGGGGTGCGCGCGGGGAGTTGAGGTGTTGCAGCCGTCGGTTGGTGAGGCACGCGGGTTAAGCTCGTGAGCGGATGGCACGCGCGCTGATCGGGCACACTGGCTTCGTCGGGAGCAACTTGCTGCAACAGGCGGAGTTCGACGACGTGTTCCGCTCGGTGGACATCGAGGCGATCGCGGGGCGGGACTACGACCTGGTGGTCTGTGCCGGTGCCCCGGGAACCAAGTGGCTGGCCAATCAGGACCCGGCGCAGGACCGGGCCAGCGTCGAACGGTTGGCCGCCGCACTGCAGCGAGTCACCGCACGACACTTCGTGCTCATCTCGACGGTCGACGTCTTCGGGGCGCCGATCGGCGTCGACGAGACCGCGGAGGTCGACGACTCGGCGACCGCGTACGGCCGACACCGACGCTGGCTGGAGCAGGTTCTCGGCGCGCGGTTCACGGCGTGCACCGTGCTGCGCCTGCCCGGGTTGTTCGGACCCGGCTTGAAGAAGAACCTGATCTTCGACCTGTTGCACGGCGACCTCGGGGGCCGGGAGTGGCCGAACGCGGTGTTCCAACTGTACGACCTCGGTTGGCTGTGGCGTGACATCGAGCGGGCGCGTGCGGCGGGCATTCCACTGTTGCACTTGGCGACCGAGCCGACCGCGGTGCGCGAGATCGCCGAGCAGGGGTTCGGCGTCACCCTGCCACGGATCGCCGCTGCGCCGGGTGCGCGGTACGACTTGCGGACCCGCTACGACGTCGAGCTCGGCGGTGCGGCCGGCTACCTCTACGGCAAGTCGCAGGTGCTCGACGCGCTGCGGCAGTTCCTGGCAGCCCAGGGGTGGCCGCGGTGAAGTTCGCGGTATCCAACCTCGCTTGGCCGGTGGAGTGCGACGATGCGGTGCGCGACCTGCTGGCGGCGCATGGCGTGGATGGAGTCGAGCTGGCACCCACCAAGGTCTTCGCCGTGCCGGCCGAGGCATCGGCAGCGCAGCTCACCGCCTACCGGGACGCCTGGAAGGTGCGCGGGATCGAGATCGTGGCGATGCAGGCGCTGCTGTTCGGCCGGCCCGAGCTCACGGTGTTCGGGGCGCCGCAGGTGCGCGATGCGACGCTGCGGCACCTCGCCGCGATGGCGCGCATCGGCGGCCAGCTCGGCGCGCACACCTTGGTGTTCGGCTCGCCGCGCAACCGCTCGGTCGCCGGCTTGCCGCTCAGCGAGGTCGCGCCGCGCGCCATCGAGTTCTTCCGCGCTGCCGGGCAGGCGGCTGCACCGCACGGCGTGGCGTTGTGCATCGAGCCGGTGCCGCGCGCGTTCGGCGGTGACTTCGTGCTGTCGGCGCGCGAGGCCCTGGCCCTGGTGCGCGATGTGGACCACCCGGGGTTCGGCCTGCACCTCGATGCGGCGGCCCTGACCTCGGGCGACGAACCGCCGGCCGCGGCGGTGGAGCGGTGCGCGCCGGCCATCCGTCACTTCCACGCCAGCGAACCCGGGCTCGTGCTCTTGGGCGAGGGTGGGGTCGACCATCGGCAGCTCGGTCGCTGCCTGCGGGCGATCGGCTACCGCGGCACGGTCTCGGTGGAGATGCTGCACGACCCGGCGCGCGATCCGCTCGAAGGCCTGCGCCGCGCCCTCGGCGTGCTGCTCGACTGCTACGGCTGATCGGCTACTTCTTGCGGCACAGCATCACCCCGTCGCGCACCGACAGCAGCACGTGCTCGACTCGACGGTCGGCGGCGACGGTGCGGTTGAACGCCACGATCCCGTGGTCGCTCGGTTGCTCGGGGTGCAGCACGGCACCGCTCCACAGCGTGTTGTCCGCCAGCACGATCCCACCGGGGCGCACCATCGGCAGCACCGCATTCCAATAGGCGACGTAGCTCTCCTTGTCCGCGTCCAGGAATGCCAGGTCGAACACCGCACCCTCGGCGCACAGCGAGGTGAGCGTGTCGAGCGCTGGGCCCAGGCGGAGTTCGATCTTCGGGCCCCAGGGACTCTCGGCGAAGTAGCGCTGCGCCACCGCGGTCGCCACCGGATCGATGTCGCAGGTGATCAGGTGGCCGTCGTCCGGCAGACCCGATGCCATCGACAGCGCCGAGTAGCCGCTGAACGTGCCGAGCTCCAGGACCCGGCGGGCGCCCGAGATCTGCACCATCAGCTTGAGGAACGCGCCCTCGACCCGGCCGACCTGCATCTGCGGCGAGGCGAGGTCGGCGTGGGTCTCCTCGCGCAACCGGACCATCAGCTCGGGCTCGGCGGTGGTGTGGTCGTGCACGTAGGCTTCGAGTGCGGCGGACAGCAGCGATTCCATGCACCGACTGTAGCGAAGTGCCGCAGCGCAGCCGGGGGGTGAGCGCTGCGGCGTGGTGGATTTCGGCAGGTCGGGACCGGTCCGAGTCATGGAGGCTTCCCGCACGGTTCACACATCGGGCGATCCTCATGCCGATGCAGCGGAGTAACGCCGCCCGCTGCACATGACGACTACCTCGATCGACCCGCACCGCCCCGCGCGACCCGCCGGGGTGACCGTTGCAGCCGCCTGCCCCGATGATTTCGCGGAAGTGCTCGGGCACGACGCGTTGGAATTCGTCGCCGAACTCCAACGGCGCTTCGGTCCCATTCGCGACAGCCTGCTCGCGGAGCGGCAGTCGGTGCAGGCTCGTCTCGACAGCGGTGGAAGGCTGGAGTTCCGCGATGACACCGCGGCGGTCCGCGACGCGGACTGGACGGTGGGGCCGATCCCGCACGATCTGCGTGACCGCACCGTCGAGATCACCGGGCCGGTCGACCGCAAGATGATCATCAACGCGCTCAACTCGGGCGCGAACGTGTTCATGGCGGACTTCGAGGACTCGAGTTCGCCGACGTTCGCCAACATGGTCGAGGGGCAGATCAATCTGCGCGACGCGGTGCGGCGCGAGATCGAGTTCGTCCACCCGACCACCGGCAAGCAGTACCGGCTCGGGCCGAACCCGGCGACCTTGATGGTGCGGCCGCGCGGTTGGCACCTGGTCGACAAGCACGTGCTGGTCGACGGCAAGCCGGTGTCGGCGAGCCTGCTCGACTTCGGACTGTTCCTGTTCCACAACGCCGCCGAGCAGCTGGCGCGTGGCACCGGACCGTACTTCTACCTGCCGAAGCTCGAGAGCCACCGCGAGGCGCGGCTGTGGAACGAGGTGTTCCTGTTTGCCCAGCAGGCGCTCGGCTTGGCCCCGGGCACCATCAAGGCCACGGTGTTGATCGAGACCATCACCGCCGCGTTCGAGATGGACGAGATCCTGCACGAGTTGCGCCAACACTCGGTCGGGCTCAACTGCGGCCGCTGGGACTACATCTTCAGCTTCATCAAGCGATTCCGGAGCAACCCGGAGTTCGTGCTGCCGGACCGCGCCACCGTCGGCATGGACCGCCACTTCCTGCGCTCCTACAGCCAGCTGCTGATCCGCACGTGCCACCGCCGCGGTGCGCAGGCGATGGGTGGCATGGCGGCGCAGATCCCGATCAAGGACGACGCCGCGCGCAACGAAGCGGCGATGGCCAAGGTGCGGGCCGACAAGCAGCGCGAAGCCCGGGATGGCCACGATGGCACGTGGGTGGCGCACCCCGGTCTGGTCGAGATCGCGCGCGCCGAGTTCGACGCCGTGCGGCCGGCGGCGGAGCGCCTGCAGGTGCTGCGCGAGGACGTCGCGGTGACCGCCGACGACCTGCTGAGTGTGCCCGAGGGCAGCATCACCGAGGCCGGGCTGCGGCAGAACCTCGAAGTCGGGGTCCGCTATCTCGAGGCGTGGCTGCGCGGCAACGGCTGCGTGCCGATCCACGACTTGATGGAGGACGCGGCCACCGCGGAGATCTCGCGCACGCAGGTTTGGCAGTGGCTGCGCCACGGTGCGCGCCTCGACGACGGCCGCACGCTCGACGCGGCGCTGTTTCGCAGGGTGCTGTACCAGGAGATGGATCGGATCCGCGCCGAACTCGGCGACGACCGATTCACCGCGGGGCGTTTCGAGCTGGCGCGCGAGTTGTTCGAACGCCTCATCGAGAGCCCGGAGCTCGCCGAGTTCCTGACCATCACCGCCTACCCGCACATCTGACCACCGTCACCGCCGACGCGTGCTCCGACTCGTCTCGCACTTCACCACCGAACGTCTGAAATGAACAAGCTTCCCAACGACACACGGCCGCCCGCCGTCACGTTTTCGGGCCCGCGCTGGACCGGCATCCGGCGCGACTACACCACCGAGCACGTCACCCAGCTGCAGGGCTCGGTGGCGATCCGTCACACCTTGGCCGAGCGCGGCGCCGAACGGCTGTGGCACTTGCTGCACCACGAGGACTTCGTGCCCGCGCTGGGGGCGCTCACCGGCAACCAGGCGATGCAGCAGGTCAAGGCCGGCCTCAAGGCGATCTACCTGTCCGGCTGGCAGGTCGCGGCGGACGCCAACCTGGCGGGGCACATGTACCCCGACCAGAGCCTGTATCCCGCCAACAGCGTTCCGGCGGTGGTGGCGAAGATCAACCGCACCCTACAGCGCGCCGACCAGATCGCGCACGCCGAGGGCGATGACTCGGTCGATTGGTTCGTGCCGATCGTCGCCGACGCCGAGGCCGGGTTCGGCGGCCCGTTGAACGCGTTCGAGCTGATGCGCGCGATGATCGAAGCCGGTGCGGCCGGCGTGCACTACGAGGACCAGCTCGCCTCGGAGAAGAAGTGCGGCCACCTCGGCGGCAAGGTGTTGGTGCCCACGCAGGCATTCGTCCGGGTGCTCAACGCAGCGCGGCTGGCGGCCGACGTGTGCGGCGTGCCGACGGTGTTGGTGGCGCGCACCGACGCCGACGCGGCGGCGCTGCTGACCAGCGACATCGACGAACGCGACCACCCGTTCCTGACCGGCGAGCGCACTCCGGAGGGCTTCTTCTGCACCCGCCCCGGCATCGACCAGGCGATCGCCCGCGGCCTGAGCTACGCGCCGTACGCCGACGTCGTCTGGTGCGAGACGTCGAAGCCCGACCTGGCGCAGGCCAAGCGCTTCGCCGAGGCGATCCGCAGCGCGCACCCCAACAAGCTGCTGGCCTACAACTGCTCGCCGTCGTTCAACTGGAAGGCCAACCTCGACGACCAGACGATTGCGACCTTCCAGCGCGAGCTGGGCGCGATGGGCTACAAGTTCCAGTTCGTCACGCTGGCTGGCTTCCACGCCCTGAACCACAGCATGTTCGCGCTCGCCAACGACTACCGCGACCACGGCATGGCCGCCTACTCGGCGTTGCAGCAGCGCGAGTTCGCCGACGAGCGGCTCGGCTACACGGCGACGCGTCACCAGCGCGAGGTGGGTACCGGGTACTTCGATCTGGTGAGCCAGGCGGTGTCGGGGGGCAACTCGTCGACCACGGCGTTGGCCGGCTCGACCGAGACCGAGCAGTTCTACAAGTCGCCGCGGGCCGGATAGGTTCGAGCGGGGTCCTCGTGGCCGGCTGCCGTCGGCTCGCGAGGTGACGACGCGGTGGGTGTCATTGCTCTCCTCCGCGCTGGCGCGAGTCGGCTCGCGACGACTCCGCCGCAACCCCCGTCACCTCCCGCCGCACCGCTGCCAGCACCACGTCGGCGCGGCTCGGTGCACCCAGCGAGGGGCGCAGGGTGGCGAACAGGCGCGTCGGCGTGATGATGTCGATCGGCAAGCGGTGCAGGATGCCGCCGTGGAACGACTGCGCGACCACGTCGGGGAGCGTGGCGAGCAGCGAGCCCTGGGCGCACACCTCGCAGCCGAGCTGCATGTGCGATACGCGCACGGCGAGCTTGCGCGGTAGCTCGGGAGGCCAGCCGTCGTCGACGGTGACCGGGCCGGAGGTGGGGCCGACGAATTCGTGCTCGACCAGTTGCTCCCGGGTGATTCGGCGGCGGTTGCGCAGCGGGTGCCCGGGGCCGCAGTAGACGCCGCTGGTCGCCTGCCCGAGGTGCTCGGTGCGCAGGCGGCTGGCTTCCATCGCGACGCTGTGCAGCGCGAGGTCGATCTCGCCGCGGAGCAGCCGCTGCGGTGCGGTGTCGGGGTTCTCGGAGACGATGACCGGCCGGAGCTGGGGGTGATGGGTGCGCAGGTCGCGCAGGGCACGCACCAGGTAGACCGTGATCAACCCCGAGCTGAGGATCCGCACTTCGCCGCGCAATGCCGTGTCGCGCAGCTCGTGCACGCCCTCGTCGACGCGGCGCATGGCGTCGCGCAGCGCCTCGAGCAGGCGCTGTCCGCCGTCGGTCAGCACGATGTTGCGGCCGGCCCGGCGGAACAGTTTGTGGCCGAGATGGCGCTCCAGCAGCTTGATGCTGCGCGACAGTGCGGGCGCGGTGACGTGGAGTTGGCGGGCGGCGGACGGTAGGTGCTGGGTCTCGGCCACCGCGCGGAACGCCGGGAGCCAGTTCCAGAACTGGGAGAGGTCGCGGACCCGCTGCATCCGGCCATCGTGAACGAATCCTTCATGCATGGGGCAAGTAATTCGAACAAACTGAATAGTGACGAAGGCGTGGAATGGTCATCCCGGGCCGTGGCCCGCAGATTCCCCAGATCCACCCATGAACCACACCTTCTCCTCCCTCCTGCTCTCGGCTGCCGCGCTGCTCGCCGGCAGCCTGCCGGCACAGAACGGCTCCGCCATCTACGAGGTCACCTTCACCTCGACGTGGAGTCAGGCCACCCACCCGGTCGACTTCCCGTCGGGTGCACACTACTCACCGCTGATCGGCGCCACCCATGACGCGTCCACTGTGTTCTGGATGCCGGGTGGGCTCGCCACCGCGGGCATCGAGACGATGGCCGAGACCGGTGGCACGGGGCCGCTCACCGCCGAGATCAACGCGGCGATCCAGAACGGCGGCGCCGAGCGGATCGTCAGTGGATCGGGCCTGAATTCGCCGGGGTCGATCACCGTCCGCTTCACCGCGTTCCCGTCGCACCCCAAGCTGAGCATCGTGACGATGGTGGCGCCCAGTCCCGACTGGTTCGTCGGCCTGAACGGCGCGGACCTGCTAGACAAGAACGGCAGCTGGATCGAGTCCGCGTCGTTCCCCGCCACGGCGTGGGACGCCGGTACCGACAGCGGGGTGACCTACACGTCGCCGAACTTGGACACCAACCCGAAGGAGAAGATTGCGGTCGTGTCGACCACCCAAGGGCCGTTCAAGGGCTACTCGACCACCCTCGGCACCTGGACGATCCGTCGCGTCGCGTCGACCATGGTCTACGGCTGTGGCGTCAACCCGAAGGGCAGCATGACCGTGAACGACGACGCGCCGCTGCTCAACCGCTCGGTCACCTTCTCGGTGACCGATCCGACTCGATCGATGCCGATGGGCGCGCAGGCGTTCCTGCTGGTTGCGTCGGACGCCGACCCGATGTTCCCGTGCGGCACCAAGGTGCCGGGGCTCGGCATGGCCGGACCGAGTGGCGAAGTGCTGGTCGGCAGCATTCTCGGCGTGCTGCCGGGCGGCGCGTGGATGGGTGCTCCGGTGCCGTTCACGCTGTTCGTGCCGAACGACCCGGCGTTCGTCGGGGTGACCGCCTACCTGCAGGGCGGGTTGGCGAGCCCGCTGCGGCTCGGGCTCGCAGATGCGGTCGCGGTGCGAATGGGGCGGCAGTAGCTCCCACGATCCCATCGGCGTGCGCCGGATGTCGAGCACGTCGGTGTGGCTCTCACCCGCTCACGCTACCCGAGTGGCGTGCCGCGGGCGGAACGTCGTGGAAGCTCGGGTCGAGCGTTCCCACCCGGTCAGCTCAGGTGAACTGCGGCCGCGCCGGCTCGCCGCTGCGCGCGATCTCGGTGATGTGCCGGTGCACTTCCTGCGCCCGCGCGATGCACTGGTCCGAGTTGTGGTACTCGTAGCGCCCGAAGCGGCCGAAGGTGATCATCCCCGAGGTGTCGAACCAGTCGCGCACGCGGGCGATCCGGTCGGCGAACGCCAGGTTCTGGTCGATGTAGGCGAATTCGCTCTGCGCGGTGTGGGTGAGCACCACCTGCTCCGGCCGGAGCAACCCGGCGCGGCCGAGGTTCTGGACCAAGTCGTCGACCCATTCCTTGGTCGGCGACACATCGCCACGGTGCGTCACTTCGGCCATGAACGACCCGTGCCCCTCGGGAGCGTTGTCCGGTGCGTAGTTGCTGAAGTAGGTCACGCGGTTGGCCGGCCCCTGTTCGGGGAACGGCAGGTAGACCCACGACAGGTCCGGCAGCGGCTCGTCGAGCGCCACCCCGATCAACACGTTGACCAACGAGATCGGCCGGAGTTCGCGGATGTCGGCGCGCACCGGTTCGGGTAGGTCCGCGAGTGCCGGCTCGACCAGCGGTAGCGGCACGGTGTTCACCACCAGATCGAAGTCCTCGCCGTTGACGGTGAACCCCTCCCCGGTGCGCCGCACGTGCTCGACCGGGGTGCCGACCCGCAGTTCGAACCCGCCGCCCTGCACCGTGCCGGTGACCAGGGCTTCGAACCCGCCGCGACGCGGGAACCAGAACACCGACTGGTGGGTGTAGCCCTCGCTGGCGAGCCCGACTGCCGACGCCAATACGTCGCGCATCGGCGCCTCCGGTACGCGACCCGCCACCCAGCCGCTGCTCATGGTCCGCAGGTCGCAGCTCCAGATCTTCTCGTTGTACGGGACCATGAAATGGCGGGCGAAGCCGCTGCCCATCCGCCAGTCGATCCAGTCGTGGAAGTTCTCCGGGCACGCAGTGCCGAGCCGCCGTTGCACGTGCGCCTCGATGTAGCCCTCCAGGCAGTCGACGATCGCATCCTTGGTGAGCGCGCCGACGCCGTTCTCGAACGGATACGGCACCCAGCGATCGTGCCAGCGGATGCGGGTGTTGCGCTCGGTCCGCACCACCGCGTCAGCGCCACCGGCGCGCTCGATCATCCAGTCGAGCACCGGGCGCTGCTTGCTGAACATGATGTGGCCGCCGGCCTCGTCGAAGGTGAAGCCGTCCACCAGCTGAGACTTGCACAGGCCGCCGGCGCGGTCGGACTTCTCCAGCACGACGACGCGGTGGCCATCGCCGGCGAGCAGGCGAGCCAGGGTGGTGCCGGAGATGCCGGCGCCGAGGATGGCGATCTTCAAGGCGGGCTGGGGGTTCAGGGGGCGCGAGGAGCGAGGAGCGAAAGCCTACCCGCAGGACGTCACGGCGCGACACCGCGACCGGTTCTCGGTCGGCGGGTTGGCGCGGAAGAGGCGTCGCTGCCGGGGCGACGCGCGTTTTCGCACGCGCGACCACGCGCTGCCCGGGCTACCATCGGCGGCCCTTGGTCGCCCAACCCGCGCAGCGTCCGCTGACCCCGCTCGCCGAACGCCTGGCGATCCTGGCGCTCGCGTCGGCGGCGTTCGCGATGACGCTGAACGCCAACGTGCTGGCTGCACTGTTGCCGTACCTCGAAGCCGACTCGGCGTTCGCGGGCCACGACCTGAAAATCCTGGTCGGGGCGGCAGGTCTGGCCGGCGCGGTCGGCGCGGTGTTGCTCGGGCCCGCGGTGGATGCGTTCGGCCGCCGCACGCCGATGACCGTAGGGATGTTGTTGTTCACGCTGGCGAGCCTCTGGCACGTTCTGGCAGCGGGGAGCTTCGCACAGATTCTCGCCGCGCGTGCGTTGGCTGGGTTCGCGGCGGGCGTGACCTACACCAGCGCATCGGCGGCGGTCGCCGACTTGGTGGCGTACGAGCGGCGTGGCGCCGCGATGGGGGTGTTCACCGCCGGGATGTTCCTGGCCGTCCCGGTCGGGCTGCCGCTCGCCGGGCTGTTCGCGCGACTCGGGCACTGGAGTCACATCTTCGTGGTGCAGGCGGGCGTCGGGGTGCTGGCAATGCTGGCGATCCGCATGCTCATTCCCCGCGACCTCGGACGTAGCCGCTACTCGCTCGACAATCTGCGCATGTTGGGCACGGTCGACGTCGTTGCGTGTCTCGGTTCGGTGGTGCTGTACGTCGGTGCCTTCTTCACCTCGGTGCAGTTCGCCGGGGCGTGGTTGGACCGCAGCGGATTACTACCGAAGAAGGAGCAGGGAATGCTGTGGGTGGTGCTGGGGCTGTGCATGGCGGTGGGCAGCCTGGCGCTCGCGCGGCTGTCGGACCGGTTCGGCAAGCGGACGTGGACCAACCTGACCTGTGTCGGGGTGGCCGCCTTCCTGTTGTTGCTGACCCGAGTCGATGACCTCGCCGGGTTGTGGGCGGTGGGGCTGCCGCTGGCGATCGTCGCGGCGGCGCGCACCGGACCGTTCCAGGCCCTGATATCCGAGTTGGTACCCACCGAGGCGCGCGGCACCCTGATGGGCGTGCGCGCCGCTGCGGTCAACCTAGGCACCGGAGTGTTCCCGATGCTCGCCCCCAAGGACTACCACGACGCGCTGTACGTCGCCTCGGCGGCGGTGTTCGTCGCCTTCCTGCTGGTTCTGCTGTTGGTGCGCCAGCGATGAGCAGCTCCGTGAACCGCCCGCCGTTCGGCTCCTGGCCGCGCTGCTACGCGATCGTCTGCGCCGTCGCGCTGGGCTACATCGCGCTGCTCTACTGGTTCGTGCGCGCCTTCAACCACCCGGGAGGCCCGGCGTGAGCTTCATCGACTGGGCGGTGTTCAACGCCTTCCTGGTGTGGATCGTGGTCGACGGGCTGCGCCGCGCGCGCGGCACCAACACGCTGGAGACGTACTTCGCTGGCGGCCGCACGGTCTCGTGGTGGGCTGCCGGGTTGTCGATCATGGCCACCCAGGCGTCGGCGATCACCGTGATCGGTACCACCGGGCAGGGCTACGAGACCGGGATGGAGTTCGTCCAGACCTACTTCGGGTTGGCGTTCGCCATGGTGCTGCTGAGCATCTTCTTCGTGCCGCTGTACCGCGCCCAGCCGATCCTCACCGCGTACGAGTTCCTGGAGCGGCGGTTCGGTCCGGCGACCCGCACGCTTGCGGCGTTGATCTTCTTGGTGTCGCGGTGCCTGGCGTTTGGCGTGGTGCTCTACGCGCCGAGCGTCGTGATGTCGGCGATGCTCGGTATTCCCCTGACGTGGACCGTTCTCGGCATCGGGGCGCTGACCACCCTGTACACCACGGTAGGCGGCGTGCGCGCGGTGATCGCGACCGACGTCAAGCAGATGCTGGTGATCATCGGCGGACTGCTGTTGATCCTGGTGTTGCTGTTGGTCGAGGTGGTCCCGGCGCTCGGGTTCACCGGCGCGCTGCGCGTGCTCGGGGCGACCGGCAAGCTCAACGCGGTCGAGTTCGTCCCGGAGAGCCTCGAGTTCGTGCCGCAGCTGCGCGGGTCCGCGGTCAAGTCGTTCTGGAACGAGAAGTACAACTTCTGGTCGGGCACCTTGGGTGGCTTGTTCCTGATGCTGTCGTACTTCGGCTGCGACCAGACGCAGGTGCAGCGCATCCTCACCAACCCGACCGCCGACGAGAGCCGCAAGGCGTTGCTGATGTCGGCGTTCGCCAAGGTGCCGATGCAGGCCGGGGTGCTGTTCCTGGGCGTGCTGCTGTACCTGTTCTACGTGCTGCAGGGCCCGCCGCTGCTGTTCGACCCTAGCCATGTGAAGAAGGCCGGCGACGCGCCGCTGTCCAGCGTGATCGCGCCGATCGAAGCCGAGCACCGGGGCGCTGCCGAGCAGTTGCGACGACTGGCTGGGCGGATCGCTTCGGGCGACGCGAATGGTGCCGAGGTCGACGCGTTCCGCCGCGCGGTCGCTACCGAGCGCCGGGCGCGCAGCGCGGCGCGGCGTGAGGTCCTGCTGCACGACCCGGAGGTCGCCGCCCTCGCGCCGGCGCAGCAGAAGGCCCGCAAGACACCCAACGACACCAACTACATCTTCCCGCACTTCGTGCTGAGCCACGTCCCGATGGTGTTCGTCGGGCTGATCATGGCGGCGATCTTCGCGGCGATGATGTCGAGTGCCGACTCGACGCTCAACGCGCTCACCGCGTCGTCGATCGTCGACATCTACCGCCGTTGGCTCCGCCCGGCGGCGACCGAGGCCCAGGCACTGCGGGCCAGTCGCGTGACCTCGGTGCTGTGGGGGCTCGCCGCGACCGGCGCCGCCCTGTTGTTCCGCGGCACCGGTTCGGTCATCGAGGTGGTCAACCAGATCGGCTCGTTCTTCTACGGCAGCCTGCTGGGGGTGTTCGTGCTGGCGATGGTGGCGCCGCGTGCCGGGCCGCGGGCGGGCGTGATCGGGCTGTGCGGCGGAATGCTCTCGGTGCTCGCGACCTATTGGTTTCTCAGCGTCGAGTTCCTGTGGTTCAACGTCATCGGGTGCGTCGGGGTGCTGGTGTTCGGGGGCGTGGCCAGCGCGTTCGACCGCCGGCGCTGACCGCGAGCCCCGGGGTTGCCGCGCCGGGCCTCTCGGGTACCCTCGCGGTGACGAGGAAAAGGCCATGCGATCGATCTTGCTCATCGTGGCGGTGCTCGGCGCCGATCTCGCTTCCCAAGGACTGCTCGCCGACATCCGCAAGCCGAGTCCTGGCGAGACCGCTGGGGCGGCTCCGCGGTGGTTCACGGTCGCCGCCGGCAAAGCGTGGTTCGTGGCCCGCACCGCGGCGCACGGCGAAGAGCTGTGGGTGACCGATGGCACCACCGCGGGCACCTCGCTGGTGGTCGACCTGTGGCCGGGTAGCGGCTCCTCCTCGCCCCGCACGCTCACGCCGTTCGGCAGCGCGATGCTGTTCATCGCCGCGCACCCGACCCAGGGAGTGGAGCTGTGGCGCAGCGATGGCAGCGCTGCCGGGACCGCGGTGGTGAAGGACATCGCCGCGGGCGACGGCGACGCGTTCCCCGACGATCCCGAGCCACTCGCGGTGGTCGGGGGGAAGGTGCTGTTCGCCGCCGACGACGGCGTGCACGGCCGCGAACTGTGGATCAGCGACGGAACGGCGGCGGGCACCTCGTTGGTCCAGGACCTCGTCACGGGACCGATCGGTTCGGCGCCCGCGCACCTGACCGCGGTCGGCAGTGCGGTGTTCTTCACCGCCAGCGAGGCGAACGGCGACCGAGAGCTGTGGAAGTCCGACGGCACCGCGGCCGGCACGGTGAAGGTGAAGGACATCGTCCCCGGCGCGACCGGCTCGGCGCCGGACATGCTGACCGCGGTGGGCGGCAAGGTGTTCTTCACCGCGGACGATGGCAGCAACGGCAGGGAGCTGTGGGTGAGCGACGGCACCGCGGCCGGCACCGCTCTGGTGCGGGATCTCACCACCGGCAGCGCCGGATCGACTTTCACCGAGTTGGTGGCTCTGGGTAGTTCGCTGGTGTTCGTCACCAGCAACAACAACGCGCCGTTCAGCTTCTGGGTGAGCGATGGGACCACTGCGGGAACGACGAACCTCGCCCCGCGCTACGGACCACCGATCAACCCGCGGCAGCTGCGCTCGGTCGGCTCTCGGGTGCTGTTCCTCGGCCACGACAACCTGCTGGGGCTGGAGGTCTGGACCACCGACGGCACGGCGGCCGGCACCAAGATGGTGCGTGACACGGTGCCGGGGAACGACGGCGTGTTCCCCGAGCTGTGGGCCGCGGGCAACGAGGTGTGGTTCCTCGCCTGGCAGGCGACCCGCAACGACTGGGAGCCGTGGCGCAGTGATGGCACGTCCGCGGGTACCGTACCGGTCGCCGACATCCGCCTGGGCGGGCAGGGCTCGGGTGCGACCGGGTTCGTGGCACTTGGCAGCAAGGTGGTGTTCGCGGCCGACGACGGGGTGCACGGTGCCGAGCCGTGGATCAGCGACGGCACGTCGGTGGGCACCGGGTTGCTGCGCGACGTCGAGGACGCCGAACCCGGATCGGGCGTGGAGAAGCTGTTCCGCGTCGGCGAGCGCGCGCTGTTCCTCGCCGACGACGGGGTGCACGGTCGCGAGCTGTGGGGGACCGACGGCACCGCCGCGGGCACCGCGCTGCTGGTCGACCTGACCCCGGGTCCGGCCGGCACCTTCCTGACGCTGCTGAACGCGATCGAGCACGGCACTGCCAACGGGATCGGCTACCTGGGTCTGCCGACGGCCGCGCAGGGCACCGAGCTGTGGCGTTCCGATGGAACCCCGGCGGGAACCCAGTTGATCGTCGACCTCAATCCGGGTGCCGCCAGCTCCGCACCGAGCGAGTTCGTCGAACTCGGTGGCGTCGTGCTCTTCGCGGCCGACGACGGGACCCGGGGCCGCGAGCTGTGGAAGTCGGACGGCACCGCAACGGGAACGGTGTTGGTGCGCGACATCCGGAGCGGCAGCGGTGGTTCCGACCCGACCGGGTTGGTGCGGCTCGGTGGCTTCGTGTACTTCGCGGCCGATGACGGTGTGAGCGGGATCGAGTTGTGGCGCAGCGATGGCACTGCCAACGGCACGACGCTGGTGCGCGACATCCGTGTGGGTGTGGCGGGATCGATCCCGCGGGTGTTCGGGTTGCGCGCCCGGCTGGTTGCCACCGACACGCACGTGTTGTTCGCCGCCGACGACGGGACGACCGGTTACGAGCTGTGGCGCAGTGACGGCACGAATGCGGGCACGGTGCTGGTGCGGGACATTTCGCCGGGGCCTGGCAGCGCGTTCCTGTTCCTGAGCCCTTCGCCGAGCGACTTCGTGGCAAGTGGCGGATTGCTGTTCTTCGGCGCGTACGACCCGGCACTCGGGTTCGAGCCCTGGCGTAGCGACGGAACCGCCGCAGGGACCTTCCTGCTGCGCGACATCGTCCCCGGGGTCGACTTCTCGCTGCCGCGGAACATGGTCACTGCGAACGGCCGGGTGTACTTCCAGACGTTGCCGGGCGCGACCGGCGCCGAGCTGTGGACCTCGGACGGCACGGTCGCCGGGACGGTGCAGCTCAAGGACATCCTGCCGGGGAAGCGTACCGGGACGGTGGGTTGGACCGTTCCGACCGGGGACGACGCCTCGGTCGCATTCGTCGCCGACGATGGAGTGAGAGGTCGGGAGATCTGGATCTCCGACGGCACCGCTGGCGGCACGCAGTTGGTGACGGAGATGGTGACCGGGCCAGGGGACGCGGCTCCCACGTACCTGCTGCGCCTGGGCACGAAGGTGTTGTGCGCCGGGACTGATCGGCGTGGTACCGAGTTGTGGTCGATTCCGCTGGCGCAGCTCTGTGCGACCTTGGCCGAGCCGTTCGGTCGCGGTTGCCCCGGGACCGGTGGTCGCGTGCCGAAGATCTCGCGAAGTGGTCTGTTGGTGCGCGGCAACCCTAGCTTTCGACTGCAGCTCAGCGACGCCCGGCCGTCGAGCCCCGCCGCGCTGCTGCTCGGCCCGTTTCCGGCCGAACTCGGGGTCGGTGGCGGCTGCTCGCTGTACGTCGCTCCGCCGATCCTGACGTTCGGGGTCGCCACGGATGCGAGTGGCGCCGTGCAGCTGCCATTCGCGATACCCAACGATCCGTCGCTCAAGGGGGCGGAAGCGTACCTACAGTGGATCGTGGTGGATCCGGCTGGGCAGGGATTGGGCGCCGGCGCGACCAGCAATGGGATGCGGTGCGTCGTGGGGTGAGTTGACAGCGAGGTTCGCGGTGAACTTGGCGCGTCACTCGCTCGTTCGTCGGTACGCCTCGTCGTGACCGAGCTGCCCCATGCTGCTGAAGGCCATCTCGGGCGCGGACGGCTTCCTCACCGGACCCGCTGTTGCGCAGAACGAGCGGCCCCGATGCTGACCACTGCGTGGCGTACGTCGTACGCGCGAGCGGCGGTGTTCGACGCTCGAGCGACGCGCCCGGCAGCGCGTTGAGCAACCCGGCGAAAGGCGTCGTAGGCACGTGGGTTCGGCCCACCCGAGGTGGCTACACTCGGAGCACGCCTTCAACCTCCGGAGGTGCGCTGCCGAGTCCCAACCCGGAGCCGAGCCATGCCTCACCGTCGCTTCCCGCACCCGCCGATGGCCGGGGTGCTGTTCGCCATCCTCGCCGCCGGCCTGCCAGCGCAGTCGTGGCTGCCGAGTTCGCCGTACCCGACCTGGAGTTCGGTGCAACCGCTGCGCACGCTGCGGGTCGACTACGACTCGGGTAAGACCTCGTCGGAGAACGGCGAAGTGTTGCATACGGCCATGTTGTCCCTGCAGCCCGGCGACGAGCTGAAGGTCGGATCGGGCACGTACACGATCGACGCCCGGCTCGAACTCACGCTACAGGGCACAGCGACGGCGCCGATCTGGATCACCGCGGCGAATCTCGGTAGTCGGCCGGTCGTCACCCGTTCCGATGCCAAGCAGAACGCGTTGAACCTCGGTTCGTTTACCACCGCGGTGAAGTACCTGTGCTTGCGCGGCCTCGAGATCACCAACGGCTCGGAGCTGGTGCGCATTCTGCTCGCCGAGCAGCTGTGGATGGACAAGTGCTACATCCACGATGGCAACGGTACCGGGATAGCCGCCAACACGGTCGACATCTCCTACCTGTACTTGACGGAGAACGAGATCGCGCGACCTGGCCCCGGGCAGACCGGCGAGGGGATGTACCTCGGCGCGAACGGCGGTGCGTCGCGGGTCACCTACTCGGTGATCGCGTTCAATCACGTCCACAGCACCACCTCGTCGACCCAGGGCGACGGTATCGAGCTGAAGCAGGGGTCCCACCACAACTGGGTGGTCGGCAACCACGTTCACGACACCAAGTACCCGTGCATCCTGGTCTATGGCACCGGTGGAAACGACATCAACGTGATCGAGAACAACCTCTGCTACAACTCCGGCGACGCGGCGCTGCAAGTGCAGGGTGAGGCAATCGTGCGCAACAACATCGCGATGAACGGCTCGGATGCCTTCGCCTGCCACGACCATCAGGGTCAGACCACGAACCTGGTGGTGGTGCACAACACGTTCGTCAACAGCAAGACCGGGTGTCTGTTGAACAGCTGGGACAACCGCGCCGGGATGGTCTTTGCGAACAACGTCGTCTACAGCGAGACCGGCGCCGCGCTGCAATTCGGCAAGGGCTCGGCCGGAGCGGTGCTGGCCGGCAACGTCATCTACGGTACGGTCACCGGGGCGTCCTCGGGCTACGTGCTCGGCGCTGGGATCGGTGATTTCGTGGCGGCGAGCTGGGACGCGACCAAGCGCGACGTGCGTCCGGTGGTCGGTGGTCCGATCGACAACAGGGGGGTGTCCCGGTATGCCGTGCCGCTCGACGCAGCGGGTCAGCCGCGCAGCCTGCCGATCAACCCGGGCGCGCTCGCGAACGACGCGACCATGGTCGGCGACGTGCGCACGATCACCGCTCGGACCGGAGGCCAGCAGATCCTCACCTTCGTGCTCGGGCCCGGGTTCGCGGGTGAAGACTACCTCCTGCTGGGGTCCGCCTCCGGTTCCACACCCGGGGTGGTCGCCGGCGACTTCGAACTGCCGCTGGTGGCCGACGTGTGGTTCAACTTCACGCTGAGCGTGTCGACCGCACCGCTGATCCAGAGCGGGTTCGGTCAGCTCGACGGCGCCGGCAAGGCCACGCCGCGGATCGTGCTCCCGGCGCTCCCGGTGGTCTCGGGCACCGAGCTGCGCCACGCGATGTTGGTGTTCCGCGGTGGGGGACTGGAGTTCGTCGGCAACCCGGTGACGCTCAAGCTCGAGTAGCCACCCCCCGTCCCGGCGGTCGATCAACCTCGATCGTCGGGATCCCCGGAGCCTCGGGGATTCGGGTTGGCGACCGGTAGGTCCACTCGGATCGAAGTGCCCGTTCCCGGCGTCGAGCCCACCGAGATCCGGCCGCCGAGCTGATCGACCACCGTGGCGACGGTGGCCAGCCCGATTCCGGTGTGTGCACTCGATTCGGTGGTGAAGAACGGATCGAAGGCCCTGGCCACGACTTCCGGCGACATGCCGACCCCTTGGTCGACGACTTCGATGGAGATGCAGGCCTGGGCGTCACTGCGTGTGCGCACGACTACCGTGCCACCGTCCGGCATCGCGTGTGCGGCGTTGAGCACCAGGTTGAGGACCACCTGATCGAGTTGGGTCGCTTTGGCGCGTGCCGGAGGCAGGCCGTCCGCGAGGTCCAGCGCGAGTTGCACGTTGTCCATCACGCGCTCGAGCATGCTGGCGATCCGCGCGATGCGCACGCTGGCATCGGTGGAGGATTGTTCGTCCATCGGTGCCCTGCCCAGCGTCAGCAGTTCGCGTGCCAGCTCGCCGGTGGTCCGCGCTGCTCGGTCGATTTCGTCCAAGCTGAGCTGTTGGTCGGCCGTCAGGTTCGCCGCGGCGCGAGTCAGATCGGCATGCCCGAGGACCACGTCCATCAGGTTGTTGATGTCGTGTACCAACCCGATCGCCAGGTGACCGAGGGTTGCCGAGTGCAGTGCATCGTGCAGGCGGGAGGCCAGCGCGGCGCGCTCCGCCTGGAGTCGACGGGTTTGTCTACGCCTGGAGAGAATCAGTCCGAGCAGTGCGGCGACTAGGGCGCTGCAAACAAGCAGGAACTCGGGCATCTAGGTGACTCTCCCCATAATGAGAATGGGGAGCTCGATTCAGTCCGCCACGTCCGCCGAGGGATGGGCGGGACCAGGTAGTTTTCCCGTCCACATCCGAGTCTACCACACGGATCGCGTGCCGGTAGTCAATCCTGTGTTCTGCGCGGTGTCGGCGGCGGAATCGCTTGCCCTGCGCCGCGAATGCCGGTGTGGGGCGGCGTACGCCGCGGTTCAGAAGAAGCGCGACAAGCTGGTGTCGTGGGTGCGCCAGAACCAGTCGAACCACAGCAGCAACGCAGTGCCAGCGATCACCGCGGTGATGAACAGCCAGGAGAAGCGGCCTGACTTCCAGAACAGTCCGCGCAACTTCATCGCACCTTCTCCCGCACCAGCACCGTCTCGGACCCCACCATGCGGGTGTTCACAGCCGGGAGCACTCGAAGGTCCGACGGTAGCTCGACGACCACCGTGCTGCCGGCCAGGATCTGCCCGAGTTTCTGGCCGCGTTTGACCTTCTGCCCCTTGGTGACGAACACCTTCAGGCGGCGCGCCGAAATGCTCGTGATCAGGCGAATACGGATCGTTCCCCACGCGGTCTGCAACGTGATGATCTTCTGCACCGGGCAGACCTTCTCGTGCAGGTAAGCGAACGCCTTGCCTTCCCCGTCCATGAACGTGTCGCCGCGGTCTTCGATCGACAAGACCTCGCCGTCGCACGGACACCATTGGAAGTGCACGTCCCAGAAGGAGAGCGCGATCACCACGTACTGCGTGCCGTCGCGCCACTCGTGGAAGCGGAACAACCCGTCGGCCGGCGCGAGCATGCCAGCGTCCGAAGGCAGCGTGCGCACCGGATCTCGCGTGAAGAACTCCCAGAAGTCGGAGCGGAACTGGCTGTTCTTCGCCCAGGCGCGGATCTGCTGCTCGGGCCATCGCTCCTTGGGGCCTAGGAACGGGCGCACCACGGGCCCCGGGTAGGGGAAGCTCGACGCGAACTGCAGCACCAATCCCGCACAGATCAGGAGCAGTGTCACCTGCAGGGTCAGCACCGTTCGCGGCTTCATCGCGGTGAGGATCCGGCGGGGCTCGGAGGAATTGTCGTCATGGTGCTCATGGATCGTCCGGATCAGGTGGCCGTCGGACACGGGAATCAAACCATCCGGAGTCTTCAGCACGGCGGGTGGATCGGAGAATCGTGCGCCGCGGGCCCCGGCGGTTCGCGGCCGTGGGCGATCCGGTGACGTCCCCGAGTCCTGGACCTCGATCGAGCGGGATCACGAGTTCGTTCGCAACCGCTGTGGCGAGAACTCCACCGGCGAGTCCTCGGGTGCGACCTCGGCCGCGAAGGGCGACTGCACGACTCGCTCACGAATCGTCCGGGCTCGGTGGTCTGGGTCGGTGGGTTTCCCTACCGTGGCCGCAAACCCAAGCGCCATGACCACACCGTCGTACGAGAAGCTCGGAGCGTTCTACCTCGGTCGCCTTGTCGACCCGGATACCGGTGAGGTCGGTCAGCAGGACCTCCTCTACGATGCGAAGGATCTGACCACCCACGCAGTGTGCGTCGGAATGACGGGCAGCGGCAAGACCGGGCTTTGCCTCGGTCTGCTCGAGGAGGCGGCGATCGACGGCATTCCGGTGCTGGCGATCGATCCCAAGGGTGACCTCGGCAACTTGCTGCTCAGCTTCCCCGATCTCCGCGCGGAGGATTTCGCACCGTGGATCGATCCGGGGGAGGCGCTCCGCAAAGGGGTCGAGCCGAACGCCTACGCCGCGCAGGTCGCGGCGAGCTGGCGCGACGGTCTGGCCAAGTGGGGCCAGGACGGCGCCCGGATCCAGCGGTTCCGTGACGCCTGCGAGCTGACCATCTACACGCCGGGCAGCAGCGCCGGCATGCCGTTGACCGTGCTGCGTTCGTTCGCTGCACCCCCGCCCGCCCTGCGTGCCGACCCGGAAGCGCTCGGCGAACGTGTGACGTCGGCGGTTTCGGGTCTGCTCGGGTTGCTGGGGCTCCACGTCGATCCGGTGCAGAGTCGCGAGCACATTCTGCTGTCCAACATCGTGTCGCATGCGTGGCGTGATGGGCGGGACCTGTCGCTCGGCAACCTGATCCGCGAAGTGCAAGCGCCGCCGTTCGACAAGGTCGGCTTCTTCGACCTGGAGTCGTTCTTCCCCGGTCGCGAGCGGATGGCGTTCGCGATGACGATCAACAACCTGCTCGCGTCGCCGACCTTCGCTGCGTGGATGCAGGGCGAACCGCTCGACATCGGCAAGCTGATGCGCACGGAGAGCGGCAAGCCTCGGGTGTCGATCCTGTCGATTGCCCACCTCGACGAGGCGCAGCGGATGTTCTTCGTCACGCTGCTGCTCAACGAGCTGGTCGCTTGGATGCGTACCCAGGCCGGCACGACCTCGCTGCGCGGTCTGCTGTACATGGACGAAGTATTCGGCTACTTCCCTCCGGTCGCCAACCCACCGTCGAAACTGCCGATGCTCACGCTGCTCAAGCAGGCGCGCGCTTTCGGGATCGGTTGCGTTCTCGCCACGCAGAACCCGGTCGACCTCGACTACAAGGGGCTGTCCAACACCGGCACGTGGTTCTTGGGTCGGCTGCAGACCGAGCGCGACAAGGCGCGGGTTCTCGATGGGCTGGAAGGTGCGTCTGCCGCCGCCGGCGTGGCGTTCGATCGGCGGCGCATGGAAGCGATCCTGTCCGGGTTGCGCAGCCGGGTGTTCCTGATGAACAACGTGCACGACGATGCCCCGGTGCTGTTCCACAGCCGCTGGGCGATGTCGTACTTGCGCGGCCCGCTGACCCGGGCGCACATCGAGACGTTGATGCGCGGGCGGAAGGAGGCCGGCGCTGCCGCCGCATCGCCCACGTCCGCCCCGCCGCAGGTCGAGGTGGGCAGCGCCGCGGAGCGGCCGGTGGTGGAGTCGGGCGTCGTGGAGCTGTTCGCCGAGGTGCGCAGCTCGGTGCACGCGGCTGGCCGTGTGTCGTACCATCCGGCGCTGTTTGCCGAGGCGAAGGTGCACTTCGTGAACGCGCGCCAGCGGGTCGATGCGTGGCGGGACGCGGTGCTGGTCGCCGAGTTGCACGACGAGAGCATCGCGGATCCGTGGGCGGAAGCGGTCGAGCGGGAGCGCGCGCCGGAGGTGGATGCGGCGCCCGAGCAGGGGGCCGGCTTCGCGGCGCTGCCGAGCCAAGCCGTGAAGTCCAAGTCGTACGCCGCATGGGTCAAGGAGCTCGGCGAGCACCTGTACCGCACTCGGACCCTGGCGATCCGCAGCTGCAAGCAGCTCGGGCTCGTGTCGGGGACCGACGAGACCGAACGCGACTTCCGCGGACGGCTGGTCGATGCCGCACGTGAGGCGCGCGACCTCGAGATCGAGAAGCTGCGCAAGCGCTACGCGCCGCGCCTGGCCGGGCTGCAGGAGCGGATCCGCACCGCCGAAGGCCGCGTCGAGCGCGAGAAGGCGGAGCTGAAGCAGGGCACCTTGAGCACCGCGTTGTCGATCGGCACGACGCTGCTCGGTGCGTTGTTCGGTCGCAAGGTGGCGAGCGCCGGGAACATCCGCAGCGCGGCGTCGACCATGCGGCAGGCCGGGCGCACCGCGCAGCAGAAGGGCGATGTCGGTCGAGCCGAGGCGCAAGTCGACGCCCTCCAGCAGCAGCTCGCCGAGATGGAGGCGGAGTTCGCCGAGGAATCGGAGCGGATCAAGGCGGAATGCGACGTCGATCAGCTCGAGGTGGACGAGACCGAAGTCTCGCCGCGCAAATCCGACATCGAAGTGACCCGGATCGCTCTGCTGTGGCTGCCGTGGCTGACCACGGCCGACGGTCGGCGCGAAGCGTTGTTCGACTGACTCGAACTACTCCGGCGTCAGCGGATCGCGATCGAGCCGACCTGGCTGGAGACGAATCCGGCGGTGTTGGCGCTCGGGTCGGCGATCAACCACTGGATGTCGATATTGACCACGCCGATCGCCGAGGGGATCGGTGCCGGGAGCACCAGCCGCCCGCTGCCGGGAATGGTCGCGCCGACCTGGGCGATCGGCAACAGCCCGAGTTCGCAGGTTCCCGCACCCATCACGGCCAGCGGGAACGGCCGCTGCACCGCTCCGTGCACGCCGACCAGCAGCATCGCGCGGGCGGTCGCCTTGCCGGTGAGTTCGAGTTGGTAGGCGCTGTTGCCCTGACTGGGGAGACCACCCGAGGACCCGATGTCGGCGCGCCAGTTGGACGAGCCGAGGCACGCGTGCCCGGATCGAAGCAGATCCACGTGGCGCCGCAACGCAATCGCCCCGTAGCTCTCTGGCGACGTGCCAAACTCCTGTTTGAACAGCTGCCAGTTCAGGATCGTGACGAAGCCGCTGACCACGCGGTTCTGCACCGTGTCGAAGCGCCGTCCGCCGGCGAGGATCGTGGTGCCGGCCGGGTCCATGCGCGCCCCGGCGCTGCCGTAGTCGAACGGCAGCTTGAAGCTGCGCAGCAACTTGCCGGTCATGTCGACGTGACGCAGGTTGGCGACCCCGGAGAATGCCTCGTTCTCGGAGATCAGCAGGTTGCCGGCGCCGTCGAGTGACACCGCGGTCACCAGGTCGGTGATCCCCGCGGCCTGGTAGACCAGTCGCCGGGAAGACGGGCTCTCGATGTCCACCTCGAGCACGTGGTCGGCCAGGATGTTGACCGTCGGCTGCATGTGCAGGTAGATGCGGCGACCGTCGCAGGCGAAGTTCGTCGCCTCGGTTTGGTTGGCGAACGCGATCACGGTGCGCGGTGGGCCACCGGCGAGCGGCGCCAGTACGAGTCGGGTGTCGGTCAGGAACAGCAGGTCCAGCCCGAGCACCTGCAGCTGGTACACGGTGCGGTCGGCCGCGGTCAGCCCGAGCTGCAGCGTGCTCACCTGGAGCACCTGCCGTCCGGCCGCGACCACGCGGAGCACTGCGGGGGCGAGTGCGGTCGACGCCGCGCTCGTGCCCACGTACGACAGCGTGCGGTCGTACGGGTCGGGTGCGATCGAGTAGCTGCGGTCGAGTCCGTTGGCCGAGCTGAGCAGCGAAACAGTGCCGGCGAGCGCGTTCACCAGGAACAACCCGCCCTGTGCCGCGGTGGTCGGGCGCGCGGTGGCTGCGACCAGGTAGTCGCCCTCGACGTCTTGGGCGGCCAGCGATCCGGCGAGGAGAACTGCTGCGAGTGGGCGGAACATGGCACCAGGATAGCGCGCCCGCCGGATCAGCCGCGTCGCGAGATCGTCCAACGCCGTCTACGCATTCGGACGGAGTGGTTCGGGCTGCCCGGCGGAGCTTGCCGGGCGGCGCCGCGGCGTACCGTACGGCGCATGAACGTCACCGGGATCACCCGTTCCCGTTGCGCGCTCGGCGCCGGGTTCCTGTTGCTCGTGTCGTGCGACGCCGTGGCGCCCGCGACGACCACGGTGGCGGAGCTCGGGATGTCCGGTGCGCAGCTGTACCAGCGCTTCTGTGCCGCATGCCACGGGGCCCACGGCCGTGGTGACGGGCTCCCTGCCGGTGTGCTGGAGCCGCCGGCCCGCGACTTCGGCAAGGGGCGGTTCAGCTTGGTCAGCACCGACAACGGCAACCCGACCGACGCGGACCTCGACCGGTTGCTGGTGCGCGGCATGCCGGGGTCGGCGATGCCGTCGTTCGCTTGGCTGGCGCCCGCCGACCGGCAACGCGTGCTCGCCTACGTGCGGGGGCTCACCGAAGCGGCGCGCGCCGAGGCGCTTGTCGAGCGGGCCGGCAAGGATGGGCTGGACCCTGCCACGGCGCTGCAACGAGCCCGCGCCGAACTGCGCCCGGGCACCCCGATCGCCGAGCCGGACGCCTCTGCCGATCCGGTAGCGCTCGCGCAGCGCGGCGCACTGCTGTACGCCAAGCACTGCGCGCTGTGCCACGACGAGCAGGGCACCGGGCGCCGCCCGGTGGCGCAGGGCGACGGCAAGCTGGTGGTGCGCTGGGCCCGCGATTTCACCTCGGGCGTGTTGCGCGGCGGGTCGTCCCCGCGCGACCTCGCCAGCCGAATCGTCGCCGGCATGCCCGCCTCGGCGATGCCGCCGACCGAGGGACTGAGCGACCGAGACCTTGCCGCGCTGGTGGCCCACGTCCGCAAGCTGATCCTCCCCGGATCGGAGCACCGTCTGGTGCAGCAGCGGTCGGTCGTCGTCGCGAAGCGGGTCGCCAAGGTCGATGCCGCATCCGACGAGCAGTGGGCGGGCATCGAAGAAGTGCCGGTGGTGCTGTCGCCGCTCCGCTGGGATGCGGATGCGATCCTCCACGCCCGACTCCAGGCCATGCACGACGGCGCGCGGGTCGCGGTGCGCGTGTCCTGGAAGGACCCCACCTGCGACGCACCGGCGCCCGGTCAGGCCGGGCGTGGCGATGGCGTGGCGCTGCAGTGGAGTGGCGAGCGCGAGCCGACGTTCTTCGGCATGGGTTCGTTGCGCGCGCCGGTCAACATCTGGTACTGGCGCACCCATACGTTCAAGGAGCGGGCCGGCCTGCTCGATCTCGTGTCGCGCTCGCCGCACCAGCTCGACGTGCCGCCGCGCATTGCCGCTCCCGGGGTGACGGGGTTCTCGGATCGCGCCGCATCGGTGATTTCGCGCGGCCACGTATCCGCCGCCGGGTTCGGTCGTCAGGACCGCGGCGTGGCGGTGTTGCCGCGCTGGGAGAACGGCGAGTGGGTGGTCGCGTTCACGCGGGCGCTGGTGAGCAGCGAGGACGGGGAGATCCAGTTGTCGCCGGGGCTCGAGGTGAAGCTCGCGCTGGCGCTGTGGAACGGGTCGATCGGCGCCCCGGGGCGGCAGAAGACCTTCACGATCTGGCACGCACTGCGACTGGCGCGCTGACCGCGGGGTCGCGGTTCACCGAACCGTCCGCGAGCGGCGCGCCGCGATCGCTTTGCGCAGTTGGCGTGCCACCTCGCCGGCGAGCACGCGGGAGCCTTCGCGGGTGAAGTGCACGTTCGCCTTCTGCTGGATCTGTGCCAATCGCGTCGCCGCGAACGCGTGCAGGTCGGACACCGCGATCCCGTGCTCTGCCATCACGCGTCGGGCCGTCGCGTTGTAGCGTTCGACATCGGCCTGTTCGCGGTGCGGCCGGACACCGCGGGGCACCGGGGTGGTCGTGGCGAACACCAACTTGGCGCCGGTTTGCCGCAGCCGCGCGACGATCTTTCGCAGCTGTCGCTCGTAGGTTTGCAACGGCGCCTGGTTCGGGTGCGCGGGGTCGTTGGATGCGGCGCCGGTGTCGGGATGCACGCGTTTGAGGTCGTGCAAGCCGAAGTTGAAGTGGATCACGTCCCAGTGGCCACCGCTGGCCTGCAACCATGCGTCCAGGCGCGCGACGCCGTGAGTGGTTCCGGCGCAGTTCTCGGGTCGGCGCGCGTCGCGCATCGGTCGGTGCACTTCGGCCACGCCTTGCAGCATGGTGCGGACGAACGGCGTGTAGCCGATCGAGATCGAATCGCCGAGCAGCAGCACCCGGGCAGGTGGACGGTAGCCGGGGTTGATCTTCGGAAGCTTGGCACCGACCGCGGCGAGGTGTCGGGTGAGCGAGCTGTCGAGCTCTTTCGCTAGCTCCGCGCGCGTCGCGGCGAGGTCACGGGCCTCTCCCGGATCGGCTTCCAAGTCGAACAGCTCGAGCGTCGGGCCTTCGTAGTTGCGGATCAGCTTGGAGCGCCCGCGGCGCACGATGCTCCATGGTCCCCGCTTGCCGCGGTAGTGCGGGAAGTGCCAGACCAGGTCGCGCTCCGGCAGCGCCTCGCGCGCAGCCGAGCGCAGGTGGGCGGCGAGCGAGGTTCCGTCGCGAGCCATGCGCTTGGCGGCGGGACTGTCGGCGACGCCGGTGGCCTCGAGGATGGTCGGCAGGAGGTCGACGCTGGTCACCGGGGTGTGCGACACGGTTCCCGGTGCGACTACTCCGGGCCAGCGCACGATCAGCGGCACGCGGATGCCGCCCTCGTACGGGAACCCCTTGCCGGAGCGCAGCGGCTGGTTCGACGTCGGCCCTTCGAGGCCGCCGTTGTCGGAGGTGAACACCACCAGGGTGTTCGCGGCCTGGCCGTTGGCCTGCAGCGCATCGAGTACCCGACCGACCGCGGTGTCGACGCTGTGCACCATCGCCGCGTAGGTCGCGTTCCGCTGACCGGTCTTGCGCGTGCCGGCCTTGCGCGCGAAGTGCTCGACCAGTTCCTTCTCGCCCTGCAGCGGCGTGTGCACGGCGTAGGGCGCGAGGTGCAGGAAGAACGGCTGTGCGCCGCAGCGCCGCAAGAAGCCCACCGCCTCGTCGGCCTCGCGAACGGCGAGGTACTCGCCGGCGCGGCGGGGTGGCAGCGACGGGATCCCGCCGGGTAGGCGCTTGTTGGCGAACGGATCGAAGTAGCTCGGCGGTTGGCCGAAGTCGCACCCACCGTGATTCTCGTCGAAGCCCTGGTGCTCGGGATACCAGGCGTCGTCGCCGAGATGCCACTTGCCGATGTGGCAGGTTCGGAAACCGGCCGGCCGCAGCAGTTCGGCAGTCGTCACCTCGGCATGCTCGAGCCAAAACGGGTTGGGCGGGCATGACAAGCGCTGTCCCGGCCCGCCGACGTACGCGGTCGGCGGCTGCTGTGGCGTCTTGCTACCCGGTCGCTGGAAGCGGGCGCGGATCCAGTCGGTGACCCCGGTGCGCGCGGGGCTGCGTCCGGTGAGGATTGCCGCACGCGTCGGCGAGCAGACCGCGGCCGCGGCGTACGCCTGGGTGAACTGCATGCCCTGCTTCGCCAGTGCGTCGAGTCGCGGTGTCTCGTAGAAGGTGCTTCCCCGACAGCCCAGATCGCGGTCGCCGAGGTCGTCGACCACGATCAGCACCACGTTGGGTGGTCGGGTCGCTTGACCCGATGCGACCTGCGGCAGCAGGATGGTCAGGGCAGGCAGGATCTGACGCAGGCGACGCATGACCATCGGATCTACTTGCCGATCAACACGATCGACGGGTTGGTGGCGATCAAGTTGCTCTGCGCGTCAGGGAGCAGTCCCTGGCAGTAGAAAGTCAGCCCGGTCGCCGTGCTCGAGGTCGGCGCGGTGAACGCGAGCTTCTGCCCGCCGCTTCCGTCCAGCGTCAACCAGAACAGGTCGAACGGCGTGCCGAGATAGAGCGTCGGCAGCGATGGAATGCTCAACGGGCCGGGGTTCACCGACACGAGCATCGCGACCGGCGCGTTCGGGGTGCCCTTGAGCGTCAGGGTGCTGCTCTTCCCCAAGCCGACCATCGGTGGGTCGATCGTCAGCTGGGCGGTGGGGGGCGGTAGCGCCTGGAAGCTGATGAGCGACACGTCGTCGATGTTCCATCCAGCGAGCTCCATGCCGCCGTCGGCCAGCAGCTGCCACTCCAGCTCGACCGCAGGGTTGTTGTCGGCCGCGGGAAGGCGCAGATCGACCTTGGTCCACGCGGTGTCGACGTGGTTCGCGCCCTTTCGGTTCGACCACACGTCCTGACCATTGAGGCGGATTCGTGCCACGTCGAAGTTCCCGTCCTGCACTTGCAGCCACCGGAAGTACCGCAGCCGGACGTTGGTCTTGCCGGTCAGGTCGATCTTCGGCGAGCGCAAGAAGCAAGCCATCGTGTACCCGTGCGCGCCGTTGAGGTTGTTGCCCCAAGCATTGCTGCCGGAGAACGCCCCGTTCGGGTCGCTCCAGTTGACGCCCCACGACGTGCCGCTGGTGCCCGACGGGCGCCCGCGCGCGAAGTCGCTCACCGTGCCGATCAGCGGACCGCTCTGCCATCCGGTGTTCGGGGTCTCGAAGTCGTCGGCGTAGTGCACGGACTCACGACCGACCGCGTAGCTGTACTCGCCGGCTTCCGGGGCGCGGAACACCCGGTTCAACGAGTGGGTCGCCTCGATGTGGTACTCCACGTCGGCCGGCGACAGCACGCCGGGGAGCAGCGCGACGTATTCGTCGGTCTTGCCAGACGGCACCATCTCCAGCCGTTGTGCGCCGGAGCCGATGTCGTACACCAACTCGACCTTGGTGAAGCTGCCGAGCAGCGGCTTGGCGGTGGCGCGGACCAATCGCGGTGCGAGCTGCAGTTCGGTGCTCGGCAACGGCATGTGCGTCACGCTGCCGGGATCGATCTTGGGGAACGGCACGGTGCGCTTGAGCGCGGCCTTCTCCAGGTCGTTGTAATTCGGCGTCCCGTTGGAGAGGTTGCCGTCGTCATCGTCGAGCATGAACACCTCGCGCACTGCTTGGGCCATGTTCACCGAATTCGCGACGATCGACGGGATCACGATCTTCTCGGCGCGGTCGCTGCCTGCGGAACTGCCCAGCGTGGCGATCAGGTTGGTGCGAACGTCCCAGGTCCAGCCCATCCAGACTTCGCCCTGGTCGTGGGTGCCGCCCGAGGTCGGGTAGGTACGGGTGTTGAGCGCCGTGCGCCCGTAGTTGGGTGGCGGCCGCTTCCAGAAGTTGGCGAACACCAGCGGGCTCTTCATGTAGTAGGTCGCGATCACATCGGCCCAGCCCTCGGAGAGACCATCGGTGGTGTTGATGCCCCCGAATACGTCGTCCAGACCGTGACCCCACTCGTGCAGCAGGAAGGTCGAGTACGCCGCGTGGTTGCAGGTCGTGCTGCTGCTCAACAACGTGATCGCGAGACCGGTGTAGAAGCCGTTGCAGGCGCCCGAGCTGTTGACCGTCGGCCGCAGAGTGTCGAGCCGGTTCATTTCGGTGGTCTTGGTCGGCAGGTGGCCGCGCAACCACAGGTTGGCCCGGTCGACGAAGTAGTAGGCACTGGTCTGCGCATGCCCCTGTTCCCCCATGGTCTGGGTGCCGAACTGCAGCGTGCCGGGAACGCCCGGGGTGATCGACGCCGACGCGGTGAGCGCTGTGCCCAGGCCGGCCTGGACCGTCGCGCAGTGAGTGCCTTCCAGGACGGCGTTCACGGTCACCGCGGTAGTACCGGTGTACGGAATCGAAAACGAGCCAGTCTCGTCGGTGAACGCGGTGCCCGCGGAGCTGGTGACCTTCAGGTTGGCGAGCGGAATGTTCTGTAGCGGGTCGGTGGGGTTCTCGCCGACGTTGGTCCAACCGAGCACCTTGCCGGTCAGGGCCATCGGTAGGGTGGCAGTGGGCTCGGCGCTGCGCACCGCGGCGAGCGCGCGCAGCATGCGCCGCTGGTGTCGGGTCGCTCCGCGTACGTGGACCGTGCCGCACTCGCGGCACGAGTACACGTCATCACGGTGTTCGAGTACCGTGCCGTTGCGCGCGTCGACGTAGACGCGCCCCACCACGAGACGTGCCGGACGCGCGTCGATCGCGACTTCGTAGGCGAGCACCGGATGGGTGGGGCGCTGCGCGTACGGGCGCGCCCAGATCAGCAGCCGCGTAGCTTGGCCCCGGGGCGGCTGTGCGGCTGCGAGCAGGTGGGTCTCCGCGATGGCACGGGCCGCCGCTGCGCTGAGCACCGGCGTGGTCGAGAAGTCGGCCGGGATCGCCACCGCGGATGCGCCGAGCAGCGCCACCCTGCCGCGCTCGTGGATTCGCGTGTCGGCACGCGCGTCGAGCACGTCGAGGCCCTTGTACTGCTGCTTGTAGATGAAGTAGTACAGGTGTCGGACTCTCGCCGAGGACTGCTCGACGAAGGTGGAAGCCCCGCGACCGAGCAGCGCCGCATGGCGCGCCAGCACACCGTTCGAGGCGACGCGCGCCTCCGCGAGGGTGGGCAGCGCGGCCGGGAGGTCGAGCCCGGTCCCGAACACCGCGCACGGTGTCCCGGTGGCCGGGTTCCACTCGACCGCCCAGCCCGGACCGTGGTCGCGCAGGAACTGCTGCCATGCGTCGCGCACCCCGGGCTGCTGCTGGGCGGAGGTCGGTGCGGCACAGAGAGCGAGCGAGAGGGACAGGCAGAGCGGCTTCATGGAACTCCTCGAATCGGACGCGCCGCGGCGTGGGGCATGCCGGGGCGTGGTGGCCAATCTGGCTCGGACGAATCACGAGCAGCAGCGCTGCTCGTGCACCTCCCAGGCTAACCGCTTTCCCCGCGTGCCGGACCGATGTCACCCGCCGTCGCTCGGACTATTCACGGCCGAGCCGCTGCGATTGCACAAGGTCGCTGCTGGACTCGTCGAACGTCAGTGCTCCCCGACGGGGAGGCTCAGCGCCTCAGGGCAGAACCTGCGCTTCTCCCTGCCAGCGACAACCTCGCACGACCTCGCGACGTGGAGGAATGCGGGATGGCGGAACTTCGCGGCGGTGCGCGTCCGGATCAGTAGTAGTCCGGTCCGGCGAGCAGCTTGGCGATCCAAGACAACGCGGTGATCGCCACGAACACCCGCGTCTCCCACCGGCCGAGCCCGAGCACCGATCCACGCTGCAGGGCGCGCACTCCACGCCAAGCCAGGTAGCCGACGAAGGCCAGCAGTACGACCGCCAGCGGTTGGTACGGGAAGCCGCCCCACGGGTCGCCGGAGTAGGTGTGCACCATCGCCCGGTTGAAGCCGCAGAACGGGCAGGGGTGCGCCGTGAGGGCTCGGAACGCGCACCCGGGATGCGCAGGTGCGTCCGGACCGCGGTGCATGGTGTAGAGCGGATACACCAGCAGCAGCGCGAACGTGGCGAGCGGCGCCAGGGAGAGCACAACCTGGAGCGGTCGCCGTTGCGGGGTGACGACGCTGCTCACGGACCGACTCGGCTACGCGGTACCGAGCTTGCCGCCGCAGTTGGCGCAGGTCCGGACCTCTTCCTTGAAGCTGTCGACCACGAAGGGGATCCAGCACAGGGGGAGGCACACGAGCAGCAGCGCGGCGAAGACGATCCACCCGGCGGTCGACATCTGCTGCTTGGTTTGAACGCGACCCTCGTGGTCGCACATCGGGCATTTTGCCATGGGGAGCTGTTCGGTTCGGAGGGGGAAGAGGGCGTCCGATGCATCCTGACCAATGAGCGCCATCGACGCAAGACGTGTGTGCGGAACCGCTTCGCTGCCGGTCCTGCAGTATTCTCGCGCCGATGATGCACCGCACCCGGGTGTCGCGCCCGAGTCGCCGCGCGGCCCGCCGCGGCGCGAACCCCCGCCCGCCGAGGCGATCGGGCTGCCGGCCATGGCTCGCCCACCTGCTGCCGTTGCTGTGCACCCTCGCGTGCACGCCGTGGGGTGGAGGCGTGCCGAGCGGCCTGCCGAACGTGGTGCTGATCCTCGCCGACGACCTCGGTTTCGGGGACCCCCGCTGCTACGCCCCCGATTCCCGACTGCGCACGCCGCACATCGACGCGCTGGCGCGCGATGGACTGCGCTTCACCGATGCGCACGCACCGGCTTCGGTGTGTTCGCCGACCCGCTACGGTCTGCTCACCGGACGCTACGCCTGGCGCACCGCGCTGCGTCGCTCGGTGCTCTGGCCGTGGGATCGGCCGCTGATCGAGCCGGATCGGCTGACCCTTTCCGCGCTGCTGAAGGCGCGCGGCTACACCACCGCGTGCATCGGCAAGTGGCACCTCGGGTGGTCATGGCCGGGGCACGATGGGGCGCCGATCGCCTTGGGTGAGCAAGTTCGCCCCGGGGTCATGGCGATGGCGCAGCGCCGCGCGTTGGAGGCGCGCATCGACTTCACCCGCCGGATTCGCGGTGGGCCGACCGACCGCGGGTTCGATCTCTACTTCGGCGACGACGTCCCCAACTTCCCGCCCTACGCGTGGATCGAAAACGACCGCTTGCTGCGCGTTCCCGAACTGGACAAGCCGGCGACGATGTTCGGTCGGCCCGGCGGGATGGTGCGCGGCTGGCGGCTCGAGGCCGTGCTGCCGGAACTCGCCGACCGCGCGCGGCGGTGGATCCACGCCCAGCGGGGGCCGTTCTTCTTGTTCCTGTCGCTGACTGCCCCGCACACGCCGATCGCGCCGGACGCGCGGTTCGCCGGTCGAAGTGCCGCGGGCGCCTACGGCGACTTCGTCGAGCAGACCGATTGGGTGGTGGGTGAGGTACGCGCCGCGTTGGCGCAGAGCGGCCACGCGCGCGACACTCTGCTGTTGTTCACCTCGGACAACGGGTCTCCGGCGCGGGACGGCACCGGCATGTCCGGGCCACCCGGTTCGGTGACGCGGCGCTTCGGCCATCGGCCGAGCGGACCCTGGCGCGGCATGAAGTGGGAGATCTTCGAAGGCGGCCACCGAGTTCCGCTCATCGCGTGCTGGCCTGGTGTCGTCGCCGGGGCGCGAACCAGCGCCGCGCCGGTGGTGCTGACCGACGTGCTGCGGACGGTCGCCGGCGTGGTCGGCAGTGTGGTGCCGGAGGGTGCCGGCGAGGACAGCTTCGACTTCGCCCCGGTGCTGCGCGGCGCGCCGGACGCAGCGCTGCAGCGCGATCACATGGTCCATCACGCTGCCGACGGCACGTTCGCGATCCGCGTGGGACGCTACAAGTGGATCGTCGGAGCTGGTGGAACGCGGGCGGCGCGGCGCGGGGCGAAGGTGCCCGGTCGCCTGTACGACCTCGTCGAGGACCCGGGCGAGACCCGCGACCTCTACCGCGAGCGCCCCGAGGTGGTCGCCGCGCTGCAGGCTCGCCTGGCTTCGATCCGCGCCGCGGGCCGCAGCTACCCGCGGCGCGCCGCGAAACCGTAGCCGGAGCCCGCACCGTCGCGGCTGCCCCGCGCCTTCCCGGTCATCGTTGGCAGGTGGGGCAGTAGTAGGTCGAACGCCCGCCGTCGACGGTCTGTCGGATCGCCGCGCCACACGCCACGCAGGGCAAGCCGGCGCGGTCGTACACGCGCAGCTCGTGCTGGAAGTAGCCGGTGTCTTCGTCGGCACCGATGTAGTCGCGGATCGTCGTGCCGCCGGCGGCCAGTGCCCGCGAAAGGACCGTGCGCACCGCGATCGCCAGTCGCGCGCAGTCGTCGCGCGACAACCGATGGGCGCCCCGCCGCGGTCGCACGCCCGCGGCGTGGCAGATCTCCGAAGCGTAGATGTTGCCGATCCCGACCACGTTCTTGGCATCCATCAGGAACAGCTTCGTCGCGACGCGGCGCTGTCGGGTGCGGCGGAACAAGTAGGCGGCGTCGAACTCCTCCCCGAGCGGCTCGGGGCCGAGCGCGCACAGCAGGCGGTGGGTGCCGAGTTCGTTCCCCGTGACCACGTCGAGTACACCGAACCGTCGCGGGTCGGCGTAGCGCAGCACCAGCGGCCCGAAGTGCATCCGCCAGTGCTCGTGCGTTCGCCACGCGTCGAGGTCGCGCCGCCGCTCGACCCACAGTCGACCGCTCATCCCCAGATGGACCAACGCGACCGGCGCGGTCGCGCCGTCGAAGTGCAGCAGGAGGTACTTCGACCGCCGCGAGATCGCGACACAACGCCGCCCGCGGAGGTCATGGCATGCGGCGACCGGTATCGGCCAACGCAAGTCGTGCCGTGCCAGCTCGACCTCTTGTAGGCGGCGGCGCAGCAGGCTGCGGTCGAGGCCGCGCCGCACCGTTTCGACTTCGGGGAGCTCGGGCAACCGCCACAGCTTGGCGCGCCGACGGCGTGGTGCAATGGCCGAGTGGCGGTCACCGCCGATCCGCGGTGGCGCCGATCGACTCGGCCCGACCGCGCACACGGTGCGGCATCGGCATCGTGACGACCTTCGTCGGCTCGGTGCCCGGCCGGACGTCGAACCAGCAGGACTCGGTGCGGTCGGTCGCCGAGTCGGTCACTCGCAGCTCGTAGCTACCCGTCGGCAGGCAAGTGGTCCAGAGGTGGGCGTGCGTCCGGTTCGTGGCGACCACGTGTTGGCGGTACAGCAGTCCGCCAGCGGCATCGCGGATCGCGAACCGCGCTCGGACGGCCGCCCGGCGCACCGGTGGGGCGAGGAAGCTGCACGTTTCGCCACCGCAGGTGCGGAGTTCGATGTCGGCGGTCTCGCCGGCGCGGATCGAGAACGCCGCGTAGGCGAGCCCGAGCCGCGGCTCGACCACCGCGATCTCGTAGTCGCCCGCCGGGAGGCGGTGTGCCGCGATCGTGCCGCGGTTGATCGGGATGCCGCGCGCCACCCCGGACGAGTCGGTGACCGTCGCGGTGGTGGTCACCACTTGGCCTTCGGGGCCGCGCACCCGCGCGGTGAGGGTCCCGAGCGCGCGCAGGCGGAGCGCGCCAAGGTCCACGCATTCCCCCGCGACCAACCGTACTTCGTCTCGAACGATGGTCCTGTCGCCGGCTTGAACCGCCAGTCGAAAGCGCCCACTCGGCAGCGCCGGGTGCGCGAAGCGACCGTCGTGGACCATCACTTCGAGGGTGAGCGGGACCTCGGTGGCGAAGTCGATCAGGGTCAGCCGCGTCGAGCCCTCGTGCGGCCCTCGCTCGCCGTGGATCCGCGCGCGTGCTGCGGCCCGGGGCAGCGCGTCTGCCGGCACGGTAATCGAGACCGGGGCGCCGGCGTGGGCTCGGCACCGCCGCCACGGCCCGGTCACGAAGCCGGGAATGTCGGGACGGGCGGCGACCAGGTATGTGCCCGCGGCGCAGCCGCCGAGGCGGAACGAACCGTCGATGGCGGTGCGCGTGCTGCCTGGGTCGCGTGCCCCCGCGTCACCGGTTGCGCGGATTACCCATCCGGCGACCGGGTGCCCGGTGTCGGTCATCACCCGTCCGCTGAGTTCGAGCCCGTCTCCGAGCTGTGGATCCCAGCGCAGTTCCTTGGCCCTGGGCAGGTCGATCCGCAGGGTGGCGAATCGCCCCGCGAGCCGCGCTTCGAGAACGCAGCGACCCGGGGTGGCGTCGGGCAGTGTGTAGCTGCCGTCGCTGGTCGACGCCGTGGTAGAGCGCGCCCAGCTTGGGCCGAGGAACGGGGCCCCGGGCGGCGGTTCGAGTGCGAGGCAGCGCTGCTCCACCGTCGCGCCGGCGATGGCCCGACCTTGCCCGTCGCGGACCACGCCGACCGCGCGTCCTGCGCGTGGTAGCTTGATGGTCATCGCGCGGTTCTCTCCGGTGGACAAGCGAATCGGGCGCGCCCAAACCGCGGAGTTCGGGCCGCGCACCCACAGCGGTGTCTCGGTGGTGGCGCTGGCGCCGCGCAGCACGAAGCGGCCGTCGATGCCGCTGGTGGCCGTGCACGGCACGGACCCGGGCTCGCCGTGCGCCACGGCTGCGTAGCCGAGTAGCAGGGTGGTGCCTGCCATCGGGGTGCCATCGGGCCCGAACACCCGACCGTGAAGCGTCGACTCGGGCACCAGATCGAGCGTGCACTCGCGTGGCGTCGCGGTGGGCAGGACGTAGACGAAAGCGCCGGTGCCGTGCCCGTTCGCCCGTGCGGCGAGTTTCGTGCCCGGAGGTACGCAGTCGAGGGTGAAGCGACCCACGGAATCGCTCGTGGTAACGACTTGTCCGGACGTGAGGTCGTCGGACGTGCACATCCAGATACCTGCGCCGGCAACGGGTGCGCCGCTGGCGGACCGAACGGTACCGGAGACGCGCATTCCAGCACTGCGCACCGAGTCGACCGACTGCTCCGAAGGCGGTGGTGCGGGGATCGCGTCCCGGGCGACGTTCCGCTCGACAGCCTCGGAACGCGGCGCGGGTGGTACCGGGTCCGTGGCAACCACTGGCGTGGCGCTCGTCGGGACGTCGCGGAAGGCACTCGCGACGGCGAGCGCGAGGCCGATCGTGACCAGCAGGATCGCCGCGGCGCGCAGCAGCAATCCGCCGAGTGTCAGCCGAGTGCGGGCGCGCGCCGCGGCCAACACCGTGTGGCGCAGCTGCGCGAATCCGGGACGGCCGCACAGCGGAACCGCCAGTGCGCCCGCCGGAAGCACTTGCCGCAGCCGAGCCAATCCACGGCGGTATTGGCTCTTGACGGTGTGGCGTGGTCGGTCGAGCGCTGCCGCCACTTGGCCGAGTGGCATGCCGTCGAGCAGGTGCATACGGATGACCTCCCGCTGCGCCGGGGTCAGTCGGTGCAGCGCCGCATCGATGCGTTCCCGCTGTTCTGAGGCGAGCACGCGATGCACGGTGTCCGGCTCGATCGCCGGAGAGTCGAGCCGCACTGGGTCGGGACACCGACCGCGGCGACGCCATTCGCGTCGCGCCTCGTTGCGCAGGATCCCGGCGAGCCAGCGTCCGACCGAAGCGTTCGGGTGCCAATGCTCGGGGTGTTCGAGCGCGATCAGAAAGGTCCGCTGTACCACGTCCTCGGCGCTCGCGGGATCGTGCAACAGGCGCTGGGCCAGCCGCGAAAGGGCCGGGGCCTCCGCGTCGAACACGCGGGCGAAGGCCTCGGGGTCGCCATGGCACTGGAATTCGCGGAATGCGCGGTCCGCGGCGCTTGGCCGGAAGCTGTCGGCGGGGGGAGAGGGGACCATCCTGCGGCTCGTCGTCCAATAGCCGCGCCGCCTGGTAGCGTCACCGTCTGGCGCCGCTTGGTAGCGTCACCGTCGCGGTGTCGCGTGGTCGCGTCACCGTCGCGGTGTCGTGTCACCGTCGCGTCACCGTTGCGGTGTCGCGTGGTCGCGTGCGGATTCGGCGAATCGCTGCACCCGAAACCGAGGGCCGAGGCAAGGCAACGAGGCGAGCCACCCGCCATCCCCTGAACCCCATTCCATCCGATGTTGCACTCGAAGACCCTCTGCCGCGCGTTCGTCGGCCTTTCCTTCCTCACCGCATTGTCGGCCCAGCAGGCCGTGACCATTCCGGCGTTCCAGAGTGTCGAGGCACCCGCCTGGTCGACGCTGTTCGGCGCGCTGCCCGGCATGCGCTACCAGTTGCTCGAGGGTGGCTTCCGCGGAGCGGGCGCCAAGCTCGTCACCGAGCTGGCGTTCCGCGGCGACGGAGCCGCCGTGGTGCCGTTCGCCTTCGAGCGCACCTGGACCAGTGTGCAGCTCGGCGCCGCGGAGGCCGAATTCGATGGGTTCACCCGCGACATGGACCGCAACCACGCGACGCCCTACGTGGCGCTGTTCAACGCCGCGGTGCGCTGGCCCCGACTCGGCAACAACCCCAACCCGGGCACGCCGCGCCCGTGGGGCGCCCACGCGACGTTCCCGTTCCAACAGCCGTACGCCTACACCGGTCAGCGTGACCTGCTATTCGACTTCCGGTTCAGTGGCGGCGCGATGCCGCAGTACCCGGCTTGGAGTCACAACGACGTGGTTCCGTACCCGTTCGATGCCGATGGAGTGGGGGGCACCGCGGAGTCGAGCTTCCAGGTTGTGGGACGACAGGAGTGTCGCGACCCATACACCAACGAGCTGCCGATGATGTGGGCGATCGGCTCGGTGTTTGCGGCAGGAGTCACGCCGAAACCATTGTCCAACACGCTGTCGCTCAGCGCGTTCGGCATCCGCACCGCGCCGCTGCAGCCGGTGGTGTCCGTCGTGTCGCTGAGCCCGGTACTGCAAGGCTCGGTAGTGCCTGGTGTGTGCCAGCGGTTGTACCTCGATCTAGCGCAGCCGTTCGTCGCACTCGGTGGGCTGGCGGACAGCGTCGGCAGCGCCGAGTTCCGCTTCGGACTGGTCGCTTGGCAGGATGCGTATGCCGGCCAGGACGTGTGGACGCAGGGCGCGTACCCTCACCCCATCACCGGAACCCTGGCGCTCACGATGTCGGGTCATGCGCAGTTGCCGACGCGCCAGACCAATGTCTACCGGCGCGTGGCGACCTGGGGATTGGGAGCTACGGCACGCACCGGGGTGGAGCCGAGCCCGGGTGCCAATCTGTGCCCGTTGATGGCGCTGAAGCTGCGATAGCAGCGCGCCGTTCGCGACGCGCGCGGATCCGCACGGGTGCGTGGTAGAGTTCAGGAAACGCGCGGCAAGCGTCCGCGCGCCCACCTCGCCGCCGCCTGCATCCGTGAACCCACTCCACCTCTGCGGCGACGCGCCGGATGTGCCTGATCTGCGCGGCGAACGCATCCAGACGTTCGCCCACGGGCTCGCAGGTCATCCGCTGTTCAGCGACGAATCGCTGGAACGGCTGCTCGACGACTACCCGCGCAGTCACCTGCACGTCACGACCATGGGGCGGTGCTTCGCGGAGGGCGGGTGGCGCACCGGAGAGGTCGTAGGGTTGCGCGGCAGCGAGATCCTGCGCGCGGTCCGCGATGGCCACCTGTGGCTGAACATCAAATACCTCCATGCGGTGCCGGAGTACGCCGCGCTCACGAACGCGCTGTACGAGGAGATCGCTTCGCGCACCGGCCGGCGCCCTCCCGGATGGAAGGCCACTACGCTGCTGGTGTCCTCGCCGGGCGCGTTCGTGCACTACCACGCCGATTCGGTGCCGAACATCTTGTGGCACCTGCGCGGCAGCAAGCGGGTGATGGTCTACCCGGTGCGGGCGCCGTTCGCCGAGCCGGAGTCGCTGGAGTCGATCTGCGCCGGGGCCAAGGACGAGGCGCTGGCCTACGACGCGGCGTTCGAGGCGGATGCACAGTGCGTCGATCTCCATCCCGGGCAGGCGGTGATGTGGCCACAGCACTCACCGCACCGGGTCGAGAATCGCGCCGGACTCAACGTCTCGTTGTCTACCGAGCACATGACTCCGGAAGTGCGTCGGCGCGTCGATGTGCTGCGCAGCAATCGTGTTCTCCGTCGGCTTCACCTCGGTCCACGCTCGGCCCGCAGTGACGGCTTCGGCGCGTACTGCAAGGTCGGTCTGGCGCTGCTCGATCGGGTGCTGCAGCGTGTGCGGCACCGCGCGCCGATCCACTATCGAATCCCGGCGACATTCCGGGTCGATCCGAACTCTCCCACCGGATTCCACGACCTACCGTGAGTCCATTGGAGTGGTCGTTCGCGCGCGGCCGGGAAGCCGTGGCGGCGCTGGGTCCCGAGTGGCGGGAATTGGAGCTCGAGCACGGCGATGACCAGCAGATGTTCCAGACCCACGCGTTCACCGAGGCGTTCACGCGCAGCGCGACGCCGGAGGCGAACGCCCGGTTGCGGGTGCTGGTCGGTCGCGAGGCCGGTCGCACGGTGCTGGTGTGGCCACTGATTCGTCGGCGCCGCGGCCCGTTCGTGGTGTTGGAACAGGTGGGTGGGCTGCTCGCGCCGTACGACGACGTCCTGGTGTGTCGCGACGGGGCCGAACGCGAACGCGTGTCGGCGGCCCTGGATTTCCTCGCCACCCGCTCCGGAGTCGCGTCGATCCACCTGCGCGGGCTGCGGGAGCATGCGGTCGCGGCTGGTCCGCTGGCTTCTCGCTTCGGTGCGCCGGTCGGTGCGACGCTTGCACCCTTCGTTCCAACCGAACGCTTCGCGGACGGCGATGCCTACTTGGCGAGTCTCGACAAGTGGACGCGCAAGGATCTGCGCCGGTCGATTCGCCTCCTGGAGTCGATCGGTCCGCTACGGCATGTGGTGCGCGAGGCTGGTGCGGAGGTCCCGCTGCTGCTCGACCAGTTGTTTCACTGGAAGGCGCAGTGGCTGCGAGCCCGCGGGCTGGACGGACGCGCAGTGATGTCGGATGCCGGCCGTCGCCACGTCACGGAGTTCGCTCGTCTCGCCGGATGCGGCGGGGAGCCGCGTACGCGAGTGTCGGCGCTGTATGCCGGGGATCGGCTGGTCGCGGTTGGGCTGGGGTTCGAGTACCGCGGTCGGCACTATGAGTACCTGGACGCGTTCGATGCCGAGCTGCACCGCTGCGGGGCGGGTCGTGTCCGGCTGCTCGAGGGCATTCGCGACGCGATCGAGCGTCGGGTGCGGGTGTACGACTTGATGACGCCGGCGACGGAGTTCAAGGAGTTGTGGACTGCGGAAGGGCAGCGCGTGTTTGCTCATGCGCTCGGCGAGGGGGTGCTTGGGCGGGTGTTTGCCAATACGTATCTGCGGGTTGCGCGACCTTGGCTGAAGAAGGCCTACAATGCCGTGGTCGTGCCGATGAGGCGTCGAATGGTGCGTGTGGCGACGCATTCGGGTTGGTGAGGGTGGGGGTTGGGGGTGGGAGTGGGGGTAGGTACGGTGGTCGTGGGGTCGTGAGCTCCCTCAACCTCGAGCTCTGAAGCCGCGGGGCTCTCCACCAGCCCCGTCGCCGTCGGCATCGGTCCAGGCTCGCTTCGCTCGGCTAGAGCGACCGATGCCGACGGCGACGGGGCCGCGGGAGAGCAGGTGGGGTATGGGGGGTGGGGGGGATGGGGCGTGTGCTGTCGTGGAGATGGCCAGCACCTCCGGGAACGGGGTGGGCTGTTTCCCGGGTGGCCGGTTACGTGGGTTGCTCATGTTCCCGGTTGTGCAGAGTGATCGCGGGTGGGCGGGGAGTAGGTGTGAGAACGTGGGTGCGTGAGTGGGCAGTTGCGGATCGGGTGGTTGGAACAGTGCTCGAACAAGTCGAGTGGGTTGGCGTGCGTGGTGGGTGTTGATTGTCGTCGATCGTGCATTGGGGGATCATGTGCGCGGGGATCATGTGCGCTCGGTTGGCGAATGGACGTGAAAACAAGGGATGGGAGTTGACTTGGAGTGACTGGTGTGTACTGTGTTGCGGCGACAAAGGGGGTGGCGATGAAGCGATCGAAGGGTGGCACGGGCTTGTTGCCATTCCCTCGTTTGAACTGGGGAGGTCGGCGTAGGGGGGCGGGGCCCAAGCCGAAGGGTGAGCGGGCCGGGGTGTCGCACCGCCGCCGTGCGGTGCTGGCTTCACGCTTTCCGGTTCACGTGACCACGAGGTTGGTGCGCGGGTTGCCGTCGTTGCGTAGCCGGGGCGTGTACGCGGTGTTGCGCGTGGCGTTCGCCATGGGTTGCGACCGCAATGGATTTCGGCTGGTGCACTACTCGGTGCAGGGCAACCACCTGCACATGGTCGTGGAGGCTGCCGACCGCGCGTGCCTGTCACGCGGCCTGCAAGGGTTGTTGGTTCGTATTGCTCGGGCCTTGAATCGACTGTGGCGTCGCGCTGGCAAGGTGTTTGCCGACCGCTACCACGACCACATTCTGCGCACGCCACGCGAGGTGCGCCATGCGCTGGCCTACGTGCTCAACAATGCGCGGCGGCACGGGGTCCGGTTGGCGCAGGAGATCGACTGGTTCAGTTCGGGATGCTGGTTCGACGGTTGGCGCGAGAAGGTGACCAGGTTCCCGGCTGGACTCACCCGCCCAGTAGTGCGCGCGCGGAGTTGGCTGCTCGACATCGGCTGGCGGAGGCATGGCCTGATCTGCTGCGCCGAGGTCCCGGGCTGATGCGCTCCGAGAACCGGAACCTAGCCCGGACTATTCGTGAGCAGCGTCGCGAGATCGTGCAAGGTTGTTGCTGGCAAGGAGAACGGCAGGTTCTGCCCGGAGGCGGGGTGCCTCCCCGTCGAGGAGCAGGTTCTGACGTTCGACGAAGCCAGCAGCGAACTTGCGCGATCGCAGCAGCTTGGTCATGAATAGTCCGGGCTAGCGGCCGCGCAGCACGAGCATGCGCATCTCGGTCATGTCTTGAATCGCGTAACGCACTCCTTCGCGGCCGATTCCACTCTGCTTCACGCCGCCGTACGGCATGTTGTCGGCGCGCCACGAGGGGACGTCCCCGATGACCACGCCGCCGACTTCGAGTTCGCGGAATGCTTGCCATGCGCGGTGCAGGTCGCGCGTGAACACACCGGCTTGCAAACCGAAGTCGCTGGAGTCGACCTCTCGCAGCGCTGCAGTGAAGTTGGTGAAGCGGGACAGCACCGCGACCGGGCCGAAGGCCTCGCGGCACACCACGTCGCATTCGGCAGGCACGTCTTCCAGCAGCGTGGGTTCGAGCATGGCGCCGTCGCGGCCGCCGCCGCAGAGCAGCGTCGCGCCGGCGTCGATCGCGGCGTGGATCCACCCGTGCAGTCGCTCCGCTGCATCGGTCGAGATCAGCGGGCCGATGATCGTGTCTTCGTTCGCTGGGTCACCGCAGCGCAGGGCTGCGGTGGCGGTGATCATGCGTGCGCGGAATTCGTCGTAGATCGACGCGTGTACCAACACTCGTTGCACGCTGATGCAGCTCTGTCCCGACTGGGAGAACGCGCCGACGGTGACGCGTGCGACCGCGTCCGAGATGTCCGTATCCGCGTCGAGGATGCATCCGGCGTTGCCGCCGAGTTCCAGCACGACCTTCTTTCTGCCGGCGCGCGCCTTGAGTCGCCAGCCGACCTCGGGGGATCCGGTGAAGCTCAACAGGCGCAGCCGTGGGTCTTCCACCAGCGGGTCGGCATCCTCGATCCGGCAGGGAATCACCGAGAAGGCGCCGGGCGGCAGGTCGGTCTCGGCCAGGATCGACGCGATGGTGAGCGCGCCAACCGGGGTCTGCGTGGCCGGCTTGAGGACGAACGGGCAGCCGGCGGCGATCGCTGGTGCGACCTTGTGCGCCACCAGGTTGAGCGGGAAGTTGAACGGCGTGATGAACGAGCACGGTCCGATCGGAAATCGCTGATAGAGGCCGGTATAGCCCTTGGCGCGGGGGGTCAGATCCAGCGGCACCAATTCGCCACCGATCTGCGTGGTCTCTGCGGCCGCGATCTTGAAGGTGTCGATCAGTCGAGCGACCTCGCCGCGGCAGTCACGGATCGGTTTGCCCGCCTCGATGCACAGGTCTTGCGCCAGCTGTTCGCGAAGTTCAGTGAAGCGTTGCACGCAGTGTTGCAGGATCGCCTCACGTTCGTATGCCGGAAGCTCGCGCATCGCTGCTGATGCGCTCTCCGCCGATGCGATTGCGCTGAGTACCGCGTTTCGGTCGGCGAGTGCGACTTGGGTTGCCACCTGGCCGTCGTACTTGTGCAGGACGGGAAGGTCGCGGTTGGCTGTGACCGGTCGATTTCCCAGGAAAAAGGGGTAGCTGCTTTCCATCGGCTCGTCGTAGGGCACCTGCAAGGGTAGCGCGTTTCGCGCTTGTGCCGGTGCGTGGTGCCCGATGGAATGCAGTGCGGGTGGAGTTCGAGTCCTCACCCGATCGGTCCCAGCCCGATCCATGAGTTGGCTGCGGAGCGGTTCGAGCTAGGGCTCGCCCTGGACCCGCCGGTGTTCGGTTGCATGCAGTGCGCCGGGCTCGGTGCGCCCAGCACATGCCCGACCCGGTCCTGCACGCATCTGCGTGCAGGGCCATTCTCACGCGCTGCTCGGGATCAGTCGCGGATGGTGATGCGGACCGCGTCCGACAGCGCCGCACCCAGCAGGTTCGCGGTGGAGGCGCCCACTACCCATTGGGCGTTCAGGCGGATGCCGTTGTACTGCGTTGGCGTCGCTGCGTGGGGCAGGTACTGGATCGCAGCGCCCCGTGCGTCCGTGCGGTGGAACGCGATGACGAACGGGTCGACTGCCAGCCAACATCCGGGCGCTCCGATGATCTTCAGATCGAACGGTCCGACGTTGGTGTCTTCGATTCCGGCGCAGAACAGTACGGGGCTGTTCGGTGTGGTCGCCACGGTGACGCCGAAGTACGGAGCGCGCTGGCCTGGTCGTCCCACCGTACCGATCGACGGGACCTTGCCATCGTCCGCCTTGCAGCCGAGGCCGCGCTGGAAGAACGCATGCCGCGGGCGCTGGATGACCAGCGCCGGCAGCGCATTGGGGAGGTTACCGACCGGTCCACGTGCGACCTTCCAATCGGCGATCGTCAGCACCCCCGAAGTGCTGGGCGCAGTCGCTCCGACTACGTGGATCAGGCCGTTCTCGGGGTCTTGGGCCACCGCCCGGGCGCCGATCAGCGGCAGCACCAGCTGGTTGAGCAGCACGCCGCTGGTGTGGTGGTAGCGCAACAGACGGGCGTTGCCGCTGGGGTTGGCGGTTACCACCAGCAGGTGGCCCTCGTTGTCCATGGCGACGTTTTGGATCTCCTCCGATCCGCGGGGAATCGACGCCAGTGGCTTCAGCGTACGGAGGTCGACCAGGTCGATGGTGACCAGGCTGAACGGCGTCGCTGCGGCGTAGAGGTAGCGTCCATCGGAGGCCATGCCGCGCGGCTCGACCCAGTCGGGCAGCTCGACCAACTGCTCGACCTTGCCTCCGGACAGTGGCACCCGACCGACGCTGTGTCGACCCAGGTAGTAGAGATGCTCGCCGAGTGGCACGACCGCCAGGACGATGTCCTCGTCCATTTCGGAGTAGTTGAGCACGTCCGCCTTGCGCAGTGCGCCGCCGCGCAGCTCGAGGCGCAACAGGTAGGTCGGCGTGAGCTCGCCACCCAGACGGCGGCTGTAGGTGCCTGCGTAGAAGCGCGTAGGGTCGAACGGGTCGATCGCCAGGCTCGCCGCGTTGTCGAGTGGGCTGAGTGTCGACCCGATCAACGTGAGCGGCTGGGGCGCCGCTGTGTCAGCCAACCACAGTCCCCCGGGAGTGCCGTTGTCCGTGCGGACACCGCTGACCACGATGTCGCCGGGATTGTCCTGGCCATGGGCGGGCAGAGAAACACACAAGGCCGCGAGCAGCCCGGCGAACACACGATGCATTGGGGTACGTCTCGGTTGGACGGGGATGCGTTCAATCCCACGTATCGGCGGCGGGTGTGTCCCGTACCAATGACCCCGCTACGAAACCCCTGAGGCTCGTGGCTCGACGAACTTCACAACTTGTGAAGCTTCGGAGAACGCCGCGCGTACCTCACTCGGTGGCGAGCTGTTGCAGCGACTCGTCGGTGCGCGACAAATCGATCTCGAGTTGTGCGAGAGTGCCGCGTTCGCGTTCGACCACGTCCGCCGGCGCCTTGGCCAGGAAGCCCGGGTTGTCGAGCTTCTTGCGCAGCGCACCGAGCTGGCCCTCCAGTTTGGCTCGCTGCTTCTGCAGCTTTGCGATCTCCTTCGAGACGTCGATGACATCGAGAATGTGGATCTCCGCATCGGCGCACATGACGGTTGCTGCGGCATGTGGTTTTCCGGCCGGCTCGAAATCGATCGTCGCGGCGTTCGCCAGGTGGACCAAGTGGTCGCGGCCGGCTTCCAGGTGAGCGCGGGTTGTCGCGCCAGCGCGAATTTGCAGATCGAGCGGGCGTGACGGCGGCACGCCGTTACTCTGCCGCACCTCGCGGATCTTGCGCACCGCGTCCTGGATCAACGCGAAGCGTTCCTCGAGTGCTGCATCCTGCCACGCCTCGGTCGGTGTTGGCCAGGTTGCGTGCACCAGGAGTTCGCTGTGCGGTAGTGCTCTGTCGATGCCGCGCACCGGAGCTTGCGCGCCGAGCCGCTCCCAGATCGCCTCCGAGATGAACGGGACGAACGGGTGGCAGAGGCGCAGCGTCTGATCGAGCACCGCGGCGAGCACTTGTCGCGCAGCGGCGGCGGCATTCGGGTCGCGTAGCCGCGGCTTGCTCAGCTCGACGTACCAGTCGCAGAAGTCGTTCCAGAAGAAGTCGCGCACCGCACTCAGCGCGGCGGACGGGTTGTAGCGTTCCAGCTGCTGCTGCACGCCCGCGATCGCGTTGCCGAGGCGCGACAGGATCCATCGATCGCTGATGTCGAGCTGCTCGGCGCCGAGTGGTGTGAACTCGACATCGCCGAGGTTCATCAACGCGAACCTGGCCGAGTTCCACAGCTTGTTGCAGAACGCGCGGCCGATCTCGAACCGTTCGCTCGACAGCTTGGCTGGCGGCACCCCGGAGTCCTTCATCGTGCCCAGCACGTCGAACTCCTTGCCGGTGTCCGGGCACAGGTAGGTGAACACCGTGCTGCCGTGCTTGGCGGTCGCGAGGTCGATGGATTTTCCGGTGAACGGTGACACCGCGTGCACCGGCAACCGCACGTCCTGCGTGCCCGTCTGCAGCTCGCACATGACGTAGCGCATCGCGTCTGCGCCGTAGCCTTCGATGATGTCGACGGGGTCGATGCCGTTGCCCCGCGACTTGCTCATCTTCTTGCCTTTGCCGTCCTGGATGTTGGCGTGGATGAAGCAGTCGACGAACGGCACGTCGCCGAGGTTGTACAACCCCATGATCACCATGCGTGCGACCCACAGCGTGATGATGTCGCGCGCCGTCACCAGACACGATCCGGGGTAGTAGTAATCGAGAGCGTCGGTGAGCGAACTCTGACCCGGGAGGATCGGGGCGTTGCTCGGATCCGGCCAACCCAGCGTACTGTGCGGCCACAGCGCGCTACTGAACCACGTGTCGAGCACGTCCTCGTCGGCGGTCAGCCCGACGCTGCCGAGCAGCCCGGCCACCGCATCCTCGGATCCCTTGTCGCGGAAGCACAGCTGCAGCTCCAGGCGAGTATCGGGTGGCAACTCGCCGCGCCCGAGGAGCTCCAGAGCGTTCGTCGGGGTGAGGCAGCGGTCGTCGGGCAGCACGATCCACGCCCACACGTCGTCGCGCTGCTGGTGTTGGCGCAGCAGGGCCTCCATGGCCGCGAGCTGCTGCGCGGTCCAGGTGCCGGTCCACACCGGGATGCGATGGCCCCACCAAAGCTGACGGCTGATACACCAGTCGCGCTTCTCCCCCAGCCAGCTGCGGTACAGCCCGCCGTAGCGCTCCGAGTCGGGGTGGAACGTGAGGTTGCGTCCGGTGTTCGAATGCCACTGCGGATCGGTGGCGTCGATCGCGGCCTGCGCCAATCCGGGCGCCGTGAACTCGTTCGGCGTGCCTCGGCCGAGCGTGACCCCGCCGTCGAGGTCGCCCATGCGCACGAACCACTGCCGGGAGATCAGCGGTTCGATGATGGTCCCGCTGCGGTCGGAGTGCTCGATCTCGATCTCGCGGTCTTCGATCCGCTCGACCAGACCGGCGGCTTGCAGGTCGGCAACCACCTTCTGGCGCGCAGCGAAACGGTCCATACCGGCGTAGGCACCGCCGGCGTCGTTCACCGTGCCGTCCTCGGCGAGCACGGTGATGCAGCCGATACGCTCCTTGTGCCGCTGCCACACCTCGTAGTCGTTGGGGTCGTGGGCCGGCGTGATCTTCACACAGCCGCTGCCGAGCCCTGGCTTGGCCCACTCGTCGCACAGGATCGGAATCGGTCGCTGCTGCAACGGCAGCAGCACCTGGCGCCCGGCTGCGGCCATGCTCGCGATGGTGGTGAGCAGAGGTTCGTGGCTGGCTTGTCGGTCGCGCAACGCGGCGAGTTCGGCCTCGACTGCGCCGCGCTCCTTGTCCGGTGCCGCGGCGAGCTTCTCTTCGGCCTTGGTGATCAGTCGCCGCAGTTCGCCAGCCGGGTCGGGATGGCACGCGACCGCAGTATCGCCCAGCATCGTCTCCGGGCGGGTGGTCGCCACCGTGATATGGGTCGGCTCACCGGGGGCCGGATCGATCACCGGATAGCGCAGGTGGTAGAAGTGGGCCTGCACCGTCTCGCGCTTGAGCTCGTCGTCCGACACCGCGGTGCGCAACTCGCAGTCCCAGTTGACCATCCGCGCGCCCTTGTAGATCAGCCCGTCGCGGAACATCGAGAAGAACGTGTGGCGCACCGCGCGCGCACACACTTCGTCCATCGTGAACCGTTGGCGATCCCAGTCGCACGAGCAGCCCATCGCCTGTTGCTGCCGGACGATGCGCTGCTGGTATTCGTCCTTCCACGCCCAGATGCGCGCGACCAGTGCATCACGGCCCAGGTCGTGGCGGGTCTTGCCCTCGAGCTTCTTGAGGCGCGTCTCGACGACTGCCTGGGTGGCGATCCCGGCGTGGTCGGTGCCCGCCATCCACAGCGTGTTGTCGCCGAGCATCCGGTGCCAGCGAATCAGCAGGTCCTGCATCACGTTGTCGATCGCGTGGCCCATGTGCAGCGCGCCGGTGACGTTGGGCAGCGGCATCATGACCACGTAGCGGTTGTCGCGCTGGTCAGGGGTCGCGGCAAACGCCTTGGCGGCGAGCCACCGCGCGCTGATCGTCGGTTCGATCGCGGCGGGGTCGTAGAGCTTGGCCAGTTCTTCGGACATCGGAGCCGGAGTGGACCGGACCCGGTGGCCGAGTGCAAGCGCCGGAGGTCGGTCCGGGCCGGAGCCTGCGCCGCAGACGACGAGCCATGAGATCCGCGCCTTCCGGCCCCCGTCTTCCCACTCACCACTCTGTGGCGCGGATTCCCAGTGCCCCTCGTCCGAAGTTCGCAGCTCCGGACGCGGGGCACTAGCGACAGCGAACCAGCCGATCGACCGGAAACCCGGGGCTCTCGATCAGCTGCGCGACGTCCTGCAGGAAGCGGTTGCCGTCCACGTAGTAGCCGGCGGTGCGCTGCAGGCCGGGAAGCCGGTCCGCGAACCAGCTGTTGAGGGCGACCATCATGAGCTCGCGCACGTACTTGGCCGCACAGCTGGCCAACGCGGTGGGGAACGAACGTTCCTCGCCGCGCTCGGCGAAGGTGATCCGCACCCGGTGTGCACCCGTGTGCACGGTGTAGCTCGACGCCCGTGCCTGTTCCGCGACCAACTCGATCCTGTGGGGGGCGAGTCGTCGCCGCAGCGCCGGTAGGTAGTGGATGCGGCCGCCGCAGCGGTCGGCGACCACGTGGGCGTTCCCCGGCAACGCCTCAAGAATGCTCGTGATCACGTCAGAATAGACCGCGAAGTGGGTATCGGACTTGTTGCCGGTGGTCGCGATCGAGGCGTTGAACTCGGCGACGTCCATCGGGCGGATCGCCAGGTGCAGGAGTTCGACCGAGTTCTGCTTCATCTCGCGGCCCAGGAGGTGGGCGAACAGTTCCAGTTGGTCGCGGTCGTTGGCTTGTGGCAGCGGGAGGTCGAGCGCCTCGTACCACGGGCATCGGCGGAGCGCGTCGAGGTCGGCATCGCACTGGCGGAGCAGCGCGCCCAGGTGTGGCGGGATCGATCCGTGCATCGCGGACCAGAAGGCGAGCACGGTGCGTTCGAGGCGTTGGAACCCGTGGGGACCGCTGTGCACCTTCTTGCTGTCGGCGACGCGGACCTTGCGCGGGTCGTTTCCGGTCCGGGCCACCTTGCGGCGCAGCAGCCGCCAGGGATCGCCGCCGGTCGGCCCGGACAGCGCGACTCCGGCGACTACCAGCGGGCCCAGCACCGGGCCCAGGCCTGCCTCGTCGATTCCCGCGAGCAGCCCGGGCGCCGCGTCCTGCTCGGACGGGCCGGGCTCCGGTGGCATGGCCGAGTCGGCTCCGTGCATCGCAGTTCTTTACCGCAGCTCGGCTCCTGGTCGATAGAGAGCAGCAGAAGCGACGCCGACCCGGCGACTTTTTCGCCGACCAGAGCCATGGACATTCTGCTGATCACCTCGGAGAACCTCCTGCGGGACCAGATCAAGGTCGGGTTGCAGCAGTTCTCCGAGTTTCGCGTGACTTGCGGGCAGAGCTTCCCGGGGGTGAACATGCTGCACACCACCCGTTTCGACTACGTGTTCCTCGAGTTGGGGCACACCGCACAGGATTGCCTGACCCTTCTCAAGCACTTGCGTTCGTTCGACCAGGAAGTCGAGGTGGTGGCGATCGCGGAGTCCCGGGCGATCAAGGACCTGGCTCGGGAAAAGGGCCGCTACGGGATCAGCGCGTTCCTCCAGGCGCCGATCGACACCAACGAGTTCTTCCGCCTGGTCGCACGCCTGCGCGCCCGGCGCGAGGAATCGACGGTGTGATCGAAGCTCTGCGCACATTGTCCGCGTAGCGTAACACCACCGCGGATCTGGCCGAGGGAGGTGGGCGGCGCCCGGGGCGGTAGCCCCGAGGCGTCCGTGCGGCTACGATTCGACATGACTCCGGCGCCCCTTGTCAGGCGTGTGTGCGCCGCCGCCGGAGGATCGGTGCGCCGTCGCCAACGCGGGCTCCGCCCGCTGCGAAACGCGGCGCAAAGTGGGTCATCCCACCAATCTTCCCCAGATCTCTCCATGCTCAACAACACTCTGTCCCTGTTGTTTGCTGGCCTCTGCGCCACATCCCTCGTCGCCCAGGCGGGCCCTGGCTTCGTCGATCAGGACCTGACCACTCCCGGCATCCAGCCGTTCAAAGCAAAGCACCTACTTCACCTCGTCGACGACCGGCACCGGTCCGTCGCTGGGCAAGATCACCTTGCCGGCGCCGATCTTCTCGGCCGCCGGTGGCACCGTGAACCAGTGCAGCTTGGGCAAGTCCGGCATCGGCGGTCTGGCTGCCGGTGAGTTCCATATGTGCATGACGGTGACCAACCTGAGCACCTTCTACGGTGGTGCAGGCGGTCAGGACGTCATCATGGGGAAGGTGAGCTGGGCGAGCGGCAGCCCGGTGTTCACGCCCAACACCATGGCGAACAACCTCAACACCACGGGGAACGTGTTCGGCATGATGATCGACACCAAGAACGGCAACTACGCCTCGGTGGACTGGCCGACCGGCCCGATGCTCGCCTACCGCGCCGCCAACGTGCTGCCGTTCGACGCCCCGGTGGCGATCACCGGCGCGACCGGGCCGTACGTCGACCCCGCCGTCGCCTACGTCGATGACAAGCTGGTGCTGTTCTGGATCGTCGGCCTCGACGTGCACATGGCGCCGCTGAGCACCACGATCACGGGTGGCAAGCTCACCGCGGCCAGCGTCGGCACCAGCACGGCGGTGATCTCGATCGGCAACCAATCGCACTCGCCGACCCCGCTGCCGGACTCCACCGGCAACGTCATGGGCTTCTGGTTCGCGTCGCTGGTCGGCTCCGACAGCGACATGCACTTCAAGTCGATGCTGCCGAGCACCACGGCCCACACGAAGTGCTGGGACACCACCGGCTGGCTCAACAACGGTGGCGTGGCCGGCGGCCACTTCCTGTGTGCGGACAGCGGCATCAGCTACGCCGCGCTGCAGGAAGGTGAGGGCTACTTCATGATGTCGAACACCGACATCGATACCACCACCGCCGCCCCGCTGAAGATCCGCATCGCGGGCCTGACCGGGACCCCGAGCATCTGCTCGTCGACCATGGGCATCTCCCTGAAGACCGCGCTACCCGTGGCGCTCCCGGGGCTGCTCGGCGAGTTCGCGCTGGACACCACCATTCTGCTGCTCATCGGTGGCCCGACCATCACGACCAAGGACGAGGTCGCGGAGCTCAGCCTGCCGTCGAACGCCGGCTTGAAGGGGCTCAGCCTCGCCGTCCAGGCGGTCATCAACCCGACCGACCCGGGCCTGACCGCGTCGTTCACCAGCACGATCAACCCGGCGTTCAAGTAGCGCGAGGTACGCGGCCCGGGCGACAGTCCGGGCCCGAGCAACGCGCGGCCCGTCACCCCGAGCGAGGGGCGCGCGTGTCCGCGTGACTTCCCGCGGCTCCCGGAGGAGCCGCATGGCGAGGCACTGCGGGTGTCGTCGAGTCGACGGCTCTGCTACCGTGCTGCGGGTGACGGTCTCGGTGTATCTCGAATCGCGGTACCGCAAGCTGGAGCGCGGTTTGCCGCAGACAGTGTTGTTCTGCCCGGTGTGCAAGGGCAATCGGCGGCGCGCACGTTCATGCTCCCGATGCGAGGGTTTCGGCAAGCTGTCGAAGGACTCGGTGCAGGAGCTGATCGCCCGCTGCGTTCTCCCCCGGCTCGGTGCCCGGCAGGGGAAGTTCCACGGTGCGGGGCGCGAAGACGTCGACGTGCTGATGCTCGGCCGTGGGCGGCCGTTCGTGTTCGAAGTCGTCGGCGCCCACCGTGAGTTCGACCTGGCCGAGCTCGACCGGCAGCTCGCCGAGCGGTTGGCTGGCCGCGTCGAGTTGGCGCCGCTCCGCGTCGTGGGCCGGGACCGGGTGGTGTTCTGGAAGGAATCCCACTTCGAGAAGATCTACCGGCTCGAGGTCGCGGCTGCCGAGCCGCTGGCGTCGCACCACCTCGAACACGTGCAGACGCGGATCGGGACGGTGATCGATGTGCGGCAGCGCACTCCCCAGCGCGTTGCACACCGTCGTGCGGACCTCGACCGCATGCGTCAGGTCGAAGTGCTGCGGCTGGCACAGGCCGCTCCGGACACGCTCGAAGTCGAGATCCGGTGTTCGCACGGCACCTACGTCAAGGAGTGGGTCAGCGGCGACGACGGTCGGTCGGAACCGTCGCTTGCCGATCTGCTCGGCGTGGCGTGTCGCTGTGCCGTGCTGGACGTGTTGGAGATCCTCACCGACTCGCAGGCGCCGGCGAGTAGCGAACGGACGGCCCCGCACACCGCCGCAGGCGAACCATGACGGAGCAACGACTGAGCGACGCACGGATCGCCGAGGAGCTCGGCGCGCTGCCGGGCTGGGCGTTCGACGGCGGCAAGCTGCACCGTGCCTTTCGGTTTTCCGACTTCCGCGCCGCGTTCGCATTCATGACTCGCGTGGCACTCGCTGCCGAGGCAGCCAACCACCATCCCGAGTGGCGAAACGTCTACAGCTCGGTCGAGGTGTGGCTGACCACCCACGATGCCGGGGGGGTGACCGCGCGTGACTTCGAGCTCGCCCGTGAGATCTCCGCCGCCGTTGCACCGTGCGGCGGGTGATCCTTCACAGCTTCCACCAGGCAGCGAACCGCCGGTCGAGTTCGATCCACAGCGGAAGCGTGTTGGCGTGGGTGGGGTGGAAGTCTGACGGTTGGCCGGAGAACTGCGGACGCGTGTCGGCTTCGACCAGCACCGGAAAGCGGTTGTCGAGGTCGAGTGCCGAAGCGACCCGCAGCGGCAGTGCGACCGGCAGACCCGGCGCCGCGGGCGCGACGAGCAACGCGCCGAGCGGAATCACGCCGACCGCCGCGCCGGATGGGGCAGCGTCCGCCACCATGGCGCTGGTGTAGCCGCCAGCGCTGAACACCGTGACGCGGTACACCGCCGCGCGGGGGCCCTCGACCAGGATTGCCGGTCCGGCCGCGGGGTCGTTGTCGCGCTCCTTGAAACGCCGCACCATGCCGTCCAGCACTTCCAGGGTCAGCCGCGGCGGACCGCGGTAGCTGCACCGAAGCGGCTGTGGGGCATCGTTGGACGGAACCGGTTTCGCCCCCTCGGAGCATGCCCACGTCACACCGAACGGCACTGGCCGCGCGGCGCCGTACGGCAGTCGAACCGCGGCCGCGTGCTGGCTCATCGGCCGCAAGGCGAACAACCGCGCCGGATGGTCGGTGAATGGCGTGGCGAGCAACCGGTCCACGCCTTGGTCGAATGCGAGGGCGGTGGCGAACTCGTTCTCGCGCGGCAGACCTGCGGCGAAACACAGCGGCGCAGCGGAGGAACGCGCGGCAGCCAGCAGGTCCGCGTGGATGCGGGCGCACGACGTCCAGGTCGCGCGGTAGTCGCTGCGCAGCTCGAGCCACGGCAGCGCGAAGCACAACAGCGCGGGAATCGCGGTGCGCCATCCTCCGGCGGCGAGCAGCACCGCGAGGGGTGCCATCGGCAGGTAGAAGTTGCGCAGGGTCTTCGGGTTGCTGACGTCGCCCCACAGCTGGATCACCGGGATCGAGCAGCCGAGGAACAGCACTGCGAGTGCGACCGTCGCGCCGACGCGACCACGCTTCCACATCGCGACCAACGCGGCGGCGGCGGGCAGGATGCTCAGCCACGCGACCCATCCGGGCAGTGCGACGCCGTGCGCAGCGGCCAGGCGCGAACCACCTTGGAGCATCGGCGCCAACAGCTGGCAGGTGCGCCACCCGAGGCCGCTCAGAGCCGCGCCCGGGTCGATCGTTCCTTCGTAGCCACCGGCACCCACGGCCCACCAACGCAGCGCGGCGTAGCCGGCGAGCACCAACAGGAATGGCCACACGCCGCGCAGTGCCGCGACCAGCCTCCGCCCGCGCGGTGCGGCCGCCGCACACAGGACCACGGCGATTCCCGGAACGACTACCGAGAGTTCCTTGCTGGCCAGCGCCAGGGCGAAGCAGACCAGCGAGGCGCCACGCCGACGGCGTCCGTCCTGCGACCACTGCAGCAGGCACAACGCCGAGAGCATGATCCACAGCGTGGTGTGGCAGTCGACGCGTCCGACAGCCCACCACACCGAACTGGCGTGGCAGGGCGCAAGCCCCCACACCAGTCCGCTGGCCCACCCGACGGTGCCGCCGAGCAAGCGCGCGGTGATCGCGGCGAGGCACAGCGCGCTGAGTGCATGGGCGATCACGTTGCTCAGGTGCGCGACCAGTGGCGCGGCGTTCCCGGCCAACCCGTCGCAGGCAAAGCTCGACGTGATCAGCGGCCGGTAGAACTGCACCAGCGCCGGAATGCCGTACTGCGCGCCGATGAAGTCGTGCAGCACGTTCCGCCAGCTCTGCACGTGGTGCACCGCGATGAAGTCGTCGCTCTGCCAGTAGCTCCCGGTCGGCCACCACGCGGCGACCAGCAGGACAGGCAGCAGCCACGGCAGGCGAAGGGTGCCGCAGCGCGGCGCAGCCCTGCCGTCGGGGCCGGTCAGAGCAGCACTCCCAGGAGCTCCATCTGCATCACCATCTTGCCGTCGAGGAAGCACTGTGCGGGGTACTTCGCCAACCGGTTGCCGCTCTGCGTGCCGACCTCGGACACGAAGTGGACCCGGCACGGCGGAGTGACCTGGCCGCGGAATCGCACTCGATCGAGACCGCCGAGGCCGATGAAGCGATTCGCGTCCCAACCCTCGTGCTTCTTCATCAGGATGGTGCTCGCCTGCGCACAACCTTCGACCATGAGGACGCCGGGCATGATCGGCCGGCCCGGGATGTGGCCACGCGCCCACCACGGGTCTTCGTCCCAGTCCTTGTATGCGACCAGAATGCCGCGCTGCAGGTCGAGGTGGCACACCCCGTCGATCAGGCGGAACTCGTGGGCATGCGGCACCATGGCGCGGATCTCCGCGTCGGTCATCACATCCGACGAGAGGTCGAGAGAGGCGAGGTCGACGATCTCACGCGACATGGGATCAGCCTACGGTCTGCCGCCGGCTCGCGGAAGCCGAATCGACGAGCGGGTGGGCGCGACGGCTCGCGACGACGGCCGCGGACCGCGTCGGTCAGCGCGGCATCTCGATCTTCACCACTTGCTCTTGCAGACCGTCGTCCGGCTTGACCTCGAAGCGCACGTCGCGCCGCCCGTGGCCTGCGCTGCCGACGCTGATCTGGTACTTGCCGTACGGCATGTTCTTGAGCACGTAGCGGCCGTCCCGGTCGGTCTTGCCGGTGAACTCGAAGTAGCGCTTGATCTCCAGCTGCCAGGCCTTGAGCTCGGCGTTCTCGACTACTCCGCCCCAGCGGCCCGACACTTCGATGGTGACGTGCTTGCCGTCGGGGACCTCGATGGTCACCGCCTGGGTGTCGGGCCTGCCGTCGGCCGCGACGGTCGTGACCCCGCGGACCAATACGCGCTTGGCCGGCGCCATCGGTTGGGTGGTGTCCCCGACGAGGACCTCGTACTCGCCCTGCAGCACGTTCTCGAACAGGACGCGGCCGTCGCCGCCCGTCCGTCCGAGCAGCGTCTTGCGCGCCCCGAGCGCGGCCCCGACCGGACGCATGTAGACGTCCAAGCCGCCGCGCGGGGAGCGGCGCTGATCGAGCAGCGCAACGGCGAAGTAGGACCCCGGTGTGAGCACCAGGTGCACCTCCCCGTCGCGGCCGTGCGGATGCGCGGCGTCGATGTAGGTCAGCGCGGACGAGCCGTTCATCCCGTCGGCGATCACGAACACGCGGTACGGGTGGGTGGAGAACGGGATGTCGTCGATGTCGAAGAACGGCGTGCCGGCGGAGAGGTCGACCGGGAACGTCGCCTTGCGCAGGAACGGCGGGGGGTCGCTCGGCTTGCGCGCGGCGCGGTTGACCTCCTCTTCGACCACGATCGTGTAGCGGTAGAAATCGCGCAGCAGGCGGGTGCTGACCCCGATCCGCCCGGAGATCATCCCGTGACCGCTCCCCGGCGACGGCACGTGGCGTGTCACCTGGAGCGGCTCGGCGACGCGGGCCGAGGGCAACTCCGTGCCTTGGATTCGTGGTTCGGACGCGGGCGCCGGGGCAGGCTGGGAGCCGACGTCTCCCGAGGGCTTGGCCTCGACCTGATGACCGAAGGCAACCAGGCCGATGGTGGTGATCAGTGCCGAGGCACCGATGGCAAGGAGGATTTTCGCAGCTGGGGTCACGCGTGCGGGGGAGCGGGTCTGGGGAGACTTCCTCTCTATAGTACTCGCAAATCCACGGATAACGGCGACTGGCGGCCGCAGCACGGGGCTCCGTTGTCCCGGTACCCGCCGGTCTTCCGAAACCACGATGCCAGCCGGAGTCGCGCCAGTCGAGCTCTGCTGACGTACCCCACAACCATGCGAATCCTCCCCCTGGTGCTGTCAGGCTGCGCCAGCCTGTGCGCGCAGTCCCCCCGCGATCTCAGCGCCTGCGTGCCGCCCGACACCCTGGTGCTCGTCGACGCCTGCGATGGTGGGGCCCTCGCCAGGGGGGTGCTGAAGCTGCTGCAACCGTTGCGCCGCGCGATGCCGCCCGAATTGCGGGTGGCGCTCGGGAGCTTGCCCTTGGCGACCAAGGCGTTCACCGGGCACACGCTGGACGACCTTTTGGAAGTGATGCTGCCGTCCCAGGTCGCGCTGGCGGTGCTGCCCGGGGCGCGCCGGCCGCGGATCGGACTTCTGGCCCGCGTCGAGGAGGGAGACGAAGTGCGGCGCGTGCTCGCACGTCTCGGTGCAGCCGGCAAGGCGAAGTTCGACCTGAGCGATGGCATTCTCACGCTGGCCTCGTCCGACGCCGCGCTCGCGCACCTGATCGCGCACCGCCGCAGCGGCCGACGTTCGCTGCTCGGCGACACGGCGTATCGCTCGGCGCGCCCGGCGTTGGAGCCCGGCCGCACGGTGCGGGTCTACGCCAACCTGTCCGGCCTCCGCGCGCTGGCCCGCGGCAAGACACTGTGGGAACGACTCGACCCCGGTGGGCGGGTCCTGGTCGGGCCGGTCCTGCGGGTTGCCGACCGGGCCACGCGGCTGCACGCGTCGCTGCGGATTGGCGCCGGCGGTGTCGACCTGCGCTGCACGTTCGACTCCGGGCTCGAAGGGGACAGCGTCGCGCGCTTGCGGGCCTGCGGCGCCGAACCGCGGCTATTGCCTGCGGCTCCGGAGGGCACGATCGCGCGGGTCGCCTTGGATCGTGACTTCGGCCTGCTGCTGACCGAGCCGGATGCCTGGCTCGGCGAGGACGGAGCCCTCGGCGTGAAGCAGCTGCGATCGTTCGCCGGGCTGCTGCTGGGCGGGGCATCACTGACTGGTGACTTGCTGCCGCGACTCCGACAGCCTGCGGATCTGTTGGTGACCGCGAACTCGCCGAGCGAGGACGACGAGCTGCCGCGGATCGTGTTGCCGGCGTTCACCCTGGTGTTCGCGGTCGACGGTGAGGCACGGGTGCGACGGCAGCTCGAGCAGGCGATGGCGATGCTGGTCACCGTGTCCAATCCGAAGCGGATCCGCGAGCGCCAAGTGCCGTGGATGGTGCGGGACGGGCGGCTCGCGGGGTACGCATTCCGTTCGCTTCGCCTGGAGGAGTTCCGCGGGGTGGGGGCGCCGCCGCTCGCCCACGGTCTGTCGCCGACGCTGTTGTTTGCACACGGCCACGGCATCGTGTCGTCGACGATCGATGGCGCGGTCCGGGCAGCGCAGGCACTCGCCGGTGGCAAGCCGGAGAAGGTGGTCGGAGACGTGCTGCGATTGCAGGGGGCGGCGCTGGCGAAGCTGCTCCGCGCCAACTTCGACCCCTTGGTCACCCAGCGGACCCTCGCAGAAGGCGAATCGCGTCCCGTCGCGGCGGCATGGTTGCGCGGGGTGTTGGCGGTGGTAGAGGCGCTCGACCTCGAGGTCGCCGTCGAACCCGCGGCGCGTTCGACGGTGTTGCGCATCGCGGTTCGGAGGTCGGCGCGGTGAATCGGGCACGCGAGCTGCTTGCGCCGTGGCAGCCCAGCGTGCGCGAGCCGTTCGACTTGGCACGCGCCGGGCACCTGCTGCGCCGCGGCGCGTTCGGGGGCTCGCTGGCGCTGCGCCGTTCGCTCGTCGCACGCGGTGTCGATGCAGCGCTCGACGAGCTGTTCGATCCCTCGAGCGACCCGCAGCTCGACGCGGGATTCACCGATGTGGTGGCGTTCGACGACATCGAGCGGGTACGTGCGTACTGGGTGTGGCGGATGGTGCAGGGGCCGCCGCGGATCCGCGCACGGATGACATTGTTCTGGCACGACCACTTTGCCACCAGCAACGTGAAAGTTCGCAGCGCACGCTTGATGGCGCGGCAGCTGCAGTTGTTCGAACGCGCGGGGCTCGGCAAGTTCGACGCGCTGCTGCTCGAAGTCAGTCGCGACCCGGCGATGGTCCGTTGGCTCGACAGCGAGAGCAACGTGCGCGGTCGAGCCAACGAGAACTACGCCCGCGAGCTGTTCGAGCTGTTCACCCTGGGGGTCGGCCAGTACTCCGAACAGGACGTCAAGGAGGCGGCGCGGGCATTCACCGGCTGGCACCTGCGCGGCGAGTCGTTCGCATTCCGCCAACGCTTCCACGACGGGGCGGCCAAACGCGTACTCGGTCGTCGCGGGGCGCTCGGCGGGGAAGATGTCGTTGCGCTGGCGGCTGCCCACCCGGCTTCGGCGCGGTTCGTGGCGCGCAAGCTGCTGGCGTTCTTCGTCCATCCTCGACCCACCACCGCGGAGGTCGATGCGCTCGCCGCGGCGTACCGCGACGCCGGTCGTGATCTCGGCGCGACCCTGCGCGTGTTGCTGCGCAGTCGGCTGTTCTTCAGCCCGCGGGCTTGGCGAAGCCGGATCAAGAGCCCGGTGGACTTCGTGGTCGGGATGGTCCGTTGTCTGGGGGGTCGCGCGGCACCGCTGCGGCTGACGCGCGCGATCGCGGACATGGGTCAGGTGCTGCTGGAGCCGCCCAATGTCGCGGGATGGCCCGGCGAACGCGCGTGGATGACCTCCGCCACTTGGTTGGCGCGGACCAACTTCGCCGGGCGGCTGTTCACCGCCGCATACAAGACCCATCCCGCCGCCGCGACGGTTCTCGAGCGACCCCGCCCCGCGCAGCGCGCCGACTTGGCGATCGAGCTGCTGCTCGACGGAGTGATCGACGACACGGCGCGGCAGGCGATCCATCGGTTGGCCGAGACCGGGGTGCCGCCCGCGGACCTGTTGCATGCCGTGCAATGCCTGCCGGAGGGACATCTCCTATGACACATCCGCACGATGACGAACGTCGCGGCGTTTCCCGTCGCGAAGTGCTTCGGTCGGTCGCCGCCGCACCGTTGCTCGGCGCCGCCGGTTCGATGCGCTGGTTGCCGCACGGGGACTCTCGGTGCTTGGTCGTGCTGGAGCTCGACGGCGGTAACGACGGCCTCAACACCATTCTGCCGCTCGAAGATCCGGCGTGGGCCAGGGCTCGTCCGCAGCTGGCCGGCGTGCGTCGGGGTGCGCATCGCCTGGCCGGTGGCTTCGGCCTGCACCCGGCGATGTCCGGCCTGCACGGGTTGATGCGCGACGGTCTCGCGGCGGTGGTGCACGGCGTCGGGTTCGCCGGCAGTTCGCGTTCGCACTTCCACAACCGCGACGTGTGGCACACCGCCGACCCGTCGTTTCGGGAGTTGCGCGCCGACAGCACCGGCTGGCTCGGGCGCGCGGCGGACCTATTGGCGACCGGTGGCGCCGCGGTGCCCGGGCTGTCGGTCGGCAGCCTGAGCGTGCCGCTGGTCCTCAAGGCCAAGGAGGTGGTAGTGCCTGGGCTGCGCCGAATCGAGGACTACCGAGTGTTGGTGTCGCCGGGACCCGACGCGGCGCGGCGGCGCGAACAGCTGATCGCCCTCGCCACCGGCGAGGGCGAGGGGCGAAAGGGATCGGACGGGTTGCGCAGCTTTCTGTGCGGGGTCGCACGGACGGCGGCGGACAGCTCGGAGGCGTTGCACACCGCACTCGCTCGCTACCGGCCGAAGGCGCGCTACCCGGCAACCGCACTGGGTCGGAAGCTGCAGTTGCTCGCCCGGATCGTGATCTGCGGGTTCGGGACGCGGTTGTTCCACGTCAACTTCTCCGGCTTCGACACCCATGCCGGCCAGCTCGCGACGCACGAAGCTCTGTTGCGGCAGTTGTCCGAGGCGGTGACCGCGCTGGTTCGCGACCTCGTCGCCCACCGGATGGCGGACCGGGTGCTGGGGATGGTGCCGTCCGAGTTCGGTCGCCGCGTCGCCGAGAACCGCAGCGGGGGAACGGACCACGGCGATGCCGGCCCGGTGCTGTGGTTCGGCGGAGCACTGCGCCCCGGATTGCACGGCGCGCACCCGAGCCTGACGTCGCTGCGCGACGGGGACTTGGTGCCGACGACCGACTTCCGCGGGCTGTACGGTGCCGCACTCGGGTTTCTCGGGCTCGACGCCAAGCCGGTGCTCGGCGACGAGTTCCTGCTGGCGCCGGGGGTCAACCCGGTCCGCGCCTGACCCGAGGGTCCGGCGCGCGCCTTCAAGTCTGCAGCGCGCGGACCCCGTGCGCTACAGGTAGCGCATCACCGGGTTCGCGTAGTAGTACGGGTACGGGCCGATCGGTGTAGAGCTGCCGGGATACAGGATGGTCGCCGAGCGGCGCACTTCGCCGTTTGGCGGCGGACTCGGCAACGTGGTCTCGCTGGCCTGGGACAGGTTGAGGCGCCCCGCAACGGAGTCGGTCCACGCAGCCTGGGCGATCACCTTGAAGCCGCTGAACGCTGCCAGCCACGGCCACACCGCGTAGCGGTATCCGCTGTAGGCGTTGCTCTGTGCGCTGAGCGGCGGAGTCATGAGGAATTGCAGCAGCATCGGTCCGCTGATGTGCAGTCGGTTGCAGCCGGTGCCGATGTCGACGCCGGTCTGGTTGGTGCTGAAGCCCCAGGCGTGCACGACCGGCGCGTTCGGTGCGGTGTAGTAGGAGACGCTGTACATCACCAACTTGTCGCGCCAGTCGACGTTGCTGTACCACGGCCCGTAGTAGTACGAGTACAAATAGGTGTATGCCCCGGTGGTGGTGGTGGAGTGGGCGCTGTCGTTGCAGCGGAACGTCACACCCGCCGAGTTGTTGTTGAGGCGCGTCGACGGGATGTAGACCTGCGACCCCGAGAGCGACGAGGTCGGGGTGTAGCTGGCGTAGCCGTCGTGGTAGTAGTAGTACGACGAGGTGCTGCCCCAGGTGAGGTTGTTGGCGAGCGTCCCGTTCTTGAAGTCGAACTCCATCAGCACGTCCTTCTGCCCGAGGGTCAGCCAGTTGCTGGAGAACGGGAAGCGGTAGTGTCCGCCGGTACCACCGAACACCGCCGGCTGGGTCAACGGGTTGCCGGTGAACGTCGGCCAGGTCACGGACGCCGAGAACACGGTCGTCTGGGTGGACTTCCGGTTGGCGGCGAGGTTGTTGGTGAAGGTCGCGTAGTCGCCGTCACACATCTTGAGGGTGACGTTGGCCCAGGTGCGCCCCATCGCGGTGCTGGTCGTGTGACTGCGGTAGTCGAGACGAGTGGCGATCTCGCTGATCGACTTCACCTGACCGCGGATCTCGCCGTCGACCATCTGGTAGGTGCAGGTGTTGTAGCGGCCGAAGTAGTAGCCGTAGAGCGGACCCTCGGTCGACTGCAGGTAGGCCGGCGAATAGAGGGTTTGGGCGGAGAGGCCGCCGCACAGCAACGTGGCTGCGAAGAAGAGGGTGCGTGGGTTCATGGCGTGGTAGACGGATGCCTGGCTCGCCAGCCCCCGGACTCGACTGCACGTGTCCCCCGAGGGCTGGCTCGCCCCAGAGCGTAGCGCGCCCGCGGAACTCGGGGGGTTCCAGCCCGCAGTTCTCACCAGTCGACGGCTGCATCGCCCAAGTTGGCTGCACCTGCGGGCGACGGATCTTCGAGAGCGGCTCCGGTGGGCACGGACCCACGGGCGCTTGCGGGCCCTCGCTCACCGCATGGTGTGAGAATGCGGGCGAGGGGTGCTCACGAATACGCTCCTGCGCGACCGCCCTTTAGCGCCGCGCGCCGGCCGTGCCTACAGGTAGCGCATCACCGGGTTCGCGTAGTAGTACGGGTACGGGCCGATCGGTGTGGAGCTGCCGGGATACAGGATGGTCGCCGAGCGGCGCACTTCGCCGTTCGGCGGCGGACTCGGCAGGGTGTTCTCACTGGCCTGCGACAGGTTGAGGCTCCCCGACACCGAATCGGTCCACGCGGCTTGACCAACCACCTTGAAGCCGGCGAACGCGGTCTGCCACGGCCAGACCAGGTAGCGGTAGCCGCTGTAGGAGTTGCTCTGCGCGCTGAGCGGTGGCGTCATGAAGAACTGCAACAGCATCGGTCCGTTGATGTGCAGTCGGTTGCAGCCGGTGCCGATGTCGACGCCGGTCTGGTTGGTGCTGAAGCCCCAGGCGTGCACGGCGGGCGCGCTCGGCCGGGTGTAGTAGGAGACGCTGTACATCACCAACTTGTCGCGCCAGTCGACGTTACTGTACCACGGCCCGTAGTAGTTGCCGTAGAGGTACAGGTAAGACCCGGTGGTGGTGGAGTGGGCGCTGTCGTTGCAGCGGAACGTCACACCCGCCGAGTTGTTGTTCAGGCGGGTCGACGGGATCGAGATTCGGCTACCCGAGAGCGACGAGGTCGGCGAGTAGCTGGCGTAGCCGTCGTGGTAGTAGTAGTACGACGAGGTGCTGCCCCAGGTGAGGTTGTTGGCGAGCGTCCCGTTCTTGAAGTCGAACTCCATCAGCACGTCCTTCTGCCCGAGGGTCAGCCAGTTGCTGGAGAACGGGAAGCGGTAGTGTCCGCCGGTACCACCGAACACCGCCGGCTGGGTCAACGGGTTGCCGGTGAACGTCGGCCAGGTCACGGACGCCGAGAACACCGTCGTCTGGGAGGACTTCCGGTTGGCGGCGAGGTTGTTGGTGAAGGTCGCGTAGTCGCCGTCACACATCTTGAGGGTGACGTTGGCCCAGGTGCGCCCCATCGCGGTGCTGGTCGTGTGACTGCGGTAGTCGAGACGAGTGGCGATCTCGCTGATCGACTTCACCTGGCCGCGGATCTCGCCGTCGACCATCTGGTAGGTGCAGGTGTTGTAGCGGCCGAAGTAGTAGCCGTAGAGCGGCCCTTCGGTCGACTGCAGGTAGGCCGGCGAATAGAGGGCTTGCGCCGAGACAGCGCTGCACAGCAGCATGGCTGCGGCGAAGAGGGTACGTGGAGACATGGATCTGGGGTGGCTGAAAGGTCGACCCCACGATAAATCGGCATAGCACGCCCGACAAGATCGGGTGATGCATGCCGACTCGTTGCTCAAATGCCCTGGAGGGAAAGAACCCTGTCCAGAGTTCGGCGGTTGATCTCCTGTGCCTGCGCGGTCCGCGGGCTCGCAGCCACGGGCGCGTCCTCGAACTCGGCCGCCAGTGGTTCGGCGCACTCCGGTTGCCACGCTGCAATCCACCCCGGATCGATCCGAGTCGGCACCGGCCGCTCGCTCATCTCCAGCCAAACCAAGGACCAGGCACGCGGCGTCACGCTGTACGGTTGGTATCCGCCGCCTCCGGTGGCGACCCATCGGCCGCCACACACTTCGTCGGCGAGCTCTCGCACCATCCGGGCCGCGCGGCGCATCGGCGCCGTCGTCAGCATCAGCTGCGCCAGCGGATCCTCTCGGTGTGGGTCGCACCCGTGCTGGCTGACGATCAGCCCGGGCCGGAATCGGCGAACCACCGCCGGCAGGATGGCAGCCACGCATTCCCACCAGGATGCGTCGTCCGTGAACGGTGCGAAGGGCATGTTGACGATGCTGCCGCGAGCGGCCCCGCGACCGATGTCCTCGGCGCGTCCGGTGCCGGGAAACAGCGTCTCGGGCGACTGGTGGAACGAGACCGTGACGACCCCCGGGTCGCCGGCGAATGCGTCCTCAACCCCGTCCCCGTGGTGCACGTCGAAGTCGACGTAGAGCACGCGATCGACACCGGCCTGCCGTGCGGCGCGTATGCCGGCGACCAGGTCGTTGTAGATGCAGAACCCGCTGGCGCGGCGGCGGAACGCGTGGTGCAGCCCACCTGCCGTGTTCAGCGCGTGGCGGCGCTGCCCGGCGAGTACCGCCCGCACGCAGGTCAAGGTCGCCCCGACGACGGCTGCGGCCGCGGCGTGCTGGCCAACCGCGATGGGGTTGTCCGAGGTTCCGAGGCCGAACCCGAGCGCGCTGGCCCGCTGTGCCGGGGTGGTTCGCGCGGCGGAGGTGGCCTCGACCATCGCGATGTAGTCCGCGTCGTGGGCCAACTCCAGGTCGAGCGGGCCGGCCGGCACCGCGGTCATCCGCTCGGCGGGGGTGGCCATTCCCATACGGTCGATCAGATCGAATAGGGGGAGCTGTCGGTGCCGTGCGAACGGGTGGTCGGCACCGAGGTCGTACACCGGCAGCGCCGGCGCGTCGATCAACCCGCAAAGCGTGTCGTCCATCGCGAAGATCCGGGAAAACGGGCCGGCGGCGGCCCGCCCCCGGCGCACTCAACATCCCCGATCAGCCTCGTGAATCCCAGACCTCGAAGCCTTCCGACCGCCGACCGCGGCACCGGCCCGCAGGACTTGCTGCTGGTGCGGAGCGCGCTCACCGGAGACCGGGCCGGGCTGGACGAGGTGATGCGGCGGCTCGCGTGTGTGGTGCGGTTCGTGTTCCGGCTCAACAAGTCGTTGGGCTACGGCATGCCGACCGAAGCGCTGGAGGACGTCACGCAGCAGGTCTACCTGGCCGTCTGGCCGCGGCTGCCCGACTTCGCGGGCACCTCGGCGCTGGAGACCTGGGTGTTCGGCTTCTGCCGCAACTGCCTGCGGGCCGAGTTCCGCCGCCGCGCGGCGTGGCGGTCCGCCCACGGCGATGCCGAGCGGGACGAGGCGCCGGATCCGACGCCGGCGGAACTGCCCCCCGGGGACCAGGCGATCCGCAGCGAGGGCCTCGACATCCTGCATCAGGAGATCGAACAACTCGACGCGTTCGACCGCGAAGTGGTGGAGCTGCGGCACCTGCAGGACTGGAGTTTCGAGCAGATCGCCCGGCAGAAGAACATGCCCACCAGCACGGTCAAAGACCGTTGCTATAGGGCTCTCGATCGGATTCGCACGCGGATGACGCGACGCTACGGCCATGCATGACCAACGGGATTTCGAGCAGCTGTTCGCTGCGTTCACCAATGCCGAGCTGACCGCCGAGGAGACGGCGCGGCTGCGTGCCCTCGCGGCGCCCGATGTCGGGCGTCGCGGCGCGGTGGCCGAGGTCGAGGCCGTGCACGAACTATTCGCGGCGGAGGCAGCGCTGCGCGCCGATACACTGCGGCCGGTCGAACCGGTGGAGGAAGCCAGTGAGGGGTTCCAGCGGTTGGCTCGTGCCGCGGGCCGGGCCGAGCAGCGGATCCGCGACCGGCTGGCCCAGCCGTCGGTGCTCCGTGCAAGTGTCGATGTGACCTCGCCGCGGCGGGTGCGCCGTGTGGTGTGGCTCGCCGCTGCCGGACTGTTGCTGGTGGTGCTGGCCGGTATCCTGACGCACCGCGGCGGGCAGCCTGCACTCGACCTCCGCACCCCGGACCGCGCCGTGCTCGGTCACGATCGGATCCATGCGACGTCGACCCTGTCGGCGCGTTCCGCCAAGCTGGCCTGGACCGCGGTCGCCGGGGCCAACCACTACCATGCGGTCATCCTCGACGAAACCCAGGCCGTCCTGTTGCAGCGTGCCGCGTCGGAGCGGCGGGAGACGGAATGGGGTTTGACGGCGGTCGAGTTCGCGCGGTTGCGCAGCTCTCGGGGGCCGCTCGCCCTGCAGGTCGTGGCATTCGACCGCGACGGTCGCGAGGTCGGTCGAACCGAGGCTGGGCAGCAGCTGCGGTTGCTCGACTGACGCACCCCGCCGGGTGGCTTGCGGCGGTCCTGCTCGTCGCAGCGGGGTTGCGCGCGCAGACGGAGGCCTACCGGCGGGCGCTGCGCGCGGTGCAGGCGGAGTGCGACCGGATCACCGGCAACCCGGCGGTCCGCGCGGACGATCTCGCTGCGGCGGCGCGGGCGCGACTGCAGCTCGAGGCCGCGCGGGGCGCGGTCGCCGGCCTACCCGTGCAACACCGCGGCGCTGCGTTGTTCGGTCTGGGCGTGTGGCAGGCGCAGGTGTGTTGGCGCCTCGGCACTCCCGAGGACCTCCGCGAGGCGGTGCGCGTTGGCGTGCAGGTGCGCGCCGCGGCCAGTTCCGCCGGGTGCTACCGCGGGCACTACCGGACCCTGCTGCTGATCGTGTTGTGGCGCAGCATGGCGGAGGCCGAGTTCCACGGCTTGCTCGCCGAGCGGCAGGACGAAGCGTTCCTGCTCGCCAGCGAGACGCTCGCCGAACTGCGCAAGAAGTGGCCGACCTGGACCGCTGCACTGCGCATCCTGCGCGCCGAGCTGCGGTTCGCCGCGGACCGTCCCGAAGCCGCGGTCCGCGACCTGCGAGAGTTGGCGCACGCCGACCCGCGCGCCGACGTGCGCGAGGAGTGCAACAGTCTGCTGGCGTGGCACTTCATCGAGCTGCGCGATTTCGAGCGCGCCAAGGTGTTCCTCGGGGAGCTCCCCGCCGACCGCCTGCGCTACCCACGCGCGTTGATCGCCTACCAGCAGCGCGACTTCACGTTCGCCGCCGAGCAGGCCGATCTGCTGCGCAGGTCCGAAGCGACGGCGCGCAACCACCTGTTGTACGCCAATGCCGTGGAGGGCATGGCGCAAGAGTCCGTCGATCCAGGCGAACGGCGGGTGCTGTTCAACCGCGCACTGCTCGCCTACCTCGACGCCAAGCAATCCGATGCGCGGGCACCCCCGGCACAGCGGGACGTGCTCACCCGCGCAGCGGCGCTCAACGGTCAAGGAGACTGTCTGCTCGGCCTCGGCAACCTCGACAGGGCCGAGCGTGCGTACCGCGAGGTCCTGACCGGACTGGCCGGGGATCGGTCGATCACCGCCTCCGCCGAGTTGGCCGAGACGCACAAGGACCTCGGCCGCCTCGCAGAGCACCGCGGCGACGCGACCGGGGCTCGTGCGCACTACCGATCGGCGCTCGACACCGTGGAGGCGATGCGCCGCGCGATCCCGCTGGACGCTCTCGGCATCGCCTGGCTGCAACCGAGCCAACTCGAAGCGGTCGATGGCTACCTGCGGCTGGCGGCTTCCGGTGCGGCGTCGGCGCTCGAGGCGCTGTGGGCAGCCGATCGAATGCAAGCGCGCGGCGTGCTCGATTGGATGGAGCACCGGCCGTCACCTCGCGATCTCCAGCGCTACCGCACCGCGCTGCGGCGATTGAGCCGCGCACGAACCGGCGAGGATCTGCGCCGGGACCGGGTCGCATTCGAGCAACTCCGCACGGTCGGGCAGTCGGGTGCCCGGCGCTCGGCCGCTGCGCTGACCGCGGAGCAGTTGAGCGTGCTGCTGAAGGTGTTGCCGAGCACCACCGTGCTGTGGTACTGGCTGGGGAAGCGCATCGAAGGGCAGCGGGTGTATCTGATCACGGCGACGGCGGGTCACGTGGTGGTGCACGACCTCGGCGCAGGAGCCGACGGACTGGCCTCCCTGCGTCGGGCGCGTACCGCGGTTGCGGCGCCGAGCAGCGCCGATCCGTGGCCCGATCTCGACGCCGCGGCGCGCTTCTTCCTGCCGGAGTCGGTCGAGCTCGGAGCGGCACAGCGGTTGGTGGTGTGCGTCGACCCTGCACTCCACGGCCTGCCGTTCGAGGCATTGCGCCGCGACCGCCGGCCGATCGGGTCGTCGCACGCGGTGTTCCGTGCCCCATCCCTCGCGGTGCTCGCTCGCTTGCGGGAGCGGACGACGCGGTCCGGCGGTGTGCTGGTGGTGGACTCGGCCGAGCCGCCCACTGAACAGCGCGAACTCCACCAGTTGAGTGTGTTGGCATTCTCCGCCGCGGAAGCCGAGCTGGTGGCGCGTAGCCGACCGGTGCACCGCTTGCACCACGCCGCCGCGACCTTCGCGAGGATCCAGCAGGAACTCCGACCCGGGCACGGTTTCGGGTGGGTGCACGTCAGCAGCCACGCGATCGCGCACGCCTGGGTGCCTTCCGCCTCGTTGCTGATGCTGAGTGACGGTCCGCTCGACATGGGGGCGTTGGCAGGGCTCGATCTGACCGGGATGTTCGTGGTGTTCAGCGCCTGTTCCTCGGCGGGCGGCACCAGCGTCGCAGGTGAAGGGGTGAAGGGCTTGCTGTGGGGGCCGTTCGGCGCCGGCGCGCGGGGGGTGGTCGCATCCCACTGGGCGGTCAACCAACAGGCGACCAAGGACCTCATGGGGCAGTTCCACTACTTCGTCGCCGCGGGCCATGAGCCGGGTGAGGCGATGCGGCGTGCCCGCGCCGCGCTGGCGGCAGCCCCAAACTACGCGCACCCGAGCTTCTGGGCGGGGTTCGGGGTGTACGCTGCTCCGGGCGCGGACGGAGCGGATCGATCGATGTGGGGCGCGGTGGTGTGGCCGGTGCTCGGTGGTGGTTTCGGCGTGCTGTTGTGCGCAGGGTGGTGGATCCGTTCGCGAGGTTCCCGTCGCGGCGCGGGCGGCGGCTGACCGACGGTCCGAGGGTTGGATGGTGTTCGGGCCTACCTCGGCCTCGACCTCTGGAACCGCGAGGGCTCCCCTCACGACCCCGTCGGCATCGGCTTCGATCCAAGGCAAGTTGCGACCGAAGCCGATGCCGACGGGGCCGCGAGGGGAGTGGGGGGAGTCCTGAGGTGCGTCTGCAGGTGTTGTTGTGGGGTATCCGCGTCGGGTCGAAGTGGGACGCTCGTGGGTGGGCATCAGCCCGGAACCTCGCGGTGGCCGATCAGCCCGTGTGTTCGCCAGCCGACGTTCAACAGCCAGTTGCGCGCACGCGCGACCGGTCGAGCGAGTTCTGACGCGACTCGGCTCGTCAGCTTCTCCCGCCAACCGTCGAACCAGCATCCCGAGGTAAACCAGTCGATCTCCTGTGCCAACCGCACACCGTGCCTGCGCGCGTTGTTGAGCACGTAGGCGAGCGCGTGGCGCACTTCGCGGGGTGTGCGCAGGATGTGGTCGTGGTAGCGGTCGGCGAATACTCTGCCTACGCGACGCCAAAGCCGGTTCAAGGCCCGAGCGATGCGAATCAACAACCCCTGCATGCCGCGCGACAGGCACGAGCGGTCCTTCGCCTCGACGATCATGTGCAGGTGGTTGCCCTGCACGGAGTAGTGCACGAGGCGAAGGCCGTTGCCTTCGCAGCCCTTCGCGAACGCCGCGAGCAGCACCGCGTACACGCCCTGGCTGCGCAGCGACGGAAGCCCGCGCACCAGCCGCGTCGTCACGTGCACCGGAAAGCGCGAGGCCAACGCCGCACGACTTCGATGCGACACCCCGGCCTTGTCACCCTTCGGCTTGCGCCCCGCCCCCTTGCGCCGACCTCCCCAGTTCATGCGAGGGAACGGCAGTAGGCCCGTGTTGTCCTTCGATCGCTTCATCCGCATCACCCTGCCCTTGTTAGAGCATAGTTCTACGAACAAAGTCACGACAAGTCAAGTCACGACTCAATGTTTTCACATGTAATTCGGGTCAAGCCGCATCGAACCGATCCACTTGCTTGTCGATCGATCCCCTAACGCGTCACCGCTTGCCAGCGCGACATCGACCCGGTCAGTGCTCAATCAGAATCACGGCCCTCCACCCCCAGACCCCACCCGCTCTCCCGCGGCCCCGTCGCCGTCGGCATCGGTCGCTCTAGCCGAGCGAAGCGAGCCCGGACCGATGCCGACGGCGACGGGGTCGTGGGAGAGCCCCGCGGCTTCAGAGCTCGAGGTTGAGGGAGCCCAAGAGTCCTACAACCCAACAGCCCAACACCCCACCCCCAACACCCCACCCCGAGTGTCCACAACCCGGCCACACCGCGCGGCCCCATTCCCCGCAATCCCTCCGCGCTCAGCGATCTTCGCCGCGCGGTGGCGACCCGCCGCGCAAGAACGCGAGCATCGCTGCCCACAGCTTGCCGACCCCGGGTTTCACTTCGTGCGCCGCATCTCCCTCGTCCAGGTCCGCACGCGCCGCCATGCCCCCGCTGGGCGTCCCCGGTCGTTGGACGTCGTGCACCGGCTCGACGCGGACCGTCAGCTGTTGGGTGGTCTGCTCGCCGCTGACCGTGATCGTTACCTCGAACACGAGTTCCTCGGAGACGAATACCTGCGGCAGCACGATCGACGGGTTGCGTGCCGAAACGTCGGACATGGCGGTCGACGTCCCGGAGACCTGCTTCCAGGTGAACGTGTGCTCTGTCTGTCCGGGGCCGCTCAGGATCGGCGCGAGCTCCACCGTGGCGCCACCACCCGCCACCACGGTCGTCGTCGGCAAGGTGGCACCCGGCAGGACCTGCACGGTGACCAGGTCGCTCTGGGTGGTTGCGCCCTCGCTCACCTCGACGCGGAACACCAACCGATCGATCTGTTCGCCCTCCGGCGCGACGAACGTCGGCCGGAGCGAGGTTGCACCGTCGAGCGCCACCGGCGTGCCACCGACCTGAGTCCACACCACCGACGAACCGCGTCCTGACCCGCCGGTGAGTTCGGCGACCAAGGTCACGGTCGTGCCGGCGCCCACCGTCCGGTCGGCGCCCGCCTCGATGTGCAGCGGGAGATCGGCCGCGGGCATGGGCTCGGCTGCTTGCTCGACGGGGCGTGTCGAGGCGGAACCGATGTCCGTCGGCTGGTCGGTCGGTACCGGCGACTCGCTCGATGTGGTGGTGGATTGGGTGGACGTTCCGGCACCCACGGTGGCGAGTTGGGGGACCAAGGTCGGACCCGCGCTGCCGCCGGTTGTGGTCGTCGCGTCCGCTTCCGGATCGGACGACGCCGCGGCGGCACCGCTGTCGCGTTCCGGCGCCTTGTCGAGCGTGACGGTCACGGTCTCGACCGTGGTCAGGTTGCCGTCGGAGACCGCGATTTGGAACGTCGCGGTGGTCGGGCTCTGGACCTCGGGCGCCACGAACGAAGCGTTGGTGCCGCTGCCCACCAGAGTCACCGCGGGCCCGGACGTCTGGGTCCACACGAAGGTCAGCGGGCTTCCCTCGGGATCGGTTGCGCTCGCCGAAAGCGTCACCGTGTCCCCGCTCTCGGCGTTCTGCGACGGCCCGACGCGCACCGTGGGTGCGCTGTCCACAGCGTCGATCTGGATCTGCACGGTGTCGGCCGAGGCGTTCGCGCCGTCGTCGACCGTCAGTTCGAAGGTGACCGTCGCACCCGCGGGGAGGTTCGGTGCGACGAAGCTCGGAGCCGCGGACAGCGGATCGTCGAGGACCACTGCCGGTCCACCGGTCTGCACCCAGTGGTAGGTCAGTGTCCCGCCTTCGGGATCCCGACTCGCGGTCCCGTCCAGCGACACCACCTGGCCTTCGCGCACCGTCCGGTCGGCGCCGGCGTCGGCGGTCGGTGCGTCGTCGTCGGCCCGCACGGTCACCGTCACCGTGTCGGTCGCCACGTTGGCCGCATCCTGGACTCGCAGCTCGAACGTCAAGTCGGTATTCGACAGACCTTCGGGCGCGACGAACGACGGCGTTGCGGTGTTGGCACCGATCAAGCGGACGGCGGGTCCGCTCGTCTGCACCCAGGTGTAGGCCAGACTCGATCCCTCGGGATCGGTCGAGGCGGAGCCGTCGAGCACCACCAGGTCGCCTTCGTCGACGCTGCGATCCGAACCGGCATCGGTGGTCGGCGGGTCGTCGAGTGCGTGGACCGTGACGGTAACGGTGGCGATCGAACTCTGCGTCCCGTCGGAGACTTCGAGTTCGAAGTCCAGATCGGCGCTGGCCACCAACTCCGGGGCGACGAAGGTCGGCTGGATCGCACTGACGTCGCTCAAGGTGACCGGCGGACCGCCTACCTGCCGCCAGGTGTAGGTCAGTGATTGTCCCTCCGGGTCCGAGCTGTGCGAACCGTCGAGCGTCACCACGCTGTTCTCGAATGCGGCCCGATCGGCGCCGGCGTCGGCGGTGGGTGCATCGTCGTCGGCGTTCACCGTGATGGTCACCGTGTCGGCCGAGGCGTTCACGCCGTCCGTGACGGTGACCTGGAACACGAGCGTGGTGTTGGTCAACTGGTCCGGCGCAGTGAAGGTGGGCTGTGCCGATCCGGCGTTGCCGAGCACGACCGCCGGACCACTCAGCTGGCTCCAGCTGTACGCGAGCGGCTTGCCCTCGGGGTCCGTACTGCCCCGAGCGTCGAGCGTCACCGGGCTGCCCTCCGCGACGGCACGGTCGGCGCCCGCGTCGGCGGTGGGTGCGTCGTCGTCTGCATTCACCGTGATCGTGACCGTCGCGACCGAGACGTCGCTGCCATCGCTGACGGTCAGTTGGAAGGTCAGGTCGGTGTTCGCCAGCAAGTCGGGTGCGGTGAACGTCGGGCTCGCGACGGTCTCGTCGCTGAGCACTACCGTCGGTCCGCTGATCTGACTCCAGATGTAGGTCAGCGGCTGGCCTTCGGGATCGGAGCTGCCGGTCCCGTCGAGTGCGACCAGCGCCCCCTCGGTGACGGTCTGCGGTGCGCCGGCGTCCGCGGTCGGTGCGTCGTTGTCGGCGTTGACCGTGATCGTCACGGTGTCGACCGAGGCCGTCGTGCCGTCGGTGACCGTGAGTTCGAAGGTCAGGTCGGTGTTGGCGAGTGACTCCGGGGCGGTGAAGGTCGGGTTGGCCGCGGTCGGGTCACTCAGCGTGACCGCTGGGCCACCGGTCTGCACCCAGGTGAACGCGAGCGGCTTGGCTTCGGGGTCCGTGCTGCCGCTGCCGTCGAGCGTCACCGCGTCGCCTTCCGCGACCGTCTGGTCCGAACCCGCGTCGGCGGTGGGTGCGTCGTCATCGGCTTGGATCGTGATGTCGACGGTGTCGGTGGTGGTGTTGGAGCCGTCGAATACCGACACCTCGAACTTGAGGACCGTGTCACCCAGCAACTCCGGCGCGACGAAGGTCGGGTTCGTGCTGCTCGCATCGCTCAGTTCCACCGCCGGCCCCGCGACCTGGACCCAGGTGTAGGTCAGGCTCGCCGAATCGGGATCCGACGTGCCACTGGCGTCGAGCGTGACCGTTGCGCCCTCGACGGCGGTCTGGTCGGGGCCCGCGTCGGCGCTCGGCGGTGCGCCCACCGGGACTACCGCGGTCGAGACGACGCCGTCCTGGTAGGTGAAGGTGGTCGGCGAGGCGAACGTGCTGCCGTGGTCGGTGCCGCCGACGTCGAACACCAATGCACCGACCACCCGTTCGGCGCTGAGTGTCACCCCGGACTGCACCGAACCGAGCACTGCTGAATCGAGGTCGCCAGCGATGTGCATCGCGCGTGCCGACGCCAGGACGACCACGCTGCCGACGTCACCGCGCGCGTCCAGACCCCCGCTCGGGCTGCTGTTCCCCAGGTCGTGGTCGACCTGCAGGGAGCCGAGCGAGCCGTAGGTGATCAGAGTGCCGGCCAGGTCGTGGGCCACGTGCACGGTTCCGGTGTTGCCCCGGACCTCGAGAACCGCGCCGCTGTCGACGTCGTGGCCGATGTCGAGGGTGCCCAGGTCGCCCTGTACCACCAGGTCACCGAGGAACTCCTTGCCGACGCTCGCCGCGCCGAGGTCGCCCGCGACCAGAACGTCGCCGAGGGCGTCTCGGTCGACGGTCAAGCCGTCGAGGTCGCCGCCGATCGTGAGCGTGCCGAGCAGCCGCGCACCAGTGCTGGCGACCGAGATCTGGCCGACGCTCACATTGGTCGTCACCGCACCGAGGTCGCCGCTGCTGGTGATGATGTCCACCGCCAGGTCGGCGCCATTCCGATCCTGGATGATCAGCGCGCTGGTGCTGTCGTGACCGCTGGCGTCGTCGATCGACAGCGTCTCGGTCCCCACGTCGTAGCTCCAGTTGATCGCTCCCGAGCCGGAGAGGTCGAGGGTGAACGCCTGCGCGCCGGCGAGGAACAGCCCACTTCCGGTGAAGCCCGGCTCGACGTAGTCCCCGTTCAGCACCGAGCCGACGATGTCGCTGAACTGGATGGTCCGGAGGTTGTGGTACTCGACCTGGAACGACTGTCCGCCGCCGAGGTCCACCCGCAGCGTGCCGTCACCGAAGGTCACCGCACTCGACGCGAAGCCGGACAGGTCGAGCGTGTCGCTGCCGCCTCCTCCGTCGATCGTGTAGTGGGCGTCGGCCTGCGGGTTGCTCAGGGTGAAGCGGTCGTTGAATGCGCTGCCGACGACGCGCTCCACGCCGCTGAGCTGATCGTTGCCGGCCCCGCCAGTGGCCTGCACCGCGCTCGAGGTGAGGTCGATCGTCACCGCCGCGGCTGCCGCGGAGTAGTCGGCGGTGTCGCTGCCTGTTCCGCCGATCAGCACGTCGTCACCCGAGCCGCCGGCAAGCACGTCGTCGCCGCCGAGCCCGACCAGCACGTCGCGTCCCGCGCTGCCACTCAGGGTCTCGCCGCCGCCCGTACCGGTGCGGAACTGGAACGGTGTCGCACCGACGAAAGTGCCCCCGTAGTCGGTTCCCGCGACGTCGAACACCAGCGTTCCTTGCACGGCGCCCGCGGTGATGCGGACACCGGCGTGCACACCGCCGATCGTCGCCGAGTCGAGATCGCCGGTGACAGCGATGTCGGCGCGGACTTCTCCGCTGACGGTCAGTGTCCCCAGGCTGCCACCGATCGATGTCGTGCTGGTGCTTCCGACGTTGGTGACGGTGAGGCTGCCGACGTCACCGTCCACTTGCAGCGCGCCGATCAGCTGGTCGCCGATGGTGGCGGTGCCGATGCCACCGTGGACCTGAAGCGTTCCCTCGAGCCAGGAGTCGATCTCGAGTTTGCCGAGATCCCCCCCGACCACGACCGAACCGGTAGCGCGAATGCTGCCGTGCATGCCGGGGTGGGTGCACAGCGCGCTGAGGTTGCCGGACACGTCGAGGGTGCCCAGCACGTCGTCGGCTACCACGGTGGCGCCGAGGTCGCCGACCACCGTGACGGTGCCCGACAGGTCGCCGCCGATGTTCAGGCCGTCGCCGCCTGCACCGATGTGCACGGTGCCGGACAGGTCGCCACCGATGCTGGTGTTGCCGAGGTGGCCACCGACGGTCCAGTTGCCGTCCAGGTCGTCGTCGACGGTGAGGGCCAGCAGGTCGCCGTCGATCGTCACCGTCGCGTCACTGCCCAGATCGCCACCGCCACCCAAGGTCAGGTCGTGGACGTCGCCCGATACGTCGAACGTGCCCCGCAGGTCGTCGCCGAAGGTCGCGGTGCCGAGGTCGCCCTGCACGTCGAGCGAGCCGAGCAGGCCACCGTCGACCGCCAGTGTGTCGAGCTTGCCGCCGATGACCACGGTGCCCTGCAGATCCCCGCCCGTGACGGTCAGCGAGCCCACTCCGACGTTGGTGGTCAGTGAGCCCAGCGTGCTGTCGGTGTGGATCGACGTGATCCCGAGGTCGTGGCCGTTGAGGTCCTCGATGCGGATCGACGTCGACCCGTCGGTCTGGTCAGTGTCGCCGATGGACAACTGCCCGGCACCGAAGTCGTAGCTCACCGCGATGGTTCCCGGTCCGGACACATCGAGCGAGACCGCCTGGCTCCCGGCGATGAAGATCCGGTGTCCGGAGTACGCGTCCTGCGTCGTGTCACCGGACAGAACGGTGGCTGTCACGTCGCTGAACTCGATCGAGGCGATGCGGGTGAAGTCGACCTGGAACGAGTCGCCACCGCCCATGTCGATGAGCAATGTGCCGTCGCCGAACGTCACCGCTGACGAGGCGAACCCCGTGAGGTCGATCTTGTCACCCCACGTCGAGGTCCCGTCGACCGAGTAGATCGATCCGGCGGACGGATTCGAGAACGTGAAGGTGTCCGGCCACCAGCTGCCGACCACACCTTCGATCCCCGACAGCGTGTCGGTTCCGCCCCCACCCGTGTCCTGCGGACCGCTCACGGTGAGGTCCACCTTGACTCCGAACGTGTCGCTGTAGTCGGCGATGTCCCACCCGCTGCCGCCGATCAGCGTGTCGTTGCCGAAGCCACCGCGCAGCACGTCGTTGCCGCCCAGCCCGTCGAGCACGTCGTTGCCGGCGCGGGCGTGGATGATGTCGTCGCCGTCGGTGCCGGTCAGCACGTCGTCTCCCCACGTGCCGTCGATCGAGGTGGCCGACAGCAGCAGCCGACGCTCCACTGGCTCGCCGCGGAATTGCGGTTCCTGGCCCGGAACTCCGCTGCGGTTCGAGTCCTTGCGGTCGGTCATTCTGTGCGGCGAGCCCCCGGGATCTCCGGAGGTGTCTCCTACTTCGGCAGTTCCCCGGCGGCTCTGTGCAGATTCTCACCGCACCGCGCTGCCACCGGCGACTCGCGTTGCGGGGCCGACGGCTCGGATCGCCCTTGTGTGGCGCAGCCTCCTGGGCAAAGCGCGTCAAGCCGCCGTCCCGATGCCGCCGATCCAAGGCACGATGCCCGGTGAAGCGCAAGCCCTGCGCTGGTGTGGCGCCCTCGCGCTCACCTTGACCTCGGTGGCGCTGTGCGCCCGGGTTCCGTCCCAGTCGGCGAACGAGCTGTCGGATGCGGCGCGCAGCGTGTTCCTCGCCTTCCCGCAGGCGACTTCGTTTCGCGCCATCGTCCGCGACGTCGACCTCCAGGCACGCATCGCGGTGGAGAAGGGCCTGCCGTTCAAGGTGCACTTCAACGAACTCGGGGCGCACTCCTTGTACGTGCCGTTCCGCAAGCTCGAGCCGGTCGGGTTGCTGTACGTCCGGACCGAAGACGGTGGTTGGGGCTTCACCGAAGTGAGTTGGTCGCTCAGTCTCGACCTGCGCGTGCTCGGGTTCCGCTTCCTGCGCTGCCGCAGTCCGCACCGGGCGGCACTGCAGCGGTCACCGTTCGCCCGCTCGCTGATCGGTCGCGGGTTCGAGCAGTTGGGCGAATTGCTCGGGCGCGATGGACGGCTGTGCTGCCGTCGTGGCGACATTCCCGCGGGCAGCGAGGAGCTGGCGCGGGCATTGGTGCGGTCGGCGATGAAGACCATCCTGGTGACCCGAACCGTGTGGCGACGCGAACTCCGCAAGCTCCGCGACCTGGCACTCGGACTGCAGGCGTTCCCTGCGGCGCAGCGGGTCCTGCCGATGGCGCTCGGCGCGATGCACCGCGACTCGCATCTGCGCGCAGTGCACGCGGTCACGGTGTTCGGCACCGCGGACGCTCGGCTCGGCGTGGCGGTCGCGTCCGAGCTGCACGCGGCGACGACCACGGAGCTGCGTTGGACGTTGACCAAGGACCTGCGCGTCATCCGTGTCACGGTGGTCGGGGCCCGGTGCCCGGCCGCCCTCCGGGTGGCCTGCAGTGAGCTGGCCGGGCGCAGGCTCGACGACCCGGGGCGCGGGGCGCTGAGTGCGGCGGCGCGAGACCTCGACCAGGCGTTGCGCGAAGCACTGCGCGTCGATTCTCGGGCGGCGCGTCCTCCGGCGGTTCCGGCCCCGAGTGGTCGTTCACCGCGATGAACATCAAGGGCCACACCGGGCGCCTGCTGGCCGTCTGTACCTTCACGGGTCTGGGCCTCGGTCTCGCGCTGGTGTGGGGACACCGCAGCGTCGAAGAGCAGGCCAACGCCCTGGGTCCCGGTTCGATCGTGCTGAAGGAGGTGGAGAACCTCAAGTCGCAGCTCAGCTCCTACCTGACGTCCACCGACCTGGTGCTACGCGGTCACCAGACGTTCATCCTCAACACCACGATCAAGCAGCAGACGCAGCTGTTGGACCTCGTCCGCTCGATCTCCATGGGGAGTCTGGTCGCCGACAAGACCGAGGACGTCCGAGCCATCCGCAGCGGGATCTGCACCATCCAGACGATCATCGATGAGGCCGCGGTGGAACGCGGTGCGAACCGATCCGACCGGATTGCCGCGCTGGCACGCCGGGCGGAGGAAGTGTCGGTGCCGCTGGTAGCGCGGGTCGAACGCCTGTGGGATCAGCTGCAACGGCGTGCGCGCTACAACCAGGATGACTTCGAAGCCAAGCGGGCACTGGTGCAGGCGCTGTCGTGGTTGGCGGCGGTGATCTACTTCGCCGTCGTGCTCATGTCGTGGTACTGGTCCGTGCAGACCATGGTGCGACCGATCGAGATGCTCAGCCTGGCGGCCGAGCGCGCCCAGCTGCACAACGAGTCGTTCGCGGTCGATGCCAGCGGGCCGGAGGAAGTGCGGCGGCTGACCCGCAACATCTCCGCGTTCGTGCGCACCCGCGCCGAGTTCCTGGCGACCATGTCGCACGAGCTGCGCACGCCGCTCAACGGCATCATCAACATGAACGAGTTGATGCTCGACACCGACCTCAACGAGCAGCAGCGCGACTTTGCGCGCGCGGCCAAGGGGGCTGGCGAGAGCTTGTTGGCGCTGATCAACGACATCTTGGACTTCTCCAAGATCGAGGCGAAGAAGCTGCAGCTCGAGAGCGTGCCGTTCGATCTGCGGGCGCTGATCGACGGGTCGATCGAGATGCTCGCAGGGGTCGCCGAGCAGAAGGGCTTGGAGCTGCAGGCGGTGGTCGATCACCTGGTCCCGGGCGGACTGATCGGCGACCCGACGCGGCTGCGTCAGGTGCTGGTCAACCTGGTCAACAACGCGTTGAAGTTCACCTCCGTCGGCCGCGTGGTGGTGCGTGCCGCGCTGCGAGGCTCGGTCGACGGGACCTGCACGCTGCACTTCTCGGTCGAGGACACCGGCATCGGGATTCCGCCTGAAGGCCAGAAGACCATGTTCCAGGCCTTCCAGCAGGTCGACTCCTCGACGACCCGCAAGTACGGCGGGACCGGGCTGGGGTTGGCGATTTGCCGCGAGCTCACCGCGCTGATGGGCGGCGAAATCGGTGTGCAGAGCCAGGTGGGTGTGGGCACGACGCTGTGGTTCACCGTGCGCCTGCGGCAGGACCCGACGGTCCGGCCGTTCGCGCTCGCCGATGACAACAGCCAGGTGGTCGCCGTGGCCAGCCGCCGCCCGTTGCTACGCGAGCGCACGCGGGAACAGTTGCTGGCGCTGGGGATCCAGGAGTCGGTGGTGCTGATGGGCGAGACGCTGGCAGACCTGCTGCAGCCGCTGGCCGAGCGTGCCGGAGTCGAGACCCTGCGCCTGGTGTTCGATCCGTACGACGGTGAGTCGACAGCCTGGTCGGAGCTGGTGGGCTTCCGCGAACAGCTGGGGGACACGCTGGTGCGCGCCGCGGTGGTCGTGCATCCGGTGCGTCGCACCACATCGGCACTCGGTGCCCCGCCGTTCACGGTCGACACCTTGGTCGAGCCCAGCAAGTTGGTCGATCTGCGCAGCTGGCTGTTGGGCGAGGGTTCCGTGGCGCCGTGGCCGGTTACCGAGGGGGCGGCGGCGCACGACCGGCGGATCTTGGTGGCCGACGACAATCCCATCAGTCGGCGCATGGTCGGGGACAGCCTGCAGCGGGCCGGGTACGTCGCGGTGTGTGTGGTCGACGGGCAGGCGGCGCTGGCAGAAGCCCTGTCGGGATCGTTCGTCGCAGCGGTGCTGTCGTGCACACTGCCGCACGTGTCGGGCTTCGAAGTCGCCCGCCGGATCCGGCAACTCGAGGCCGAGCAGCCAGAACGCGTTCGGCTGCCCATCCTCGGTCTCGGTGCGCGCGAGTCCAACGCGCACCGACCGGAGTGCATCGCTGCGGGAATGGACGAGATGCTGGTCAAGCCGGTGCAGAGCGACGAAGTGGTCGAGGCGGTCGGCCAGCTGCTCGGTGGCATGCCGCCGGGTGACGAGGTGTTCGTCATCGAGGAGGAGAACGACGGCGCCACACCGCGCATCCTGGTGGTCGAGGACAACCAGCTGAACCAGCAGATCATGACGATGATCCTGAAGAAGGCCGGCTACGAAGTGGCGGTCGCCGAGAACGGCCAAGTCGCGGTCGACTTCGTCACCGCCGAGGTCTGCGATCTGGTGCTGATGGACTGCCAGATGCCGATCATGGACGGATTCGAGGCGACCCGCGCGATCCGGGATCTCGAAGCGCACCACGGATTGGCCGAGGGCACGCCCAGTCCGCTGCCGGTGATCGCAGTGACCGCGAACGCGATGGCGGGCGACCGGGAGCGATGCCTGGAAGCAGGAATGGACGACTACCTGACCAAGCCGATCGTGCCGGACAAGGTGCTCGAGATGGTCGGTAGATCGATCGAGCGCAAGCTGCCGGTCGGCTGAGGGAGGTGTTGGAAGCCGCGACGGTCGGTCAGCCGCACCGCCTGCTCGACGGCGCGGCGTCCCGCCCCCCAGACAGACGGTGCACGATCTCGCGACGCTGTCCACCGACTCTTTGGGCCAGGGAGCCGCGGGGTTTCGTGCCACGTGGTGTGGTGGGTGTAGCCCGGCTCAAGTGCCCTCTGTTCGGGTGTCGAAACTTCGATACCGGCGGCGTTCTGCCGAACGGCGTCAGAACAGCGATGAGCCACCCCTTCACCACGGATAGTCCGCTGCGCAGTGACCGCGTGCAAGAGCTCTTGCGCCACCTCGAGGCCGGTCACGTGGACGTCAAGGAAGTGCGGGCCAGGGCCGCGTGCCCGGTGCGCGCGGCGGTGCAGGTGCGCCCTGCCGACGTGGATCGCCGGGACCAGCAGTGCGTCGAAGGAGTCACCACGGAAGTCCAACGCAGCGGAGTGGTGTGCCTGCTCGAACGCCCGGTCCTGCCGGGAAACGTGTTCCACGTCGCGTTCGATCGCGAGCATCTGCAGCTCGACTCCCAGTTGGTCGTGTGCGATCGGGTGGCGATGCTGAGCGACTGCGCGTTCGACGTCCACTTCCGTTTCGTCCGCGAGGTGGAGCTCCCCGAGGATGTCGATCGGGGGTAGGCAGAGTGTCGCGCCGGACTGGGCGGGGCTGACCGTCCTGCAGTGCGAGCTGCGGGCGATGTTCCTGCGGCGGCCGGTGAATCGAGCACTTTCCGAGGCACTGCAGCGCATCGGACAGCGGCTGGGGGCGGAGTACGCCGTGGTACACGCACGACTCGGCGTGCACCTGCTGACCGAAGAGTGGTCGCGGCCTGGCACCGAACCGCAGGGTGAGGTGCGGGAGTCGGTCAACAACATCGTGTGGGAGGCGATGTCCAACGAGTCGGTGCGCTGCACCAAACTCGGCGAAGGCGACGGGGCTTCGGTGGTGGTCACCGCGGTGATGTACGACGAGGACATCGAGCAGGCCGGCGCAGCCGCGCTGGTGCTGCCGCCGTGTACCGAGGAACAGGCGCTGCGCAGCCTGCTGTGCTTGGAGGGAGCGTTGGGCTGCCTGGCGATCCTGGTCGGAAGCCGCAGCAAGTCCAGCGAGCCGGTGGCGGAGCACCGCCGCGTCGAGCCGACCGCCGCCGCCGAGCACCCGATGCGCCTGGCGTTGGCGATCGCATCCGATGTGCAGCACCGCTACGGATTCGATCTGACCGCGGTGGGGTTCGTCACCGGCCACCGTGTCGACGTGATGGCGGTCAGTGGGCACGCTCATGTCAACCAGGCGACGCCGGGGGTGCAGGTGCTGCGTGCGGCGATGGCCGAGTGCTACGACCGCGCCGCGCCGGTGCTGTTCTCCGGAAGGGACGCCGAGGGCTGCGACGAGGATCCACGACTGCACGCGCAGTGGAGCGCGACGCTGGGCGGCGATCCGGTGGCTTCCGTCCCGTTGACAGTGTTCGGGGAAGTCGTCGCAGTGGTGTCGATGAGCAAGGGGGCGGCAACCAGCCTCGACCGCGACCGCGTCAACCGCGTCGCCGAGGAGATGTCGGGCTACGCGGCGTTGGTGCCCCTGTCGCGCGCGGCATCGCGCGGACTGCTGACGCACCTGCGCGACAGCATGCGCGCTTGGCGCCGGCGAATCGCGGGTGCGGGGGTGCGTCGGGCCGCTACCTACCTCACGCTGTTGCTCGGGCTGGTCGCCTGGTTGGCGTTTGGCAGCCTGCGTTTCACCTTCACCGTGCCATGCGTTGTGCGGGCCGCCGATGCGGTGGTCACGCCGTGTCCGCGTGACGGGATTCTCGCCGAGCTGTTCGTGTCGCCGGGAGACCGAGTGCACGCCGGCCAGATGCTGGCGGCGCTGGATGCCAACCAGGACGTGCTGCGCCGCGCCGAGTTGCGCGCGGAGATCGAGTCGGTGGAAGCGCAAGCGGACAAGGCGCTCGCGGAGCGTGAGTTCGGCGACCTCCGTATCCACCGGGCGCGCAAGTCCAGTCTGTTGGCGCAGCTCGCGGTGGTCGAGGCCAACATCGAAGCGGCGCAGATCCGCGCGCCGCGCGACGGGATGGTGCTCGACGGAGATCTCCGTGAACGGATCGGCGCACGGCTGCGCGCGGGCGATGACATGTTCACGCTGGCTCGCTACGACCGCGCCGTCGTGGTGCTGAAGGTTCCCGAGCAGTTGGTGCTCGCCGCGCGCGACGCCCGGACCACGGTGTTCTCGCCGGCGGCGGATCCGAGTCGCCGCTACGACCTGCGGCAGCTGCGGGTGCATCCGGCGAGCACCGTCGCCGAGGGGAAGAACGTGTTCCTCGGGGAAGCCACGGTGGTCGCCGACCTCGACGGGATCGCGCCGGGGATGGAGGGCGTCGCGTGCGTGGATGCCGGACCGCGCGCTGCGTGGTGGGTTCTGTCGCATCGGGTGACGCACTGGCTGCAGCTCAATTTCTGGCTGTGAAGCGATGGTCGAAGTAGGCCGCTACGAGCGCACGTTGGGGCCGGTGCGGCTGGGGCTGCGCCGCGACTTGCGGGTCACCCGGCAGGTGACACGTCGCGGTCCGCGCTACGTGATCCACGATCCCATCGCGTTCAGCAACCACGCGTTCACTGCCGGCGACTACCGCGTACTGACGGCGATCGTGCCGCAGCAGACCCTGGCGGAGGTGTTCGCGCGCTTGGCACAGGACGGGGTGGTCGGCGCGGACGACAAGCAGGGGTTCTACGAATTCGTGCTGTGGCTGCACGACGCGGCGTTGGTGCAGCTGCCGATCGGCAATCCGGACGCGCTGTTCGAGCGGTACCAGCGCAAGCAAGCCAGTCGGCGTTCAGCGCTGCTCCGCGCGTTCCTCAGTTTGCGAGTCCCGCTGTGCAACCCGGACGCGTTCCTGCAGCGGACACTGCGCTACACCGGTTGGTTGTTCGGTGCTCCCGGCCTGATCATGTGGTGCGGCCTGCTGTTGCTGGTCGCGTGGAAGTGTCTCGGCCGGTTCGGCGAGCTGTTCGGCCAATCCGCCGACATGCTGCGGTTGGCCAACCTCCCGGTGCTGTGGCTGGCGCTGGTCGGGCTCAAGGCATTGCACGAGTTCGGCCACGCGTACGCGTGCCGCAAGCGCGGTGGCGCGGTGCCGGAGATGGGGGTGGTGTTCATCCTGATGACCCCCTGTGCCTACGTCGACGCAACGTCCTCTTGGCAACTCGACCGCCGGGGACGAATCGCGGTCGCCCTCGGTGGCATGTACGTCGAGTCGATCGTCGCGGGGATCTTCGCGTTGGTGTGGGCCGGTACCCAGCCCGGGCTGATGCACGATCTGGCGCTGAACGTGGTGGTGCTCGCCAGCGTGACCACGCTGCTGTTGAACATCAACCCGCTGATGAAGTTCGACGGCTACTACGTGTTCTCGGACTGGATGGGGGTGTTCAACCTCCAGGAGCGGGCGCTGCGCTTCCTGCACGGTTGGTTCGGGCACCTGGTGCTCGGGATGCCGCGACCGAACGCCGACCAGCCGCGCAGTGAGAGTCTGCTCTACGCGCTCTACGGCCCGGCCACGTTTCTCTATCGCATCACCCTGGCGCTCGGCATCACCGGGTTGGTGATGATGCAATGGCCGTCGGCCGGACTGGTTCTGGGGATCGGGTTCGGTTGGGCGCTGATCGTGCATCCGATCCTGCGCGGCGTGCTCTACCTGTGGAACGCGCGTGAGCTGGCATCGGTGCGCACCCGCGCCCGGTTGGTCGCCGCGGCGGCGGTCCTGACGGTCCCGGTGCTGCTGGCCCTCATGCCGGTCTCCTGGACGGTGGTCGCACCCGGTGTGCTGGAGCCGCGGGTGCGCGACTCGGTCCGAGCCCCGGCCAGCGGCTTCGTCGCCGAGCTCAGCGCCGAGGACGGCGCGGTGGTGGACCGCGGCGCGGCGATCTGTTCCCTGCGCGACCCCGAGCTCTCGGCGCTCCGCCTCCAGTTGTTGGGCGAGCTGCGGGCGACCGAAGTCAGCCTGGACACGGTCGAGTTGCGGGACGCGGCTCGGGCTGCCTCCCACCGCGCCCGGATCGCTGCACTGCGCAGCCGTGTGCAGGACATCGAGTCGCGCCTGATCGCGATGTCGATCGCCGCGCCGGCCGCGGGCACCGTCGTTCGCACCGGGCCACTCGATCTGGTCGGCAGGTACGTGCACCGTGGAGAAGAGCTGTTCCAGATCCACGCGGGCCTCGACATGGTGCGGATCGTGCTCACCGACTTCGAGGTGTCGCGGGCCCGACTCGAGGTCGGCTCCACGGCGGAAGTGCGCTGGGCCGCCGACCCCAGCCACACGGTGCGCGGCGTGGTGCGCGAGATCCGGCGGTCGGCGTCGCGTCGCGACGTACCGTTGGCGCTCACCGTGGCGGGCGGTGGCGACCTGTATGCGAATCCCGCCGACGGACGAACGGCGACGGCGAAGCAACCGTACCTGCACGTGTTCCTGCAGACCGACCGGCCGCCGCTCGGCACGCACGGGACCGGGATGACGGCGCGGGTGCGGTTGCGCGGTCGAGTCGAGATGCTGGGTGCGTGGCTGCGCCGCCGGATCGGCTCGTTCTTCGACGCCTGGCGGATGACCTGAGCCGTGCTCGGGCGGCCGGGTCCGGTGCTACTTGGGCGCCGGCTTCGGCGGAAGCTCCGGAGCCTCCCCGGTCGTCGGCAGCTCGACCCACATCTTGAGGCCGGCCTTCCAAGTGTGCCCCTGGTTCGGGGTGGCGATTCGGACCCGGAAGGTGTGGCTCGACGGATTGGCACGCATCGACGCGTAGACGACCTTGCCGCGCCGCACGTCCGTCGGGCGCGCAGCGGGACGTAGGTCTACTGCTACCCCCGGCGTGAACTTGTCCTTGTCGGCCACCGGGCACTCGAACTCCACCCACAGCGGGTCGAGTTGCGAGACCTCGATCACCGGCACGAGCTTCTCGGTGGTCTCCCCGCGGGTCTTGTGTTGCTGGGTGACGACACCGGAGATCGGGCTGTGCACCGTCCGCTGTTCGAGCAGCACCTTCGCCTGCGCCAACTCGTTCTGCATCAGCGTCTGATCGAGACGCGACTGCTCGTACTTCAGGCTGGCGAGCATCGTCTCGAGCTCGCGGTCCTGCACCTCGGCGTCGCTGGTGATCTGCTTGCGCGACAGCTGCTCGAGGCGGTCCTTGAGCCGTGCCGAGTGCTTGAACGCGGCCAGTGCGCGGCGCACCGACAGGTCGGACTGGGTCAGTGCCATCAGCCGATCGACCCGCAGCTGCTGGAGCTCGCTGCTGAGTCGGAACAGGATCTGGCCCTCCTTGACGATGTCGCCCTCGCTCACCGGCACGGCGACGATGGTGCCAGCCTGCTCTGCCGCGACGGCCGCCACGTGGCTTGGTAGGCTCACGCCGATGTGGTGGGGGACCGGGAGCGTGCGGTGTTTCGTTGGCGGTTGCGTGCGCCGTGCCGACGTCGGCTCGTCGATGTGCCGGTGGACGGGTGGGCATGGGGCGGTGCCGCCGTCCCCGCGCGTCGCCGACCCCGCGCCGACCAGCAGGCTGAGAACGAAGGCCACCGTCGACCTGGTCATGACGACTGCCCCAGCTCGGCGTCCAACTGCGCGAGCACCGCCTCGACCCGTTGGTGCTCGGCCCTTGCCTCGTCCAGTTGTGCTGCGGCTGCGGCGAAGTCCGCGGTGCCGCCGCACTGTTCGAGGGCGAACGCCAGGTCGCCCAAGTGGTCCGCGCCCAGGTTGCGGGCGGTGCCCTTCAGCGTGTGTGCCGCGGTGCGACACGGCTCGGCAGCGCCGCTACCAACCGCCTGCGCGATGCTCTCCAGAAGCTCGCTACAGCTGCTGCGAAACAACTCGAGCATCCCGCGGGCCATCTCCGGCTCGCTGAACAACCCGAGGACCTCGAGGCGTGCAACGATTCCGCCCCGGATCCCGTCCGGGTCGGCGCCGCCGGGCCCGCATGCGTCGTGTCCGCTCATCTGTCCCCTTGGCCGGCACTCCTGGAAGCGGGTGCCGTGCCAATCGACAGTTCGAGTGCTAGCCGGGTACTTCTTGAGGCGTTCTTCCGCGGCTGTCGAAAAGCTCGGCAGCACCGCGCGGTCGAACTACTCCCAGGGGAGGAGTTCGACGTCGCCCTTCAAGCTCGGCGGTCGGGCCTTGAGTTTCCACTTGCCGCCCAACGTCGAGCCGCCCTTCTTCGGCGGCAGGGGATCCCCCGTCGAGGATTCGAAGCGCTTGCTGCGGTCGACACCGTGCAGGGTGAAGAACTGCCCGGGTCCGCCGCGCATGGTCTCGTACTTCTCCGGCGGGTAGACGTACTTCGCGCCGCCGCCGATATGACGGTACTTCTTGAAGTCGCGGCGCAACTGGTCCCACGCCGCCATGTCGGTCTGGTAGTACACCCCGAACGACACGGTGTTGGTGTTCGGGTCGATCGGTGGGGTGAGTCGACCCCAGTACAGGTACTCCGGATCGTTCTCGTTCGAACTCTCCGGATCGACGACGTAGGCGCCGACTTCGAGGAACAGTACGCCCTCGTCGACCAGCGCCTGTGGGACGGTCACGGTCACGTTGAGGTGCGTGCCCTCACCCTGGGGTGCGGGGATCTTCGCTGGCTCGTCGGCGATCGCCAGCGGTGCGAAGGACACCGTCGGGTTGCGCAGCGGCAGCCATTCCTTGCCCGAGGGGGCCTGCAGCAGCACGTCCGGGTCGTGGTCGTTGTCGAAGTCGCCGACCAAGACGAAGCGACCGAGCGGACCGGGTCCGCTGAGGTCGGCGGGAGCCGGCTGGACCCACGGTTCGGAACTGCCGAACTGCTGCGGGTCGCCCGGGTGCGCGACCACGCCCGAGCCATCGGCCGGGAACCCGAGGAGGAGTCCGCCGCCGGTGCCGCGTCCATTGCCGTCGAGGATGCGACAGGTAGCGAGGTTGCCGACGCCGGCCGGGTTCGGGAACACCTGGTAGTCGAATCCCGATGGGAAGTCCGGGTTGCCGACCGGGTGGTGGCGGAGCACGATCACGCCGTTGCGCAAGCAGATGGCCAGGTCGTCGCAGCGGTTCAGGTCGAGATCACCGGCGGCCAGGTCCACCACGGTGTTGGCGGCGAACGGGAGGAATCGGTCGAACACGAAGCTGCCCTGCCCGGAGTCGCGGAACGTCACGACGCCGTAGCCCGGGGCGTGCGCCGCGAAGTCGGCCTGGCGGTCACCGTCGACGTCGAGCACCTGCAGCATCTCGAGTCGGACCGGGAGCACCACGGAGACGGTGCTGTCGACCGACAGGTAGGTGTTCTTCACCGTGCCCATCACCAGCTTGATCACCTCGGTGCCGTTGTTGGGCAGGCTGCGCAGCACCAGGATCTCGTCGTGGCCGTTCCGGTCGACATCCGCGGTCACGATCTCGTACACGCCGGTACCGGTCTTCCAGCCGCTCGGGCCGCCGCCGAGGTAGCCGTCGCGCGGGTCGCCCTTGGGCACGCGGGGGTACCAGTTCAGGAGCGAAAGCTGGTCGCTGTTCGGATCGACCATCAGCAGCTGGTCGACGCCCAGCGAGCTCGTGTGGAAGGTCGCGCCGGTCACGAAGGAACTCGACTTCATCGAGTCGCGGCGGTGGAACCGACCGAGGCCGGCCGAGTTGGCCAGCCGGACCGCGACCTCGCCGGTCTGCGCGCCGTCGCCGAGGAACCACACGTCGGGATTGTGGTCGCCGTCGAGGTCGGCGATGCCCACGGCCTTCGCGGCGACGCGCAGCGGCGCGCCGGCGCTGTCGACGAACGGCGCGAACCCGTCCATCGCCAGATCCGTCGGGTAGCCGGGGACCTGACCCTGGATCGCCGCTCCGGGCGTCTGGGCCGGAATCGCGGCGCAGAGCAGCGAGGCGATGGCGAAAGCGGGGCAGAGTGCGCGCATGGCTCTCGGTCGTGTGGTGGGGGGGAGCCGACCGGACGATGCTAACCGATCGATACCGACCCGGGGAGTGTCGCGAGCGCCGTGAACGGACGGAGGAAACCGGGTTTTTTCTGTGCCACGCCGGCTGGGGCGCGTACGAAAAAAAACCAGAAGCCGGGCCCCCTGCCTGATGGTCCGACTCCTGGTTTGCCGAACGGACCATCCGTCCGGCGTTTCCCTGCGGGGATCGCAGGTAGCGCTTGTTGTCGGCGGGTCGGTCGCGCGCCGGCTCGGACAGGAAAAAACCCGCGACCCTGCGGGGACGGTTCAGCGGCGCGCCGGATCCCGCCCGCTGGAACGGGGTGCGGGCTCGCCTTTGCGTTCCGCCCCCTTGGCCGCAGGTTTGGCTCCCGCTCCGGCCGAGCCGAACAAGCGGCCCAGGTCCTCGAGCATCGTGCGCAGCTCCTGTGTGTCCACGCCGGCGGCGTCAGGTCGCGTGTCCGGCGGTTGCTGCGGAGGGGCGACCGCATCGTCCCCCCGCAGCAGCCGCGCCATGTTCTCTTCGGTACGGGCCGCGTCGTGGTCGCCGACCCGCCGGAAGATCCGCGCCGCTTGTGCGTGCACCTGGGCGTCGTAGTGGAACTCGATACACGCAGTTCGCGCCGCGGCCCGGGCCGCTGCCGTCTGGCCGCCCAGCTCGAGCAACTCCGCCCGGGCGATTGCTGCCGAGCCGCTCGGCTCCTCGATTCCGTCGAGCAGTTCGCGGGCCCGGTCGAGCACGTTGGCGCGGGCCGGACCCGGCGTGATGCCCGCCGCCATGCGCAGCAGGGAATCCGCGACCAAGCAGCGGGTCGTGGTGCTCCGGTCGAGCTCCAGCAAGGCGCGTAGGTCGCCCATCAGGCGGCGGCGACCCTGTGGGCTCGGGATCTGCTGCAGGGTGGCGATGCGCTCGATCAGCAAGTCTTCCCGCGATGTGCCGAGCAACTCCGCGGCGGCGTCGAGGTCGGCCAGTGTCGCGTCGAAGTCGGCCAGCGCGCCGGGCCAATCCCGTTGGCTGTGGCGGACCCTGGCCCGGGTGAGCCGCGCGCGTCGGTTGTTCGGGTCCACCGCCAGAACCTCCGATGTCAGGCGCTCGGCTTCCACCAGTTCGTTGCGCCGCTCCTCCGCACTCGCGCGGCGGAAACCGTGGATCGGTTGGGAGATCGCCTTCGTGTAGCTGAGTTCCGCCTGCTTGAGCAGGCGTTCGATGCGAATGACCCGGCGGTCGTAGTGCAGCATCACCGCGGCGGTCGCCACCGTGCCGAGCACCGCCAACAGCGCAGCGCGCATCGGGTGGCGGCGCACCGCGCGCAGCGCCTTGCCCAGCGCGGTGGGCTTGCGTGCCAGAACCCGCTCCCCGGCGAGGAACCGTCGCAAGTCGTCCGCCATGTCCAGCGCCGAGCCGTAGCGTTGGGTCGGGCGTTTCTCGAGCGCGCGCAGCACGATCGCCTCGAGTGCCTCGGGCACGTCGTGCCGCAATCTGGTCGGTCGGGGTGGCTCCTGGTCGAGCACTGCGCGAAGCACCGCCTGGGCGGTGGGTGCGACGAACGGCGGGCGGCCGCACAGCAGCTCGAACAGGGTCGCACCGAGTCCGTACACGTCGGCGCGCGTGTCGACGTCGGTGCGGTGTCCGAGAATCTGCTCCGGGGCCATGTACATCGGTGTGCCGACGATCGCACCGCTCTCGGTGAACGAGCCGGTGCCGGTCTCTCGTGCCAGCCCGAAGTCGGTGATCACCACGCGACCGTCCGCGGCGAGGATCACGTTGCCCGGCTTGATGTCGCGGTGCACGACGCCGTGGTCGTGCGCGAACTGCAGCGCGTCGCCGAGCGTGGCACCGATCTCCGCCGCGTGGCGCACCGGCAACGGCCCGACCTGAACGCGTTCCTGCAGCGTGGTGCCGTCGACGAATTCCATCACGAAGTAGTGCAACCGCCCGCGGCGCCCGTGCTCGAGCACCCGCACGATGCTCGGATGCTCGATCCGCGACATCAGTTCGCCTTCCTTGGCGAAGCGGGCCAGGGCGCGGTCGGTGAGCGTCAGGCTCGGCGGGAGCACCTTGAGTGCCACACGCTGCCCGTCACGCTTGCGGATCGCCTCGTAGACGATCCCCATCGATCCCTTGCCGACCTCGCGCCGGATCTCGAAATCGGCCAGCTCCTCGGCCAGCGTCTGCGGGGAGAACGTGTAGAAGTCGGTGCGGAAGCCGAAGTCGTGGTCGGTCACGCGCCCACCGGCTCAGTTGTCGAGCGCTGCGCGGATCGCCACCAGTTGGCGCAGCAGCGCTTCCAGGGAGTCGAGTCGCAGCATGTTCGGCCCGTCGGAGGGGGCGCGGTCCGGATCCTCGTGCACTTCGACGAACAACCCGTCCACTCCGCAGGCCACCGCCGCCCGCGCCAAATAGGGTACTCGGCTGCGGTCGCCGCCGGTCGAGGTGCCGGCACCGCCGGGCCGCTGCACCGCGTGCGTGGCGTCGAACACCAGTGGTTGGCCGGTCGCGCGCATCGTCGGGAAGCCGGCGAAGTCGACCACCAGCGTGCGGTAGCCGAAGCTGGTGCCGCGGTCGGTCAACAGCACCCGCTCGGTGCCGCCGCCGTCGCGCAGCTTGACGACGATGTTCGCCATGTCTTCGGGGGCGAGAAACTGCCCTTTCTTCACGTTTACCGTCCTGCCGGTGCGCGCCGCGGCGAGCAGCAGGTCGGTCTGCCGGCACAGGAATGCCGGAATCTGCAGGATGTCGACCACCTCGCCCGCTGCTGCGGCCTGTTCCTCGGTGTGCACGTCGGTCAACACCGGGAGGTCGAGTTCGCGGCGTACTTCGTCGAGGATCGTCAACCCCTCGTCGAGCCCCGGGCCGCGAAAGCCGTGCAGCGAGGTGCGGTTCGCCTTGTCGAAGCTGCTCTTGAACACCAACGGGACGCCGGTCGCCGCACAGATACGCCGCAGCTGCTCGGCGTGGCGCAGCGTGTGTTCGCGCCCCTCGATCACGCAGGGGCCGGCGATCAACGCCAGGGGTGCGCCGCCACCGAAAGTGACGGGTCCGACAGGAACGGCTCGGGTCAGCTCGGGCACCCGCGGAGTGTAGTCGGCGGACCCGTGCCGTGCTGCGGCCACCCGGGAAAGCCGCGCCGCGCGCCGATCAGCGCGGTGTGGCCGGGTCGCGGCGTGGCACCAGCAGGTGCGCTGGTGTGGGCAGGACCGTGATGTCGAGCGGCAGCCGCCCACCGACGTCCCCGTCGAGCTGCCAGGGTCCGCCTTCGCCGTCGATTCGCAACCCCCGGGTGGCGCAGTGCACGACGTCGCGGCCCGGGCGCAGGCGGCGGAACAGAGCACGCAGCGTGGCGCGTGCGAACTGGAAGCGGGTTCGCTGCGGGAAGCCGAACACGTGCAGCACGCCGTCGTCGATCGCGATCTCGCCGGGCAGCTTGAGAATGGTCGCGTAGTTGTCGATGCGGGTCACCAACACGCTGCCGAGATCGCGGTGCTGCTCCCCTTCGGCGGTAGTGAACGACACGCGTTCGGTGGGCCAGTGGCGGATGGTGTGCAGGATCGGCCCGAGCCACTTCCGCCGACCCAGCGTCCGGGATCCCGCCGCCTCGAGCCGCGCGACCATCCGCGCATCGAGTCCGGCGCTGCAGAACTGCAAGAACCGCCGCCCGTTGGCCACTCCCACCGCCGCCCGGCACACCGCGCCGTCGAGCAGCATGTCGGCGAGTTGCGCCGGTTGTCGCGGCAGGTGCAGCGCGCGCGCCAGCACGTTGCCAGTGCCCATCGGCAGCACGGTGAGCGGCGTGGTCAGGTCCGATAGCCCATTCACCACTTCGTTCAGCGTGCCGTCGCCGCCCACCGCGACCACCGCGTCGAACTCGCCCGGTCCCATTGCGGCGGCACGCCGCTCGGCGTCGCCACTCGCCGCGGTGTAGGCGATCTCCGCCGCGGCGCCCCGTTCGACCAGGGCCTCGCGCAGCAGCGGAGAGACCTTGCTGCCGCGGTGTCCGCCAGCGATCGGGTTGGCGATGATCAGGATGCGCGGCGCAGGCAAGACGGCTCGGATCGGCGGTGTTCGGCCACGGTCGATGCAGTGTATGCAGGTGGGGCTACTGGGCGAAGCACGGACCCGTCTGGACGGATCGCGACCCGAGGCGCATGCTCCGCAGCATGGGTGGGACCCGCGTGTTGCTCACCGGCGCGACCGGTTACCTGGGGCGCTACTTGGCGGACGAGTTGCGCGGGCGCGATCTCGAGGTGCTGCGCGCCAGCTCGTCCGGCGCCGGGGTGGAGTTCGGGTTCGACCTCGGCGATGGCGAGGCCCTGGCCGCCGCGCTCCGCGACGCACGGGTCGACGCGGTGGTCAACTGTGCGGCGATGTCGTCGATGGCGGCCTGCCAGCAGAACCCGACTGACGCGGTGCGGATCAACGGCCGTGCGCCGCAGGTGCTCGCGGGTGCTTGCGGGGTGCGTTTCCTGCAGGTCTCGACCGATCTGGTGTTCGCCGGGGACGCCGCCCCGTACCGCGCGGCCGCGCCGCTGCGGCCGCTGAGCGTGTACGGCTTGAGCAAGGCGGAAGGCGAGCGGTTGCCGTCGGGCGATCGTTTGGTCGTTCGCGTTCCCCTGTTGTTCGGCCCGAGCTTCGATGGTCGCCGCGGGGCGACCGACATGCTCCGTGGCGCGGTGGGTCGTAAGGAGAAGATCGCGTTGTTCGTCGACGAGTACCGCACCCCGCTGCACGTTGCGGACGCGGCGCGCGGGATCGCCGACCTGTTGCTCGACTCTGCGGTGCGTGGCATTCGGCACCTAGGTGGTCACGAGCGCGTGTCGCGCTATGCGTTGGCCGAGCGGTTCTGCGCGGCGGTGGGGCTCGACGTCGCGGAGTTCAGCGCCGGGCACTCGGATGATCCGCGGCGACCCAAGGACGTGTCGTTGGTGGGTGACTGGAGTCCTGGCCGCGGGTTGGACGAGGCGTTGCGGGACTGCTGAGATGCGCGGCGTGCAGTGGATGCCGGCCAGGGTGTGGGCGACTGCGGTGTGGATCGCTGCCGCGGTGCTGCCTGCGCAGGTGCCGAGCCGCGTGCCCCCTGAGCGCCCCCCGGCGCCGCCGACCACACCGTCGCGCGGGTTGCCCACCGACCCCGCGTTCTTCCCGCTCGGGGTCTGGCTGCAGGACCCCGCGTTCGCGGTCCGCTACCGCGCGGCTGGCATCAACCTGTTCGTCGGACTGTGGAAGGGACCGACCGGGGAGCAGCTCGGGCGGCTGGCCGGCGCCGGAATGCGCGTGATCTGTGCGCAGAACGAGGTCGGATTGCGGCACCTCGCCAGCTCGAGCATCGTCGGGTGGATGCACGACGACGAGCCCGACAACGCGCAGCGGATCGCCAGTGGGTTCGGGCCGCCCGTCGCGCCGAAAGACGTGGTCGCACGCTACCGCGTGATGCGTGCGGCCGACCCTTCGCGTCCGGTGCTCCTGCAACTCGGCCAAGGCGCGGCGTGGGACGGTTGGTGGGGGCGCGGCAGCCGTTCCGGGCACCCGGAGGACTACCCGCGCTACCTCGAGGGATGCGACCTTGCGTCCTGCGACATCTATCCGGTCGCCCACCGGTCACGCATCGTGCGCGACAAGCTGTGGTTCGTCGCGCACGGAGTGACCCGCATGCGTCGCTTCGCCGCCGACCGCAAACCGGTGTGGAGTTGCATCGAGGCGGCCAGCATCTGCGCCGGCCAGCCACTGCGCCCCGAACAGCTGCGCGCGGAGGTGTGGATGGCGCTGATCCACGGCGCTCGGGGACTGGTCTACTTCGTGCATCAGCTCGAGCCGAAGGTCGTGCCAGCGGCCGTGCTCCGCGACCCGGTGCTGCTTCCTGCGCTCACCCGGATCAACGCGCGCATCCGTTCGCTCGCCCCCGTGTTGCACGCCGAGGCGGTGCCCGACGCGGTGAACGTGCGCAGCACCGACCGCGCCGTCCCGGTGGCGTCGGTCGCCAAGCGGCACGGCGGCGCGCTGTACGTGTTCTGCGTCGGAATGCGCCCTGCCGCGACCCGATTGGAGGTGGAGTTGCGCGGGCGCGGGTACCAGCGAGCGCGGGTCGAGGTGCTCGGCGAGTCGCGCCGGCTCACCGTGCAGGGCGGGGTGTTCCGCGACGCGTTGGAAGCCTACGGCGTGCGGCTCTTCCGCATCAGCCCTTGACGACGTCCCAGATCTCCGCGCCGAGGAAATCCCACGGCAGGCGGCCCTCGTCGCACTCGCCCGGGGTGGGCGAGAACTGCACGTCGACCATGTAGATGATCCGCCCCATGCTCGCCGCCAGGTTCTTGGTGCCGTGGGCCACGCCGGGCGGAATGCGAACCAACCGGTTGCGACCGTCGCCGAGCACGAAACGCATCGTGCGGCCTTCGCTCGGGGAGCCCTTCCGGCAGTCGTGCAGCACCAACAGCAGCTTGTCGTGGGGCGGCACGTACCAGACGTCGGTCTGGCGGTGGTGCAGATGGTACGCCTTGACGGCGCCCGGCTCGACCTCGCTGTAGTTGACTTGCTTCACCTCGAAGCCCGCCAGCTCCGCGTGCATCCCCGCGGTCAGCCGCCCGAGCTCGGTGATCGCCCCGCCATCGTCGTTGAAGCGCTTCAGTTCGGCGATCTCGACGCCCTCGATGCGCTGCGCGGGGGTGTAGTCCTGGTGGGAGAAGGCCCTGGTGGCCTGGTCGTTGATCTGCATTACCAGTTGTTGCGGAGCTTCAGCTCGAGCTTGATCGACAGGCACTGCCGACCACGGCGCTCCCGCCGCGACGCCTCGCGGGGGTTCTTGGGGACGGGGAAGCTCAACCGGACGTTCGAGCCCTTCAGCTCGACGGAGGTCGGTGGCTGACTGGCCCCAATCGACGCCAGGGCTTCCTTGGTCGGCGTGGCGGAGATCCACTGCCCGGTGATCGTGCGCAACAGCAGCAGGTTCTTCTCGGTGCTCACCTTGAAGCGCGCTCCGATGGTCTTCTCCTGCTCCTTCGACAGGCCGGTGTGGTGGAGGTAGACGTGGCGCAGCAACTCGTCGGGGCGGGTGTCGCGCACCTCTTCCCGCGTGTAGCCGTAGTGGCGTACCACCTGTTCCCAGGTCAGATCCGTGCCCTTCTTGGTCGGCTTCTTGCTGGCCGCGCTCTGCTTCTTCTTCTCTTCCGCCGCCTTGCGCTTCTCTTCCGCTGCCTTGCGCTTCTCCTCGAGCCGCTTCTTCTGCGTCTCGGACAGCTTCTCTTCCTTGGCCCGTTCCTTGTCGGCGCGCGCCTTGGCCGCCGCCTCGGCGGCGAGCTCGCGGTGGCCTTCCTGGACCGCACGGCGCAGGTCCTCCGGCACCCCCGCGCAGCGCAGGAACAGCCCGTAGACGCCGGGCTTCGCTTCCGGGGCGGCGAGCTCCTCGGTGGTGATCAGCACCGCGAGTTCCAGCGGCTTGTGCTGGCTGCTCGACTGCAGCAGCGGAGTGGTCGGGTTCTTGTGGTCGGAAGCGTAGCTGATCGGAACCACCGAGATCGCGTGGTAGTTGGCGATGATCTCGCCGCCGGACTCGAGTTCGTAGCGCTCGATGCCGGCCTGCTCGCCCAGCACCGTTTCCTTGTTGGACGACAACCAACTCGGGAAGTTGAGCTTCAGCACCGACATCGAGGTGTCGTACGCCGCACGCTTGGTCTTGGCGACGCGGAACCCCAGACCCTCCATGGTCTGTTCGACGGCCAGCGGCGCGCGGCAGTTGATGCGCGCTTGCACGAAGTCCTTGTTGGAGAACGTGAAGAAACTGCCGCCCTTGGCGATCGCGGACTCCGGACGGAACTGGGCGTCGGGCAGCCGCTTGCCGAGCTTCTTGTCGCGGCGCAGCGCCTGGTCCTGCTTCTCGAACAGCTTCTTCTCGGCTTGCGGTGCATAGCCGAGCGGGATCACCCACTCCCAGACCTGCCCGACCATGTCCTCGTGCCCGAACGGTCCGCGAGCTCTCGGGCCCATCGCTCCGACCGGCTTGAGCTTGATGTCGCGCAGGTCGGACATCTTGAGTTCGCCGAGCACCTTCTCGTCCCATTCGTTGCCGAACACGAACTCCTTGCGCTCACCGCCATTGGCCGCCAGTGTCCACTCGGGCTCGGTCGGCAAGCGCATTCCGGCCCACGCGGCGAAGCGCAGCGCGTCCCGCCACGACACGAAGGTCACGGGGAACTTCTCCTGGCCCTTCGGGATCTCGTACTTGAGCTTCGCGGTGTTCCAGCTCTGCTCCCAGTAGTAGAGCGGCGCGTTGACGCGGTCGTCGGCGCGCAGCTTGGGGAACGCGGCGATCCACTTCTCCCGGTGCGACAGGTAGTCCTCGCGGGCACCGTCCTTCCACCAGTGGAACGGGAAGCGCGCTCCGGTCGCTTTGACGAACCGCTGGTACTGCTCGTTGGTGATCGGATACTTGCCGAGGTAGAACGGCTCGACCAGTTTCTCGTGCTCGCCGAGTTCGGTTCGCACGTTGCGGAGCAGGCGCAGCGCGAGCCGCTCGTTGTGCGGATAGAACGTGTTGGCCAGCTTCAGCGCTGCCTTCGCGTCGAGACCCATCGGGACCTTCGCGGGCTGACCAGCAGTGCCGACCAGCAAGAGCGAGGTCGGCCAGGTCTGCTCGGCGGGCGGGGGAGCGCGGTCGTGGTCCGTCGCCACGTGGGTCGAACTGACTTGCGCGGGACACGCATTGCTCGCGACGAGCAGTGCGAGTGCGCACAGTGCGGGAGCTGTCAGTTCGAGGGTGCGGGGAGGGCCGTAGCTGGTCAGGGGTCGACGCATAGTCTCAGCTCGGGGTTGTCTCGTGCAACGCGATCGGGGGAGCAAGTCGGTCGCAGAAGAGTGCCGCGGGGCGGCCACAGGGCGGTGCCGCGGGCGCGGCCAGGTTCAGCCAGGCTAACGGCGGCGCGGAGCGGTGCCAAGGGTCCTGGTGTCGCCCGGTCCTCGCGCCGCCGGATGTGCAGAGAGTGTGCACAGAACCCGGGTACGACCTTTGCTTGGGCTCGGACCGAGCGTCGCAACCGACCTGGTCCGACTCGCCGCGGCGTCACCGCGGGGGGTGTGTGGGCGGGCGAATCGACCTCGAGAAGGCTGTGGCGTCCTCCCCGGTCGCGGCATGACGTCTCGATCCTTCGGTGTCTCGCCGAGGTTCACCACCTATCGCGGCCAAGGCCGCGCCCAAGGTTCTGGGTGACCGCGGCGCCGCACGCCGCCATGAGGCCACGGGTGCCGCTGCCCGATGGAGAAACAGCTGGCCAGGTGTCTTGGAAGGTGCCCGAGAATCTCCTCGTACCGGTACGATCCGCCGCCGTTCAGCTCATGTCGCCGGCGCTGCGGCCGCTCGCGGTCCATAGCGCCTCGCCCGTACACGACACCACCGGCCGCGTCGGCGCCGTTCTCCCGAGCGGATCGCGTGGCTCCCCGACCGATGCCGCGAACCGTGGAGATTCCACGCGCGGGAGGAATCACCTGCCTTGACCGTGCCGCGCCCGACCTCGTGCGTCACCATCCACATGGTGGCCAGTCTCGACGGCTACATCGCGCGACGAGACGGTCGCGTCGACTGGCTCGACACCAGCGATCACTTCGAGGGCGGAGCGACGATGGACCCGGAGTTCGTCGCCGAGTTCTTGCAGACCATCGACTGCTACGTCATGGGTTCGCGGACCCCTGAGCTGCAGGGGCCGCGGATCGTGCCGGCACGCCGAGAATCTCCGGAACCTTCCAAGGCACCTGGGCGGCTGTTTCTCCAGCGGGCAGCGGTACCGGAAGCTCCAATGAGCAAGCGGCCAAGGCCTCATGGCGGCGCCCAGCGCCGCGCTCACCCAAGCCCTTGGGTGCGGCCTTGGCCGCGATAGGACCGCGCTCGGCTTCGCAGAGCAGGGGCATGGCTGGGCGTACGGCGACAAGCCGACGTTCGTGCTCACGACGCGTGTGTTGCCGCGGCACCGCGAGACCGTCGAGTTCTGCTCCGGAAGTCTCGCGTCGCTGGTGAACGAGCGCCTGCGGCCCCGCTTCCGCAGCATCTGGTTCGTCGGCGGCGGTGTGGTCTCGGGGGAGTGCCTGCGCTCGGGGCTCGCCGACGAGGTTCGCTACTCGGTCGTCCCGATCCTGATCGGCGACGGGATTCCCTTCTTCGAAGGGCTCGACCACGATGTCGCGCTGCACCTCGTCGAGGTCAAGGCGTACGACAACGGTATGGTGGCCCTGCGCCACGAAGTCCGCAGGTAGGCGTCCGCTCCTCGCCTGCGCGGGCACGCTCCGTTCGTTCGCGGCGCACGAAGCCCCGCAGTGCCAAGGCTTCCAGTCCCGGAACCTCGAGCGCCGCGCTCCGAGCCACCGCCCGCGGGCGGGTTGGCTTCAGAACAGCATGCCGGGCGCCGCAGCGAAGAATCGCGAGCCCTGCCGCTCGAGGCCATCGGCGACCATGTGGGCGAGGTCCGGTTCGAAGTGGCTGCCAGCCTGCGCGCGGAAGAACTCGACGATCCGGTGGTTCTCCCACGCGGGCTTGTACGACCGGACCTCGGCCAGTGCGTCGTACACCTCCGCGAGGATCAGGATCCGCCCGGGGAGAGCTACCTCGTCGCCCTTGAGTCGGTTCGGGTAGCCCTGGCCGTCCCAGCGCTCGTGGTGTTGGTAGACCCAGGTGCGGACCTCTTCGCTGTCCTCGAGGGGCTCGAGGATCTGGCGGCCCATCTCCGGATGCTCCTCGATCACCCCGCGTTCCTCGGCCGTCAGGGAGCCGCGCTTGGTGAGGATCGACTCCGGGATGCCGATCTTGCCGACATCGTGCAGCAGGCTCGCGAGGCGCAGCTTGGCGCGGTCCGACTCGCTGACGTGGCACCGCGCGGCCAACGTGTCCGTGTAGCACACGACCCGCTCCGCGTGACCGCTAGTGGTCGGGTCCTTGGCCTCGATCGCCCGCGGAAGCACACTGGCGAGCACCCGGTTCTGCGCCTCGAGCCGGCGCTGTCGTCGCTCGTTGCGCGCCGTGGCGATGGCATGGCGGCAAGCCGCGATGAGGCTGAGCGGCTCGACCGGCTTGACCACGATCTCGCTGACTTGGGAACGGACCGCTTCCTGCGCACCGCCAAAGCTCGGTCGGCCGGTGAGCAGGATTACCGGGATGGCCGGTTCGCGCCCACGCGCCGCCGCGGCCACGTCGTAGCCCAGCAGATCGGAATCGAGGTACAGGTCCGAGACCACCAGGTCGAACGCCTCCCGCAGCAGGCAGGTGCAGGCTTCGGCGGCCGCGCTGAACGGCACCACCTCGAAGCCCGCGCCCTCGAGGATTCCGCAGAGCGAATGCAGCACCCCGAGGTCGTCATCCACGACCAAGACCCGCGGTCGCTCACGGCGCGCGGCGTCGACCGAGAATCCCGAACTCGGCCTCGCCCTCGTCGAGTCCAACGCCGCCGCACCCGAGCCCAGCGGTTGGTCGACCCTACCGCCCATCGATTCGATCATCGCGCACACCTCGGCCGCCGTGACCGAGGCGGATCCGGATGTGGAAAGCATGGGGAAAGTTGTCCCGGCTTTCCACGGTCGCTGTGGAAACTTGCACTGTGGCTCCCATGCAGTGGGGCTCAGCGTTGCCCCGGAGCTTTGTCCACAGCCCCGCGCGCGGGCGATCCGGTGTTCCGCGGTCTGCCGCAGCGAGTCTCCACACGCATGCGTGGAAACTCCGGAGGATCGGGTACGACTCTTCGCCGTGGGCAGCAACCAGCCAGATGATCCGAGTGCCGTCCTGCGGCAGGTCGACGCGACGTCCGCGGGAGTTCGCCTCGACGTGTTCCTGACCCGGCAACCGGAGATCGGCTTGCGCCGTCGAGCCAAGGAGCTGGTGGTCGCGGGTAGGGTGTCGGTCGACGGCGCCCCGGCGAAGCCCGGGCAGACTCTGGTGCCGGGCCAATGGGTGCGCTTCACCCCGGTACTCGAGGAAGGGGCGGAGCGCGGGGTCGCTGGCGTCGAGTCCGTCGACGCTCCGGTCACCCCGCCGCAGGTCTTGTTCGAGGACCCGTTCCTGCTGGTCGTGGACAAGCCGGCCGGGATGGTGGCGCACCCCCCGCGCCCCGGGGCGTGGAACGGTGCCGCAGTGTCGAGTTGGGCCAAACGGCGCTGCCCGTCGCTCACCGAAGTCGGTGGTGCGGACCGCCCGGGCATCGTGCACCGGCTGGACCGGGACACCACGGGAGTGATGGTGTTGGCGAAGACCGAGGAGGCGTACCACTTCCTCAAGGGTGAGTTCCGCGCCCGCCGCGTGCACAAGGAGTACCGCGCGATCGCTTTCGGCGAGGCGCGGTTCGACTCCGGCTACCTCGACCGTGCCATCGCGCAGCATCCGAACAAGGGTGACCGCATGGTGGTGGTGGACGACGTGGCCCTCGGCGGACGGGAGGCCTCGACCTACTACGAGGTGCGCGAGCGCTTCCGCGGCTTCACGCATTTCGCCTGCTGGCCGAAGACCGGCCGAACCCACCAGATCCGTGTCCACCTGACGAGCATCGGCCACAGCCTGGTAGGGGACGCCGCGTATCGCTCGCGCGTGCACCTGCACGCCGTGCTCCCGCAGGATGCTCCCGATCCCGGTCGGCAGTGCCTGCACGCCCACCGCCTCGAGGTGGTCCACCCGTTCACGCGGGAACCCATGGTGTTCGAGGCGCCCATTCCCGCCGACATGGCCGAGCTGCTGCGCTGGCTGCGCGAGACGCGAACGCCCTGAGCTGCAGGGGCCGCGGATCGTGTCGGTACGCGGAGATTCGTCTGTACCTCCCATGACACGTGGCAGCTGTTTCGCTGGCATGCAGTCCCCGGAGGCTCCAGCAAGCAAGTGGCCCAGGCCTCATGGCGGCGCGCCGCGCCGCGCCCACCCAAGTCGTTGGGTGCGGCCTTGGCCGCGATCGGTCGAGCACGGGGCGTGGGGGCAAGCCGGGGCCGTTCGCGACCGACCGGGACGACAGTTCGTCTCCGGGCCGGGTTTCTGCACCCCGCGTCCGGAGTGGCGGGCAGGGAACCCGATTCGCCGCCCGCACACCCGGGACCCGCGGCTATCTTCCCGAGCGATGGTTCAAGATCTCTGGAACGACGCCGAAGCCCGGCAGATGGTCGATCTCTACGCCGCAACCCATGGCGAGGACGTCGCCCTGCGGGTCTACACCTCCCGGCTGATCGGTCGCGACCCCGGCCTGGTGCTGCACGGCGGCGGCAACACGTCGGTGAAGACCACCGCCCGTGATCTGTGTGGCGACCAGCTCGAGGTGCTCGCGGTGAAGGGCAGCGGCTGGGATCTCGCATTCCTCGAGCCGCCCGGGCTGCCGCTGGTCGAGATCGCGCCGCTACGACGGTTGTTGGAGCTCGATGCGATGACCGACGAGCAAATGGTGAACGAGGTGCGCCGGCGCATGCTCGACGCCACCGCCCCCAACCCCTCGGTCGAGACGCTGCTGCACGCCGCGTTGCCGCACAAGTTCGTCGACCACACGCATGCCGACGCGGTGTTGGTGTTGACCAATCAGCCGGACGGTGCGGAGCGGATCCGCGCGGCGCTTGGCGACCGGGTGGCGATCCTGCCGTGGATCATGCCGGGGTTTCCCCTGTCGAAGGCGGTCGCCGCGGCCTACGCCGAGAACCCGAAGATCGAAGGGATCGTGCTGCTGCACCACGGGATCTTCACGTTCGGCGACGACGCCCGCACCAGCTACACGCGCATGATCGAGCTGGTGGACGCGACAGAGCGTCACGCCAGCGAGCACATCCGCGGTGCCACCATGACGACGGTGGCGGTGCCGGACGCACCGGTGACCGATGCCGACGACCCGCTCGACGCAGCGCTGCCGGTCGCGGTGGTGCGCGGAGCGATCGCGCGACCGCGCGAGGGTGGTGGGGTGAGTCGACTGATCGCCAGCGTGCGCAGTGCGCCCGACCTGCGTGCCTTCTCGCTGCATCCCGACTGTGCACGATTGATCGAACAAGGTCCGCTGACCCCCGATCACGTCATTCGCACCAAGGGTCGCTACCTGTTCCTCGACGCGGCGACGGCGCGAGATCCGGCGGCGTGCCGCGCGCGGGTTGCCGAGTACGCCGAGCAATACGCGCAGTATTTCGCGGCGCACAAGGATCGCGTCGCGATGCCGCCGAAGATGCTCGATCCCCACCCGCGCGTGGTGGTGGTCGCCGGACTCGGCCTGATCGCGTTCGGCGCCACCATGTCCGCTGCCGACATCGCCGGCGACATCGCCGAGCACACCCTGCGGGCCAAGGCCCGGGCCGCGGCGATCGGTACCTACACCGCACTTTCCCCCGGCGAGCTGTTCGACATGGAGTACTGGTCGCTCGAGCAGGCCAAGCTGGGCAAGAAGGCCGGGCCGGAGCTCGCCGGTCAGGTGGCGCTGGTCACCGGTGCGGCGGGCGCGATCGGGTTCGGCGTCTGCGAGTCGCTGTGCGCTGCGGGCGCCGCGGTGGTGCTGGCCGACATCGGCAGCACGTTGGACCAGGTGCGCGACAAGCTGCTCGCGCGGCACCGCGGCGCGGTGCTGTTGCCGTTGCGCATGGACGTCACCGACGCCGGCTCGGTGCGCCGTGGCTTTGCCGAGCTGGTGCGGACTTTCGGCGGGGTCGACACGGTGGTCGCCAACGCCGGGATCGCCCACGTCAGCACGCTGCGCGACATGAAGCTCGACGACTTCCACCGGGTGCTCGACGTCAATCTGGTCGGCACCATGCTGGTGCTGCGCGAGGCGGCGCGGGTGTTCGAAGCGCAGGGCACCGGCGGATCGGTGGTGGTCCAGGCGAGCAAGAACGTGTTCGCCCCCGGGGCGGCGTTCGGCGCCTACTCGGCGAGCAAGGCCGGCCAACATCAGCTGGGCAAGATCGCCGCACTCGAACTGGCACCGCTCGGCGTGCGGGTGAACATGATCAACGCCGACGCGGTGTTCGGCGACCAAGTGGAGAGCGGCTTGTGGCGGGAAGTCGGCCCGGAGCGGATGAAATCCCGCGGGTTGGATCCGGCGGGTTTGCGCGCCTACTACCGCGATCGCAGCCTGCTCGGGATCGAGGTCACGCCCAAGGACGTCGGCGAGTCGGTGGTGTTCCTCGCCTCCGACCGTAGTCGGGTGACCACCGGCGTGACGTTGACGGTCGACGGCGGTGTGGCCGCGGCCTTCCCCCGCTGAACGAGCGCCGCCATGCTGCCCTCGGTCTCGGTGATCCTGCCGGCGTTCAACGAGGGTGCGTGCATCACGTCGGTGGTCGAACAGGCGCTGCCGTTCCTGACCGAGACGTTCGCGTGGTTCGAGGTGATCGTGGTCGACGATGGCTCGACCGACGACACGGCGCAGCGGGTCGCCGCACTGCAGGCGCGCAGCGACTGTGTGCGGTTGCTGCGCCACGAGGGCAACCGCGGCTACGGCGCGGCGCTGCGCACCGGGTTCGATGCAGCGTCCGGCGATCTGGTGTTCTTCACCGATGCCGACGCGCAGTTCGACATCCGTGAACTCGCCGGGTTGCTGCCGCTGTTGGCCGGCGCCGACGCGGTGTTCGGCTACCGCCTGGGGCGGGCCGACTCCTGGGTGCGGCGGGTGTGCAGCCGCGGCTACAACCGGCTGGTGCGGGTTTGGTTCGGCGTGCGGGTGCGCGACGTCGACTGCGCCTTCAAGCTGTTCACCCGGCGGGTCGTCGACCGACTGGAGTTCGACAGCCGCGACTTCTTCGTCGACACCGAGCTGGTGGCGCGCACCGCCAGGCTCGGCTTCACCATCGCCGAATACGGGGTGCACCACTACCCGCGCCGCTGTGGGCGGTCGTCGGTGCGGCCGAGCGACGTTCCGCGGACCCTGTGGACCGCGCTACGCGCGTGGTTGCGACCGTCCGCGTGAAGACCGCCGCCGCCGGGTGGGCGTGAGCACCGTCGCCGATCTCGGCGATCCGCTGCGGAAAAGGCGCGCCGATCGCGGCGGGTCAAGTCAGCAGGATCACCGCCACGGTGACCACCGCGAGCAGCAACAGCAGCCACTTGTGTCGGCCCATCAGCGTGATCGCGTCCGGGCCCAGCCGATGGATCAGCTCCACCTCGAGCAGAAAGCGTGGCAGCCGGCCGGCGATCGATGCCGTGGTCAGGGTCCACACTCCGACCTGCTCGTGGCACACTCCGGCGGCGACCGTGAAGATCTTGAACGGCAGCGGGGTGAAGGCGGCCAGGAACACCCACAGGAACGCGTTGTTGCCGTAGTGTGCGCTGACCTCGGCGAACACCTTCGGAGTGAATCCCGGCAGCCAGCGGAAGGCGAACTCGCGCAGGCCCGCCTCCCACAAGCCGAAGCCGAGGTAGTAGCCGACCACCGCGCCGACCACCGAGGTCAGCGAACACCAGCTCGCATACCACCAACGGCGCTCCGGGTGGGTGAGGCACAGCGGCACCAGGATCACCTCGGGGAGGATCGGCGAGATGCACGCGTCGAGGAAGCTGAGCAGCCCGACCGCCGGGATCGCCAAGCGCGAGTTGGCGATCCGCCGCACCCACTGCGGCGCGACCACCCGCTGGACCAGCGATCCCGGCGCCGCGGGTGCGGGCGGGGGCGGACCTTCTCCCTGTTCGGAAGCGCGTTCGACCTCTGGCGCTTGGCGGGTCACGGGGCGGCAGGATAGCGAGGCGGGGGATCGGTGCGAGGGATGCCCGGCTCCTCCGCGCCGCAGGGGTTCACAGGTTGCTGGCGACGAACTCCCAGTTGACCAGCTTCCAGAACGCGCCGATGTAGTCGGGGCGGGCGTTGCGGTAGTCGACGTAATAGGCGTGCTCCCAGACGTCGCAGGTGAGCAGCGGGGTGTGGCCGCTGGTCATCGGATTGCCGGCGTCATGGGTGGAACAGATCTCCAGCTTGCCCGCCGGGTTCTTCACCAGCCACGCCCAGCCCGAGCCGAAGTGGTTCGCCGCCTCGGCGGTGAACTTCTCCTGGAAGCTGGCGAACGAGCCGAACGCGCTGTCGATCGCGGCCTTCAGGGTGCCGGACGGCTCGCCGCCGCCGTTGGGCTTCAGGCAGTTCCAGTAGAACGTGTGGTTCCAGGTCTGGGCGGCGTTGTTGAACAGCCCGCCGGAGGCCTTCTTGATGATCTCCTCCAGGCTGGCGTTCTCGAACCCGGAGCCCGGAAGGGCCGCGTTCAGTTTGGTGACGTATGCGGCGTGGTGCTTGCCGTGGTGGAACTGGAGCGTCTCCGCCGAGATGTGCGGCTGGAGCGCGTCCATGGCGTAGGGCAGCTTCGGGAGCTCGTGGGCCATCGGGGTCCTCTTGGGTTGCTGGGTGAAAGGGGGCGACCATACCGTGGCGTCGTCGCATGGGTAAAGGGTGAGTCACGCCGTTGCCCACCGCTCTGCGGCCGAATCGTGCGGCGCGGCCCGCGGGTGCAGCGCGCTCCTTCCGCGGCGCTCGGCTGTGGCGGGAAGTTCGCATTCCGTGCGCGGCCCCGACGACCCGCGAACCGTGCGCGGGGCCGTGACGCGGCCCGGTACCGCTCGCCCCGAGCGCCGCGCTCTGCGTCGGCCATGCGGACCACCGTCTCGACCGAGGTGCGGGATGGCAGGGGGGTCCTCACCGGTCCAGCGCACGCCAGCTACGATCCCGTGGCCCCAACAAACGCTCCGAAGGGTTCCCATGAGTTCGCACCACACCGCAACATTCGGCGTCCTGGTTCTCTCCTCCGTTCTGTCGGCCCAGGCCGCCGTCGTCCCCAGCGCCTACGCAACCCAGTCCGGCGGCTCCGCCAGCGCCACGCCGTTCTCGTACGCTGCCTACATCCGGCACCAGCAGCTCATCGACCAGAACCAAGTGCCGGTCGGCTCGATCACCGGCATGGCGTTCCGCTCCCGCACTACGGTGCTCAACGTCCAGGAACGCGCCTGGCAGGAGCTGCGCGTCCAGCTGTCACACAGTGCGCTGACCCTGGCCACCGCGAGCACCAACTACGCGGCGAACCACGGCAACGACCTCACCGAGGTCTTCAACAACAAGTTCGACATGTACAAGCAGAACAGCAACGCGCTGCTGGAGTTCAACTGCACGGTGCCGTTCTCCAAGCCGTTCCTGTTCGTGAGGACTGCCCCGCTGGTGGTCGACCTGTACCCGCAGAACTTCGGCTACGAGTTCAACACCGCGTGCGGCGGCGGTAACGGCACCGCGATGGACTTCGCCAAGGACCCGTTGATGGTCACGGTGAACCCGGCGAAGAACTCGACCTGCAACAACAACCCGCCGAACACGATGACCGGTGCGAGCGTCAGCCCGGGCGGCTACGTGCTGAAGCTGTTCTACGGTGGCGACCTGATGCCGTATGGCCGCGCATGCGGCGCGACCAGCTCGGCGATGCCGGTGATCGGCAGCGCGGGTGGCGGTGCGACGGTCGGCAACAACACGTTCGCCGTCACCATGGCCGGCGCCAGCACGGCTGCCAGCAACGCGTTCTTCGTGCTCGGCTTCAGCAACCGCCAGACCTCGGTTGGGCAGGTGCGTCTGCCGCTCGACCTGAGCACGGCGACCCCGGCGACGAACTGCTGGCAGAATGCCGATCTGCTGATCGGATTCCCCGTCCCGATGGCGGCCGGTGCCTCGACGGTGCCCGCGCCGATTCCCAACGACAACACCCTGCGCGGTCTGGAACTGTTCACGCAGTTCGCCGCCGACGAGCCGCTCGTCAGCGGCTTCGTCACCACGCAGGGCGGGTTGGTCCGCATCCAGTAGCGGGTGCGTTTCGGGCGGCGCGGCCGATCAACAGCGCGCTTCCAGGACCAGCACGGCGCGCGTGTAGAGCAGTTCGAAGCCGCGCGCCTGCGCGTTCTGGTGCGACTTCGAGCCCGGCAGGCAGGTCATGACCGCGAGGTCGCACCCTGCCGCGGCAGCCTCGGTCAATCGGCGGGCGAGCAGCGCGGTCTGCACGCCGCGCCGGCGGTGCTCCAGTCGGGTCGCCGCACCGCACAGCTGCGCCAACCCGTCGTCGAGCCGCATGCTCGCGGCACCGGCCCAGGCACTGTCGCGCGTGGCGACGTAGAGCGAGAGTCCCGCCGCCGCGCTGTCGCGGCAGGCCCGCTCCACGAGTTCGCGCGGGAACGACTCGTGTGAAGCGATCCCCTGGGTATCCGGCACGGCAAAGCCATCGACCACGCACTGCACCCAGAGTTCGGCTTCATCCGCCGCAGCGTGGCGCACCGCGACGCCGGGTGCGAGAGGTGTCGCATCGACCGGTAGCCGCAGTCCGAGCACATTCTCGTAGCCACACAGGCGATAGCCGCGCGCGGTGAGCTCGGCGCCGAGCTGCGGCTCCGCAAGGTGCGCGAGCTCGACCTGCACTGCCCCGCAGCGCGCCAGCAACTCGGCTTCCACAGCGGCGAATGCCGTCGCATCGGGGACGGCTTCGAACCCGAGCCCGGCGACCTTGTTGAGCGGCGAACCGGGGAACGTCGCCGCGGCGATGCCGCCGCCGAACTCGCGCAGGAACACACTCGACTGCGGATCGCTCCGCTGGGCCGCCGCCACGCACTGCGCGACCATGCGCGTTTCGGCGGCCTCGATGCGTCGGGCGAGCTCGATGCTGGCAAACAGGGGCGGCATGCGGCTGGCGATGGTAGCCTCCGCCTCGTGCCTTCTCATCCATCGCCCTGGTGGGTCGCTCTGCTACTGGGTGTCACCGGCTGTGCCGCTCGTCCGGCGGTGCGTCCCACGTCCGTTCCCGTGTCCACTCCCTGGGTCGAGGCGAACGCCCGGCGCGGTGAGGAGCTCGAGGTGTGCGGCCACCTGTTCGCGACCGGCACGCCGGTGGTGCTGTGGCACGACCAGCAGGGCTACGACGCGTACCGGACGACGCCTTTCTTCCCGAGCGAGTTGGGCTCCCGCCGCGTGATCCACGGACGTCGCTACGCGCTGCGCAGTGGTTTCGCGCCGACCGCGCACGGCCCGGACACCGCCGGCTTGAAGGCGCTGCGGGACCACGTCGACCAGATGGTGATCCACTTCGACGTCTGCGGCACGTCCCGCCAGTGCTTCAAGGTCCTGCACGACATACGCAAGCTGTCGGTGCACTTCATGCTCGACGTCGACGGCACCATCTACCAATCGCTCGACTTGCGCGAGCGTGCCTTCCACGCCACGGTCGCCAACGACCGTTCGATCGGGATCGAGATCGCCCACATCGGCGCCTACCCCAACCCAAAGCACCGGATGCTCGGCACGTGGTACACCGCGGATGCGAGTGGGCCGCGGGTGCGCTTCCCGAAGTGGATGAAGACCACCGGGGTGCGCACGGCGGACTTCATCGCACGGCCGGCGCGGAGCGAGCTGGTGCACGGTGTGATCCAGGGGAAGGAGCTGTGGCAGTACGACTTCACTGCCGAGCAGTACCGCGCGCTCGGTCGTCTGGTGCGGGCGCTGTCGGAGGTGTTCCCCAAGCTGCGGGTGGACTACCCGCGCGATTCGAGCGGCGCGCTGGTGCGCCACGCCCTGTCGCCCGACCAGCTGGCGGCGCATCGCGGGTTGTTGGGGCACTTCCACGTGCAGCGCAACAAGACCGACCCCGGACCGGCGTTCGACTGGGAACGGTTGCTGCGCGAGGCCGGGCGCTGACGCCGATCAAGGCGAGTGCCTCGCACCCATGGACACCCACCTTCCGCTGGACGCACCGCAGCACGACTACGAACGGTGGGCAGCGGAGATACTCGCTGCGCACCAGACCGGGGACGCGCACGGCACCGGGTTCTTCCACAGCTACCACCCGCGCTTTCGCGACCCGGAGGTGCCCTGGAAGCCCGCCGATCTCGATCGGTGCGTCATCGCAGCGGCTCCGCTCGACATGGACGACGCGTTGCTCGCGGTCGCGCGATCCTACGACTTCCGTGACTGGGCGGCGCTCACCGACCTCGTCGCGGAACTCCGCCGGCGCGATTCACCCGTGCGCGCATTCGAGTTCGCGGTCGAAGCGGTTGTCGATGGAGACTGGGCGGCGCTCGATGAAATGCTGCGCGCCGACCCGAGCCTGGTGCACGCTCGGTCCAGCCGCGTGACCAGTTTCGATCCCCCTGGGCACCGCGCGACTTTGCTGCACTACGTGGCCGCCAACGGGGTCGAGCGCTTCCGCCAGCGGACCCCGGCGAATGCCGTGGCGATCGCGGAGCGCTTGCTCGAGGCGGGCGCCGACCCCAACGCCCTCGCGCGGGTGTACGCGGGCGAATGCGCGACCCTGCCGCTGCTTGTCTCGAGCGAACATCCGCACCGCGCCGGGGTGCAGGTGGCGCTGATCCACACCCTGGTCGACGCCGGTGCGGAGATCGACCGCGTCGGCGATGTCACGTGGACCAGTCCGGTGCACACCGCGTTGGTGTTCGGGTACGTCGCGGCGGCACGCGCGTTGGTGGAGCGGGGCGCGGCAACGGATTCCTTGGCCGTCGCAGCTGGTCTCGGCCGACTGGACGACGTGGAAGCCCGGCTGCCGACGTCCACCAGCGAGCAGCGACAGGCCGCGCTGGCGCTCTCTGCGCAGCTCGGACAGACGGCGGTGGTGGCCCGGTTGCTGACGACCGACGTCGATCCGACCCGACACAACCCTCCGGGCTTCCACGCCCACGCCACGCCGCTCCACCACGCGGCGCTGCGCGGTCACCTGGAAGTCGTCCGCCTGCTGCTGGCGCACGGGGCGCGGCTCGATGTCGCCGACACAATCTGGCGCGGCACGCCGCTCGGATGGGCCGTGCACGGCGACCAGCACGAAGTCGCGGAGTTCCTCCGCGCCGCGGGTGCGCGCTGATCACCGCGCCAGCCAGCCCACCCCGCCAGCACACCCCGCCAGCACACCCAGCCAGCAAACCCAGCCAGCAAACCCAGCCAGCAAACCCAGCCAGCAAACCCAGCCAGCGAACCCAGCCAGCCGAGTGCTGCGACGTGCCTTCCTCGTGTCCAAGGTGCTGCTGCGATTCGCTTCTCGGCGGGGCCATACCCTGTCTCCGGGCAGCACCTGCCCGTCTGCTTGCCAGCAGCAACCTCGCGCGAGCTCGCGACGCTGCTCGTGAATCGTCCGGGCTACGATCGGCGCCGCTCCAGCGCGTAGGTGCCCCGACCGAACGGTTGCCAGCGCCCGTCGCGCCACCACTCGAGGGTTGCGGACAAGCGGTTGCCGGCGAGCGTGTAGACCTCTCGATAGCGCCGCGTCATCCCGCCCAACTGTTCGCCCGGCACGTCGGCGAGCGTGCGGTAGGTCACTCGGTAGGTGCGTTCGATCCGTCCGTCGCCGTGCACCGTGTAGGTGCCGTCGAACACGCGGCCCTGGCCCTTGCCGTGCCCCGCGACCGCGACGAATCGGATGGTGCCGTTCGCGGGGTCGAGGAACACCAGCCCATCGAGTTGGGCTGCCTCCGGTCGACCCGCTCGGTAGCCTTCGCGCAGCCGCAAAGCCTGCCGGCCGACCGTCCAGGAGTAGTCGTGCACGATGTGCTCCTTGTCCGCTTCGGGGCTCCACGTGCCGAGCAACGGCGCAAGCCCCTCGATCGAGGCTGCGCGGGCCGCGGCCGGCTCGGCGGGTGGTGCGGAACCGCCGGCGCGCACGTAGCGCAGCGAGACCTCGCGTTGCTTGCCATCCTTCTGCCGCATCGCCAGGTAGTGCACGCAGGCGTCGCCCTCGCGGCGCAGCGTGAGACCGTGGAAGCAGATCTCGTTCTTGCGGATCCGCACCAACGGGAACGAGACGCACGCGTCCTTCGCCTCCCAACCGCGCAAGTCGGCGTGGAAGTGCTTCACCTTGTAGGTCAGCGAGCCGCCGGCCGGCTCCAGCACCAGGAGCTCGTAGAAGTCGGGCTTGCCGCCGCGGACCAAGCGAAACGTGCCGATCATCGTGCCGCCGAGTGCAGGCCCCCAGGTCTCTTCGACCTCGCCCCCGAATCCGGTGCCGCGCCATCGACCGACCAGCCACGCGACGTCATCCATGGTGGCCCTTGGCGTGGTCGAGGGTGAGTCGAGGGAGAGGGTGTTGGTGGTGAGGGGGCGCTGGGCGAATCCCGAGGTGGCCAACAGGGCGAGGATGGGGACGGCGAAGTGCGAGAGGAGACGTGTCATGGTCGGGCGCATCGTGGGAGAGCGTGGGGGAGGCACCCGGGTGCCGGGTTCCCCAACCCTCGACGTCCCGCC
>JACKIB010000060.1 GCA_020638695.1 Planctomycetota bacterium
TACAACGTTGCGCTGACCTTCCTTCTGCTGTCGCTTCCCGTCGCCGCGCAGTCGGGAAGCATGGCCGGCGAGGATTGCCCCGACTGGGCCGCTTTCCACTGCGTCTGGGGCTCGGACAGCCGCATCGACGACGACATCTTGTCGCTCAATGGCGACCTACGTCTGTTGACCTGGCGGCCCCGGCCGCCGCAGATCGTCGAGGACCCCGGCCCTGGCGGGACCTTGGCGCGCGGCACCTACATCGGCGTGCCGTTCCACGAAGCGCGGAATCACGATCCCTATCGCCCCATCGAGATCCCCGGGGCGCTGCCGGGCACCGCAGCACTCGGGATGATCACCCACGTCTCGATGTCGAGTCCGATCGCGACCTATCTTCCGGAGGCCACCGCGTCGCCGTCTTCGCTGCAAGAGTTCTGGATTCGACCGAACCAGGCGTACATCAGCAAGGGCAACATCGTCGGCAAGCGCTACGCGTTCACCTCCAAGACGCCGGACCCCAACGTCGCGGGCAAGTTCCTCGCCTGGTTCGACTCGCCGGACGTCGCGACACGCGTCTACGTCTACTGGGAAGGACCCGCCGAAGGCGGCGCGTACGTGCTCGAGCTCCGGTTCGTCGATGGCAGCATCTCGAAGTTCGACCGCTACACTGCGGTCAGTGGCCAGGAGATGTACCGCGTCGCGTGGTACAAGGACCGTTTCGACAACAAGACCGAGTTCCGCTACGACGCGACCAGCCACCGCCTGATCGAGATCGAGTACCCGCAGGGGATCAAGGAGCTCTACACCTGGGGTGCCAACGGCACACTCGACGTCAGCTATCAGAACGTCACGCTCGCCAACAAGCTCGGCGGCACCGCCACGGTGGCCGACCTCGCCTGGGGATTCGGGCTCGACTCGAACGGCAACGTGGCCTACGCCTACTACCCGAAGTCGCCGTCGGTTGCAGGGTCCACCCCCGGATTGCTCCCGCCCGACAACGAGCTCTACAACCTCGCCGCGAGCACGGACCGCTACTACATCCTCGAGTACACCTGGGCGCAGTTCGGCGGCGACTGGAAGGTGACGCAGGTCAAGGAGCACTACTCCAGCGACAAGACCCTGGGTGGCAGCTCCGGCAGCAAGATCATCTTGACCGTGGCGTACGTCCTCGATGACGGGGGCTACGGCGGCACGACCCACTACTACTCGCGGTACCGCGTCCAGCAGCTCACCAACCGCTTCGGCGATCAGTACAAATTCTACTACGAGGAGACCGGTACCGGCGCCGACGCGTACGTGAGCAAGGTCTACCACGTCGACCCGCGCGACAACGTGCACTGCTACACGCGCGACAGCCTCGGCCGTACGGTCTCTCGCCGCTGGACTCCGCCCGACAACGCCACCGGCCGGCCGCGGGCCCACGTGCTCGGCGGAGGTCTCGGCCCGGATCCCGAGCCGCTGTTCATCGAGTGGCTGTACGAGTACGGCGCCACCGGCTGCGGCTGCAACCATCCGACCAAGGTCACGCAGCTTCCGTCGGGCCGCTTCTCGGAGTTCACCTGGGACCCGAACACCGGCCGTCTGCTGACCGAGAAGATCCCCGATCCGTCCGACAACTCTGGCACCACCAAGCTGACGATCGAGCACCAGTACACCGCGAGCTGGTACGACGCGACCCCCGAAGGCGCGTTGCGCAAGAAGTTGATCTACGCCAAGGGCAGACCCGACGAGCGCGCCTGGGACTTCGAGTACCTGCTGACCTCACGCCAGCAACCCGACTACGGCAAGAAGCCCGATGGCTTGACGATCAAGAGCCCGACCGTCACAACCGGCCAGGGCAGCACCCAGATCATCCGTTGGATCGACTTCGACGCCCGGGGGCGCACCGTGGCGATCCAGGACCCGCAGTCGTACGGTGGCACGCCGGTGGCGACGACGTTCCTGTACGCCACCGGCAAGCCGTACGGCAACGAGCTCCTGTGCGCGATCACCGAAGGCGCGGGGTCTTCGGCCCCGACTACCACGACGCTCGACCAGGACGACTGGGGTCGCCTGGGCGAGAAGGTCGCGCACTCGGGCTCTTCGGTGCCGACCACGACCCAGTACCGCCGCACCGCCGAGGGCCGGCTGCTCGAGGCGCAGACGCCGCGCGGAGCGACCGCGCAGCGGGTGCAGGTCTATTACGACGTGTTCGGCCACCCCTGCTCGGTGCTGCGCTGGAACCGCAACTCGAGCGACGGGCAGCAGTCAGCACACGGCCAGGCGCCGAACAACCCGCGCGACTGGGTGCGCGAGGAGTACCAGCACATGGGGTCGCGGCTGTACTTCACCTTCCGCGACCGTCGGCCCCTGCATTCCGCGGAGAGCAGCGGGAACGTGACCGCGGGTCCCGATCCCTGGATGACACGGGAGGTCTCCCTGTACGGCCCCGGCGGTGAGCTCACCCAAGTGGATCAACCGAACGGCACGATGGTGACCTATACCCGGGACGGCTACGGCACGCTGTTCAAGACGGTGCGCACCCATGGCACGTCGGTGAAGGAAGAGGAGCGCTTCTACATCGACGGCAACCTCGACGTGGTGAAGGTCTACCAGCCGGGGTCGGGGAACTTCGTGTACGAGCGCAACCACGCCGGCCTGGTCCGCCGCATGGTCGAGCCGACGCGGACCGCGCCCACGCAGTACGTGACCAACAGCCCGATTCCTGAGTACACCGGTACCCTCGGTGGCGCGGGCCACGAGTGGTCGTACGACGCGTTCGGCCGGATGGTGGGGAGCTGCATCAAGGACCCGCAGGCGAACGTGATCGCCAACGTGGTGTACGGCCGCGACGAGCTCGGCCGCGTGCGGACCGTCACCGAGTCGATCCTCCCGGGCACGACGACCCGCGTCACCGGCTACGAGTACGACAAGCGCTCGCAGGTGACCGAGGTCACGCACCCCGGCAACCGCAAGGTCACCTACGTCTACGACGACAAAGGCCGGCTGTGGAAGGTCGACGACGCGCAGAACCCCGGCGAGAACCAGACCGAGTACGGCTACCTCGCGGCCACCGATCTGGTGGAGAAGGTGACGGTGCGCTACGAGCGGGAGACACACTCGAGCGGCAACAGCGTGGTCAAAGTTCGAGAAGCGGGCGCTGTACGGCACGGGTGGCGTGCTGACGAAGTACCGCGACACCGGCCAAGACGGTGCGGCCGTGCCGCGCGATCTGTCGGTGTACACCGATTCGCTGGGCCAAGTCGACCGCGTGGTCGACGCCCTGGGCAACGAGACGAAGAGCTACTACGACGGGCGCGGCCGCACCGTCGAGCACGCGATGGTCAAGACGACCTCGACGTACGACATCGTGCGGCGGGTCGCATTCACCGACCATGACAGCGCGAGCACCGGCGAGACCTTCGAGGTACTGACCGACGGCAAGGGCCTGGCGACGCGCAAGACGTACGACTTCGTTGGGCGCAACACGGTGATCCAGCGCCCGGGCGCCAACTACGCCGATCCGCCGACCCCGACCTCGCCGCACAAACCGCACAGCTTGCTGTTCCGCTACGACGATGCGGATCGGGTGCAGTTCAGCAGCGATGGGCAGGGGGTGACGATCGACCACCACTACGATCCGCTCGATCGGTTGCTGGTGCGCGAGTCGCGCGACGACCTGAACGCCAATCTGCTGGTGTCCGGCCTGACGGCGCGCGAGGTGCTCAACCGCAACCATCGCGGCCAGATGGTCTCGAACGGCACCTACCGCAAGGACCCGGGCAGCGGCCTGATGGTGCTGGTCAACGGCACGACCGCCGAGCTCGACAGCATCGGGCGCGGGCTCGCGGCGCACTTCGTGTACGAGGGCGCGCCGATCGCGCCGCTGACGACCATCGCCAGCACGTTCGGGTCCACCGATCCGGACTTCCGCACCG
>JACKIB010000061.1 GCA_020638695.1 Planctomycetota bacterium
AACCAACAAGCCGTGTCGTCGCAGCGCCTTGTGCGCGAATCGACTGACCCAGCCACATTTGCTGCGAACTTCAGACGAGGGGCACCAGCTCGCCGCGAGAGTCGCCGGCGAAGTGCATGACGATGGCCGGTGGCAGCGTGCAGTGCTGACACGGGTCGGCGCCGACGACCCGGAGAACATGGTGGCGAGGATCGTGGGCGACTCGCCGCCCAGTGCCGCACCGCGCTGTTGGTGCCACATGCAGCGGTCGCGGCCCGGATCCTCGGATGCACCGGCTCGCCCCGCCCCTCCGCGCCGCCCCGGCGTCGCCAGCGCGGGTAGGTGCGTGGGTCGAGTCGGACCGCTCAGCGCGGGATGCCGTCGCTGATCTTCCGCGCCAACCGCCGGGCCGGAGCCCCTTCCAGGTTGCACATCACCGCCACCACGACGCCGTCGTCGGGGCGGATCAGCAGCATCGTGCTGACCCGGGGTTGGCCGCCGGAGTGTCCGACCAGCCACGGCTCGGCGGACAGGATCGAGAAGCCGAGCCCGTAGCCGACCGGCTTGCCGTCCTTGGTCTTCGCGCGGGTCCACATCGCGGTCCGGGTCTTCGGGTGCACCAGCTTGTCGTCGAGCAGGGCCTGGCCGAAGCGCACCAGATCGCCCGCGGTTCCGCACAGCCCGCCTCCCGGCAGCTTGTTGCTGGTGTCGACCATTCGCGCGTTGCGCAGCGCGCCGAGCCGCGTGCGGGCGTAGCCCTGCGCGCGGTGGGGGATGATGCGTGCCGCGTCGTCCACTCCGGTCGCCGTCATCCCCGCGGGCTCGAACACGCTCTTGTGCAGCAGCTCGTCGAATCGAGTGCCGGCAGCGCTCGCCGCGACCGCGCCGGCGAGGTTGAAGCCGTAGGTCGTGTAGCGGAACCTCGTGCCGGGCTCGTGCAGCAGCGGGTCCGCGGCGAAGATCGCCAGGCCGGCGCGCACGGTGTCGTAGTGCTTGGTGCTGCCGACTTCACCGCCGCGGTAGTGGCGGACACCGCCCAGATGGGACAACAGGTGCCGCGTGGTCAGCGGCCAGCGCTTGCGCGGGAAGTCGGCGAGGTAGTCCTGCACTTCGCGGTCGAGGTCGAGCTTGCCCTTCTCGACCAAGTGCATCGTGGCGACCGCGGTGATCGGCTTGGAGATCGAGGCGAGTCGATAGACCGTGAGCTCGGTGGCCGCGACGCGGTTCTCGAGGTCGGCGAAGCCGAAGCCGCGCTGGTAGACCAACCTGCCCCGGCGGCCGATCGCCACCGTCAACCCGGGGATCCCGGCGCGCTTCATCGTCGCGTTCACCTGGGCCTCGACCGCCGCGCGCTGCTCGGTGCTCAGCGCGGAGTCCGCTGCCGCGGCCGGGGGCCGCGCCGCGGTGGACTGACCGGCGAGCCATGTGCCACTCGGCACGATGAACGCCACAAGGGCCAGTGCGCAGCTGCGCACCCGCACGATTTCTGTGATCACACCCATTCCACCGCTCCCTCGGGAAGCAGATAGAGGATCAGCATGCGTCCGCCGGCCACTTCCGGAACGTGCACCGTCCCCGGCGCGAACACCGCCCAGCCGGGCGCGCACCCGTCGAAGATCGGCGCCCCCTCCCAGACGAACATCAAGTTGATCTCCCCGTTCGGGTGCAGGTGCCGCGGCCCCGGGCCCCCGGACAGCACGACGTCGAGGCTGAAGCCGTTCTGCTCCTTGGCCAGCCGCCCGAACTTCACCGGCCCCTTCTCGCGCGGCACCAGCCACCCCGCGTCGACCCCGGCGGCCATCGCGGCGCGGATCTCCTGGATTGCTTCACCTTCGACCGGGAAGCGCCGCTGGAGCTCGTTCTGGGCGGACTGTGGGTCGGAGAGGTCGAGGCCGTGGAGTGCCGCGGTGAGCGGGTCGAGCAGGGCCAGCAGGTCGTCGGAGGTCATGGGGAGGATCGTAGGCCGGGGGAGGGGGCGGGTCGCGGTCCTGTTGGTTGTAGCCTGCAACGGCAGGGGTGCGCCGATGCCGGACAGAGTCCACAGGCGACTCGTGCGTCTGGAGATCGTGCGTGCACCGCCTGAAACCGTTCAGCGAATCCCGCTTGTTTGGGATTGGGATCTCTCCGGGGCTGTCGCGCTGCTCAATCCGACTCGTCCCGCTGCGCCGCGAGAATGCGCAGATACGACCGATAGCGTTCGGCCGAGACGCGTTCGCCCTCGACCGCCGCCCGCACCGCGCAACCCGGATCGTCCACGTGCGTGCAGTCCGAGAACCGGCATGCAGCCGCGTCCTGAGCGAACTCGGGAAACCCGGCGCGGATCTCCTCGGGTTGGAGCGCGTCGAGTCCGAATGCGCGGACGCCCGGCGTGTCGATCACCACGGTTCGCTCATCCAGTCGGCGCAGCCCGGACGCGGTGGTCGTGTGCCGGCCGCGCCCGTCGTGTGCCCGGACCTCGCCGGTGCGACGCGCGCCCCCCGGATCGAGTACGTTGAGCAGCGACGACTTGCCGACGCCGGAGTGGCCGACCAACACGCTGGTGCGTCCGTCGAGCTGCGCCCGGAGCGCTTCGATCCCCTCACCCGTCGTGGTCGAGCAGCATGACACCGCGTGGCCGAGTGCCGCGTAGTCGCCGAGCAGCGCGTGAAGCGCTGTGCGCTCCGATGGACTCGATAGGTCGATCTTGTTGATGCACACTGCCGCCGCGCTGCCGCCCGCCGCCGCTGCGAGCAGCAGTCGGTCGATCAGACCGGGGCGCAGCGGCGGTCGGGCGGCGGCAGCCACCACCACCACGAGATCGACGTTGGCGACCAGGATCCTCGGTTGGTGCGGGTTGCCGGGGTCGTGCCGCGACAGCACGGTGCGGCGCGGCTCCAGCGCCTCGATCCGGGCCGTCCCGGACACTTCCGCGAAACGCACCCGGTCGCCGACGACCAAGCGAAACTCGGGGTCGATGCGCAGGTGCCCGGCAATCCGCGCGTCGATGCCGTGGTCGAGCGCCACAAGGCCGCGGTGCACTGCCGCGACGGTCGCCACGGGAAGGGCTTGCGTCGGCGCACCCCGGGCCTCGCGCATCGGGGTGTGCGTCGGGCGGCGGATCTTGACGAACTCGGCGTCCTCCTCGCTCCAGTGCCCGCGCCGCGGCGCGCTGGTGTGTTCACTGCGCCGCTGCGCACTCGCCGCGCGTCGCCGGCGCCGTTCGTCGGGGCCGACTTCCCGGGCGAGGCCGCGGCGGTAGCGTTCGCGTTGCCGTTCCTTGTCTTCGTCGCTCATGGTGGGCGGGGCGTCGTAGAGGGTACCTCCGAACACATCGAAATGTGCCGGGCGGTGTGCTGCGGTTCGGACCCGCCGGCTCTTCAGCCGACTTCGATGCCCTGGTCGCGCGGCGTGGAGAGGCTCGCCTGTGTGACCGCGTTCGGGACGGCCGCTGGCGGAATCGGGAGCGGCGCCAGACGCAGCAGGGTCAACGTGGGGCCAGATCCGCACGGCCATAGACACGGATTCCCGGTTGGAAGATGTCCGAGAATGCGCGTCCAAGTCTGCAACTCAGAGGTCGCGCGACCTAGCGCTCCGTTGCTCCGTTGCTCCGTTGCT
>JACKIB010000062.1 GCA_020638695.1 Planctomycetota bacterium
GAGGGTCCGGCTCCGCACCGAGCAGCGCATCGTTCCGATCGGCGCGAGATCGGCGAACGCACGGAGGTGGCGGCCGCACGAGTGAAGAACGTGGGCAGAGCAAAGTCGCGGCGATGACCGTTCTCGGTCGAAAGGCCAGCCGTCCCTCGGCGTTTCGTCGCTCGCTCGTCCATGAACTCGCAGGGACTCGTAGCCTTTCTGCCACCAACCGACTGCGGGCTCGCCGATTCCTGACGTACTATCGGGTCGATCAACCCTCGCGCATAAGGAATGCTCTATGCACACAGCTCGACTCGCGATCGGTTTCACCTTCGCGTTGACGCTCGGATCCACCTCGGCAATCGCCCAAGGATACTGGCAGGATCTCGGATACGGCTCCTACGGTCCCGGCACGAAGGGTCGCTTGGCCATGATGCCTTGTGCCGCTGGCCATCATGTTACTGCGACCCTGCATGGCGGAACGCCCAACGGGACTGGCTTGCTGGTCATTGGACTTCGGCAGGCGGTCTTTCCCAACCCCGCCGGCGCCGGTTCGATCGTTCCGTCGTTGGACTTGACGATTCCGTTCGCACTCGACGGTTGGAGTCACGGCGGGCTGACGCTTCGCGCACCCGGCGAACTCGACGGCGTTCGATTGTACGCACAGGCAGCTTGGGTCGAATCGCCTTTCCTTGCCTTGTCGAACGCCGTATCTGTGGTGTGTTCCTTCGATCCCTGTGCCCGACGAGTCGACCCACTGCCACCCCTGGCCGCGCAGCCACCGGTATCCGAGGGAGCCGACGCGACGGATGTTGACCTGAGCGAGTGGATCAAGCTCTACATGAACGGAGAGTTGAGCGCATCGGCGATGGACGTGCTGCTCACGGAGTTCAAGACTCATGACCTGAGCTACTGGGTCAGGCACATCAAGTACATCCACGCATTCGGGGAAATGTACGAGGCATCATGCGATCCGAGCGTGTTCGCGCGCTGGCTGCACTTCAACCAGATCCTCTACACACACCGCGCGGACCGACAAACCCCACCGGCGATGGACACTCGGCGCGGCAATATCGTCCCTCCGGCGTGGATGTTCCGATGGGTCAAGGTATCCCCGGAACACCTCCACGCCGAAGTCGCGATCAACGGTGTCTACGGCTACTCGTTGGCCTGGTGGGCACGTCACGTTGTCGAGAACCCGGATTTGCACGCCCGGTACGGCAAGATCGCGGTGGACTACACCAACACGGTTCTGGAGATGCTCGAGTTCTTCAACACCAGGGACTTGCTCAGCAAGTACGAGAACAATCACCCGGATCCGACCTACTCGTACTGGTCAGTTTCCGAGAGCGCGCCCGAGCCGTTCAACATCGTGCACCTGCTCGCCAAGGCGATGCTCGAGACCCATCGCGTTCTGCGAAGCCCGTATTACCGCAACCACTCGGGTCGCGACACCAAGCGGATGGCGGAGCAAACCGCATTACTGCCTGCGATCGTGTCCGGCCTGCATCGCCGGTTCATGTTCCGCACCCGAACCATCGGCCAAACCCTTCTCTGGCCCTACTCGGAGGCTCGGGCGGGATGGGACGACGCGTCACACGGTGGGATTACTGCACACTACTACACGCTGTTGTTCCGAGAACGGGATGCGATCAACGCACACCTCGCGACCCGCAACCAGGTTGCCCTTTCCTCGACCGACATGAGCCGAATCGCTCGCACTTTCGTTGAGAACGTCTACCGCGAAGGTGGTCAGCGACCCGGCCTTCGGCAACTCATCGACGGCACCGACTGGCCCACCAACCACGAGAAGTATGACTGGTACAGCGGAGACACGTTTCCATGGTTGCAGCTGTCTCCATTCGACCAGGATGTGCTTCCTCGGGCCGAGCACGTAGCGACAACCACGAACACCAAGAGCGGAAGCCGTGAGTTCTTTCACTACGAATGCCACACCGGATTGCTGCGATTCAAGCACCATCGCGGCTTCAACGTGCAGATCGCTCGATTCGGGCGCTACGCCTGGGGAGGACTGAGGCAAGCGTACGAAACCACAGCGAACGTATTGGTCGGCGACTTCAACGGCGATCGCCGACACGATCTCCTTCGCGTCGACAGCCGAGGTTGGTCACTGGCTGCAGGAGCGACCGACCATTGGCGCAAGATCGGCCCCGCCGGCGTGCCCTTCTCGGAACTCCTAGTCGGGGACTTCGACGGCGACGGCCGAGATGACTTGCTCCACGCCAACCCAACTACGGGTTGGCGAATCAGTGATGGCGCCACAGGCAACTGGCGGCGGGTGGGATCCTCGGGCTACGCGGCCCGGGAGTTTCGCGTGGTCGATTTTGACGGGGATGGCCGCGCGGACCTGTTCCAGGCCACCGGCACCGAATGGCGAGTGTCGTACTCGGATGGCACCAGCATGACCGGCTGGGTCTACACCGGCGGCTCCTCGGCGCTGCACGCCGAGCTGGCACTCGGCGACTTCAATGGCGACGGCGTGACCGACATCTTCAACGTGGCGAACGGAAGGGGTCGCGTATCTTGGGGACGACGCGGGCGCGGCACGGGTAACGAGCACTCGTCCTGGGTCAACTACGCGACTTGCCCGTACGGCATCGCCGACATTCTTGTAGGCGACTTCAACAAGGACGGAAAGGACGACCTGCTTGCAATAGGAACCTCCGCATGGTGGGTTTCCTTGTCAGGCACCAGCACATGGACCTCCTGGAGCACCGTCGCAGCGCGTGGCGACAGTGCTGCGAGCCTGCGGATCGGTGATTTCGATGGAGACGGCGCGGACGACGCGCTTCGGTTCGAGCAGCGCCGCTGAGCCATCGCCTCCCGTCGACTCGTCGAATTCAACTGCCGAATCGCATTCCACACCGCGGGCGCACTGCCTGAG
>JACKIB010000063.1 GCA_020638695.1 Planctomycetota bacterium
TCCGGGGACGCTTCTCGATCGACTGCCGCACCGCGTCGTTGCGACCTGAGGTCCCGCGGTGCGGCTCCGGCTCGCCCGGACCACCTTTGAACCTGTGACCTGGAGGAATGCGATGTCCGCCGTTTCGCCCGCCACGGTGCTCTGCACCACGGCCTGTGCCCTGCTCTGTGCGACCGGTTCGGCGCAGTACGCCGTCACGCCGGCGGGCCTCGAACACGTGCAGGGGAATGCCAACAGCAGCCTGCCGTTCCAGGGCATTTCCTCCCGCTACCAGCAGGTCCACGATGCGGCGGACATCCGGGCGCTGAACGGTCGCCGCCCGTTCCTCGCCAGCGGCCTGCACTTGCGTCCGGCTTCGACCTACCAGATCCCGGCGCGGGTCTGGGACGTAGAGCTCACGCTCGGTGCGACCAGCAAGACCGCGGCGACCATGTCGACCAGCTTTGCCGCCAACTTCACCGCCACACCGACCACGGTGTTGCCGATGCAGTCGGTGAGCCTGCCCGCTGGCGTCGGGGTCGGCGGCAACCCCAACCCGCCGCTCTGGATCATCCCGTTCAAGCAGGTGTTCTCCTACTCGACCGCCGGCGGCGGACTGTGTTGGGAGTGGCGGCACAAGAACGGCAAGGACAACAGTCTGGCGCCGATGGATGCGGTGACGTTCGTGTTCGCCGGGGCTCCGAGCGTGCTGCCGCAGTTCGGCGCCGGCTGCACGGCGAACGGCCGGACCCGACCGGCGCGTTCCGACGCGGTCATCGCCGCCGGGCAACTCACCGCCGGGCTGGTCGACGGGCCGTCGAGCGCCGCGGTGGTCGCGGTGCTTGGGCTGAGCCGCGCCGACCTCGCCGTGGCAGGCTGGTGCGAGAAGGTCTACCCGACGCCGAGCATCACGCTGGCGGGTGCGACCGACCCCGCGGGGCGCTTCGCGCTCGGATCCGTGCCGGTCGCGAACCTGCAGATAGCGCCCTATTTCGAGGTCTACATCCAGTACGGGTTCGCCGACCCGACTCTGCCCAACGGCATCGGCCTGTCCAGCTTGGGCACCGTGGCGACGCCACCCAACGGTGGGTCGTTGGTCAGCCGCCTCTACTCGGTTGGTACCACGAACGGCAACGAGAACGCGACCAGTGGCTTCCTGTCGCGCTACCAGGGACTGGTCACCATGCTGAAGATCTTCTGAGTCATGGCGCCTGCCCGGATGGTCGTGGGATCGCTGTGGTGGGTGACGCTGCTGCTAGCGATGCAGGTTGCCTCGTCTGCGGCTACCGCGCAAGACGCCGTGACCGCGCGGCAGCTGGGAAGTCCGCGCGTGATGCAGGGACCGATGCTCGGCGCAGCGGGACCGCACGGGATGACCGTGTGGGCGCGACTCAACGGGCCGTTCGCCTTCCGCGTCCGCTACGGCACGGATCGAGAGTTGCGTCACGCACGGTGGAGCACGGAGGTGCGCGCGACCGTGGAAGGGGACTGGACGGTGCGCTCGAGCTTGTCCGGCCTCACGCCGCAGACGCGCTACTACTACCGCGTGCAGGTCGCCGGGAGATCGGACAAGTACTTGAAGGGGCGCGTGTTCTCGTTCCTGACCCCGCCGGCGGACGACGCACCTGCGGAATTCGAGATCGCTTTCGGTTCGTGTGCTCGCTACGGCGAGGATCGAGTCCAGCCGATCTGGGCCGCGGTCGAGCGGGCTCGACCGAGCCTGTTCTGTTGGCTCGGCGACAACATCTACGGCGATTCGACCGACCCGGCGATTCTCGCGGAGGAGTATCGCCGGCAGCGGGATGTGCCCGGCCTGCAACCGATCCTGCACTCGACCCCCCAGCTCGCGGTGTGGGACGACCACGACTTCGGCGTCAACGACTACGACCGGCGCCATCCGCGCAAGCGCGAGAGCCTCGAAGTGTTCTCGCGCTACTGGGCCAATCCCGGTTGCGGAACCGAGGTGGTGCCCGGCGTGTTCTTCCACCATCGATTCGGCGGCGTCGACCTCTTCTTCCTCGACATCCGCTACCACCGCGACCCGAACGCCATGCCGGACGGACCCGGCAAGACGATGCTGGGGGCGGGGCAGCGCGCGTGGCTCGAAGCCGAGCTGTTGCGCAGCAAGGCGCCGTTCAAGGTGCTGTTCTCGGGGTCGGGCTGGAGTGCCGCCAAGGGCCAGGGTGGCGACTCGTGGGCTTCGTACATGCACGAGCGGGACGCGTTGTTCGAGTTCATCCGCACCAAGGGGATTCGCGGCGTCGTGCTGGCGTCGGGCGACACCCACGTCGCGGAACTCAACTGCATTCCGTGGTCGGAGCGGGGCGGCTACGACTTGTACGACTTCGTCAGTTCGCCGCTCGCCCAGCGCTGCACCGACTCGTGGCTCGACCGCAAGCCCGAGATCCGAATCCGCCCGGTGTGGTTTGGTAGCGAGAGCTTCGGGGTGATGCGGTTCGACCTTCGGCCCGCGGATCCGACGCTCGAGTACCGCGCGCTCGGGCCGCGCGGTGAGGTGGTTATCCGTCCCTTGAAACTGCGGGCCAGCGAACTGACCAACGGCACGCGGTCGTGGGATCGCAAGATCGACCCGATCGAGGCGCGGCGGCGCAAGCTTCGCACCGTCCGGTAGCTCTCGGCGAGACGACCGCTATTCCTCAGCGTGCACTGGCGCGCTTGGCGAACGTGACCACGCGTTTGCCGAGGTCGTCCGGGGTCGTGCCGTCTTGGCCAGGTCCAGCTTGTCGAGCTTCGCGGTGTAGACCGCGACCGGTAGAGTGGCCGAATGATCGGACGGATCCGTGCTGTCGTCGGAGTGGGGTGC
>JACKIB010000064.1 GCA_020638695.1 Planctomycetota bacterium
ACGACCGGGGACGACGGCACCCCGGGCCTGCTGTTCGTGTGGCGCGGCGTCGCGGCGCCCGGCGCACACGACGCCGACTCCTTGATCGTCACCCAGCTCGTCACGCTCGAGCCCGACGCCCGCGACGCATCCTGGCGCACGTCCGTGACCCGCGAGCGCGGCGCGAGCGCCAGCATCGACTTCGTCGACTCGCCTCGGCTGACGGTCCGCGGTCCGGTCGCGCCGCAGCCGGGCGAGAGCCACCTCGAAGCGCAGAAGCGGGCGCGGGTGATGGTGCCGGTGTCGACCAACTTCGCGCTGGGGGTCGGCAGTGACGTCGCGACGGCGCTGGCTTTCAGCGAGGCGTCGGCGCCGCTGTACTTCTGGGCACGGAGCGAAACCGTGGCGACGCTGCCGCACCCCAACCGGCAGCAGCAGCAATTCTCGGCGCTGTATGCCACGGACTCGCGCGACGCAGGGTCGTTCCGTCAGGTGCTGTACACCGCGACCGAGGATGGCGAGGGGTACCTCAAGGGGTTCGTGCACGAGGGGTTGATGATCGAGGTCGACTCGCGTGACGAACTCGGGCAGCCGGTCACCGAGGAGCTCGCATGCTACGGGTGGAGTGCGCGGTACCTGCCGACCTACGAGGACGTGTTGCACGATCCGCCGGAGCGCACGCAGCACGGCAACACCTTCGTGGCGCCGTACCCTGCGGTGACCGGTGTGCTGATCGCCAAGACCGACGACATCTGGTTCGATGCCGCGGAGCGCTACCGCGAGTTCATCGCGACTTCCGGGATGTGGGGGTCGCCGATCGCGCAGCGCACCGACCGAAGCGCGCTGGACCGGGGCGCGCTGTGGATCGCGGCGATCGACCGGCACGACACGCCGGAGGCGCGCGCCTCGGTGCTCGCCGACCGGCTGGGGCATGCGATGTACCGCGGCTTCTTCGCGGTTGCGCGCACGCTGCAGGCCGCGGTGCGGGAGAACGGGCGTGAGCCGCGCTGCTTCGTGCACTGGCAGAACATCCGGCGCGACGGGCGGAGCGCGCAGACAGTGGACTTGCCGATCGCTGCGTCGATCGACTACGGGGCGGAGGCGATCAACCGGATGGCGCAGGAGCACGGCATTTCGACCTCGGTGTACGTGCTTCCGACCGGTGCGATCTTGGCGAGTCAACCGAATCTGCTGCGGGTGCTGCCGCCGCAGTTCGTTGCCTACGATCGGAATGGCGAGCCGGCGAACGACCCGCTGTTTCTGCCCGATTCGTTCGACGTCGGCGAGCCCTACGTGTTGCCGATCGACTACGGGACGCCGGCGACGCGGACGTTCTTCTTCGAGCACATGTACCGGCCGTTGCTCGAGGACTACGGGTTCCGGGGCTTCTACACCGACGTGTTCAGCGGCGGTGGGGTGGAGCCGTACTACGACCCGCCGCCCCCGCTGCCGCCCGGCCACCCGGCGCACGGCGGCAAGCACAACGTCGAAGGCAAGCGGGTGCTGCTCGACACGATCCGCTCGGCGATGCGGGAGCTGGGCGAGGCCGGCGGGGATCCGGAGTCGTACTTCGGGGTCGGCGAGGGCGCGGAGGAGTTCCTGCAGGATCGCTACGACCTGACCAACGTCGGCTACCGGCTGCACGCCGGCCACCTGATGCTGGCCGAGCCGCGGCTGGTCGGGTTGCTCGGCGAGGCGGCGGGGTTCGAGGGCGTGCCGGCGTTGGCGCGGCAGATGAACCCGCCGCTGTGGAACGCGGTGCACCACGAATGGGCACCGGCACAGCGGCAGAACGCGGCGTTCAGCAACATCGGCCTGGCGACCAACCGGCGGTTCCGCTCCGCGTCGAGCGGGCTGTCGCCGGAGGAGATGTTCGACGTGCACGCGCTGACGATGGCGCTGGTGCTGATGGAAGGCGGCCACCCGGCGTTCATCCACTACCAGGATCTGGAGTCGCCGCTGTGCCGGCTGGCGCAGGACGGCGAGACGGTCGAGGTCGACCGCGACGTCGATCCGACCGGAGTGGGGCTCGACATCGTCGGGCTGTTCCGGCAGCTGCATCGGTTCCTGGTTGGCACGATGGGGGAGTACGTGCTGCGCGGCCGGATGGAGCGACCGCTGCAGCGCGGCGACCCGCGCGAGACGGACTCGCGGAGCAACCCGATCGGGCTTCTGAACCCGCTGCTGGGGAAGGTGGCGCCAGAGCAGGTGGGGTCGGTCGGGCCGGCGCTGTACGGGTTGGCCCCGTACTTCACCGGGCTGATCGATTTCACGGTGTTCGACGTGCTGCAGTCGGTGTGGCGAGCGCCGGGGGGCGAGCTGGCGATCGTGCTGATGAACTGGACCGGGGATGCCGGCGAGTTCGCGGCGAGGTTCGACCCGTCGCTGTACGGGCTCGATGCGGACGTGGCGTATCGGCTGCGCACGGTACGCGAGGACAGCGGGGTCGCGGCAACGTCGGGGTTGTTGCGCGGGGTGCTGCAGTTGGCGACGCCGGGGCGGGAGGATGCGGACCAGGTGTTTGCGCTCGAGCCGCTGGCGGGCCGGCGTGCGCTGCTGCTCGAGGTCGTGGTCGAGGGGTAGGCGCCGCGGTGCGATCGTCCC
>JACKIB010000065.1 GCA_020638695.1 Planctomycetota bacterium
GTGACCTGGAGGTAGCGCGCCCTGGGGCGTGCTCCGGTGACGCCGACTCGCGACTTCGCCGAAGAACCGGTCATTCTCCGAGGGCTGCACCGCCCATCGCACCGGCGGTCAGGTGGCGCCTGCCGACATTCTCTACAGTGCGCAGTTGCTGGTACCCGATGGCAGAGCGACTCCCTTCGAGCGCCCGAAATGACCACGACTCTCACCGAGAACCCGTACTCGCCGCCACGCACCTCTGTGTCGGGACGTCGCACCGAGCCCGTCCCGAGTCTCGAGGTGTGGCGTGAGGACAACTTCGTCGTCTGCCCCGACGGGGCGCGGCTGCCAGACCGCTGTGTGATCTGCAATCGGCCGAGCGATGGCCGACCGGTGCAGAAGACGCTCTCCTGGCACCACCCGGCGATCTACTTGGTGGTGTTCGTCAACCTGCTGATCTACGCGATCGTGGCGCTCGCCGTGCGGAAGAAGTCGCGCGCGCAGTTCAGCCTGTGTCCGCAGCACCGCGGTCGGCGCAACCTGGGAATGTGGATCGGCTACGGTGGGTTCGTCCTGAGCGTCGTCGCGATGGTGTTCGGCTTCACCTCGTCGAGCCGGGGTGTGCAGCAGGTCATCGGAGTGACCGGGTTGGTCGGCGTGATCCTGACGCCGTTGGTGGGTGTGCTGTTGAGCACCGTCGTACGCGTGAAGCGGATCGACGCTGGGCGGGCGCACTTGAAGCTCGGCGAGCCGTTCACGCGTTCGATCCCGCGCGGGTAGCGGGTGCGGCCGGCGGGGCGACCTGCCGCGGACTCGGAGTGGCGACGGTTGGAGGGTGCAACCCGCATCGCGATCGAGATCCTCGTGCGTCGGGGGATGTCGAGTTGGCTTCCTCCGAATCGTCCCCGAAGTGAGCAGTCCGCCGACGGCCATGGTCCCGGAGCTCAACGAGGGTTGTTTGCTCACGCGTCCGAAGCGTCCCCGGCAAGTGGACTCTGTCGCGGCCAAGGCCGCACCCAAGGACTTGGTGAGCTCGGCGCTCCACGCCGCCAGGAGGCCTCGACCGCATGCTTGTTGGGGCTTCCGGTGCCCCTGCCCGCTGGGATACAGCTGCCTTGGGGTCTGGGAAGGTGCCGGAGGATCTTCGCGTGTCGGCACGATCCGCGGCGCTTGCGGCTCACAGCGACGAGCTGTCTCCGCAGCGTTGGGATCGAGTTCCCCTTCGAGGCGACCAGCCAAGCGCTACTGGCGACATCCCTGCCCGGGACGGCTGATGCCGGGACCGATGCCAGAAGCCTACTCAGGCGACCCGCGGGGCGGCCGTCGGTCTGAGACCGGAGTTCGCATCCCGCCCCGACGTGGGCCACACTGCCATCGGGCCTGCGATGTCCGTTCGGGTGCTGCAGGTCTGCTTCGCCAGGGGTATAATGGGACACGGTCGCCTCTCTCGACCCTTTGTCTCGAACAAGCACCATGAATCCCATCACACCCACCAGTTTGGCGCTGTCCCTGCTCGCCTCGACCGGTTTCGCCCAGTCGTTCACGTCACCCGCCGGTCTCTCCTCGACCGAGGGCAACGCGGTGTTCTACGCCAGCACCAACCGCCGCTACATGGGCATCGACGCGACCAACACCAACCAGGTCGCAACCATCAAGTCGTTCGGGCTCCGTCGCGACAAGGGTGTGGCCAGCACCGCCGGTGCGTCCACGGTCGACCTGACGCTGACGATCGGTGAGACCAACATGGGCGTGGTCTACTCGGAGTTCGACAAGAACTTCCTGCCGGGGAAGAGCACGCTGGTGTTCCCGAAGAAGAACGTGAACTGGCCGGACTGGAGTCTGCCGTCGACGACTCCGGCGCCGTTCGACTTCACCGTGTCCCTGGTGACGACCTACGTGTACGTCGGCCCGAGCAGCAAGAACGCGCTGGTCTGGGATCTGAAGCTGGAGAACGGCACCAACACCGGCAACTTGTTGGATCGCGACTACACCTCCTACAGCTCGGGGGCTTCGACGGCGCTCGGCAGCGGCTGCAGTGGGTTCAGCTTGACCGCCTACATGCGGAGCAACGGCGCGGGCATGCCGAACTACGGTATGCGTTTGCTGGCGGGGGTGACCAACGCTCCGGCGAGCACCCCGGTGGCGCTGAGCATCGCACTGACCGATGCCAACGCGACGATTCCGGGGATCTGCACGACCGTGCACGCCCTGCCGATCGCGATCCTGCCGCTCGGCGTGTCCGACACTTCGGGCACCCTGTACGACGTGTACTACCAGACCAAGTACGACATGGCGTTGAACGGCATCAACCTGATCAGCCAGGCGTTTGCCAGCTCGGGTGGCGCGTTGACCTTGTCCAACGGTCGCAACACCGCGATGCCGACTTCGTCCGCA
>JACKIB010000066.1 GCA_020638695.1 Planctomycetota bacterium
CGGGACCGTCGCAGCAAACCCTGCGCCGCGTGGGCCACGGCGCGGTTCCGCGACTTCGCCAACCGTGTAACCGCTTCGTCGATCGCTCGCCGGTCGATCCCCGCGGCGGAATCGGTGAGCGCGACCACCACAGCGGCCAGCGCGTCGACAGCTCGGCCGGTTTCGACCCGGCCGAGAATGGTCGTGAGCGCGGTCGCGGTTCGCTCGCGCACGCCGCGGTCCGCATCTCGCGCGCCCTGCAGCAACAGCTCGACGCAGTGCGCCAGCCGCTCACCGCCGCCCGCCGGCCAACGCCCGGCCGACTGCACCGCGAGCCGGCGCTCCACGGCTTGCTCGGTGCGCTTCAGCTGCTTCGACAACACCTCGAACGGGTCGCCGTCCGAACGATCGACGTACCGCTGCAGACGCGCAGCGGGGTCGTCCTGCGGGAAACGCGCACCGGTGCGTAGCAACACGGGAAGGTCCTCCGCCTCGCGAAGCGTGAGTACCAGCAGGCACTCGAATGCGATCCGCCGGACTTCGGCGTCGGCATGCGCCAGGGACCCGTGAATCGCGCGGCGCTGCGCATCCACCTCGCCCATGTTGCCGAGCAGGTCGAGGATCCGCAGCTGTTCGCGACCCGTGCCCCGGGCATGCCGCTGCAGCAGCTTGGGCACCGCCTTCGACCCGATCTCAAACAGTGCCCGCGCGGCACCGCGAAGGTGGGTTCCACCGCGACCGATCGCCCCGGGAATGTCCTCCACATCCAGGGCCGGCGCACGCGGCCCGTCGAGGCGTTCGATCAGCTTGGGCACCGCGGGCATGGCAAACTCCCCGAGCTCACCGAGCGACTGGAATGCCGCCGACCGGACGTCGTCGTACGTATCGTCGACGAGCGACGCGAGGTGTTGGATGGTGCGCGCCTCCCGCACCTCAGCGAGGGCCTTGGCCGCATCCCGGCGGTAGTTCTTGTTGTCGCACACGGCCAGCACGTCGATCGCTGCCGATCGCAACGGGTCGAGCCGCAACACCAGCCGCGCCGCGCGCTCGCGCTCCCAGCCGCGGCTCCGCGCCACGCGCTGCAACAGCATCGGCACCGCGACCTTCGCCGGGGCTCCGATCTCGTCGAAGACCCGATAGACCCGCGCCCGGACGACATCCCTGGGATCGTGCAGCAGCAGCATCGCCGCGCGTGCACCCTCCGCACCGCCGCAGCCGAGCACCACCACTGCACGATCCGCGGAGGCGGCGGAACGCATGGCCATCAACTCGCCGACGGCGCGATGCAGCTGGCGCGGATCGCGGTCCTGCGCCGGAGTATGTCCGAACAGCAACGCGGTGGCGCACAGACCCGCACCGAGCAGCGGAATGCGGTGCCCCGACGACGAGGTCGAGTTCTTCGAGTTCGAGCCGGATTCGTGGCAACGTATCGCGGCCGAGGCCGCACCCAAGGCATTGGGTGAGCGCGGCGCTACGCGCCGCCATGAGGCCTCGGCCGCTTGCTTGTTGGAGCTTCCGGTGCCGCTGCACGCAGGAGAAGCAGCCGCCCAGGTACCTGGAAGGCACCGGAAAACCATCGCGTACTGGCACGATCCGCGGCCCCTGCAGCTCATGTCGCCCCCACGCGCGAATGCGGACCGAACTCCACCGGAGTCACTCCGGTTCACGCTGCAGCAGGATCTGCCGCACACCGGCTTTGTCCAACTCACTGCACGCGTTCAGGAGCTCGGCGTTGGTGACGCGGGGCCCGGGGACGAGGACCACCGGTTGCCGCTGCTTCAGCGCCTGGCCGAGCGCACCGAGCAACCCGACGAGGCTGGACGACTGCTGTTCCCCGGCACTCCACAGCAACTCGCGACCGCGCCACCGCACTCCCCGACCGAAGTCCGGATCGCCCCGGCGCTCGCCCGGCTTCACACACACCACCTTGACCCGCAGTGCACCCGCGGGTGGCTGGGCCCGGATCAACCGGTACGGCGCGTGGACCGGCACGGCACCGTCCGCCGGCAGCCGCTCGGTCTTCCACGCCGGCACCTCCATGACCCGCAACACCGGGTACCCGGCCGTGTCGTCTGCCAACACGCGATCGAAGAAGTTCCAGCAGGCCAACGAGTCCTCGCTGTGCCCTTCGAGCAACACCGCGGCGACTCGCGCGGTCCGCTGGGTCGCCGGCACGATCCAAGCCCCGGCGGGCAAGCGCGCGGTCCCGGCAACCAATCG
>JACKIB010000067.1 GCA_020638695.1 Planctomycetota bacterium
CGGTTGGCCAGGACGCGGAGCTGCAGAGTGCGGTCGTGTCAGGTGACTTTACAAAACAAAGTGACGCGCTACCCTGCTGCGATGCGCAACCTCCTCGTGCCGTTGGTGGTGTCGTGCGCCTGTGCCGCATCGGGACTCGCTGCCCAGAGAACCGGCTCCGACACCGTGGTGACGGGTGGTACGGTGGTGCACCACGACACCGGCCGAGCCGTCGCGGGTGCCGAGGTCCTGGTCGTGCCTCGGCCGTTTCCGGGTCTTCCACGGCCGCTACAGCGCTACCTGCTGCACGAGCCGGCGTCGGGCACCACGATTCTGCGCACGGATGCTCGCGGTCGATTCCGCGTCCATGTGCCACTCGGCGATGAGGTCGCGTTCCTGGCTCGACACGGTGGCAAGGCTTCGGTGCTGTCCCCCGCGGTGGTCGCCGGGTCGTTCGTCGAGCTGCGGTTGTGGGGCACGCGGGAAGTGTCCGGAACGCTGCGCAACCGGCGCGACCGCACGCCGCTCGCCAACCATCCGATCACCGTGTACCTGCCGTCGGACGGCAGCGAAGAGTTCGGCTTCCACTGGGCCCGGCGCACCGACGCCGCAGGCCACTACCGTGTCGCGGTGCCGCTCGGCACTTGGGTGAAGGTCGCCGCACGCGGGGACGGCTGGTTGGCCGAGGCAGTGGTGCACGACAATCCGCACAACGACCTCTGGGTGGAGCCCGGTGTACCGCACCGGCTGGTCGATCCGTTCGGCCGCCCGCTGCCGAACGTGTGGGTGGTCGACGATCGAGAGCCGCGGATGCGTGCCCTCACCGACGCCCGTGGACAGTTCGCCCTGTGTCCGGGGGACGCGAGGCCGCGCTGGGTGCACGCCTACGTGCCCGGCAACCACGCGGCGCAGCTGCTGCTGCTCGCCGCGCAGCGCGACCGAGCGTCGATCCTCGGCAACACCATTCGGCTGCGGCTGGTCGATCGCCGGGGGCGGCCGCTGACCGGGGTGCGGGTGGTGACTGCAGCGATGGCGCAGAAGCCGGATCAGGAGCTGGTGCGCAACTTCTTGGTGCCCCGGTTGTCGCGTACCGGCCCCGATGGTCAGCTCAGTGTGGCGGTGCGCAAGGGCTGCCTGGTGTTGGCGCTGTTCGTCGAGGTGCGCGGCCGCTGGTGCTGCGTGTACCGCGGCGCCCCTCAAGCGAGCGGCGCGGCGCAGCTCGTGGTCGATCCGAGTGCGACGTGGTGCGGCACCATCCGCGGCGCCGATCGACTGCCGGTCGGAGAGACGGTGGTGCATCTGGTTCGGTTGCCCGACGACCATTCGCAGCTCGCGCCTCCGGCGCTGTCGCGGCCGATCGCCGGGCTGCCGCTTTCGGTGACGGCAACCACCGAGCGCGGTGGTCGTGTGCGGTTCTCCGGCCTGCAGCCGGGGCGCTACCTGCTGGCGCTGCACGCGGAGCGACACCTCCCGTTCCACCGCTTCCTGCCGTTGCAGATCGGCACCCAGCGGCAGGTCGTCACCATTCCTCGGGGGCTCGCGCTGACCGCAGTTCTGCGTTCGGGCAATCGCCCAGCATCGCCGGAGGCGCGGGCGTGGCTGAATCCGATCAGTGCGCTGGCCGCTGGCGACTTCCCGAAGTGGGTGCGGATCCGTTTCCCGCTGCTCGCCCGCGCATCCCCCGATGCGCAGGGTCGTGCGCTGTTCCTCGGCTTGCCGGCCGGTCGGATGCGCGTGCACGCGGAGCAGGGTTCGCGCCGCGCGTTCCGTGACGTGTCACTCGAACGAACATCGAAGTCCGTGCACCTGGACTTGGTCGGGAACTGACTCGGGGCGCAACGAATCGTGTCGTCGCAGCGCCTTGCACGCGAATCGAGTGACGCAGCCACATTTGCTG
>JACKIB010000068.1 GCA_020638695.1 Planctomycetota bacterium
ATTCGTGCGCCAAGCAAGCTTGGTGGAGGTGAACTTGAACTGAAACCTTCTCAGGAGTCCCGCGGGTAACCAACCCCGTCCGGGTAGGGCTGGCCAGCCGCCCGGAAGCGAGTCTTGCGTTGCGCGAGGGTGACCTCGGCGGCGAAGCGTAGACAGCGAGGGCGCAGGCCGTGTGATCGAGCCTCGAAATCGGGTTTGTCGTGGAGGTCGACGTCGTGAGTATGACGGAAGACAACATCGCGCGCGCCGAGATGGCCTGGCGCGGGCGGCTCCACCGGGGTCTGAGAGCAGGGCATGTGCACAGCGGACTCCCCAGGAACTTGGGAGACCTGACCATCTCCTCCCACAATCCCGGTTGCGGCCGGGTGAGCAAACCGGATCCGGACAGCGTGCCCCTAGCCGGATCGAGACAGGGCACACGAGGTAACCGCCGAGCGAAGGAAACGAAGCGACGCGGGACGGATGTTCAGGAGTCAGAGCGAGCCATAGTACCGACGAAGGCGGGGAACCGTGACGCAGGGACCCGCTGGAGGGAAGGGCTTGCCGTGTTGCGGAACTGTTGTGAGGAACGATGACCGAGACATCGAGCTCGACCTACATCTCCCCGGGATTGCAACGGGTAGCGAAACAAGCGAAGGATCATCCAGAGTGGCGGTTCACCACTCTGGCGCATCACATCGACATCGACCTGCTGCGCGAGGCGTACCGCCGGACGCGAAAGGATGGTGCCGTGGGGGTGGACGGCGTGGCATCCGCGGCCTACGCAGAGGATCTCGAGAGCAATCTCAGGTCGCTGCTGGATCGCGCGAAGTCGGGCCGCTACCGCGCTCCGGCGGTTCGGCGGGCCTACATCCCGAAAGGTGGAGGACGTCAACGACCGCTGGGTATTCCCACGTTCGAGGACAAGGTGCTGCAGCGAGCCGTGGCGATGGTGCTCGAGGCGCTGTACGAGCAGGACTTCTTGGACTGCTCGTATGGATTTCGCCCTGGGCGATCCGCACACGGCGCGCTGAGCGCCTTGCGCGAAGGGGTGATGAGCCTGGGCGGCGGCTACGTCATCGAAGCAGACATTCGTGACTGCTTCGGTGCCCTGCCGCACGACCAGCTCCGGGCGATCCTGAGCCAGCGAATGCGAGATGGCGTGCTGACGCGCCTGATCGGGAAGTGGCTGAACGCGGGGGTCCTGGAATCGGGTCACATCACGTACCCGGAAGCCGGCACTCCCCAGGGTGGGGTGATCTCACCCCTGCTGGCCAACGTCTTCCTGCACACTGTGCTGGACGTATGGTTCGAAAGCGAGGTCAAGCCGCGGCTGCGCGGACCGGCGTTCCTGGTCCGCTACGCCGACGACTTCGTCCTCGTGTTTGCGTGTCAAGACGATGCGCGTCGGGTGTACCAAGTGCTCCCGCAACGCTTCGCCAAGTATGGGCTGACACTCCACCCTGAGAAGACGAAGCTGCTCGATTTCCAGCGCCCCGGCGCAACCAAGGATCCGGAGAGCTTCGACTTCCTCGGCTTCACGCACCTATGGGCCCGGTCTCGCCGAGGCTTCTGGGTCGTGAAGCAGCAGACGGCCAAGTCCCGTCTCCGCCGTGCCCTCGGTGCGGTGACGGACTGGTGCCGCCGCCATCGTCACTTGCCCGTGCGCGACCAGTGCCGAACGCTGGCGCGCAAACTCCAAGGGCACTGCGGGTACTACGGGATCACCGGAAACTCGCACGCCCTTGGCCGCTATCGGCGCGGCCTGCTCACGATCTGGCGCAAGTGGCTGATGCGACGCTCGAATGCGGCCCGTCAGCCGTGGGACTGGTGGAACAACCTGTGTCAGCGCTACGCGTTGCCGCCGGCCATCGCCACGCACTCGGTTTTGAGACTCTCGCGGTGAGCCCGCA
>JACKIB010000069.1 GCA_020638695.1 Planctomycetota bacterium
TGGTGTAGAGAGGCCCCCCCAACCCAGCGGTTACGCTGGTTCTTGTAATTAGCCCTGGGAGGGGCCTCATGGACAAGTATCGCACCGTCGTCATCGCGGACCACCACAAGTCCGTGTTCGTTTGTCGAACCGTGGACACGCAAACCGGAGAGACCGAATTGAGAACACTCAACGCGACCCGCGAGGAGCTGCAAGCGCTGTTCACGGAGCTACCGCGACCCGCGGTGCTTTTCGTCGAGGCGTGTCGCTCCTGGGAGTGGGTCAGCGACTTGTGCGAGGACCAGGTCATGGACATGCGATTGGTGGACGCCGCGAAGATGCCGGAGATCTGGCGCTCGAACAAGAAGACCGATCGCCAGGACGTCGAGGCGATGCTGGAGCGGTGGCTGGTGACTGGACAGCTCCCGGAGTCGTACCGTGCGACCCGCGCTCAGCGCGAGCTCCGGGGACTGACGCGTCGCTTGGAAGAGATCCGCAAACACCGGAGGGTGACACTCAACCGAATCCACGCCTTGATCGACGCTCACGGGATGCCCGCGAAGAAGGAGAACTTCGTCGACGAAACTTGGAAGGCGTCCGCCCAGAGGCTTTTGCCACCGGATGTCTGGATCGTCCTCGACACGCTTCTCGACGAACTCGGTGTCCTCATCAAGCAGCAACAGACCCTTGAGCAGCGAGTCGAGGAACTGATGACGGATCACGACGACGCGAAGCGGCTACAGGCCATTCCTGGTGTGGGGAAGATCATCGCCGCGACGATCCTTGCGGAGACAGCGGACATCGAACGATTCCCGAACGCACGAGCGTTCGCAGCCTACACCGGTCTGGTGCCGCGTGTGCGCTCCTCGGCCGGCAAAGCCAAGCTCGGCAACATCACACGCAGCGGCCCACCTGGGCTTCGTTGGGCGCTCGGTCACGCGATCTTCGCGAGCATCCGCTCCAAGCACCCCAGCGCTGCGACCGAGTTCTACCGACTGAAGGCGAAGCGAGGCAAACCCAAGAAGCTCGCAATGACGGCAGCAGCCCACAAGCTAGCCCGCATCGTTTTCGTGATGTTGTCTCGCAGCGAAGCGTTCCGTCCACCGCGGACGCGGCAACCGGTCTCCGCGAAAGTCGCGTGATCAAACCGATGGGTTCCGTTCATCCGTTTTGATGGTGAGGAAGACTCGAGAGCATTCGGGCCGCGAAGGCTGCGATCCCGTTCCGGGCTGGGCTACCTGGCTGTCCGCATGCGGATGGCTGGGACAGGCCGCGCCACTAGCTTGGGACGCAGCCTTCCGGACCATCCATCATGAGCCGCGCGGCACCGCCGCGGAACCAGTGGCGAAACCCCATTGGTCAGAGCTCGCACCAGAAGCTTGGCGTGGCCTTTCTTGCCACTCCGAAGGCCTGAACTGCTCGATCCACTCCCGGGAGTAGCGCCACACGACAAACCGCATCCAACACTTCATGTCATCCAGGCAATCCCTCGCACTCGACGCCCGGGACAGCAACCTCTGCATCCGGATCGAGGGCAA
>JACKIB010000007.1 GCA_020638695.1 Planctomycetota bacterium
GTGCGACGAAGCCAGCGCGAACTTGCGCGATCGCAGCAGCTCGGTCATGCATAGTCCGGGCTAGCAGCACGGGGAGCTGGAGGCGGGAATCCCGCACGTCCGGATCTGTGGAAAGCCAGCGCGGGACTCGGACTCGGCTGACCCGAGGCGCGCCAGATCGACTCCCGCCGGCGAACGCGCCCCGGATCACCCGGCGCGGCTCACAGCGCGCCGAGCTTGACGTCCAACCGATTCGACACGATCGCCGCGTTCGGGCCGGTCGACACCAAGCCCTGCACCAGCAGCGGCGGCGCGCTCAGCGCGTTCGGATCGTTCGGGATCGCGATCGACAACTCGGGGTTGCCGTTGGTGTTCTTCGGCGCCCCGAACACCAGGAGCGGATTCAGTGTCAGCACGCAGCTGGCCGGGCCGAGCCCGAGCAGCGACAGGGGGATCGAGCTGGTGGTGAACGAGAACCCCAGCAGGGTGCTCGAGGTCGCCGGAGTGTTGCGCACCTCCAAGACCATGGTGCGGCCCAACCACGCCAGGTCCGGCGCGACGAGTTCCGGCGTGCCGGCCGAGCCGACGCATCCGACGCTGCCTGCGGTCGCGGTGGACAGCGCGTCCGTCTGGTACTCGCACGTGGTGGTCGGCGACGCCCCGCCGTTCGGCACCTGCCCGCTGATCTTGTAGATCTTGCCGAGCGCCGGCACGAACGCGGTGAAGTAGCGGCTGATGCGTCCGATCACCGGATCGGGCGCGGTCGGCCCGCGGCGGATCACCCACGCGTTGTCGACGCAGTCGAACTCGCTGATCTCGCCGGTCGGCTGCACTCCGGCGATGCTGTTGCCCCCGGTGAGCACGATGCGCCGGCGGATCTCATCGTATGCGGCGTCGTTGGCGACCGTGGCGGCGGGCGACGTAGTGGTCGCGATCTGCACCCAATTGAGGCCGACGAAGCGCCACACGTCGGTGCGGAACTTCGCCGTCGTGGTGATCGTGGTGTCCTGGCCACCGCACAGCACGACGTCGCCGAAGTCGGGCCGAGTGACGAGGTGATGCTGGCGTCGCGTCGACGGCGCGCCGGTCGGAGTGAGCTGCGTCCACAACCCACCGTTGAACATCCACGTGTCGGCCAGGTGGGTCGACGAGGCGTCGAGGCCGCCGAACAGAATGACCGCGCCGGTGGTCGGGTCGTACGCGATCGACAGCCAGCGCCGCGCCGACGGGTTGTTGCTCGCCGGAGTGATGTCCTTCCACGCCGTGGTGACCGGATCGAACTCCCACGTGTCGTTCAGCAGGGTTCCCGACGTGTCCTCACCACCGAACACGATCAGCTTGCCGCGCTTGAAGTCCCAGCACACCCCGGCCTTGTCGCGCTGCGGCGGCGAACCGCTGGCACCGTTGGCGCTGAGCTGCGTCCAGGTCTTGCCGTCGAACTCGTAGAGGTCGTTCATCGGCGCGCCACCGGAGTTTCCAGCGCGACCACCGAACACGTAGAGTTTGGTGTCGCTGGCCGTGCCTGGGTTCTCGCGGCGCTGGGTCGGGACGCTGCCGGTGACGTTCGGCGTCAGGCTCCAGAGCGCTCCGGGCGATTGGGTTGCAGCGGTGCTGCAGAGAAGGGAGAGGGAGAGGGAGAGGAAGGAGAGTGGTGCGATGATGCGCATGGAGCCGCGGGATCGAAGACGGGATGGCAGGCAGCGGGCGGAGCATAGCGCGCGCACGGACCGAACCTGACCGGGGTCGCCGCGGGATTCGTAGCTCGACTGGGCCCGACCTGGGCGGCCACGGCACCTGCGCCCGCCGCCATGGGGGCATCGCCGAATGGCGTCCGAGGAAGACCCGCCACGTGCCAAAGCGATCCGAGCCGGTCCGGGACTGCTCGCCCCGACTCTTCGAGCCGCCGCGCCGAGCGGACCGCGTCCCCTCGACTCAGGCACGCCTCCATGCCGAAGTCCGTCATCGACCTTCCGCGACCCGGCGCCGAGAATCCGGCGATGGACACCCCTCCCCCCCATACCATTCGGCTGCACCGCGTGCTCCGCGCCCCGCCCGAACGGATCTACCGCGCGTTCCTCGACCCCGATGCGATGGTGAAGTGGCTGCCGCCCCACGGCTTCACCGGCAGGGTCCACGAGATGAACGCCTCGGTCGGCGGCGGCTTCCGCATGTCCTTCACCAACTGGACCACCGGCGAGAGCCACGCGTTCGGCGGCCGCTACCTCGAGCTCAGCGAACCGCGGCGGATTCGCCACACCGACCAGTTCGACAACCCGGGGCTGCCCGGCGAGATGCTGGTGACCATCGACCTGCAACCGGTGTCGTGCGGCACGGATCTTTCGATCGTGCAGGAAGGCGTGCCGGGGGTGATCCCCGCCGAGATGTGCTACCTCGGTTGGCAGGAGTCGTTGGCGATGCTCGCGATGTTGGTCGAGCCCGAGATCAAGATGTAGTCACCGCCGGCCCCTTCGCGGACGGCAGCGGAACGCGCACCACGGCGCGCACCCACAACCGCGTCGGGTCGCCTTCCATCGGTTCGTGACCCAGCTCGTAGGTGCCGCCCAGCATCTCGCGCGTCACCCGAGCCGCCAACCAGGTGCCGATCCCACGGAACCCGCGTTGCGGCCCCGCGGCAGCGAGGCTCTCGAACAGCGCCATCGGGTTGCCGGCACACACCACCCGCGCGATCTCCCCGGCGTCCTCGAGGTGCGGGACGGTCTCCTTCTTGATCCACGCCGCGTTGCGCACCTCGATGGTGAGTTCCCGGCCGCCATCCGGAAGCGCGACGCACACCTCACACTCCTGGAACAACCCGTACTTCATCGCATTCGACAGCGCGCACGACAGCACCGCGAACAGGGCCGTCGGGTTGGCGCACGGAATCGGGTGCTCGGCGATGTGCTGCGGGATTTCGACCCGCGGGTCCAAGGTCTTGCCGGTGAACAACACGCCGTGCTCCACCGCACGGGCGATGACCGCGCCGAGCGGCAGGTGCTTGGAGCCGGCGATCGGTCGCGGTGCGGTGCGCTGCGAGAATTGGTGGAGGATCCACAGCTGCTCGTAGATCACGTCGGCGAGCTTGCAGGCGTGGTCGAGGTCCGGATCGGACCCGGCGCGCGCCACGAGCTCGCCGAGCTGCTTGCGGCAGCGCGCCACCACCTCGACCAGTTGGTGGATCGGCCCGACGCCAGCCGACGCCCAGGTCATCAACGCGGCTTGGTTGGCGAAGCGCTCGACCGACAACGCCGCGGCGCTGAAGGTGCGACACAGCAGGTCCAGGGTCTCGACGTGCAGCGGTGCGGGAACCCAACGCTGGCCGTGGAACACCGCGCGCAGCACACCACGCACGGAACGCGCCCCCGGAGAGTGCGCCTGCTGCCGCCACACCGGCAGGATCACCTCGGTCGAAGGCACCGAGTGGGCCAACCCACCACAACCGAGCCGCTCGATCTGCTCCCCCGCCAGGGTCCGCCGCACGACCTGGAACGCCTGGCTGCCCGCGGTGACGCGGTAGCCGCGCACGGCGCCGCCGTCGGGCCCGCGGTCGATCGACACCACACGTAGCTGCGGCTCGCCTTCGAAGAGCGACCGGAGCACGGGCAGCTCGGGAGTCGCGGGCGGCACACCGACACCGCCGTCCCACACGCGCTGCTCACGCGTTCCATCGTCGAGCTCGGCGTAGTGGGTCTCGTCGGCGTCGAGGTGACGGCGGAGGAACTCCAACCGGTGCTCGATCGCGAGGTCACGCGGCGACAGCGTCATGGTGCCCAACGTCTGGGTCGCCAACCGCGCCAGAATGCCGTCCTGCAGCGCGCGGTGCGCCAGGATGTCGCCGAGGATCCGCTCGATCAGCGGCAACGTGCGCCACAGGGTCGCGAGCGCGCTGTCGCGCCGCACCCGCCCGGCCGAGGTGACGTGCAGCACGCAGTTGGCGTGCGGGCCGGCGAACAGTGGCACGGTGATCGCCGAGCCCGGCCGCGGCGCATCTCCGTACAACCGGCGCACCGCCTCGGGCTGGCTGTCCAGCTCGTCGAACACGAAGCTGGTGCCGCTGGCCGCAACCTCGCGCAGGATCGGTGCCGCCGCATTGCGGACCAACGGCCCGCGGAGTCGGCGCGTCCGCGGCTCGGGATGCACGAAGAACGGGATCAGCTCGAGGTCTTCCGCACCCCACGCATGGCAGTAGTGGAACGACACCTCGGTGGAACGCTGCGGCAGCTCCAGGCAATCGAGCACGTAGTTGGCGAGTTCGCGGAAGCCGACCCACCAACGGCTCGCCCACCAGCGGCGCTTCGCCTGTGCATAGGCTGCCGCCGCGGGCCGCTCGTGGCTCGGCGAATCCGACTCGGAGTCGTCGCGCTCGCTCGGACCGGGGCCGGGCGCATACGGATCCGAGACTCCGGCGAGCCGCTGAGCCAGCCGGTCGAGGCGGCGGAATCTCTGCGCGGCGGCGCGCGGGTTGAGCAACGCCGACCGCGCCAGGTGCTCCCGCACCTCGGCCATGCTCTCATCGAGCATCTTGCGGGCCTTCCGCGCCAGTTGGCGCAGTTCCGCGGCACCGCGCGGCTCGCGGTAGCTGGCGAACACCTCCAGCAGGATCGGCACGCTGTCCCACGCCGCACGGCCGCCCCGCCGGATGCGCACCGACAGGCGGAACAGCGAGCGGATGCCGTGTGCGGCGACGAACGAGCTCTCTTGGAAGTCGGACTCCGTCGCGACGTCGGGAACCACGCGTTCGGGCCGCCGGTCGGACGCCGAGAAGCGGTCGATCGAGTCCGGCTTCAGCGGGCCACGCATCCGTGCCGCGTAGTCCGCGCGCACCCCGGCATGGCCGAGCATCACGTAGCTGCTGCGGTCGAACGCCGCGGTCGGATCCGACAGGTAGATCGTGACGGTGGCGGCGGCCACCGCTTCGCGCAGCGCCTCCTCCAGGCCGGCCGGTAGCAGCGGGGTCGGCGCCGCGTCGCTCACGCGGTCAGCTCGCCGCGCACGCTGACGCAGATGCGCTCGACCAAGTCGGCGGCATCCCCGCCGCGCGCCAGCCACTCCGAGCGGACGCCGAGTTGATCGAACTGCGCGGCGAGGTCCGGCAAGTCGGTGTGCCCGTGGTCGACGCACACCGAGCACACCGCGACGCAACGGATCCCGCGCGGCGACGGGGACGGCGCGCGGTATCCGCCGAGCAGCCGCGCGTCGTGCAGCGCCCACAGCAGGCGCAGCCCGGAGCTGTCGTTCAGCTCCTCGTTGGGCGCCAGCAGGTCGGTGACCATCCAGTCGTAGAACGCCGGTTGGCCGGCCTGCTGCAGGGAGTCCAACAGGTGCTGGATCGGTCGATCGAGATCGAAGCCGTCGATCTCCAGGTCGAGGTCGTGCGCCGCTGCGGTGCGCTCGAACAACTCCCGCTGGTACGCGATCGAGGCGGGAACGTCTTGGACCAACAGAACGCGAGCGGCGCGAGTTGTCGACATGGCATTCACCTTGGTACCCGATGCCCGGGCCGAGCGCGAGCGTCGAGGCACCGGCTCGCGCGGGGCGCCGGTCCCGGCCGGATCGTCTGCGGCGCGGCAACACGCGGCACCCGCCGGAACAGCGCGGGCCCGGCGTCCGCCAAGGCCTATCGCGGCCAGGCCGCACCCGCGGACTTGGGTGGGCGCGGCGCGGCGCGCCGCCTCACGCCAGCAGGTCCGAGACGACCTTGCCGTGCACGTCGGTCAGCCGGAAGTCCCGGCCCTGGAAGCGGTAGGTCAAGCGCTCGTGGTCGAAGCCCAGCAGGTGCAGCACGGTCGCCTGCAGGTCGTGCACGTGCACGGGGTTCTCCACTACCGAGAAACCGAGCTCGTCGGTCGCGCCGTAGCTGAGTCCCGGCTTGGTGCCGCCGCCGGCCAGGAACATGGTGAAGCAGTCGGGGTAGTGGTCGCGCCCCAGCACGCTGCCCTTGCTGGTCCGGCCCTCGCGGAACGGCGTGCGACCGAACTCGCCGCCCCACACCACCAGCGTGTCGTCCAGCAGGCCGCGCGCCTCGAGGTCGGTGATCAGTGCCGCCACGGCGCGGTCCATGCCGGCACACTTCTCGGTCAGTCCGCCGCGCAAGTCCTCGCGCTTGCTGGTGCCGTGGAAGTCCCAGCCCCAGTCGAACAGCTGCACGAAGCGAACCCCGTGTTCCACCAACCGTCGCGCTAACAAGCAGTTGTTCGCCAGGCTGGCCTTGCCCGGCTCCGCACCGTACGCGCGCAGCACCGCCGGCGGCTCACGACGGATGTCCATCACCTCGGGCACCGCGGCCTGCATGCGGAACGCCAGTTCGAACTGGGCGATCCGCGTGCGGATCTCGGGGTCGCCGAGCACGGCGGCGCGGTGCGCGTTGAGGTCGCGCAGCGCGTCGAGCGCGGTACGTCGCATACGTCGATCCATGCCCGGTGGATCGGAGACGTACAGCACCGGATCGCCCTTCGACCGGCATTGCACGCCCTGGAACACCGACGGAGCAAACCCGCTGCTCCACAGCGCCTTGCCACCGCTCGGGCTGCTTCCGCTGGAGATCAGCACCACGAACCCCGGCAGGTCGCGACTCTCCGAGCCGAGCCCGTAGGTCACCCAAGACCCGAACGACGGCCGGCCGGGCCGCGGCGACCCGGTGTAGAGCAGCAACTGCGCGGGTGCGTGGTTGAACTCGCTGGTGTGCATCGAGCGCACGATGGTCAGCCTGTCGACGATTCCGGCGAGCCGCGGCAGCGCGTCGGAGATCCAGGTACCGCTCTGGCCGTGCCGGCGGAACGTCCGCGGGGTACCCAGCAGCTTGGGCACCCCGCTGGTGAACGCGAACCGCCGCCCCTTCAGGAAGGAGTCGGGACACGGCTGACCGCTGCGCCGCACCAACTCCGGCTTGTAGTCGAACAGATCGAGGTGCGGCGGCGACCCGGCCATGTGCAGGTAGATCACCCGCTTGGCCCGCCCTGGGTGATGCGGCGTGCGGGCAGCCATCGGGTCGTCACCGAGCAGCGCACCGGCCGGTCGGTCGCCGAGCAACGAGCCGAGGAACAACCCGCCGAGCCCCAAGCCGCCCTCGCACAGCAACTGGCGCCGGGTCCGCTCCTGCAACGCGTCGAACCCTAGGTCGGGGACATCCTGTGGCGGGGTCTTCATCGCTTCACCAACACCTCGTCGAGGTTGAGCAGCACGTTGGCCACCACGGTCCACGCCGCGAGTTCGGCGAGGTCGATCCCAGGCGGTGCAGCGCCGATCGGTTCGGTGGCGAACCGGCGAGCGGCCGTCGGGTCGCCGGCGTAGCCCGCCTTCGCCCGTTCGAACAACTGAACCAATCGCCGGACCTCCACCGGTTCCGGATGGCGCACGGTGCACAGCTCGAAGCCGAATGCGACCCGTTGCTCCGCGTTCGCGCCACCCCCGGCGCAGATTCGCCGCGCCAGCGCCTGCGCCGCTTCGACGTAGACCGGATCGTTGAGGGTGACCAGTGCTTGCAGCGGCGTGTTGGTCGGCTCGCGCCGCACGGTGCACACTTCGCGGCTCGGCGCGTCGAACGTCGCCATCGACGGGTACGGGATCGACCGCCGCCACAGGGTGTAGATGGCGCGCCGGTGGCGATCCTCTCCGGTGCTGTCGGTCCAGTCGGTCGAGCGCCCGAACGCCGCCTTGAGTCCGAGGACCGGCCGCGGCGGCCGCACCGGGGGGCCGAAGCGCTTGGCGCTGAGCAGCCCGGCGAGCATCAGAGCCTGGTCGCGCACCATCTCCGCCGACAACCGCCGTCGGGGGCCGCGGGCCAGCAGTCGGTTGCCCGGATCGTGACGGCGCAGCGCGTCGCTGGCCGCGCTGCTGGCGCAGTAGGTCGACGACGTCACGATCGAACGGATCAACCGCTTGACGTCCCAGCCGGACGCGACCAATTCGCTCGCCAGGTAGTCGAGCAATTTCGGGTGCGACGGCCGCGCGCCGCGGATGCCGAAGTCCTCGCTGGTCGCCACCAGTCCGGTGCCGAACAGCAGCTCCCAGAAGCGGTTCGCGGCGACGCGCGCGGTCAACGGATTGCGCGGGTCGACCAACCACCGGGCCAGCGCCAGACGGTCGCGGGGGGCCCCTTCGGGCAGCGCCGGGAACACCCGGGGCACGGCCGGCTCGACGCGCGCACCATGGTTGAGGAAGTTGCCGCGCACGTGCACGTGGGTCGACCGCCGCGCCGCGACCGGCTGCTCCAAGAGCACCGGCACGGTGGTCTGTGGCCGGATCGCGTCGAGCTCGCGCTGTAGAACTTCGCGCTTGTGCCGGACCGCGGCGAGCCGCGGCGCGACGCCGCCGAACGCCCGCCGCACCAGCGCTCGCTCGGCATGGTTGCCCGCCGTGGTCGAACGCGCCAGAACTGCCAGGACCTCGCCGGCGACCCGCCGGTAGGCACCAAAACGAGGATCGTCGCTCACCGAGATTCGGTGCGCGGCCTTCGACCGCGGCATCTCGAGTTGCAGCACGGCCGCACCGTCGAGCGGCTCCTCCAGCACCCAGGTGGTCGCCTCCGCGGACGACCACGCGCGCGCGCGCAGCGGCATCGCTCCTGACGGAGCCAGGGCCACCTGCGGCCGCGGCGCGCGCTCGACCGTGGTGTTCCACACCGCGTGTCGCTGCGCGTCCAACAGCTCCAACCGGAACCCGCGCAGCCGCGCTTCGAGTCGATCCGCGCGGTTCCACACCACCACGCGTTCGACTTCGTGCATTCCCCCGAGGTCGAGTTCCCACCACGGCCCCTCGCTGGTCTCGGTGTGGGTGGTCGAACCCTTGTCGTAGCGGCCGTCGGTGATGCCATCGATCGCCCGCTCCGCGGTCCCGCCGAAGTCGGTGCTGCTCTGCCGCGCCGTCCCATGCCGCGCCAGGTTGTCGCCGCCGGCGAACACCTGCACTTCCGCCAACGACAGCAGGCGCTTGGTACCCGGCAGGCTGATCCGGACGAACCGCCCCATCACCGGCCGAGCCGCGCGCGGCTTGCTCGACAGCTTCACCTGTTCCGGATCGAGCGGCGGCGCCACCCGCAGTGCGGCGATCGGTCGGTCGACACGGTCGATCCGCAGCGTTCGACCGCGCACCCGAAGCGGCGTTACCGGCTGCCAGGTACTCGACCGCGGGAACTCGGTATGCCACGCCGCTGCCGCGGCGCGCAGCTCTTCAGTGTCGGCGGCCAGGGTCCGGTCGAGCTCACCGAGCTCGCGGCGCAGGGCGGTCCGACGCTGCAGGTCGCGCGGCGCGAATACCTGCAGCACCGGCCGCTCGTCCTGCCGGTCGCTGTCCTGCGTGGTGTTGAAGAACGCGTAGAGGGCGTAGAACTCGCGCTGCCGCAGCGGGTCGTACTTGTGGTCGTGGCACTGCGCACACGCCATCGTCATCCCCATCCACACCGTCATCGTCGTGCTGACGCGGTCGACCACCGCCGCGCAGCGGAACTCTTCGTCGTCGGTCCCGCCCTCGCTGTTGGTCATCGTGTTGCGGTGGAAGGCCGTGGCGATCTGCTGCTCCTGGCCCGCATCCGGCAACAGGTCACCGGCGAGCTGTTCGACGGTGAAGCGGTCGAACGGCAGGTTGCGCTCGAACGCGCGGATCACCCAGTCGCGATACGCCCAGATGGTCCGCAGGTGGTCCTCGGCGTAGCCCGCCGAGTCGGCGTAGCGCGCCAGATCCAACCAGTGCCGCGCCATGTGCTCGCCGTAGGCTGGTGAGTCGAGCAACGAATCGACCAACGCCTCGAACGCGTTCGGCCGCGCATCGGCGAGAAAGCGCGCGACCTGGGCGCGGGTCGGTGGCAACCCGGTGAGGTCGAGGCAGACGCGGCGCAGTAGCGTGCGGCGGTCGGCACGGGACGCCGGCGACAGGCCTTCGCGATGCAACCGCGCGGCGACGAACCGATCGATCGGGTTGGGCAGCGCGGCGCTCCCGGGCGGCAACGGCGGCACCGCCGGACGCACCACCGGCACGAACGCCCAGTGCACCGCGTACTCCGCCCCGCTCTCGATCCAGGCGCGCAGCAGCGCCACTTCGCGGTCGGTCAACGCCTTGCCGTGCGCCGCTGGCGGCATGCGCCCCTTGCCCCGCGCGATCACCCGGCGGATCAGTTCGCTGTGCTGTGGTTCGCCCGGCACCACCGCGCGCCGGCCGTCGTGGTCGCGCGTCGCACCGGCGAAGGAATCGAGACGCAGTCCACCCGACCCCTTCGCGCCCCCGCGTCGGTGCCCGGCGTCCGGACCGTGGCACGGGAAGCACTTTCCGGCCAGGATCGGCCGGATGTCGCGGTCGAAGACGAGCGACGGACGGGGGGCAGCGGTCGGGTCGCTCTGGGCGGAAGCCACGCCCATGAGCAACGCGAGGACCAACGGGACGCGCGAGAACGAGACCAAGGTGGCGCCATGCTACTCGACGAAGGGCCGCGCACCGCACAGGCAACCCCGCAGGCCCGCGGAGTCGCCGCTGCCAGCGAAGTGGACTGACTTCGGGTCGGACACTCGGGTGCCCGGTTGGGTGGGCGTTGGCCGAGCCTTACCACATGAGCTGCAGGGGCGCAGATCGTTCCGGTACCCGATGGTCCTCCGGTACCTCCGTGACACCCGGGCGACTGCTTCTCCAGCGGACGCACACCGGCTCGGCACCACGTCACACCCAATCCGCAATCCGTAGCTCCACCGCCCGCGCCCAGGACATCATCACGCTCCGCGCCCGCGAGCCCGGGCGCTCGTTCCGCTTGCCGCGCGCCTGGACGATCTCGCGGGAGGAATTGCGCACCTCGATGGTCAGGAGCTTCTGCCGCAGCCCGTCGCCCTCCTGCACCTCGACCGACCAGATCGAACAGCGCCCGCCGCGGCAAGATTGCCAGTAGGTCGCCACACAGTGGTGCATCTCCCGGCCCTCCGCCACCAACTGCGCGGTGCTGCACAGCTCACGCACGGTGTCGGTTCGCACCACCTCGCCGGAACGGTCCTTCTCCACCGAGCGGTACGGCAGGATTCCGCTCGGCCCCCAAGTGACGTTCTGCTGCGGCGCGAACCCGTGCCCGAGCCGGCGGTGCCAAGTCCCGACCTGCCGCAGCAACGCGTCGGGGTTGCGACCGCGCATCGTCAAGTTCGGCTGCGGTGGCGGAACCGCGCGCACCCGCCCGCGCTCATCGGCGACGCGCTCCTCGGCAAACCGTTGGGCAAACAAGTAGTCGAGCACCGGCCCGACGTGCGCTCGATCGAGCAGCGGGTTGCGGATGAAGAAGCGCAGCACCGATTCCCAGAATTCGTGGTGCTCGAAACCGCGCACCAGCGCGGTGCCGCGCAGCGCCTCGACCAGCGGCGCATCGCCGCCCAGTCCGTGCACCTGCCCCCAGCGCAGCGCTTCGAGCACGGTGTAGCGCGACGGCGCCAGCAGGAAGTGGTGCGCCATCTTCTTGGTCATCGCGAACGGCAGCCCCTCGACGGTGCGAATGCTCTGCCCACTGCCGAGGTGCAGGAACCACGCGCGATGGCGCGCGCCCGCCACGCGATGGTCGTACCACGCCGAATCGAGGAACGCTGGCACCGGCCACTGCGCGAACAGATGCCGTGCCAGGGCCGCAAACCGGCGCTCGGCGTTGCGCGTCCGCGGCCGGAACTCGGCCGGCGGGCGCACGACCCGCTCGGCGAACTCCACCAGGCGCAGCAGTGGTGCCAGGTGATCGCCGATCAGCTCGGGGCAGCGCTCCGCGACCACCCGCAACACGTCGCGCGCGAACGCGCGCTGCGCCGCCGGGCGCCGCGTGTCTGCCAACAGTACCTGCACCGGTTCGAGCAGCGCCGGCAGTTCAACCGACTCGCCATCGAGTAGGCGCAGCAGCACCCGGTCTGGGCGCCGCACCACCCGCGCCGCGACGATCCGCCGGTCGGCCGCGGTGCGGCGCGCGAGATTCTCCTCGCGATCGAGTTGGCGGCGGTTCTTCTGCACCCCCGGTGCGAACTCGTGGCGGCGGCACCATGCGCGGTACTCGGCGAGGGTCGCGACACCGAGCACGTGGAGGTGCCGCTGCATTTCCTCGGACAGCTCGGCGACGGACTGCGGCGGCGGGTCGGTGGTGACGACGCGGCGGCTTCGGGATCTCTTGGTGGCCATTGCGGAGGCGACCCCGCACTCCCCCGCGTGCCGGTCGACCGCCCTGGATCGTCGCCTATCCGTGCATCGCCGACAACCCCCCGCGGCGGGTGCCCGCGGCGCGCGCGCTCAGCCTTCCTCCGCGGGCTCCGCCTCCACCTCGACCAGGCACTCCGCCACACCGCGGCCCTCGACTTCGATCACGACGAGCCGCACCGGGCCGTGCCGGACCGTGTCGCCGACCTGCGCCGGGCGACCGAGTTGCAACAACACCAGTCCCGACACCGTCTCCGCGTCGGTGCTCGGCAACGCGAGCTCCAACAGCTCCGCCAGCTCCACCAGCCGCAGGCTGCCGAGCACGTGCAGTCGGCCCTGCGCATCGCGGAACGCCTCGGAGGTGCCCTCGAGGCTGTCCTCGCCCTCTTCGATGCTGCCGGCGACCTCTTCGAACAGGTCCTTCACGGTCAGCATCCCGGCGGTCCCGCCGTGCTCGTCCATCACCACGACCGCGTGCGTCTTGTCGCGGCGCATGGCCGCCAGCACGCGATCCAGGGTCATCGTCTCCGGCACGAAGGTGATCGGCCACACCGAGGCCCGCGTCAGCGGCTTCCACTTCTGCAGTAACCGCAACAGGTCGCGGATGTGCACGATGCCGACGATCTCGTCGAGATCGCCGACGTACACCGGGTAGCGGGTGTGTTGCTCCTCCTTGATCACACTGCCGATCTGCTCCGGCGTGGCGCCGAGCTCGAGGGCGTACAAGCTGACCCGCGGCACCATCACGTCGTAGGCCTTCTGCTGGGCGAAGTCGAACACCTCGGCCAGCGCCTTGCCGGACTCGCTGCCGATACCCCCGGCGGCGCGACTGACCTCGACGATGTGGGCGATGTCCTCCGCGGTGTGGTGCGCGCTGCCGTGCACCTGCGAGCGGTCGATGCCGAACAGCCGAATCAACCGGTTGCTGAGGAACTCGAGCAGGACCACCGCCGGCAGGAACAACCGCTGCGTGGTCATCGCCATCGGCGCGGTGAAGGACACCGCTCCCACCGGCCGCGACAGGGCGATCGACTTGGGCACCATCTCGCCGAGCACCACGTGCAGGAACGTCATCAACGCCACCGCGCCGATGCTCGCCACCACGTGCGCCGTCACGGTTCCGGCGGCGCCGAGCCATGCGAACAGCAAGACCAGACGGTCGGCGACCGCGTGTTCGCCGTACATGCCCAGCCCCAGACTGGCCGCCGTCACTCCGAGCTGGGTCGCAGCGATGTAGCGGTCCTGGCGGCGCGGATCGTCCAACACCGCGAGCACGCGGCGGGCGCCGCGGTGGCCGCCTTCGGCGCGGTGGCCCAGCGCCGCCCGCGACACGCCGACGATCGCGAACTCGGCGGCGACGAACAGTCCGTTGAGCACCACCAACCCGAGCACCACCAAGATGACCCAGAGCAGCCCGTCCATCAGGTATTCGCTCCCTCGCCCCCCGCCTCGGCGGCGATCGGACGCGCCAGTACCGACTGGATGACGTTCTTCTCCACCGCCTCGATCTCGACCTCGACCCCGAACACGTCGACCGTCTGGCCGGGCGAAGGCAACTGGCCGAGGTGCTCGGTGATGAACCCGTTGACGGTCGTCGACACGCCCTGCCACGCGACCCCGACCCAGTCTTCGACCTCGTCGAGGCGCAGGCGCCCGGGCAGGCGCACCCGTCCGTCGGCCAACCGCTGCGGCTGCTCCTCCGGACCACTGAACTCGTCACCGACCTCGCCGAACACGTGGCGCAGGACGTCTTCCAGCGTGACCAGCCCGGCGACTCCGCCGAACTCGTCCATCACGATCGCCTGCATGGTGCGCTTGGCGCGCAGCGTGGCCAACAACCGATCGGCCATCATCCCCTCGTAGACGAACGCGATCGGCCGCACCAGCCGGCGCCAGTCCTTGATGCTGCCGGTCTCGACCGCGTGCCGGGCGAGGTCTTTGGTGTGGATCACCCCGAGGATTCCGTCGAGGTCCTCGCGGTACACCGGAAGCCGCGTGTAGCTGCCGCGCAGCATCACCTGCACCGACTCCTCGACCGGCGCGTCGATGTCGACCGCGACGATGTCGCGGCGCGGCACCATGAGCTGCCGCGCGGTGACCACTTCGAGGTCGAGCACCTGCTGCAGCAACTGCTGCTGGTCGGGTTCCAACGTGCCGGACGCGATGATCAAGTCGATCTCCTGGCGCGTGTGCACGTGGCGCTCGGCGGCGACCGGTTGGCCGAGCAAGCGCAGCACCAGGCGCGAACAGCCGGTGAGGAACGTCACCAGGAAGCCGAACACGCGCTGCCAGAACACCACCGGCCAGACGGTGAACATCGCCACCCGATTGGGCCGGTGCAACGCGAGCGACTTCGGCGCCTGCTCCCCGATCACGATCTGGGTCAGCGTCAGCACAGCCAGCACCAGCGCTGATGCGAGCGAATGCGCCCCCACCGCCTGCAGCCACCCGGCGTCGACGAACAACTCCTCGAGGCGCCCCGCCAACGCGTACTCGCAGTACGCGCCGAGCCCGAGGCTGGTGACGGTGATGCCGAGCTGGCAGGCGGAGATGTAGCGGTCGAGCTGCAGGGGGTCGACCAGGATCGGCAGCAGCACGCGAGCCGAACTGCGCCCCTGCTCGGCGAAGCCGCGCACCCGACTCTCCTTGGTGCCGATCGCCGCGAACTCCGCGGCGACGAACACCGCGTTCAGCAGCAACAGCCCGACGATCACCAGCACCGCGGTCATCGTCGGTGCGCCCGCCGCGACGGCGGGTCCTCGGCGGCGGCCTCGGGTCGGGCGATGCGCTGCGGACTTCGGATGCGTGGCACGGGCACGGGAGTGCGCGGCTACCGGCCGGGGCGGAACACGGCCACGCGGTCGGGGTTCCCCTCGAGGAACGGTCCGCCGATCAGGTCGATGCAGTACGGGATCGCCGGCATCACGGCATCGAGGCAAACGCGGATCGAACCCGGTTTGCCCGGCAGCGTGACGACCAAGCTGTGCTGCAGCACGCCCGCGGTCTGCCGCGACAGGATCGCGGTCGGCACTCCGGCCTGCAGCGACGCGGCGCGCATCTGCTCGCCGAAGCCGGGCAGCAGCTTGTCACACGCCTGCTCGAGGGCTTCGGGCGTCACGTCGCGCGGCGCCGGCCCGGTACCGCCGGTCGTGCAGATCAGCGCACACCCGGAGTCGGCGAACTCGCGGATCGCCGCGACGATCTGCGGCATCTCGTCGGGGATGACGCGGCGCACGTAAGCGCACTCGGTCGCGAGGTAGTCGCGCAACGCCTGCTCGATCGCGGGCCCCGACAGATCGTCGTAAGCCCCGGCGCTCGCCCGGTCGGAGATCGTCAGGATGCCGATCTGGGGAAGGTCGCTGGCCATCGTCGAGAGCAAGACGGAGTGGAGAATAGGTGGCTGGCCCGACGCGCGACGAACTCAGCGGCGGCGGCGTGCGAACACGGCAGCCGGACTCGAGTCAGAACGGCTTCGGCGCCACGCCCAACCACGCCGCGGCGACTCCGGCGCCGCCGGCCACCAGCCAGCCGAGCGCCAGCGGCAGAATACCCTTCTTGTGCATCGTCGGCAGCGCCCCGACCAGCAGCCAGACTCCGAGCTTCGCCCACACCCAGCCCGGCCACGGCCAGTTGAGGCCCAGCCTCGCCAACAATCCGAATCCGGCGACCAGCAGCGCGAGCATGCCGAGCCCGTGCAACACCAGCCCGAACCGGCTCGGGCCCTGATCGCGCGACCGCAGCAGGATGCCGCCCAGTCCGAGGAAGGTCAGGATCAGGCCGGTGAGGTGGAGCACCTTGTACGCTTCGTAGGGCATGTGGTAGATCTCAGGTGATGTGCCGCGTGGAATCAACTGGCGTCGACCGCCAGCCCGGACAATGCACGACCGAGCTGCTGCGGTCGCGCAACGTCCTTCTGCGCCGCACGTCAGAACCGCTCCTCCAGGGGGTGCACCCGCCTCGGGGCTGAACCTACCGTTCTCCTTGCCGGCAACAACCTTGCACGATCCCGCGACACTGCTCATGCAGAGTCCGGGCCGGACCGGGTAACGGGTTGCGTCCCGGGGTGCGAACCCGGCGAACCCGGCTACTCACGTCGACGGCGACTTCGCTGCCGGCGAACCCCGGGCGACGTGTCCCGAGCACCGCAAGATCGAGCAAGGCTGTCGTCGGGGCCGAAGAAACGAGCGGCGAGATAGCATCCCACGATGCCCGAATCCCACCCCGACCGCATTCTGGTCCGCGCCGCAGTGGAGCACGACCTGCCCGCCGACCGCGCCGAGGTCGAGCTGATCGTCTCCGGAAGCTCGTTCTTCAGCGGCAGCTCCGCGCTCGCGCGCGCCAAGGAAGTACGGGACGTGGTGGGCACGCTGACCGAACTCGGAGTCCCCGCCGACGACGTCAGCCTGCTCGACGTGGTCGCCGAGTCGAGCAAGGGACTGATCACCACGACGTCCTCCGCGACCTACACGTTGAAGGTGGTCGTGCGCCAACTCGACCGCCTCGCCGACGTGCAGATCGAGAGCACGCGGCACAAGCACACCAAGTTGGGCGACGTGGTGTGGAAATACCCCGACATCGATCCCCTGGAGGACGAATGGCTCGCCACCGCGATGCGGCGCGCCAAGGCCAAGGCCACGATCATCGCCGAGGCACTCGGCGTAGGACTCGGCACCGTGCACCTCGCCGAGTTCGATCGCATCGAAGAGGGAAGGCCCATGCCGATGGCCAGCGAACGCGCGCTGGTGCGCGGCCGGGTCGAGAGCGTGGGCGAAGTGCTGGGGATGGGCGTCGTGCACACCCGGCGGGCAGGCGTGCGCGTGCGGGTGGAGTACCGACTGCGCGGCAGCTGACCGCCGTCGGGCAGGAGGCGCCCAGCATCGCAGCCGAGGTCGAGCGGACACTCGGGCGGGCGCTGCGCTTTGCGCCCATCACGTGCGAACGCGATCCGCGGCCTTCCGGATCACCGCACCACGGCGCCCCTCGTCCCGGACTGCTTCCCCACCACGCCTTCGAGCGCGATCCGGAACAGCCCCGGCTCGCCAGCGCCGCACGACATGTAGCGCACCACGCCCTGCCGGTCGACGATGACCAGCGTCGGCACGCCGGCGATCTTGTACGCGCGACTGTTCTGCGCCGTGTCGCACACCAGCAGCGGGTACGTCAACGCCATGTCCTTGCGGAAGTCGGCGACGTGCCCCGGGTACTCCGCGGCGGCGATCGGCCGCACCGCCTTCTTCGCCGACACGTCGTAGCCGTAGTTCTCGACCTTGCACACGCCGAGCACCTGCACCGCGCCGGCGTAGCGCGCCTGCGCCGCGACCATCTCCGGCATCGCCTTGCGGCACGGCTCGCACCACGGTTGCCAGAAGTCCAGCACCACCACCTTGCCGCGCAACCCCGGAAGGACATCGCGTCCCGTGAGCTCGCCGCCGACGCTGTGGTCGGCGCGCAGTCCCGGCGCGGGCTTGCCGAGGAACGGCGCCACCGCCGCGAGGTAGCGCCTGGTGTTGCGCTCGATCGCCGAGCCGTTGCTCGCCGGGCTCTCGAGGAATGCGCGCACGGACGCGGCGCCGCGGTCGAACGCGCCGTCGTGCACGTCGAGCGCGAACTGCGCCAGCACCGCCCAGCCCTGGTGGTCGGGGAACTCCGAAGGTGCGGCACGGATCGCGGCGAGCTTCTTCTTGGCGGCAGCGAGCTCGCCGCGGTGCAGCGCAGCGACCACCCCGAAGGTGGCCGCCGCCTGACGGCAACGCGGCGCCGAGTCGCCGGCCAACGCCGCGAGATGGCGTTCCAGCGCCTTCCAATCGCCGAGCGAGATCAGTGTGCGGGGGTAGTAGCTGGTGCGCACCGCGAGGTTGCGCTGCGCGCCACCGCGCCGATCCTCCTGCTCGATGGTGGTCCGCATCCACTTGGCAGCGAGCGTGTCGTCCTTGCTGTTGAGGGCCGCGAGGCAGAGCGAGCCCAGGGTGCGCAGGTTCGGCGCCTCGGGGTCGCCGCGGCGCAGGCTGTGCTCGTAGGCCCGGACCGCGCTGGCGTAGTCGCGGTGTCGCTCGTGCATGTTCGCGAACAGCAGGTACGACGCCGCGTGCAAGTCGTCGCGCTTGCCGAATGCCGCGACGACGGCGTCGCGCGCGGCGATCGCGGCGCGTTCTGCCTGCTGCACGTCAGCCGGTGGAACCCCACCCTTGGGCAGCTTGCCGGACTGCCGCGCCGCGCGCATCGCGTCGACGAACGCGCGGTGCTTCGCCTGCCAGGCCGCGTGCATCTGGCGGAACGCCGCGTCCGGGTCGACCGGCAGGTCGCGACTCTGGGCGCCGAGCGACGAGGCGAGGAGGAGCGTGAGAACGGCGGAGCTGGGTGCGGGGGCCATGGGTGCGCAGGATACCGCTCGTCGAGATCCCTCGCTGAGCTGCAGGGGCCGCGGTTCGTGCCGGTACGCGAAGATTCGTCTGTACCTCTCATGACACGTGGCAGCCGTTTCGCTGGCATGCAGCGGCCCCGGAAGCTCCAGCAAGCAAGCGGCCCAGGCCTCATGGCAGCGCACAGCGCCGGGCCCACCCAAGTCCTTGGGTGCGGCCTTGGCCGCGATAGCGAAGCCACTCGCGTGGCCTCGCTCATCCAGCGGGGTCTCGGCAGCCCAAGAAGCGGGCAGGAGGACGACGGCCGGCCGCGGAGGGGAAACGCCGATTTCGCGCACCAAGAGCAGGCCCACAAGACGAGCCGAGCACCAGCGCCCGAGAACGAGAACCAGGCCTGGTCACACGGTCCGGAATCGCCGCCGGGCCGCAGAGGAGACCTGCCTCGAAGGACAGCTGCGAAGCTGATCCACCCTGGTCTGCACCTCCGGTCGGTCGATCTCCACGAGGTCGACACACCTCCCTCGATAGATCGAGCTGGCGTCCCACAATCCCTCGATCAGCAATACCTGCACGTTCGGGCGCCCAGTGAGGAGTGCGTCCCGAAGGTGAGCGAACCTGGATGCGCTATTCGAGGCCGCGTCGTACGCACTCGAGGAAAACGAATACCGGGCCCCTTCGAGCAAGTCGACGCCCTTAAGGACGTCGCGGACACGAGCGCTCCGTCGAGACACGCGAAACCACACGGTATCGTGTCGCTCACAGAAGTTCGCGACGTCCGCGTCGCTGAGGATCGGCAGCAGCGCCACCCAAGCTTCCGCGGGAAGTTGGAACCTGCACTGCGACAAGAGTGCTCGCCCGTTCGTGCCAACGCGCACCTGGTCCCATAGGAACTCCCAACACCCGGGGATATCCCACTCGACCAGCTCGGACAGCAGCCGACCCTGCGCGACCATGAAGTCACTCTCCTCGTCCTGCGCGGGCAACTTGGAAAGCCATGCCAACCAGGGGCCGACATCCATGTCGTGGCGGATGATCAGCTCCAGGATTCCCGGAATGCTGTAGAGGAGATCCTCGCCCCGATCGGTCTGCATGCCCTCGACGACCGCTCTGGTGGCCACGGCGGGGTCCAGTTCGAAGAGACGCCGAACGGCGTTGCCGCGCCCGCCGATCACGCCGGATACCAAGTCGTCCCAATCGTTCATGGGGTCAGTGCGCCTCGCGTTGCAGACGTCGGTCGCTCGTGGCCCGTCGCTACACGCTACCGGCACTGCGTCGCCACTCTACGCACCGCGCAACCCGATGAAACCCGCCCCGCTCAGCCGCCGCGCACCGCCCGCCACGACGCGTCCGCCCACTGCGCTGCCGTTCGCGCCGCGTCGCGCCGCGCCACATGCCGCAGCACCGGGCGATCCAGCGCGAACGTGCGCCCGTTCCACTCCAACCCGAGTTCGATCAGGCACACCCGGCTCGGGTCGGCGTGGATGTCCAGCAGGTCGCGCCGCAGCACCACGACGACCTGCCGGCTGCGTGATCTCCCGAGCACGAACGCGCGCGGATCCCCGACCGCCGGCGGCAGCAGCGCACCGACTTCGCGCAGGGTCTGCGGGCTGAGCTGGCGCCCCAGTTCGGCGGCGTGGCGTTCGAGCGCTGTGCGGTAGCTCGGAGTCAGCCGGCGCAGCAGGCCGTCGACGTCGCCGGTGGCGCAGGCGCGGTCGACCTCGCGCAGGAATGCGCGCACGCGGCCCATCTCCGCGTCTCGTACCCCGAACTCGGCGCGGAAGCCGAGCGGGGCGATCGGTTCGCGCGAGCGCCAGCGCGCGGCGAGCCACATGCACAGCGCGCTGAGCCCGATCAGCGAGACCTGCCGCAGCACGCCCCCCATCGCGCTCACCGCGGCGCCTCCGCCGGCGCGCTCTGCGCAGCCCGGCGACCGTAGTGGATCCGCACCTCCGGCGCCTGCAAGCGCACGACCGCGCCGTGCTGCACGGCGATCCGCTGTTGTTCGGGCGGGTAGGCGAACTCGCTCTCGGGCAGCAGTTCACCACCCTCGACCGCGGTCGGCTGGCCGCTGACCCACGCCGTGGCCCCGTCCACCGAGTCCGGAGCGAGCCGCAGCCGCAGCACCTGCGCGCTGCGGTCGAACTGACATTCCTCGACCGTCGCTCCGGTGCTGCACAGGCGCGGCGCATCGTCGGCCGACGACCGCACCACCACCTCGTAGCGCCCGGCGCGGCGCGGCAACACCACCCGCCGGCCCGCGAAGTAGCGCCACGGCTTGCCGTCGAGCTCGACCGCGTCGAACGCGACCGGCATCTCGATCGACGGCGCGCGCAGCAGCGGACCAACCTGCAGTAGACGCACCACGACGCGTTGGTCGGTGGCGGCGCCACACAACGCCATCGAACCGGTGCAGCCGGGCCCCGGACGCGGCCCAGCGCGGCGCGCATCGAGTTGCACCGGCGCCGTACCGCGGTGGTACACGTGCAACCACTCGCCGCGGTCGTGCGCCGGCTGGACACCGCGCACCATGAAGTGGCCGTCCTCGCCCACCCACAGCGGAGTCGGCTGTCCCCGCACCACGCGCACCGCGCGCGGGTGCGCCGCGGCAGTCCGCGAGGCGACCACGGCGCGGCCTTGCTCGTCCAGCTGCACTTCGAGCGGCTCCAACACCTCGCGGCACACCGCGCGCGCCACCGTGGGGTCGGCGAGCGCCGGATCGCACAGCCACAGGAAGCCGAGCCGAACCTGCTGCTTGGTGCGCGGGTAGCCGATCAGCCGCAGCGTGCCGTCCGGATCGAGCGCGAAGTGGTGGTAGCGGGGCAGCTCCACCGGCACCACCAGGAGATCGGGTCGGGTGCGGTCGTCGTGCGCCAACCGCAGCACACCGCGCATGCCGCGGCCCGCGGCCGGCTCGGCAGACACCAGCGTGCGGTAACCGGCGAGATCGAACACGCGTTCGACCTTCATGCCCGGATGGAGAACGCCGTAGTGGATCGCCAGGGTGAAGCCCGGGAGGTCGGCGATGGCGGTCAGGTCGCGCCGCTCGTTCACGTAGCGGCAGCCGGCGTGCTCGACCAGCTGGGCGCGCGGCCCCGCGACATCGGTCACCCGCACTTCGGTAGGGACCACCGTCGAGGTCGAGCCCGGCCCCGGCACCAGGCGGCAACGCGCCACCGCCACCGAGCCGCCGTCGGCGACCAGCAGTTGCAGGGTGCGCTTGCCGGCGCGCGGCACCGGGAACGGAATCGTGTGCACCTGCGCCGACTTGCCGCCTTGGAATGCGAACACCCGCAGCAGCTCGCCGTCGCACCGCAGCTCGACGATGCCCCGCCCGTCGGCCGCACCGAGTTCCAACTCGAGCAGGTAGCCCGACTGCTCGGCGTGGAACTCGAGCTCTAGGGCACGCGGCCAGGTGCCCGGATCGGCACACGCGAGGCGTTGCGGGAACGCGGCACCACCGCGCTGGTCGGGGTCGAGGCGCAGGGTCGGGGGGTAGCCGGACGGGCCGCGAAAACCGCCCTCGACGAAGTCGATCGGCCGCACCGCCGGCCCACCGAACCCGAGCTTGACCCCACTCCAGGCGGAGCGCAGGAACGGCCGCGCCTCACGCAGCGCCGCCCCACCGTCGAACAGCGCTCGCCCGGTCGGGTCGATCTGCAGCGGCCCGGCGCTGCCGAACAGCCGCACGAAGTTGTTCTGCAGGAACGGCGTCTCGGCAGGCAGCTCGGTCTCGGCACCGAACCCGGGCTGCACGCGCGGGGCAAACCCGCGCAACAGATCGCGGTATCCGCCACGACCGGTCGCCCACAGCCGACCGGCCACCGCCGCACGGATCGGCAACAGCGACACGCCACGCACGTAGGCCGCGGTCTCGGGCGCGAGCGCGGCCGTGTCGAACGCGTTCCACAGCAGCCCCGCGCCGATGCCGATCCGCGCGCGCACGAAGTCGTTGGCCTGGGTGACGATCCAGTCGCCGTAGCTCCCGGCGCTGTGCCCCGGCAGCGCGACGTCGCCGGACGACGTGCAGCGCGCACGGCAGTCGAGCACGCCGAGCGGGTGGGTCGCCGCGGTCCACGCGTCGCGCCACTGCCGGGAGACACCGCCGGCGTGGAGTCCGAGCGGGGTGCCGGCGTCTTCCGGCCGCAGTCCGGAGTAGCCGAATGCCGCGCCGCCGCGGGCGGCGAGGTACGCGGCGAGCGCGGGGTGCGTGCCGAGGAACGCGTGCGCGTGCACCGGCGGCCGACCGAGGAACCCGACCGCATCGAACGCCGCTTCGCCGAGCCGCCGCCGGTCGCCGAACTCGCGCAGCAGGAAGCGCGTCGCCACCGCGTCCGCGGGCGGGTCGCCCTCGGGCCTGGGCAGCGGCCACATCCGCCACGACAGCAGCATGCCCTGCCGGTGCGCGCCAACCGCCAGCTCGCGCAGGACCCCGGCGTTCCACTCCGGCGCGAACAATCCTCCGCGCCATCCGACCGGTTCCGCCAGCGGGTCGTCATCCGGCCACACCAACGGGTAGCCCCGCACGGGGTCGGCCGGCTGCAGCTCCAGCAAGTCGGCGCCGGCCTGCTGCGCGGGCGCGACGACGTGCACCTGTAGCGCCGCGGGCGACAGCGCGGCATCCGATGCGCCGGGCTGGGTCAGCGCGACCCGCCAGCCCCAGTGCGGTAGCCACGGTGCGCCGGGCAAGTCACGCTGCGACAGCGCGGGTAGCGGGGCGAGCCGAGTGTCGGGCGTCGGCGGGCCGCTGCGCACCAACACGACCGGCGACTTCGGCGCCCCGCCGCACAGGGTGCATGCCGCGTTGCGCAGCAACCACCGCGCGTTCCGGGCCTCGGGCGACACCGACTCGGCCGGCGCATTCCCGTTTCCCGGCTCCGGGAGGTTGCCGAACGCCAGCACGCCGCCGCGGCCGACCGGCCAGAACGTCGCGACTGCCGCGTCGAGGCCGCACGGTTCGCCATCGCGGATGCGGAACATCCGGCCGAGCACCACGCCTCGCTCCGGATCGCGGACTTCCCAGTGGCAGGTCTGTGCGCGAACCGGTGCGCCGCCGCCGAACACCCAGGCGTCATGTTCGGGCACCGGCAGCAATCCCCGTAGCAGCCCCGCCGGAGTCTGTGGGGTGCGGCGCAGACCGAACCGATACGCGCCTTCGAGGGTGTTGCCGCGGTCCCCCCAGCGGAACCACGCAACCCGATCCGGGGCGGCGGGTTCGACACCGAGTTCGTGCACCAACCGCGTGGCGAAACCGAGCAGCAACAGGCGACCACCACCGTCGAGGTAGGCGCGCAGCGCCGCGGCCGTCGGCGGGTCGAGGTCGGCAACCGGTGGAGTCGCGACGTCGGTGACGAACACCAACAGATCGTGCTTGGCGAGTGCCTGCACGTCGGCCACGCTGCGCGGCAGCGCGGCGACGGTCGCGCCGAGCGTGTGGTGAAGTGCAGCACACAGGCTGCGCAGTGCACCGGGGCTCGGCTGCGGGGCGCGCTGGGGGATCGCGCACGCGCCGAGTAGCAGCACGAACCAGGGGGCAATCCTGTGGCGGGGGCCTTGGAGCACGGGGGTGTGTGACGGCGCCTCCTCAGTCGCCGTCCGACTCCCGTTGGTATCGGCAGGTGGGGTGGCCAGGCTGCAGCGCGGGCCGGGGTGCCAGGGTGGGGTGTGTCCGGTGTTCGTCGCACGAGTCGTCGAGTCACGCGGTTCGCTCCCAAGGAGCAGCGACGACACGGCTCGTTGCTGTACGAGCTGAGGATGTGGGACGCCGCGAGCGGCCCGGAGGGCCGGCGACCGTGTCGCGAACTTCGGAGACCCCCGCTGCTCCTCGTACATGGGGGCAGGCGCCTGCGGCGCGGGACTTGCGAATCGGCTCGCCAGCGAGAGTCCGCCACGATCCATGTACGCTCTCCGGACACTCCGGGCCGAGTCGCGAGCGATTCCGGGTAGAGTGCCGAGTGATCCCGTTCCCGCTGCCCCGACCCGCATGCGCAATCCGTTCCCCCTGGTGCCCGCCCTCGTCCTCGCGTCGATCGCGATCCCCGGGCAAGAAGCCACTCGGGCTGCGCGCTCCGAGCTGACCGTTTGCCTGGTCGCCGACCCGGAAGAACCCCGAGGCGAGGCGTTCGCCGAGTTCCTGCGGCCCCGGTTCAAGTCGCTGCAAGTCGTCGACCCGAGGGCGTGCGATCCGTCGCGCATCCGTGCCGACGTGGTGCTGCTCGACTGGGGCGATGGTGGCCAGGTCGGAGCCAAGGTCCCGCTCGGTGCCCGCGCCTCCTGGAAGACTCCCACGGTGCTGCTCGGCAGGACGGGAGTCTACGTCGCGGTCCCCTGGCGCCTCGATGGCTGGTTCGGTTGAACCTGCCTGGATCCGTTCGCGTACGGGTTGCGCGACCACGAAGTGTTCCGGCGTCCCCACAAGCTCGACGTCAAGACGACCGAGCAGCGCCTGGCGCCCTCGAGCTGGACGCACTACGGCGTCGGCAAGTCGATCGACGGGGTGGCGATCGGCACGGACCGCGAGGCGGGCTGGTGCACCCTCGGCGACAGCCTCGACCTTCCCGACACCGAGATCCTCTGCGGTGGACGCAACAGCAAGGGACCGCACTACGCCGCGGTGTGGCGCCAGGGCAACCTGCTGCACTTCGGCTTCCAGAGCCGGCCCGACCAGATGACCGCATTCGGCAAGGAACTGCTGGTCAACTGCATCCACTACATCGCCCGGTTTCGCGAGAACAGCCCGCTGGTCGAGAGCTCCAACTCGTACGACCCGGCGTGGATCCGGCCGCGCTTCATCGCGGATCGCCTCGTGCGGCAGACGTGGACCGCGAAGTCGATCCCAACCCTGTTCGACGCGGGCGTGCTGCAGCACTTCGATCCTGACCGGGCGGATGCGTTCCGCGCCTGGTATCGCGCCAACCGCGGGTTCTTGATGCCGAGCGCGAGGGACACGAAGAAGCTGGCCCTCGATGCCGACCTGAAGGCGTTCGGGATGGGCTGCGACGACCCCGGAATCCTCGCCGCCCTGGTGAAGGCGCTCGAGACGGGCGGCGAGGGCGAGGCGCGGGCGCGGCGCTTGTTGCAACGCCTGGTGCACCGGCCGCTCGCGAAGGGCAGTGCTCCGGCGGCCTGGCGAAGCTGGCTCGATCGAGTCGGGAAGGCGCTGTTCTTCTCCGACCACGGTGGCTTCCGTTGGTACGTCGATCCACTGGCGCTGCGCCGTGGCGTGGCGAGCGCGGACCTGCGCGGCCCGGCGCGAGCCAGCTTGCCGAGCGACGCGGCACGGGCGGAGATCGGTCCGGTGCGCGCGGAACTGCGGCGGACCACGGCGGACGAGTCCGGCGCGTTCGACCTCGAAGTACGCGTGACGCTACGGGAAGGGTGGCACATCTACGCCTTGAACGTGCCGGCAGGGTCGGACCGGACTGCGACCGCTTTGCAAGTCGAGAAGCCCGCGACGTGGCAGTGGCAGGGCGAGTGGCGAGCTCCCGCGGCGAAGGCGTCGGAGGAACACGCTGGGGTCGGGGAGTACTCCGGAACGGTGGTGTTCCGCCGCCGACTGGCGCGACCGGTGGGTTCGCCAGCTGGTCCGGTGAAGGTGACGCTGAGCTACGGGGCGTGCGACGCGAAGATGTGTCGTCCGCCGGAATCGCTGGTGCTGCGGATCGCGCGGTGAGGCATCGCGCTGGATCGCGGATGGCATCGCAGCGAGCGAGTCGGTCGGCACGGATCCGGATGCTGCGAATCACCGACGCGGAAACGAGCGGCCGAACCCGCGGGACCCTCTTCCCACACCCCCGACAGTTCCGCACACTCTCCCACCCCGACGTCCCCTGCCGATGACCGACCGCCTCTACTTCCGCCAGCTGCTCGCCGGCCGCGACTTCGCGCGCACCGACAACATCGCCCAGCAGATGGTGAACTTCGTCTACCTGATCGGTGACCGAACTACCGGGGAGGCGCTGGTCGTCGACCCCGCGTACGACGTGCAGGGGATCCTGCAGCTGGCGCAGGCCGACGGGATGAAGCTGGTCGGGGCACTCGCCACCCACTACCACCCCGACCACATCGGCGGCGACCTGTTCGGACACGACGTGCAGGGGATCACCGCCCTTCTGGAGCAAGAAGGGGTGAAGGTCCACGTACATCGCGATGAGGTGCCGTGGGTGAAGCGGATGACCGGGGTGTCCGACAGCGACCTCGCGGTTCACGACAGCGGCGACGTGGTGCGGGTCGGGCAAGTCGCGGTCGAGTTGATCCACACGCCCGGGCACACGCCGGGCAGCCAGTGCTTTCTGGTCGACAACCGCCTGGTGGCCGGGGACACGCTGTTCTTGCAGGGTTGCGGCCGCACCGACCTGCCCGGCGGCGATCCGCGACAGCTCTACCTGAGCCTGACGCAGAAGCTCGCCAAGGTGCCGGACAGCGCGGTGCTGTTCCCGGGCCACCTGTACGCGCCGGAGGGTTCGGCCGAGATGGGCGAGACGCGGCGCAGCAACGCGGTGTTCAAGCCCAGGACCGAGGCAGACTGGCTGCGGATGTTCGGGTAGAACGCGGAGCGATGCACGAGTCGGAGTCCAAGCCGCGAACCTCCCGCATGCACGCCGATGGGCGGCTGTCCTTCCGTCGTCGCGTGCCGGAGGTCGACGACCCCGACCTGCCGCTGGTGCTCGGCGGCGAGGACCCGCCCGGGCTTCGCGAACTGTTGCCGAGCGAGGCGCTGGACCTGGAGGTCGAGATCGAGGTCGGACCGGGGAAGGGCACGTTCCTGCTCGCCGCTACCGAGGCGCGACCCGAGGCGTTCGTGCTCGGCATCGAGGCCTCTGCCAGCTACGCGAAGTACGCCGCCGAGAAGCTGAAGCAGAGCGGACGGCGCAACGGGTTGTTGCTGGTCGACAACGCCAAGGCGTTCCTCAAGGGTCAGGTGCCGGCCGGGGCGCTGCGCCGACTGCACGTCTACTTCCCCGATCCGTGGCCGAAGCGTCGCCACCGCAAGCGGCGGTTCTTCACCGAGGAGATGCCGGAAGTGGTGCACGACGCGCTCGCCGCAGACGGCTGGCTGCTCGTGGCAACCGACAACGCCGCACTCGCCGGAGAGATCACCCGGGTGCTCGGCAGCAGCCCCTTGTTGGTGCGCGACGAGGCGGAGGAAGCTCGGTTGCGCGCCGGGCCACCCGGCCACGGGTTCTCACCGACGAGCTTCGAGCGGAAGTACCGCGCCGAGGGTCGGATCATCCGGCAGTACGCGTTCCGCCGCCGGGACGCGTAGTCCGAGGCTCTGCAGTTCCCTCCCCTCGAGTACGAGTCGCGGATACGCGGCCCGATGCATGGGCCGACGCGCCGGCCCTACTTTCGGTCGGTCGGGAACACCGTCACGACCCGCGGCAACACGTAGTGCTTGCCGTCGGTGTGGGTGTAGTCCTGCTTCGCGCGCACCGTCATCGACCCATCGGCGTGGCGCCACATCGGCTGACCATTCGAGTCGAGGCCGCGCCAGACGACAGGCGAATGATCCTTGGGGCAAGGGCCGACATGGTCTGGGTCGGGTACCTCCGCGGCACCCTGGCTCAGGGACACCGGGCGGGACAGGGCCACGGACCGCACCCCGGACGAACCCGGTGCGGCCGGGACAGCGCCGGTCAGCGACGCAATCGCAGGCTTGGCGACCATGGGTCCGGCGGCCGCGGGCGAGCCGGAGCCGGCTCCACAGCGCTTGCCGTCGAACACGAACACGCTCAGCACCAGCCCCAACGCCAGTGCCGTGCACACCCTAGCCGTCCTGTCGGTCTTCACGACGCCGGCACCTACGCCGCCGCTCACCCGGGAGGCTCGACAATCTTCCACACCCGCCTCCGCTCAGTTCAGGGTGACCCGCACCACGTTGGTGGCGTCGAGGAAGTTCGCTTGCACGTCCGCGACCACGGCCTGGACCCAGAAGGTCTGCCCCTTGAGCGCGGCGTTGGGCTGTTGGAGGAAGCGATTGGAGGCCCACGCACCGTCCAGGTCGACCGCGAACCCGGCGATGCCCTGCTTGGCGTACGGGCCGAGGAAGCCCCACGCTCCGACGCGGAACAGCGTTCCGAGATCGACCACCGGGCTGTCCACCCGAAGCTTGGCGCCGCCGAGGTTGAGCGTCGAGCTCGGACCGTTGGCCTGGAACGACACCACCATCGGCACGGTCGCGAACTGCTGCGGTGTCTTGCTGGCGTACGATGCGGCGTGCACGAAGAACCCGACGTCGTTGGGCAGGCGGCTGGTGGCGATGTCGGTGGCGAACGCGCCCGGCCCCATGGTGGTCTCCACCGAGTTGGTCGGGAGCCCGCCCGACGACGTGCCGTACATGGTCAGCGTCGGGTTGTCGAACAACAACGAAAGGTAGAGTTCGCCGCGCGGGCTCGGGGTTCCGAGCATGCCGTACATCTCCAGCGTGTCGGTCGCCTTCACGTAGCTGCCGCTGTAGCTGTCGCGCCCGGGTGCCAGGTGACGCTCTTCGTAGCTCGGCACCATGACCAGCGCGGGCACCTTGGTGTTGGTCAACGACTCGCCGTCGTTCGACAGGACCATCACGGCGACTCCGGCGCGCGCGTTGTTGACGGTGGAAGGCACCTTCAACAACTGCTTGAGCATCGGGTCGCTGGCGTTCGGGTCCATCTCGACCTGCACGAGGTGGGCACCGGCCGCACTGAAGTCGAGACTGATCGCGCCGAACGTGCCGCTCAGCGGCTGGGTGATGTCGAGCGCTTCGTACTCCTTCACGCCCAGCACCGGCCCGCCGAGCTTGACCACCTTGGTGCGGTAGAGCCGCAGTTCCGGCACGCGCACGCGCGCGGGGAAGAAGCTGTCGTACTTGCGATGCACGGCGACCGCCATCCGGTAGCCACTGACTCGGTGGTCCTCACCGCGTTCGGTGATCTCGGCCGGCAGCACCTTGAACAACCCGTCACCGGCCTTCGCACCGGTGGTCGTACCCTGGCCGGGGAACAAATCGTCGCGGTCGGTGAGGATCCGGTTGCTGAAGTCGAGGCGGTTGTGGGCGAACGCGGTTTGGGCCGCGGCGCTGGCCGGCAGGGCTGCGGCCACGACGGCGACGAGGAAGCCAGGGAGCTCGGGGAAACGCACGGTTCGAGGGGAGGGGACGAGACGGAGGCACGAGAAGGATACCCGCGGGCTCGGCCGCCCGCCGAGATTCTGTGGACCCCCGCGTTCTCGGCGGCGACGCTTTGACCTATCCTCCCGCCGGAGCTCGCCGACCCCGCCCTTACGCCGACAAGTATCGTGACCGACCGCATCGCCTCCGACCGCCTGGAGAAGCTCGAGGCGCTGCGCGCCGCTGCCATCGACCCCTACCCGGCGCGGGTTCCGCAGCCGACCGCGATCGCCGCATGCCTCGAAGGGATCGATGCGCGCCAGGGCGAAACCGTGGTGGTCGGCGGCCGCCTCGGTCAGGTGCGCGACTTCGGCAAGCTGCGGTTCGCCCACCTGCGCGACCGCACCGGCGAGATCCAGATCGGCTTCCGCCGCGACGACCTCGCCGGGTTCTGGCCGCAGCGCAAGTTGGTGGAGACCGCCGACCACGTGGTGGTGCGCGGCGAGCTCGGCAAGACGCAGAAGGGCGAGGACACGGTGTGGGCGCACGAGGTGACGCTGGCCGGAAAGTGCCTGCGGCACCCGCCGGAGAAGTGGCACGGGATGAAGGACACCGAGGCCCGGTACCGGCAGCGCTACGCGGACCTGTTCGCCAATCCGGAGGTGCGCGACACCTTCGTGCTGCGCAGCCGGATCGTGCAGGAGCTGCGCCGCTACTTCCATCTGCTCGGCTACCTCGAAGTCGAAACGCCGATCCTGCAGCCGATCTTCGGCGGAGCCACCGCCCGGCCGTTCACCACCCACCACAACACGCTCGACATGCCGCTGTTCCTGCGCATCGCGCCGGAGCTGTACCTCAAGCGGCTGATCGTGGGCGGGATGGAGCGGGTATTCGAAGTCGGCCGGGTGTTCCGCAACGAGGGGATCAGCATGCGGCACAACCCGGAGTTCACGATGCTGGAGTCGTACGAGGCCTACGCCGACTACCGGACCATCATGGAGCGGGTCGAGGGGTTGTTCGCCCACCTGTGCACCACCGTGGTCGGCGGCTCCAAGGTGGTGTTCCGCGAGGTCGAGTACGACCTCCAGCCGCCGTTCCAGAAGCGCGCCTACTGCGAGTTGTTGGCGGAGAAGAACGACGGGCTGGACTTCTTCGACGGCGAGGCCGTGCTGCGCCGCGCCCGCGAACTCGAGTTGAAGACCGACGGGATGCCGCTCGAGAAGGTCGCCAACGACATCTTCGAGGCGACCGTCGAGGACTCCCTCGGTGGACCGGTGTTCGTCTACGACTACCCGACCGCGATCTGCCCGCTGGCCAAGCAGCGACCGGACGACCCGCGACTGGCGGAGCGCTTCGAGCTGTTCATCGCCGGGATGGAACTCGGCAACGCGTTCTCGGAGCTCAACGACCCACAGGACCAAGAGGCGCGGTTCCGCAAGCAACTGGAACACGTCGACGAGGAGTCGCCGTCGGAGCTCGACGAGGACTACGTCGCCGCTCTGGAATACGGCATGCCGCCGGCCGGCGGGCTCGGGATCGGCATCGATCGACTGTGCATGTTGCTGACCGGATCGAGCACGATCCGCGACGTGGTGCTGTTCCCGCTGTTGCGGCAGGTGAAGGACGTGCCGATCCAGGCCGACCAGGACGCCGCGGGGGACCAGAGCGGCGAAGGCTGATCGCTGCCGACGTGCTGCCCTACGCGTTCTCCTGGTTCCTGGCGATTCGCTACCTGCTGACCCGTTGGGTCAACGTGATCGGCATGGTGGGAATCGCGCTGGCGGTGTGGGCGATGATCGTCGTGATCGCGGTGTTCTCCGGGTTCATCGCCGAGGCGCGCGCCGGGATCGAGGCAGCGTCGCCGCACCTGCTGCTCACTGGCATGAAGCGCGGCACCGATTTCCGCGCGCTCGAACCGATTCTGGGGGCCGACCCGGACGTCGTGGCGACCGCCCCGCGCCTCACCCACTTCGCCATGCTGTTTCCCCACGGTGGCCGATCGGTGGTCAAGCGCACCGATGCCACCGCCGCCGGAACCGGCAACTACGTGATGTTGCTCGGCATCGATCCGGACCGCGAGGATCGCGTCACCGGTTTCCGCAGCTGGCTCGATCCATCGGTGCGCAAGTACTCGGAACGCGTCGACCCGCGGAACTACGTGATCCGCGACCGGCAGAACCCGTTCCAGGTGTCCGCCGAACTGGTCGCACGGGCCGCCGCGGAGTTGCAGGGGGTCGCCGCCGGCAGCGACCTGCTGGCGGCGCGCGACGGGATCATTCTCGGGATGGACCGGTTGATTCGCGGCGACGAGATGCAGCCCGGGCAGCGAGTCGATGTGGTCAGCGCTCGCCTGCAGCCAACCGGCGACGGGTTCAAGGTGCGGAGCATCAAGATCAACGCCTACCTGTCGGGGGCGTACTTCACCCAACACCGCTTGTTGGCGCAGAGCGTCTGCCTGATCGACATCGGCGTGCTACGCCCCTACCTGGACGGTGGCGACCCGCTCGACCCCGCCCAGCTGGTGACCGACGTCGCCGTGCGACTGCGCGACGGCGCCGACCGCGCCGCAGTGGCCAAACGGCTGGAGCGGGCCCTACACGACGTGTGCGGCGGCAAGCTGCTGGACTACGAGCAGCAGAACGCCACGTATCTCGGTGCGGTGAACCAAGAGCGCACGCTGATGAAGTTCGTCCTGTTCGCGGTGATGTTGGTCGCCGGGTTCCTGATCTTCGCGACGCTCTACATGATGGTCAGCCAGAAGATCACCGACATCGGGATCCTGACCTCGCTGGGCGCCACCCCGGGCGGCGTCGGCACGGTATTCCTGCTCAGCGGCATGGTGATCGGTGCGATCGGCTGCACGATCGGTGTGATCACGGGGTTCTTGTCGGCGTACTACCTGAACGCGATCAACGACCGGGTACGCGACTGGACCGGACAGGAGTTGTTTCCGACCAACATCTACAGCCTCGACCGCGTGCCGGTCGACCTCGACCCGCGCTGGATGGCGCAGGTCGCCGGACTCGCCCTGTTGCTGTCGCTGCTGGTCGCCTGGTTGCCCGCCCGCCGCGCGGCGCGACAGGACCCGATCAAGGCCCTCACCCACTGATGCCCGCCCCATGCCACCGATCCTGAGCGCCCGCAACGTCGAGAAGGGTTACCGCCTCGGTCGCAACCAAGTCCCGGTCCTGCGCGGCGTCGACCTCGACGTCGAGTCCGGCGAGATGGTGGCACTGCTCGGCCAGTCCGGCGCCGGCAAGTCGACCCTGCTCTACCTGCTGGGCTTGCTCGACCGACCGAGCTCCGGATCGATCGCGTTCGACGGCCGCGCGGTGCACGACCTGTCGAACATCGAGCGCGCGGAGCTGCGGCACAGCGAGATCGGCTTCGTGTTCCAGTTCTACCACCTGATCCCCGAGCTCACCGCGCTGCAGAACGTGAAGCTCGGCCGGATGATGCTCACCAGGCCATTGGAGTACATGCGGCAGCGCAAGGACATCCACGCGCAGGCGACCGAGCTGCTGACGCGCGTCGGCCTGTCCGGGCGGTTGGGACACCGGCCGAACGAGCTGTCCGGTGGCGAGCGCCAGCGGGTCGCGATCGCGCGGGCACTGATCTCCAAGCCGCGGGTGATCCTGGCCGACGAGCCGACCGGCAATCTCGACTCGAAGACCGCCGAAGACGTGCTGGAGATCCTGTTCCAGCTCAATCGCGACCAGGGCATCGCCTTCCTGTTGGTCACCCACAACGAGGAGCTGGCGGCACGGTGTGACCGGGTCGTGGAGATGAAGGACGGCAGGGTCGTCGGCTGATGTACGCCCTCTACCTCGGACTGCGCTACATGGTGAGCCGGCCGGTGAACCTGCTGGGCATCGGCGGCGTGACGCTCGGGGTGTGGGCACTGATCGTGATCGTCTCGATCTTCTCCGGCTACATCACCGAAGTGCGGGCCCACGTCCGAATGGCTTCGGCCGACATCGTCGCGTTCCACCTCGGCCCGCAGACCAGCTACGCGTCGGCGCACAGCGCCCTGGGTGGCGATGCGAACGTCGCGGACTGCGCCCCGCGGCTGCTGTGGCCCGGGTTGATCCACCCACCCAACAACGAACTCGCCGACCCGTGGATTCCCGGCGCGGCGCCCCCATCGGGCAGGTTCGTCACCCTGACCGGAATCGACCCGGTCGCCGAGGCACGCACCTCCGGATTCGCCTCGTGGCTGCTCCCCGGTCCAGCCGGCGACCTCGACCCCGCGGCACTCGCCAAGGCCGAGGACTGGATCCTGGTCAGCAGCAAGATCGCCGCCAAACGGGGGCTCAGCATCGGCGACCGGCTGGTCGTGACGTCCGGCGGCGGCGACGCCCTGGCGACGCACACGTTCCGCGTGGCCGGCACCTTCGCCACCAAGCACACCGGCTTCGACAACCACACGGTGTTCGTGTCGATCGGGGTACTGCGCACCCTGCTCGGCTACGGCGCGCTCGACTTCGTCAACGAGATCGCGATCAAACTGCACCACGTGGAACCCGAGGTGGTGGCGCAGACCGGCCGCCGACTGACCTTGGCACTCCTCGCCCACCCGGAGTTCCAGTTCTCCCGCCCCTACGTGCTGCCCCAGGGCGAGCAGGAACGAGATTTCCTGTCCGCGGTCGACCACCAGCGCGGGCTGATGAAGATGGTGCTGTTCGTCATCATGGTGATCGCGGCATTCCTGGTGTACGCGACCTTGTCGATGATGGTGACCGAGAAGACGCACGACATCGGCGTGTTGGCGGCGCTGGGTGCGACGCGCGACGGCGTGTTGGGCGTGTTCTCGCTGTGCGGGTTGGCGATCGCGCTGGTCGGCACCACGCTCGGGGTGGTCAGCGGCTGCCTGACTTCGATCTACCTGGACGACTTCAACACGTTCATGGCTCGGCACTTCGACGTCAATCTGTTCCCGACCGAGGTCTACAACCTGCCCCGCGTGCCGTACGCCCTCGATCCTTGGTGGATCGGTCTGGTCGCCGGAAGCTCGCTCGTGTTGTGCCTGCTCGCCGCGGCGATCCCGGCCCTGCGGGCGATGCGGCGCGACCCGCTGGAGTGCCTGCGCACGGAGTGATCGGCGGGGGCGCGGCCGCGCCCTTGACCGGATGGCCTCGACGTGCCGAAATGGAGGGCATGCGCCCGACCACCCGCCTGTGCACACTGTTGCTCCTCGGGTGCCTTCTCGCCGGCTGCCAGACGCCGCAGGCCGCGGTCGAGCTGCTCGGCCGTCCGCTGCAGCGGCTGTCCCGCAGCACCCAGCGCATCCTGGGCTCCGAGTTGCTGCGCCCGGTGGCCCTGCGTCACGCGCTGTTGCCGTGGCATCAGGAGATCTCCGGGCGCCCCACGCGGATCCGGGAGGGATCGACCGCGTTGCTCAGCAACGCGATCGGACGGCTGCGCGAGATCCCCAAGTCGGTGAAGGCGGCCTTCTCGTGGCTGGGCTTCGATCGGCTACCGGCGCTCGGCAAGAAGATCGAGTCGGGCCGACTGCTGCGCTAGTGGGGTGTGTCCGAAGTTCGTTGCATAAGTCGTCGAGTCATGCGGTTCGCTGCGCAAGGCTGACGGCGGCTGGTATTTGAGTCAGTTCGGTCGAGACAAGAACTGCGACCGACACGGCTTGCCCCGAGGCAGACGATTGGTGGACAAGCTGGCCAAACGGCGGACGAGGGACTGGAGCTTGCGACGCCGCGAGCGGGCCGTAAGGCACGAGGCCAGCATTTATGTGACCCGAGAACTTCGGACGCACCGATGCCACCTTGATCGCCTCGACATAGTCCACGATGAGCCGAGTCAAGCGCGCGAGATCCTGCGGAGGTACATGAAGGCGTTGGCGTGCCGGCGAGGCCGATGCGAGAGACCCGTTGATGGCGCCATGGTCGAGCAGATGCATGACTGCCCCACGAGGCGGTGCCGCCCCCCGTCGACGAGCAGGCTCGTCGCGCTGACGTCGACTTAGCCAGGCAAGGCGACCGCGTTGTCTGCCACGCGCGATCGCAGCAGCTCGGTCGGGAGGGGTGACTCGGGAGCACCCGGTTTCACAGCCGAATGCCCCGCGCCCTCATTCGACGATCTCGCGACACACGCGGACGAGACGGTTCCCCCGGCCGACCGGTAGTCTGCGCGGCATGCAGAACTGGCAGCACGGCGTCTGGCTCCTCCTCGGCTGCGCGACCCTGAGTGGTCAAGGCTCCGACCCATTGCCCGCGGACCGAACGACGGGTGCGGCGACGATCTCCGCACAAGACCTGCGGATTTGGCTGACCAAGCTGACGTCACCCGAGTTCGCCGGACGAGGCACCGGGCAGGAGGGCTTCCGCAAGGCTGCCGAGATGATGCGTGCGCACTTCCAGGCGTCGGGTCTGCAGCCGGGGTTCGGCAAGGACTACTTCCAGCAGGTGCCGTGGAAACAGGTGGTGCCCGACCCCGCGAAGTGGGCGTTCGACCTGTCGGTCCAGGGCGGAAAGAAGGCGCATCGCGTGGAGATGAAGCACGTGCACGGCTCGCTGGTGCGCGGGCTGACCGCGCGTGGTCGGCCGTACGTGTGCGCCACCACCGACGTCACCGATCTGCCGCTGGAAGGCAGCGACCTCGGCGACTCTCCGCTGTTCGTACTGGTCAACGACCGGAACAAGCTCGAGCAGCGGGCCCGCGATCGCGCGCTGCGCAACCTCGCGCGGGCGGCCAAGGACGCCAAGGCGAGCATGGTCGTGGTGGTGTGGGACGTCGCCTACCACGCCAGTGCGCCGCTATCCGGGATCAGCTACCCGGCGCTCAACCCCGCCGCGCGCGGTCGGGTGATGCGCGGGGCAACCACGGTATTGCTCGACCGGAAGCGGTTCGGCGAGATGTTGGCGGCGGTCGGCACCACTACCGAGGCGGTCGCCCGACACAGCAAGCCGCAGCAACTCGACGGCGAACTCCACCTCGACATCCAGACCTCGTTGGCGGACGCCCCGGCGTTCAACGTGGCCGCGGTGCTCCCGGGCTCCGACGAGAAGCTCGCGAGCGAGTACGTGATCGTCGGCTGCCACCTGGACCATCTGGGTCGGCGCGGGGCAACCTACTTCCCGGGCGCCGATGACGACGGTTCGGGTTCGGTCGGCCTGATGGCGATCTCCCGCGCATTCGCCAAGAACGCGCAGAAGCCGCGCCGCAGCCTGATGTTCGTGGCCTTCTGCGGCGAGGAGATGGGACTGATCGGCTCGGGTTGGTTCGCCCGCAACCCCCCCGTTCCACTGGAGAAGGTCGCCGGCGAGCTGCAGATCGACATGATCGGCCGCGACGAGGAGAACGAGCGGCGCAACGAGCGGGCCGAGGACAACCGCAACTCGCTGCACCTGGTCGGCACCAAGAAGCTGTCCCCCGCGCTGCACGATCTGTGCATGCGGCTCAATGGGCGCGCCAAGTTCGACCTGGAGTTCGACGAGGAGAACGTGTTCGGGCGCAGCGATCACTTCAACTTCGCGCGCCAAGGGGTGCCGATCGCGTTCTTCTTCACCGGCTTCCATCGCGACTACCACCGCCCCACCGACACCGTCGAGAAGATCAACTTCCCCAAGCTCGCGCGGGTGGCGCGCTACGTCTACGACATCGCGTTCGAGCTGGCGCAGAGCGACACCCGACCGCTGGTCGACGCCGACCTGTGGGAGAAAATGCGGGGCAAGGCGCGCGAAACGCCGGCGGCAGGGCTGAGCAAGTAGCCGCCGATCAGTCCTCGATCAGCCGCACCAGGATCTCCTGGAGCACCGACAACCGCACCAACGAGACCTTGCGGTCGTCGTCCTCGATCTCGTCGAGTTCGTCACCGAGATCCTCGGCCGACAGCCCCTCGAGGATGAACAGCGCATGCGTGCCGGCCTGCAGCGTGCTCACCCACGCCGACAGGTGCGCCGCCGGGATGAACACCGAGAAGCGCGCTCGGTCGGGGGTGAACGGCTCCGGATCGGCATCCTCGCCCGATTCCCACCCTTCGCCCTCGGCGTGGACCCGTAGGTTCTTCAGGTCACCGCGCACGATCGCGGTACGGGTGGCGAACAAGTGCTCCAAGGAGCTGCCGAGCGCGGCGCGCCACGCCCGGTCTTCCTCCGGGTCGGCGTACGCGTCGGGCAGCAACCGCTTGCGCACCTCCGGGTCGTCGCTCTCGACCCAGTCCGGCAGGCTCAACAGCGTGTCGGCGACGAACGCCGGCATCTCGTACAGCCACACGCCGTCCGCGACCTTGGCGAGGATCACGGCATTCTCCGGTCGTCAGGTTTCCGGGCTCGGCAGTTCGGGATCACGACGACGACCCTGAACGATCTCACGGCGTGGCGCATCGGCTAGGAGTCCGCGTCGCTTTGCTCGAGGTGCGCCAGCAGGTGCTTGCCGTGGAGCTTGTGCACGAACAACTCGGCCTGTTCACGGTCCCCGGTCCACACTACCGCGCGCCCCGTGGTGTGCACCTCCATCATCAGCTCGTGAGCCTTCGGCCGCCCGTAGTCGAAGATCTCCATGAACACCCGCACCACGTAGACCATCGTCGTCACAGGGTCGTCGTGCACCACGACGTTCCACGGCGGGGCCAACCGCGTGGTGGTCTGCGTGTCGGTCTCGGGCGCGGTATCTGTCTGGGTAGCGGCGCGCCAGGCCCCCCGACGGAGAGGCCTCCAGGGGGTCGCGACGGTCGCCCTGTCGGGTGGCGGCATGTGCGCAACATGGTACGGGCTGGGGCCGTGCAGCGGAAAGAGATCGCGCCCCACGCACCCTTTGGGGTTCCTCCCGCGCCGCGTCGGGCTGAGATCGATCGACTCAATAGTCTACTGCGCGGGTGTTTACGTCGATCCACGGAAGATTTTCGGGGGGCGGTGAACAACGCCGGCGGATCACGCTAGCGGCAAACCTATTCCAAACTGATATCATTCCGCCAGCCATGACTTCCTCCGCATCCAAGAGCCACGAGATCCGCCTCTCCACTTTGGTCCCCGGGATCCCCGTACTGCTCCTCGGGATCCTCATCTTCCCGTGCTCGACGATCTACTGGGCGGTGCAGGCAGGCCGCACCAAGGACCCGACCTGGGCGCTCGCGATCTTCGGCTCGATCCTCACCGGTGTGCTGATCTACCGCAGCCTGGTGCTCGTCAACCCGAACCAGTCCCGCGTGCTGGTGCTGTTCGGCCGCTACGTCGGCTCGGTTTGCCGCGACGGCTTCTTCGCGGTCAACCCCTTCACCGCCCGGCGGATGATCTCGCTGCGGTTGCACAACTTCAACAGCGACACGCTGAAGGTGAACGACAACCGCGGCAACCCGATCGAGATCGGAGCCGTGGTGGTGTGGCGCGTGCAGAACACCGCGCAGGCCGCCTTCGACGTCGAGGACTACGAGAGCTTCGTCGCGATCCAGACCGAGTCGGCGCTGCGCCACCTCGCGGCCAGCCACCCGTACGACACCCACGGCGAGCGCGACGACGACGACACGGTGTCGCTGCGCGGCAGCTCCGAGGTGGTCAACGCCGAGCTGGAGAAGGAACTCGCGCTGCGGCTCGAGGTCGCCGGCATCGAGGTGATGGAGGCCCGCCTGCAGCACCTCGCATACGCCCCGGAGATCGCCAGCGCCATGCTGCAGCGCCAACAGGCCGACGCCATCATCTCGGCGCGCACCCGGATCGTCGACGGCGCGGTCGGGATGGTGAAGATGGCACTCGAGAAGCTCAAGGACGAGGGCGTGGTGAGCCTCGACGAGGAGCGCAAGGCGGCGATGACCAGCAACCTGCTGGTGGTGCTGTGCTCGGAACGCGGCACCCAGCCGGTGGTCAACTCGGGAACGCTGCACTGAGTCCAGGCGACCGATGGCCGAGCGCAAGAAGTTCCTGCTGCGCCTCCCGCCGGCTCTGCACGAGGAGTTGCGGGCCTGGGCGGAACAGGAGATGCGCAGCCTGAACGGGCAGATCGAGTACCTGCTGCGCGAGGCGGCAGTGCGGCGGCGGAAGTCGCTTCGGCGCGAACTCGATGCCGAGGCGCCGGACGAGCCGAACGACTCCTGACGCAGGGTCGATCGAGCCGCTTCGATCGCGGCAGGCCCTCGGCGGCTTCGTCGACGTGGGACTCGGCTACGCGGCGGGAAGCACCCGGACTATTCATGACCGAGCTGCTGCGATCGCGCAAGGTCGCTGCTGGCTTCGTCGAACGTCAGAACCTCCTCCTCGACGGGGGAGCACCCCGCCTCCGGGCAGAACCTGCCGTTCTCCTTGCCAGCAACAACCTTGCACGATCTCGCGACGCTGCTCACGAATAGTCCGGGCTGGGAATCTGCGCCACAGGGCGATTCAGGAGGTTCGTGGATTTCGGCGCAGGTCGCCGCCCGAAGACGCAACCGAATTGGCGGATTCGGCGAGGACCCGCGGGAGGCACCGAACCCGCACCCGCACTACTTCTCGTAGCGCTCGATCGCCTTCTCGAGCCTGCCGAGCAGCGCGAAGATGAACAGCGCCACCGCCATCGCACACCCGGTCAACAGCAGGAAGAAGTTCGACGGGGCCATCTTGCCTTGGATCTGGCCGAGGAACCCCGACAGTTTGTTGCCGAACGCCGTGGCGACGAACCATCCACCCATCATCAACCCGACCAACCGCGCCGGCGCCAGCTTGGTGACCAGCGACAAGCTCATCGGCGACAGGCACAGCTCACCGATCGTGATCACGGCGTACGCGCCGACCAGCCACATCCCGGACACCTTGGTCGCACCACCCTCGGTCAGCCCGCCGGCCACCGCCATCACCGCCATCGCGGTGCTGGTGAGCAGCATCCCGTAGAAGATCTTCCGCGCGGTGCTGATCGGCGCGCCGCGCCGCACCCGCGCGGCGAAGAACATCACCACGAGCGGGGTCAACAACACCACGAAGATCGGGTTCCACGACTGGTAGACCTCGGGACTGACCACCCGCAGGAACTCTCCAGGCGGCAGGCGCTCGGCGGATGCCTTGGCGTAGACCTTGTCGAACACGCTCTTGGTGACCAAGTACACCGGGACGTCCTTGCCGCCGATCTGCCGCAGGAACACCACCTTGCTGGTGGGCTTGACCCCGGACTTGGGCTCGACGGTGTACGACACCTTGCGCTTCTCACCCTCGCCCTGGACCTTCTCCTTGACCTCGATGTCGGCGTTCTGGAACACGAAGGTGGCGAGCTTGTCCCACGACGGCGCCACGGTCTTGGCGCCCGCGACCGGATCCCAGATCGTCTCGGCGCGCAGCCCCCCACCCTTGGCGATCACCCCCGCCACGCTGGCGACGTGCATCTTCTTGGTGCCGAACATCTTCGCCAGCTTCTCGTCGACCACCATCAGGGTCCGGGCATCGGGGCGGGGAACCGCGGCATCGGCGTTGCCGAAGTAGCTCGCCAGGGCGTCCTGCTTCCAGATCTCCGGAGTCCACGCCACTTGGCGGTCGGTGCTCTCCTTGGCCCACACGGTCAGCGCGCTGCCGTTGAGGTGCAGGATCATGAAGAACGTCCCGCCGGCGACGAACACCGGCATCAGCGCCATCATCCCGGGCTTCTCCTCCGGGGGTGCAGTGCGCGCCAAGTTGAACAGGAACGCCAGGATCGGCACCATGCCGAGCAAGAAGGCACACAGGGTCGGGGTGACCGGGAAGCCCTCGGGCAGGAACGCCTTGCCCAGGAAATAGCCCGCGGCCCCGGCCACCGCCGCCGGGAGCAGAATCACGCCGAACACGCGACCCGGCGTGATGTCGTCCGGACCGGGCTTGTTCGGCTGATCGGCCCGCGCCAGCGTGCCCCAACTGATCAGCAGGATCACCACCGCGATCAGCAACCCGATCCCGGCCGCATAGAACGCCCACTTCCACGAGATCTGGTTGCGGATCGGCGCCGCAGCGAGGTTGGCCACCGCCGCGCCGATGTTGATCCCCATGTAGAAGATGTTGAAACCGACATCGCGCTTGGGATCACCCGGCGCGTACAGCTTGCCGACCATCGCCGAGATGTTCGGCTTGAACAACCCGTTGCCGATGCACAGCAGCGTGAGTCCGAGGTACAGGTACGGCAGTCCCGGGGTGCCGAGCGTGAAGAAGCCGGCCGCCATGAAGAGCCCACCGATCAACACCGCCTTGCGGTAGCCGAGCAACCGATCGGCGAGCATCCCGCCGAGGAACGGCGTGAAGTAGACGAACGCCAGGTAGGTGCCGTAGATGCCGCTCGCCTCCGGCACGGTCATCCCCAGCCCGCCGCGCTCGACGTCGCTGGCGTAGAGCACCAAGATGCCGACCAACATGTAGAAGCCGAGTCGCTCCCACATCTCGGTGAAGAACAGCGGGAGGAGACCTTTGGGGTGACCGGGCATGTGCGAGCAGCGGGGACGTGGACCTAGCGAGCACCGTGACTTTGGCACGATCCCCCACCGCGCGCAGCAGAAACCCGCGGGCGGCGGGACTTTTCCGCCCTCGGCACGCAGCCGCCGCCGCCGCGGCTCAGCTCAACACTTCGTCGCGCGTGTCGCGACCCATCAGCGACTGCACCGCTTGGGCGATCGGCACGCGATCGAACAGCACCGCGGCCACCGCACAGCACAACGGCATGTCGACCCCGAGCTCCGCGGCGCGTTCGCGCACCACCCGCGAAGTCCAGACGCCCTCCGCGACCTTGCGGGTCGAGGCCAGCACCTCGTCCAGCGTCTCACCGCGGCCGATGCGTTCCCCCAGCGCGCGGTTGCGCCCGTGCTGACTGAACGCGGTCACCGCGAGGTCACCCATCCCGGCGAGCCCGAAGAACGTGTGCAGCTCGGCACCTTCGGCCAAGCCGAAGCGCGCCATCTCGACGATGCCGCGCGACAGGATCGCGGCGCGCGCGTTGTCGCCCAGGCCGAATCCCTGCGCCATTCCGGCCGCCACCGCCATCACGTTCTTCAACGCCCCGCACAGCTCGACGCCGAGACGATCGCCGTTGCGGTACACGCGGAACGAATCGCACGTCAGCTCCGACTGGATGGTCTGCACCAACTCCGCATCGCGGCCGGCGAGCACGACCGTGGTCGGCAACCCGCGGGCGACCTCCTCGGCATGACTCGGGCCGCTGAGCACCAGCACCGGCTGAGCTGCACCGAGCGCCTCGTTCAACACCTGACTGGGGCGCAGGCGGGTAGCCTGCTCGAGCCCTTTGGCGAGCGAGACCACCGGGACGCCCGACGGAACCGCGTCGCGCAAGGCGGTCATCACCCCGCGCACGTGCTGGGTCGGCACCGCGACCAACACCGCGCCCGCGTCCTGCAGCACGGGACCGGGGTCGGCGCCGATCTCGATCTGTCGTGGGATCTCGATGTCCGGCAGGTAGCGCGGGTTGGCCCGCTCCCGAGCCATCTGCGCGGTGTACTCCGCGTCGTGCCCCCACTGCGCAACCGAGTGACCGGCGCGCGACGCGACCATCGCCATCGCCGTGCCGAACCCACCGTTGCCGAGCACCGCGATCTTCATGCGGGGGCCCTCCGGGTGAGGAACTTGCGGATGTTGCTGCGGTGAGTGTAGACCAGAAACAACGCCACGGCGCTGCTGAACACGGTCAGCGGCAGGCGGGGACCGAACGCCCCGGACGGGTCTTCCACCACCGTTCCGATCACCAGCGTGAGCCCGATCGCCAAGCTGCCGAGGAACACCTGCCGAGTGGCGGCGAACACCGCGAGGAACACCAACAACGCCACACCCAGCACCGCGGGCGTGAGCACGCAGAACACCCCGGTCGAGGTCGCGACACCCTTGCCGCCGCGAAAACGCAGGAACGGCGAAGTGCAGTGGCCGAGGATCGCCGCGGCGCCGAACAGCACCGGGCCGAGCAACCCGTGCTCAGCGCCGCACAACCCGGGGCCGAACTGCGCGGGCAGGTAGCCCTTGGCGAAGTCCAACAGGTAGATGGCCAAGAACGCCGGCAGGCGACCGCGCTTGCCGAATGCGCGCGCCGCGTTGGTCGCGCCGACGTTGCCCGAGCCGATCGTGCGCACGTCGACACCCGCCACCCAACGCACCATGAGCAGCGCGAACGGGATGCTGCCGATCAGGTACGCGACTGCGAGGCCGAGGACGAATGCCATGGAGCCGCGGGATCTTAGCCCGCACCGCGAACCAACTCGGCGCCCGAGTGCGGCGAAAACGCCGATCGGGCGTGGATCGCGATCCGCACGGGCGTCTCGCGCACGGATGACCGAGCCGCGGCAGTCGCGCCAGGTCACTGACGACTTCGACGAACGTCGGGCCTGCGACTCGACGGGGATCCGCCCTGCCTCCGGTTCCCACGGCGCGGCTCACGAGTATCCAGGCTGGCGACCTCGCGCGGCCGCGGGCAAGATCCAGGCACTGGAACGCCTTCTCATGAGACACCTGACCCGCCTCCTGCCACTCGCCGCCCTCCTGCTCTCGCTCACCGGCTGCATGGTGTTCCAGTCGAATGACGCCGAGCAGTTCGGCACCTTCCCGCCACCCGAGCTGGGCCAGCGTCCGGCAGCAGACCGCGTGCCGGTGGTGTTCGACACCAGCTACCGGCTGGTGCTCGGCGATGAGGAGTACGACCGGTTGCCGCGCAACATCGGCACGGTGAACTACAAGGCACAGGAGGCGTTCGAGGGGACCGGCGTGTTCCGCGTGGTCCGCGAGTCGAAGGACGCCGACTGCCGAGTCGCCTTTCGGGTGCGCCACGAGGGTTACCCGAACCGCGCATTCCAGCTGCTGAGTTTGATCACTCTGTACGTGCTGCCCTCGACGGCCAGCGACCAGTTCACCACCGAGGTCGAGCTGCGCCGCGGCGAGCAGGTGCTGGGAACCCGCACGATCCACCACCAGGTGCGCATCTGGAACCAGATTCTGTTGGTGTTCGGCTACCCGTTCACCCGGTTCGAGCAGATCGGAGATCGAATGTGGACGGCGGTGATGCGCGACGCGGCGGTGTGGTCCGCGCGGCAGATCGGCAAGCGTTGATGCGGGAGGCCGGGCCGGCGAAGCGTCCTGGGTTGTCCGAGCTCACCCTCGCATGGTGACTGGAACATCGCCGCGGTCAGTCCTGCCCTGGGAAGCCAACCCGACGCCCCTCAGCCGAACGGCGTGACCTCCAGCACCTCGCCGGCACGGATCCGCTCCTGGATGCCGCGCCAGTACCGCGCCGTCAGCAACTCGCCGTGCGCTTCGACGAAGCTCGCCGCGTGGCATTCGTCGAGTCCGAGGAACGCCAGGAACTCCTCCGGAAACACGTCCTGCTCGCCGACGTGGTACCACGGCTCGGCGCTCATCTCCTCCTCGTGCGAGCGCGGCTCGGGCTTGTCGCGGAACCGGCAGTCGGTCAGCAGGCAGAGCTCGTCGTAGTCGTAGAAGATCGCCCGACCGTGCCGGCTCATGCCGAAGTTCTTCGGCAACAGATCGCCCGGGAAGATGTTGGTGGCCGCCAGGTCGCGGATCGCCTGGCCGTAGTCGAGCACTGCCAGTCGCGCCGCCGGGCCCTCCACTTCCCGCAAGTACATGTCGAGCGGCCGTAGCCGCCGCTCGACGTAGGCGTGGCCGATCACCACGTGCTCACCGACCAGTCGCGTAGTGCGTGAGGTGGCTGCCAGCAGCTCGTCCAACAGCTCCGGGGCGAAGCAATCGCGGTGGAACTTCAGCTGCCGGAACTCCTGCGCGTCGACCAACCGCCCGCCGCGGTCGTGCTTGAACACCAACGCGTAACGCTGCTCCACCGCCTCGCGGGTGGCGTTCTTGGGGTAGTCGAACTCGTCGCGGATCACCTTGAACACGACGTCGTACGACGGCAGCGTGAACACGCACATCACCATGCCGCGAGCCCCCGGCGCGGCGATGAACTCGTCCTTGGCCCACGCCAAGTGCGCCATCAGGTCGCGGATTCGCTCGGTCTTGCCCTGCTTGGCCCGCCCGAGCACGGTGAACAACTCGCTGAGTGGCTTGCGCGGCAACAGCTCGCGCAGGAACTGGATCGCCGCGCCGACCGAATCGAGGTCGACGTGGAAGTACGACCGGGCGTAGCCGAACAGCGCGCTGAGTTCCTTCTGGGTCTGTGCCACCGCCTCTACCGCGATGCCGGATTCGCTGTGCTCGAACGCGATCACCAGCGGCGTGCTCCGGTTCCACCCGGTGCAGCGACCGAGTAGGTAGGCGCGGGTATCGCGGTAGAACACCGCCTCGAGCACCTCGATGCACAGCACGGTGTCGCTGTCCTGGTGGCAGCGGTAGTGCTCCCGCACCGCGTCGGCGAGGCGTCGGGCATCGGCCTGCGGGTCGGTGTGGGGCACGCTCCACGCGTAGTCGGCGAGCAGTGCCGCGAACACCCGCTCGAGCGAGCCCCTGTCGACGTAGCTGCGGCACGCGGCCGGCGGCCCGGGGTTGCGCAACGGAGTCGTCTCGATGCCGGTGAATTCGATCAGCGGGTCGGCGCCGTCGGTGTCGAAGATGCGCCGCGACACCGAACTGAAGTAGGTCTTGAAGAACTCGATGTCGGTCTCCTCCAAGACCATCACCGCGAACATGCCCTTGATCTCGCGCCACAACGCGTGGTCGCGGTGCAGCGGCCCCAGCGCGGAGCGCAGCGCGACCACCGAGCGGTCGACGTGTGTGTCGTACAGCTCGATGCGTTCGACCGCGTCCCGACGGCTGCCCTCCCAGTCGCGCGCTTCGAAGCGCGCCCGAGCTCGCCGGGTCACCGCGCGGAATGCATCGTCGTAGGCGACGAAGTCCCGCCGCAGTCGGGCTGCGCATTCTGCCGCGTGGTCGATGCTCTCCCCTGCCATCGCGTTCCCCACCCGGCGCTCAGGCCAACCAGTGGTCCAAAGCGCGCTTGGTCAGCATGGCGATCAACAGCGCCCAGCCGAAGCTGAGGAACGTGCCGATGATGATGTACTCGGCGATGCGCCGCTGGCTGGCGTCCTTGATCTCGCCGAAGCGCAGGATCGACTTGGCGGCGATCAGGAAGCCGATTCCGGTCGCCTGGTCGCCCAGAATCAGCAACAAGACGAGTGCCCGCTCCAGCCGGCCGATCATCTCGCCGCCGCGCGGCAGGCCGGTGAGTTCGTCGGCGGCGATCTCGACGGTGAACCGTTCGATCGCCTTGCCGATCAGGTAGCCGCCGGCCGGCACGCACAGGATCAGACCGCACAGCAGAGTCGACGCGGCGGCGACCTGGCCGGCTTGCTCGGCGTTCCACATCGGCCGCCAGCACCCTTCCGCCAGTGCGTGCGGATACACGTAGGCCAACACTCCCACCACGGCGAGGTGTACCAGCTGGTCGGCGACGAACGGCCGCAACGTGTCCCCGCACCAGTAGACCTTCACCGCGTCGGCCAGCCAGTGGGTGACGAACGTGATCACCAGGATCTGCGGGTGCAGACTGCCGAGGGTCAGCGCAGTGCAGGCGGTGACGATCAGGACGTGCAGGGTGAGCACCCAGACCCGCCGCTTGTTGCGCAGCAACCAGGTGAACTGCAGCACGAAGTCGGCGACCAAGTGCGCGGTCAGCAGGGCGAGGAGGGTTTCAGCCACGGGATTGGCAACCTAATTAGGTTGCATATTTAGAAGCAACCTTTTTTGTTTGCTCGGCGGCAGAGCGGGTCAAGAGACCCTCCCATGGCGTTTCGGCGAAGGCCCGCACCGCGTCACGCAGCGCGGTGAACCCGGCGCCGAGCAACGCCTTGCTCACGGCTTGCCGGCTGACCGCCGGCCGCACGCGGGCCGCGATCTGCTCGTGCAGCGGCTCGTCGGGCCCCACCGCCAACGAGACGATCTCCGCCTGGCGCCGCGTCCACCGACCGACATGGCTGTCGCACAGCTCGCCGACCGCCGTCATCCAGGTGGCCCACGGCCCCGACGACTCGGGCAGCTGGATCGCCAGCCGAGACGCTCCCGTCATCCCGTCGAGCGCGTGCCCGGACAGCACGAACGCCTCGCCCGTCGACAACGACACCCGCCGGGTCGACACCGCCTCCACCTCACCGAGCCCAACGGCAATCCGCGTGTCCGCCACCCCGAACGAGCGCAGCGCCGCCCGCACGAACACGGCGACTCGCAGCGCCGCACCGGCATCCCCGAGCAGCACCTGCCATGCGTCGCCGCGGAAGAACTCGGGCTTGCCGCGGACCACGCCCCGCCGCCACCCCCGCACCTGCTCGAGCGCTGCCAGCAACGCACCGCGCACCTTCTCCAGGTCCCCCGCGGACAGCCGCCGGGACTGGACCAGGTCCCCGGTGAGCACAGCGTGGATGCGCGGGGTCGTCATGCGTGCAGGGGATCGTAGTGCGCTGGCCCGAATGATTCATGGTCCGGGGGCCATGAGCCGGCACGATCTCTCGCTGCTGAGCCGGGGATCTGCGGGTCGGGCGCGCGGCTTGCAAGGAGTGCATCCGGTGGCAGGACAGGGCGGGCCGGCCCGTGACGCCGCGTTCGAGCGGGGCAACAGGGCGTGTCGTAGGCGACCGGACGCTATGGATCAGACCCGGAACCCTCGGAAGCCGTTCGCCGTCGGCTCGAACGCCACGAATCCCAGACCACGGAGTGCGTCCTCGACAGCCGCGGATCGGTCCACACCGAGCAGCAAGCAGCTCCCGCCACGCCGGGTCGTGGCCGAACTCGCCATGGTGATCGGACAAGACCGGGAGCATCTCGATCGCCTGGTCTTCCCGGGTGCCCTCCGGCGCGAGGAAGACCGAAATGCCCGACCCCATCGGGTCGACATCCGACCATGCCCGACACTCCCGGGCTTCTCGCACCCCGCGCGAGTTCGACTCCGAGTCCACGATCCAGCAGTGGTGGGTTCGGCACAGATCCCTCAGTCGGACTCCGAAGTCCGGATCGAGAACCAGCGCGACTCGGTGACTGTCCACGGGAAGAAGCCACGTCGTCACCCGCTCGGGAGTGCTCGCACAGGTCACCGTAGCAGCGCAGCTCCATGCTTCAGGCCAACGGCGAGGAAGACCGATCGCGACCCGGACCGCCCTGGGTAGTGGCGCACGACCGGAGGGCCTGACGACGGGAACGAGGCCGCGAGGAAGTCAACCGCCTCCCCCCCCACACACCGACACGTAGTCGTCGATTGGACCAACCTGTGACATCGACCCTCCACCCTCAGGGTAGGGTTCTGTCACCACTGCCCCCAGTTCCACCCCCTGCTGCATCGAAACAACCATGCAAAGCATCTCCACTTGCATCGCCGTGCTGACCCTCAGCTGCGCCGCCGCGGCACAGCTCGTTTCGCCCCAGGAGTGCCTCAACAACGAGGGTAACTCCAACAACACGTTCCCGTTCTTCAGCTCGGCGTTCCACTACCAGCAGGTCAATGGTGACCTGCCCACCACCGCCGTCGGTCCGATCAAGGGTCTGTCGTTCCGTCGAGATGGAACGAGCAGCACGTCGTCGGTAGCGCGGTCGTACTCCGCGTCGATCTCGATGGGCGTCGTCGACTTCGCGTCGATCACGACCACGTTCGCATCCAACTACGACACCGCCGGCGCGACCGTCGTGCTCCCAGCCACGACCGTCAACCTGCCCGCGATGCCGGCGAAGCCCACCACACCCCCCGCAGCATTCACCGCGAGCATCCCGTTTGCGACCCCGTACATCTACACCGCCCAGAAGGCCCTGGTGTGGGAATGGGTGATGACGAGTTCGTCGACGACCGCGTCCTACGTCATGGATGCGCACAGCGGCGCTGCCACTCTGACCGGCGCTCAGACCGCTCTGGGCACCGGCTGCACCGCGACCGGCCAGACCAGCCCGATGACCGCCGATGCGTCGCTCACGACGACGGCGACGAACATCTCCTACACGGCCAGCACGACGTTCGGCCGCGCCAACTCGGCCGGGGCGACGCTGATCGGCACGAACAACCCGAACGCGGCGTTCCCGATCTGCAACGGGACCCTCTACACCAACGCCCTCGTGACGGTTCCGGCTCTGTCGGACGCCAACGGTGCGTTCACGACCGGCGCGCTGGCCTTCTCCTACTCGCCGGCACTCAACGGGATGAAGGTCTACACGCAGACCTACACCGCGGACGCCGCCCAGGGCCCGATTCCTGCCGCTGTGTCCAACGGCGTGGAATCGATCATTCCCGCGCTGCCGCAGCAGTATGCCCGCATCTACGCATCGGGCAACGCCACGGCGACGACCGGAAGCTTGGGCCTGGCCTACAGCGTTGTGACCCGGTTCGACTAGCCAACCAGCGGGGCATCGCCCTACTCCGTTCGAGGCGCGGGCGGCCCTGCGGGCAGCTCGCGCCTCGCGCAGCCGCCGCTCGGTGCGGACCTGACCGCCGGTCTGGCGCTCGAGATCCGGCGTTGACGCTGAGACCGGGGTCGAGCGTCGTCCGCGGTCGATGCCAGCCAGCTGCTCGCGCGGCGGCGCGAACGAGGCACGTGGCCTGCGTCGTAGCTCTGCTGAAGCACCTCGCCGGCCCGCCGTCGATGCAAAGTTGCAGATCGTGGTCGCTGCAAGAGTGAGTCAGAACCCGAAGGACATGGGCTTGCTGATGCCGGTCGTCAACGCCGCCTACGAGCGCATGCGGCCACGGCCATCAGGGCAAGCTCCGCTCCGTACATCGCGATGACTCTCTTGGCGTCAGACTCTCCGTAACCCTCTTCGGATTGCATGGGGCGTCGATGGTAGGGCGGAGTCACCGCCTCCCGTGCGGATTCTCGGGCGCCGGCTCCTACCGCGTGCTTCGGGTCGGCTGCCAGTGTCTACCAGATCAGTCGGCCGCGTCCTATGGCATCCAGCCGGTGCGAAAGTCTCCTCATCTTGCCGACGAGATCAGGTAACCCGGCTACGTCCTGCCGCGCAAGTCGAGGAAGATCACGGTAGAGGGAGCGCAACATCGCGACGCTCTGACGGGCGTTGTCGAGGTGGAAGTTGCGCTGATGCCAGTCCACTAGGTACTTCGCGACGGGATGCGGTCCGACCGACTCGAACTCGTAGGGTGGGTGCACGACTCGATTTCTCGCCTTGAACAGATTGCGAAGCGGCTTCTTCAAGATAAGTCTGCTTTGGTTCCCGATTCGGAAGCCACCCGCGAGTCGCTCCATGATCCTTGCAGCCGTTGACTTTCCGTTGGGGTGACGGTTTGGCGGCAGGTGCTCCTGCACCGCCAAGCTGAATGACTCGATTGAGAATGCTGCGCAGGTCATGCACTGCATGACTGACATGGTCTCCCTCATCAAGGCGACCTTCACTCCGGGCACATGGTTGCTCGACATCGAGCCAACCATTGCTCCACGTGTACGCCCTGCATCTTGCATGTGGAGAATCGCCAGTCGAGCCCAGTGGTACCACAACTCCAATCGCTGACGTGGATCCATCGACAACTCGCCGGTTCCAAGGTCGAGCCGGAGCTTCGCAATCTGAAAGTCCACGCCCTCCGGCGTGAACATCACGCCGGGGCTCATGGCGCTGACGACCGCAAGTTCGGGACACCGAGGAAACGCCGGAGGGGAGACTTCGGGAAGAGGGGAAGAAAGAGAGTCAAGTCCTTACGTCCTGACGGACAACCTCCGGCAAGGTGTGCTCGTGCGGGTCCCGGCGTCCCCTTTCCCGAGACACCTTTCCCGAGACACCTTTCCCGCTGAATCCAACAGCCGATTCTACGCGGAACGCGACATCGAGCAACCACGTGGCGTGCGCGGCGTCGACCCTTTGACAGGCGACACCAATCCTAGACCGCTTCGTCTCTCTTGGCGAGAGACCTGGGATCGGGCCGACACGTCCACGAAGCAGATGATCGTGGACACGGTCTGTTTGAACCGACCTGGGTCGACGGAAATCTGCGTGTCACAGCACGTTCGCCGTTCGACATCCTCGCCAAGACGACGAAGGTCAAGAGTGGTGGGCCGTGCTGGACTTGAACCAGCGACTTCCACCGTGTGAAGATGGCACTCTAGCCACTGAGTTAACGGCCCACTCGGTCGCAGACGCTACCGGCCGGGCGCGCACCGCGCAACGGGGAATCCCACACCATCGCGGCATCCGCGCCGGCCCGTCACCGGCAGCCAGCCACCCACCCGGTGCGCCGAGATGCCGACGCCACCGCTCGGGCCGAAAGGGCTGAAGCGATCCGGCCGGAGCACCCGATGCACGGGATGGCCTTTGCCCGGCGGGCTGGCCGTTCTTTCGACAGCCGAGATTCTGCACCGTGATCTGCTCCACACTCACCTGCTTGCTCCTCGCCTGCCCGCAGCAGAGTCCCGCGCCCCAGCCGACGCGCAAGCCGACACCGAGCCAGGGCACGACCGGCGCGGTGGAAGAGCATCCGGAACAGGTGGTGACCCAGGCGGGCATGTTGCCGTCGAACACGATCGCGGTGGTGTCGCTGGCCCGCTTGGCGCGCCACGCCAACGCGCTCAAGACCACCGGGGCCGCCAAGCTCTTCGAGTCGGTGAACCGCTCGCTGCAGAGCGGCGCGCTGTTGCGCAACCTCGACCAACTCGGGCTTCCCGAAGCCGATCTCTACGGACTGCTGACCGGCGGCTGCAGCCTGGCGCTACTCGGTGGCGAGACCGGCGGGCGGCTGCACTGGCTGTTCGTCGCCAACCTGACCGGGCGCGCCGACCTGCTCGAGGCGGCCCTGCGCCGCAGCCACGAGACGATGAAGCGCCGCGGCGCGACGGTGCGCGGCGAGTTGGTGCTGAACACCAACGTCTGGACGGTCAGCAACATCGATGGCAGTCGGAATGCCTACACGGTGTTCCGCGACACGCTGATCGCCGCCGATGCTCCAAACCTCGTCGAGGACGCGATGCGCCGCAAGGCCGAGGGGCGCGAGAGCCTTCTGTCGTCCCGCGCATTCCTCCGCTACGTCACCCGCTGCAGTCGCGAGGGTGCGCCGTTCTGCACGCTGTTCGTGCAACCCCAGGCGGCGGTCGGCTCGGTGATCGAGAACGTCCCGGCGGAGTACCGCAGCAAGGCCGAAGCCGCGCTGCACAAACTCGATCTGCACCGCATCAGCGAGATCGGGCTCAGCGTCTACGCCAGCCGCAGCGAATTGCGCGAGTTCCTTTGGCTGGGCTACCCGCGGCCGCGTTCGGGGCTGATTGCCGCGCTCATGGAGCCCGGCACGACGCTCGACAAGCAGCAGTACAAGACCGTGGCGCCGGATGCGATCTCGGTCACGCTGGCGACGGTCAATTGGAAGCGCATCTGGGCGGAACTGGTCGAGGTCGGGCGCTCGTTCGACCTGACGATGCCGCAGCGCATCAAGACCTCGGTCGACAGCCTCGGGTCGCGCACCGGCGTCGACGTCGAACGCGATATCCTGGCTCTGCTCGGCGATCGGGTCACCTTCCAGCAGTTCAAGTCCACCAGCCGCGCGATGAGCAGCTGGTCGGCGACCGTCAAGCTGCACGACGGCTGGCGACTGCAGAACGCGATGGAGACGCTGAGCAAGCGCCTCAAGCTGCCGACCACCACGATCCACGGCCAGCCGGCGTTGATCATCCCCGGCACCGGCCTGACCGCGAGTTCGTCGGCGCTGTTGTTCGTGCACAGCGACCACCTGGTGGCCGCGAGCTCGCCGGTGGTCGCCAGCCGCACCACCGACGCGATCGACCAAGGTGGACACTCGCGCATCCAGGAGATCCTGGCCGGGTTCCGTGACCCGCCGCTGGCGTTGAGCTGGTGCGACTGCGCGCAGTACGCCGAGATGTGGCTGACCAATCTCGGCGTCGAGTGGGGCCACCGGCACCTGATCGACAACTTGGTCAAGACCGCGTCGTCGATCGGTGGCGACATGGTGTCCGACACGGTGGCCAGCGACGAGGGGGTGACGATGCGCACCTGTTCGCCGTTCGGCAACGCCTACTTGACGCTGTCGGCGGCGTACCTGCTGCAGGTCCAGCTCGACCAACTCAACGGCGATCAGGGCTTCCTCACCACCTCGGAGTCGCCCGAGCAGCCACTCGGCCGCCTGATGCGCGAGATCATCGCCGCGGAATCCCGTTACCACGACGGCCCGGGGAACGGCCACTACGGTGCGCTGCGCGAACTGCTGTCGAGCGGCGCGCTCGACCCCAAGCAGCTGAAGAAGGTCGCCGGGATCGCCAAGCTCCAGCCGACCGAGCGCGGCGACACGTTCCGGGTCGGTGGCCACGTGCTGTGCGCCTACGTACTCGGCGCCCGCGGTCGCGGGTTCGTCGCCTTGCTGTGGCCGGCCGACAAGAAGACCGGAACCGTGTACGCCGCGGCCAACGACGGCGCGGTCTACAAGAACACGATCATCGCCCACGCCGAGGGAATCGGTCGCTGCGACCCACGCGACTTCTTCCCGAAGAACCGCTTCCAGGGCAGTCCACAGTCGGGTTGGGAACAGCTGATCGTGCCGACGCTGCTCGCCGCCCCGGCCACCGGATCGGGCGAGACCACTGAAGACGACAAGGCGGCGCTGACCCTCTTGGCCAGTGCCGAGGAGACCGGCAAGGTCACCCAAGAGGTGATGTCGCTGCTCCGCTCGCGCAGCCCGACGGTCGTGATCCGCGCCATCTTCGTGCTCGGCAACCTCAAGCACCGGGATGCGGTGCCGATGCTGTGCGAGATCGTGCAGAAGCACGCCAAGACGTCGGTCAAGCGGCATGCGATGCGCGCCTTGCAGCTGATCCGCGACCCCCGTTCGGCGCGCAGTTCGATCGACGCGCTGATGTCCGCCGATCCGGTGTTGCGCACCCTGGCGGCACAGAACCTGGCGCGGCTGCGCGAGACGTCCGCTGCCGAGAAGCTGCTCGAAGTGCTCACCGTACAGAGCACCCCGGAAGCTCCGGACCACGTCGCGGCGCTGCTCGCGCTGGCGGACATCGGCAGGCCGGACACCCTCGTCCAGGCCGCAGCGGCGGTCCGCCGACCCGACAAGAGCAAGTCCGAGGCACTGGTCTACGTCTTCCAGACCCTGTCTCCGAAGCTCTCGCCACAAGACGAGTCCACCGTGTTGGTCTCGGTGCTCGGCCACGACAGCGAGCTGCTGCGCCGTTACGCAATCCAGCGGCTCGGCATCCTACGTATCCCGGGCACCGCACGGGCACTCGAAGGCCGCCTGGCCAAGGAGACCACCCTGCAAGGCACGGTGAAGGCTTCGTTGCGCGCGATACGCGGCTCGGAGGCGGGCACTCCGGACGCGCCGTGGGAGGCGACCAAGGCGCGCACCAAGCGGGCGTTCGAGACACTGGTTGCGTGGTGGCAGGGATTGCCGCGCAACCTGCAGTACGTGCTGCACGGGGTATTCGCGGCATTCGCGGTGTTCCTCGCGCTGTTGCAGCGCTTCCGCCGGCGCCGCCGACTCGAGCGGGAGGGCGCGGCGATGGCCGCGATGGTCGCGCCGAGCATCGAGTTCGCCCGCGAGACCTATGCCCGCAACGTGCGCGTCGACGCGGAGGTGTACGGCGGCGGCGGCGAGCAGGGGTTGGAATACAGCGACGACTTCGCGTTGCCGCAGGACGTCGACGAAGTCGACGGGCCGTTCGACGAGCCGCAGGAGGAATCGTTGTACGAGGACGACGGCTTCGACGACGAGCTCGAGGTCGAGTACGACGAAGAGCCGCGTCCGTCGTACTTCGCCCGCCAGTCGATCGACATCCAACCGCGCCGCAAGCGGTAGATCCACCCGGGTCCGGCCCGCGACACTCGCGACGGGTTTCGGCCGGTGACGAGGCGGAACGTGCTTCGGCGACCTACCGATCGACTACTTCACCACGAAGTTCACCAACCGACCGGGGACCACGATCTCCTTGACGATGGTCTTGCCGGTGAGGTGCTCGGCAACCGCCTCACGGGCCGCGGCGAGGACATCGGCATCCGCACTACCGTTGGGCACCACGATGCGGCCGCGCAACTTGCCGAGCACTTGCACGACCAGCTCGACGTCGTCGTCGACCAACTGGGCGGGGTCGACCTCCGGCCAGACCGCGAGGCTCGCGTCACCTGGCAGACCGAGCCGAGACCACAGCTCTTCGGTGAGGTGCGGGGCGAACGGGTTGAGAACACCGAGGAAACGCGCGATCTGTGAGCGCGACAGAGCATCCTGCGCCTTCGTCGCCTCGTTGACCCAGACGATCATCGCGGCGATCGCAGTGTTGAAGGCGAGCTTGTCGATGTCGCCGGTCACCTTGTGGACGGTGCGGTGCAGCAACCGCTCGAGCGCCGGGTCCGCGGCCTGTTCGGTTCGCAGGTTGGGCCGCAGGTCCACACCCTCCTCTTTGGGCACCACCAGTCGCCACACGCGGTTGAGGAAGCGGTGCACTCCGGCGACGTCCTTGGTGTTCCACGGCTTGGGGTCGGCGAGCGGCCCCATGTACATCTCGTACAGCCGCAGCGTGTCGGCGCCGAAGTTGTGGATCACGTCGTCCGGGTTGACCACGTTCTTCAGCGTCTTCGACATCTTGGCGACCACGCGCGTCAACGGCTCGCCGCTGTCCTTGTGACGGAACTCGCCGTCCGCGACTTCCTCCGCCTGATCCACCGCCACGGTGGCCCCGCGGGCATCCTGGTAGGCGAACGACAGGATCATTCCCTGGTTGTAGAGCTTCTGGAACGGCTCGGTGGTCGACACCACGCCGAGGTCGAACAGCACCTTGTGCCAGAAGCGCGCATAGAGCAGGTGCAGCACCGCATGCTCCGTGCCGCCGATGTAGAGGTCGACCGGACCCCAGTAGCGCTCCACTTCCGGAGCGACCAGCGCGGTCTCGTTGCGCGGGTCCATGAACCGGAGGTAGTACCAGCACGACCCCGCCCAGTTGGGCATCGTGTTGGTCTCGCGCCGCGCCGGCCGGCCGGCGGAATCGGTGGCGCGCAGCCATTCGGTCGCCTTGGCCAACGGCGGTTCGGCCTTGCCGCTCGGCGCGAACTCGCTCATCGCCGGGAGCTCGACCGGCAGCTGGTCGTCGGGCACCAACTCGATGGAGCCATCCTCGCAGTGCAGCACCGGGAACGGTTCACCCCAGTAGCGTTGCCGTGAGAACAGCCAATCGCGCAGGCGGTAGGTCACCTTCGCCGCGCCGCGACCGCGCGCCTCGAGCCAGCCCGTGACCGCCTGCTTCGCCGCGGCGAGATCCATGCCGGCCAGATCGAGATCGTCGTTGCTCGAGTGGATGTAGTCGGCTGGCCCGCTCCAACACTCGGCACCGCTGCGGATCCGCGCGTCGCGCTCCGGATCACCGGTGTCGGCGGCGAAGATCGGCGGGATCGGCAGACCGAACACGCCAGCGAATCGCGCATCCCGCTCGTCGCCCGCGGGCACTGCCATGATCGCCCCGGTGCCGTAGGTGACGATCACGTAGTCGGCGATCCACACCGGCAGGCGGGCCCGCGGATCGTCCTCCGGGTAGAGCGGGTTCAGCGCGTAGGCGCCGGTCCACACCCCGGTCATCTCCTTGGCCAGATCGGTGCGGTCCAGCTCGCTCTTGGCCGCGGCCTGCGCCTGGTAGTCCGCCACCGCCTGCCGCTGCGCGTCCGTGGTGATCTGCGCGACCAGCGGGTGTTCGGGGGCGAGCACCATGAACGACGCGCCGAACAGCGTGTCCGGTCGAGTGGTGAACACGCGGATGCGCACCTCGTGCCCGACCACGTCGAACTCGGCCTCCGCACCTTCGCTGCGGCCGATCCACTCGCGCTGCATCGTCTTGACCGACTCCGGCCAGTCGAGCCCGTCGAGGTCGTCGAGCAACCGCTGGGCGTACGCCGTGATGCGCAGCATCCACTGCTTCAGCGGCCGGCGAACGCACGGGAAGTCACCCCGCTCGCTGCGGCCATCGATCACTTCCTCGTTCGCCAGCACGGTGCCGAGCTGCTCGCACCACCACACCGGCACCTCGGCCAGATAGGCCAACCCGCGCTCGTAGAGGCGCGCGAAGATCCACTGGGTCCAGCGCACGTAGCGCGGATGCGTGGTGCTCAACTCGCGGCTCCAGTCGTAGCTGAAGCCCAGTGCCTTGAGCTGACGACGGAAGTTGTCGATGTTGGCGTTGGTCGAGACGTTCGGGTGCGTGCCGGTCTGGATCGCGTACTGCTCGGCCGGCAGCCCGAACGCGTCCCACCCCATCGGGTGCAACACGTTGAAGCCCTGCTTGCGGCGCGCCCGGGCGAGGATGTCGGTCGCGGTGTAGCCCTCGGGATGGCCGACGTGCAGTCCGGCTCCGGACGGGTAGGGGAACATGTCCAGCACGTAGTACTTCGGCTGATCGGGGTCGAAGTCCGGATCACCCGGGTTCCGCGCGCGGAACGTCTGTTGTTCATCCCAGCGCGCCTGCCAGCGCGGCTCGATCTCCTGCGGGTCGTAGCTCTTGCTCATGTCGGGCTCTGGTGCGGGGCCGCAGTATCGCACTGCACGGGTGGCGTTCCACTGCCGAGGGTGAATCCGACCCCGACCGCAACACGCGGGGCGACGCGGCGGCGCGCCAGCTACCATCGCCGCATGATCCACATCGGCGACCGCGCGTTCCACCTGCTGCTCGGCGCCCTGCTGCTGGTGTCGCTGGCGAGCGACCAGCAGGAATGGGCCGGGTGGCGCACCGGACGGGTCGGCATCGTGACGCTCGCGCTGGCGATGGTCTGGCTGTGGACCAACGCGTTGGAGGGGTTTCGGCGCCGGGACGAAGCCGCCCGGGTGCTGCACAACCGCCTGGCCGACGCCGAGCAGCGACTCGACGAGCTCGCCCAACGGGATCGCGCGCGCCGCGCCCCGCCCCTCTGACCGAGCGGACTACTTGGTGTAGCTCAGCACGTACGCCGGCGGCACGTTGCGCAGGACGGGGACCGAGCGCACGTAGCCGTGGAACCGCTTCGCCATCAGCCGGCGGAAGCGACGCGCAGCGGGGAGCGGGTAGGCGTGCACGTACTGGAAGGTCCGGAACTCGCCGTCGTCGGCCAGCACCCGGTAGGTGCCGCGAACCACCGCCGCCTGGATCGAGGTCGGCAGTGAGGCGAACGGCAGGCCGGAGATGATCGCCCTGGCCTGTCGGTGCCCGCGCTCGTCCAAGATCTTCACCACGTCGGCGACGGAACCGAGGTGGAACGCGAGGTCCGGGAAGCGATGGCTCAGCGTGGCGTGGAACTCCGGATCGAGCTCGATGCCCAGGTAGTCGATACCGCGGTGCACCAAGTCCAGCTTCGCCAGCGCCTGGGTCATCGGCCCGGTGCCGGGGCCGTACTCCACCACCAGGTCGCCGCGCTGCAACCGCAGATCGCGGACCATCATGTAGGCGAGGTACCGCGAACTCGGCAACACCGCCCCCACCGAGGTCGGACTGCTGAGGAACCGTCCGACGAAGCGCACGCTGTCGCCGAGTGCGGAGCCGGCGCGCGGCACAGGAAGAGGTTTGGTGTCAGTCATCAGAACGCGTCCACCCGCACGTGGACGGGGCCGCGGAGAATCCGTGCCGAACAGGACAAACGAAACCCGGAATCCAGCCCCATGCGCTCCAGCGTGCCACGCTCGTGCTCTTCGGGCACCGAGAGACCGGCCTCGCCGACGAGGATCGCCACGGCGTCGGTGCCACACATTCCCGCGGTGCAGCCCGTGACGATTTCGACTCCGGCGGCCTCGCTGGCCGACAAGATGGTCGCCCCGGGCGACACGAACACGCGCGTCGCGGAGGGCTCGAACACGACCTCGACTCGGTCGTCCATTGCCGAGCACCATAGCCGCGCCAACCGCTGAGGCCGCGGGGAATGGGCGGAACTTGCGGTGCCGCGGCTCGCGCGCGGCACGAGGCCCCACGCGACCGGCGCGATCCACGACGCCCGCGGCGGGTAGTGCGAGTGCAGCGGGACGGTCACGAGGAGCCGGGCCGGGCTGGCACCCGCAGCGGTCCTTGCGGCACAATGTCCCTCAGTCATGAGGGAACCGAAGCTCGACCCGGATCGACCGCGAAGCACGTTGCACCACGTGGAGTCCGCCCGGGCTGGCGACGAATCGGCGTGGGACCGGTTGGTGGTGAAGATCGGCGAGGAAGTCGATCGGTTGGTCGGACCGCGCGACCTCCCCCCGCAGCACGATCGCGACGACCTGCTGCAGGCGGTCGCGTTCGGCGTGTTCCGCTCCATCGACCGGTTCGAGGCTCACCACGACGACTCGTTCCGTGCCTACGTCCGCTCCATCGTGCGCCATCGCGTGACCGACCTGTGGCGCCGTGCCCGCGCGCAGGCGCGCCGCGGCGACGCCCTGCCGAAGTTCGGTCCGGACGACTCCGAGCTGCCGGAGTTCTGCCTCGACCGCGAGGACGACCGTGCGCGCCGCCCGATCAGCCTGATCGAGGCGCAGGAAATCGAGGAGCGGCTGCGCGCGGTCACCAGCCAACTCACGCCGCGGCACCAGGACGTGCTGCGGCTGCGCGAGGACGAGGGGCTCGACTACGAGAAGATCGCGCCGCTGGTCGGGTTGGAGAATGCAGCGACCGCACGCGGGCTCTACGCCTACGCCAAGAACCGGCGTGCCGCGCTGATGCGCAACTACTTCGACGGCACGGCGGAGTGAGGATCGGCCGATCCTGCTCGCAGCGTGAGTGGCTCGTCGCCGAAGCTCGGCGCGCGAATCCGCACCCGAAAGTGTGATGCGTCGGTAGGCAGGTGCGCCGCCCCACCCGACTCATCTCGGGTGCCGGAAGTACTCGCGCGGAATGCGATCGAGCACCGTGTTGACCGCGCGAACACAGGCGCGGCGCACCGCGACGTAGCGGACGCTCGCCGTCGAACGACCGGCGCCGGTGGCCTCGGCCACCATCACGTTCGCCTTGGCGTCCCAGAACTCGATCAGGAACCGACAGCTCTTCGGCAGTCCGGTGGGTCCATCCAACCAGCACGCCACGTGTAGCTCGGCGCCGTCCCGCACCCCCTGCACGCGGAATGCCCCGGTTCGACTCAGGGTCTGCCGCAGGTAGGCTCCCGTGAGCGAAGTGTCGGACACGAACACCGACGCCCGCCCGCCCGGCGGCACCCGCAACCGATCCTCCGTGTCGTCCCAGGCACAGCCGGCGCTGCTCACCGCGATCGTGAGCAAGGCGGCCGCGGACGCGCGACGCGCAGATGCGCGGGTCACCCGCTACTCGTGCTTGAAGTAGCTCGCCGGCACCCGGGTCAGCAGGTTGTTGACCGCGCGCACACAGGCGCGGCGCAGCGCGTTGTCCTTGTCGACCGACTTCTCGGTGCTGTCCCCGCCGCCGCCGGTGAACATGCTGGTCCACGCGGTGCCCGACGCGGCCTGCTTGCCGCCGACCGAGTAGCCCTCGCCATCGGCGGTCGCCAACAGCTCGTTGGCCTTGGGATCCCACACTTCGATCTTCATCTTCGCCTTCGCCACCGTGGAGGAGGTCGATGCGCGACCCCACATCCCCCGCAAGAAGCTCGGCGTCCAGCGGTACATCCACCACCAGAAGCCAACCTGCCCGGTCTTCGAACTCGACTCGGCGCGCGGGTTGTAGTCGGTGAGGTAGGCGACCAACTTCAGGTCGGCGCCGTCGGGGGTACCCTTCACGCGGAACGCACCGGTGTTGAGCATGGCGTCACGGAATCGCAGCCCCAGTGCGTTGGCGCTGTCGCGCGACCACATGCCACCGAAGCTCACTTCGACGCTGCGGGTCTCCTGCTTGCCGTCGGGACCCGTGGTCTTGATCGTGTAGCCGGTGTTACCCGAGCGCATGCCGAACGCGCCTTCCGCGACGTACACCGTGGCGCGCTTGCCGGGCCGCTGCACCAGGGCGTCGTCCTTGTCGTCGGTGGGCTTGGGCAGCAGCGAGGAACAGCTCGGCATGACGAGCAGCGTCAGCAAGAACAGCGCGGTCGTCAGTCGACCGAGCCCGAAGAGTCCGCGAGTGGCAGTCATGAATCGGTATCTCCAATCACCTGGTGGGTAGCAGAGCGCCGGGCAGAGAACCGGCGGCGGGAGGATCAGCGTATGGACCCGCTCCGCGTTCCGAAGCTAGCCGCCGATTTTTCTCTCGCGCGGCTGCACGGACGTACTGCGGTGCACGGCGCCGGACGAGGCGTGCATCGCTTCGAGCTCGAGCATCACGTCGCCGCCGCTCGGCCGCAACCGGCCGCGCACGAAGTAGTCGACCTGCTGCCCGGCGTCGGCCAGCGCACGGCACACGGCGCTCCGCACTTCGGCTCGCGCCAACTGTTCCCACGGCGAATCGACCGCAGACGGCAGACTCGACCGAAGGAACTCGGGCCCGATGGCACGGACCCTGCCGCGCCAGTACCGCTCGTGGAGCTTCTCCGGGAACGCGAAGAAGAACCACGCGCGTACCGGCGGCGTGGCGATCCCGGTCGGGTCGTCGATGTCGACGCACAACAGCCCGATCGGCGCCTCCGCCGTGGCTTGGGCCAGGGCCGGGATCCCTTCCGGACGCTGCAGGTCGGTCAGTGCCCCGCCGACCAAGAGCTCCATGCGCGCCCGCGACATCGGCACCGCACACGAAGCCAGGGCGCTCAGGGCGAGCAGCGCCCACCGTGGCCCGCGGCGACGAGGCCCACCGGGGTGGCCGCTCACCGGCGCACCAGACGCAGGACCGGGCGCACCCCGATCGCCGGGTCCCCGCGGTCGAATCGGTGGGAGAACCGCGCCGTGGCGCGCGCCAGCACCGCCGGTTGATCGAACCGCCCACCGCGCACCACGCGGGCAGCGTGCGGCGCGGTCACCTCACGCTCGCCAGAACCCGGCGCGTGGCCGGCGTCGTACGCATTCTCGTAGCGCTCCAGGCACCACTCCGCGACGTTGCCCTGCATGTCGAACAGCCCGAACGCGTTGGGTGCGAGCCGCCCGACCGGCAGTGGCTGTGCCGGCCGGTCGAACGGCAGCGGCACGTCGCGCACGAACGCATGGCCGCGCAGGTCGTCCACCGAACTCGGCGCATAGGCGTCGGCAACGCGACCGCGACAGGCGAGCTCCCACTGCGCCTCGGTGGGCAGCGACAACCCCCAGTTGGCGAGCGCGATGACCGCGTCCTGGTGGGCCATGCCGGTCGCGGGCAGGGTGGCATCGCTCGGCACCGGGGCGCCGCACAGCCGCCCCCACTGCCCGCGGGTCAACTCGTGCGCGGCGATGAGGAACGCGTCGAGCGTCACTGTGTGCACGCGCGATTCGGCGAACGTGGCGTCCGGATCGATGTTCGGTCCCACCTTGCCATCCGGGGGCCGCGCCCCCATCCGGAAGGTCCCGCCCGGCACCGCGACCAGCACCGCTCCGGACGCCGGGGTGACGTTCCACGCCCCCTGCGCGCTCCGCTGTGGGCGTTCGCCACTCGCCACCAACCACAGCTCCAGCAGCCCGGTCTTCGGGTTCGTGCCGAGCGGCACGAGGCCGGGAATGGTGCGCGGGACGCCGGGCTTCGCCCCCGGCCACAGCACGCTCGCCGCGTCCATCCAGGCGCCGCGGTGCTCGGCGGCGGCACAGATCGTGGCCACGCGCTGCGCGCGGGCTGCCTGTTGTTTGGTCTGCTCGAGCAGGGGCCGCAGCCGATCGAGCGCGCGCGCCATCGCGTCGACGCGGGCCCGGTCCGCGGGATCGCGCAGGCCGGCGTCGAGCAGCGGAACGAGCATGCGGTAGCGGTCGCCATCGCGCTCGGTCAGCCACTCGACCTGCTGCACCCACGCGCCGAGGTCCTTCGCGACCTGCGGGTCGGCGAGCCGTCTGGTGCCCCGCGCGGCCTCGGTCAGCACGGCGAGCCGTCGCGTCAGCCAGGGCTCGAGCTGCGCCACGTCGCTGGCGTTGCGCAGCTGCTCCACCTCGGCGCGCACGGACGCGAGCTCCTTGCGCAGCGCGTCGCGCCCGCGCTCGAGCTCGCGGCGCTGCCCCGCCAACGAATCGCGCTCGCCGGCCAGCCGGAGTAGCTCGGCGGTCGCGCGCTTGGCCTGGTCTTCCGCGCGTTGCCTGTTCTGCTCGGTTTCCTCCGCCTTGTGGGTCGCATCCTTCAACTTCTCTGCCGCCTCGCTGGCACGCTGGTCGGCTACGCGGGCATTCCGCTCGGCCTTCGTCACGCGCTCCTTGGCCACCTGCTCGGCAGCGACTGCCCGTCGCTCCTTCTCGGCCGCTTCCTGCAGCGCCGCGTCGGCAACCCGCTGACGGCGCTCGCCTTCCTCCCGCTGCTGGCGAACCTGCTCGCGCAACTCCGGCATGCTGCGGAGTTCCCCCGTCAGCCGCCGCACTTCCGCTTCCTTGTCCTCGGCTCGCTGCCACAGCACCACCGCGACCGACAGCCCGCCGGCCAGTGACAGCAGCACCGCCGCGCACGCTGCGGCGAACCCACGGTGCTTGCGCAGCAGCTTGCGCACCCGTGACCATGCCCCGGGCGAGCTGACCGACACGACCTCGTTCTGCAGGTAGCGCAGCAGGTCCGCGGCGAACTCGGACGGGGACAGGTAGCGCAGTGTGCGGTCCTTGGCGAGCGCCTTCATCACGATGCCGTCGAGGTCGCCGCGCACCTTGCGCAGCAGGTCGCGCGGCTCGGTGCGCCGGCGCCCGGCCACCTCGTCGGCACTGCCGAGCTCGGACAGCCGGGTGCTCGGCTTGGGCGGATCGACCTCACGGATCTGCCGGGCGATCTCCGCGGCCCCGGCTTCGAGCAGCTCCTTGCGGGTGAACGGCAGCGCACCGACCAACAGCTCGTACAGCACCACGCCCAACGAGTACACGTCGGTCGCGGCGTCGACGTGCAGCGTCTTGCCGCTGGCCTGCTCCGGGCTCATGTACTCCGGCGTCCCGACCACCATGCCGAGCTCGGTGAGGAACCCGTGCTCGTCCGATCCGCCCTGCATCGCCTTCGCCAGCCCGAAGTCGATGATCTTCGGCATCGCATGGCCGTCGCTGACCGTCACCAGGATGTTCCCGGGCTTGAGGTCGCGGTGCACGATGCCCTTGCTGTGCGCGTGCTGCACGCCGTAGCAGACCTGCAGGAACAGCGACAGCCGCTCCTCCACCCCCAGCCGGTTGTCGTCGCAGTAGCTGGTGATCGGCACCCCGTCGACGTACTCCATCACGAAGTACGGACGACCACCCTCCTCGGTGCCCGCGTCGTACACGCGCGCGATCGCGGGGTGGTCCATCATCCCCAGGGCTTGGCGCTCGGCGGCGAACCGCCGCACGATGCGCTCCGAGTCCATGCCCTTCTTGATCACCTTGAGGGCCACGCGACGGTGGAGTGGTCCCTGCTGCTCGGCGAGGTAGACCTCGCCCATTCCGCCGTGGCCGAGCGGCTGCAGAATGCGGTACGGGCCGATCGACTCGGGGGCCGGAACGCGCGGCACCCGCGGTCGCCGAGTCTCGGTCGGCATCGCCTGCAGACGTGGGTTCGGCTCGGGGTCAGGGAGGTCCGGGTGCAGCGCCGCCCATGCGCGGATCTCCGCCGCGTGATCAGGGTGCTCGGCGACGAGCTTGGCGACCGCGGCACCGCGGTCGACGCGTTCGTCGGCGACGATGTCGAGCAACCGATCCTCCAACCAGTCGGGCAGAGTCATGACAGGCCTCCGAGCATACGTGTTCGGTCCGGCGATCCGGGGACACGAAGCGCGCTAGCGGGCATCCGCCACCACCGCTGCTCGGGACGGCAGGTCGAGCGAACGATGCGGCGACACCGCGCATTCCGCCGCCGCGACGCACTGCAGCACGCCCTCGGCCCACGGCCGCAGGAACGCGTCGGCGCACAGTCCCCGCAGCACGCGAGCGCCGCGCCGCAGCGACGCCCGACCCGCAGCGTCCCCGCGCGCCAGCCGGGCGGCGGCCCGCAGGCAGACACACTTGTCGGCCGGCGGAGCGCCACTCGCGAGGAATTCGAACAAGTCCGGCACCGCGCGCGCACCGAGCCGGGCGACGCATTCGAGCAACGCACCGGTGGCGATCGGATCTGCGGACGCGACCAGGCCACGGAGCAGCGGCGGCGCGGCGACTTCGCCGAGTTGCGCGAGCACCGCGGCGGCCCGGTCGCGCAGCTCCGCGCAGACCGTCCCACCGAGCAGGTCGACCAACGGTGCGGCGGACGGCGCGCCGATCGCGGCGAGCGCCAGCGCGGCGTGATGCCGCTGCGCCGCGTCGCCGTCGCGCAGATAGCCGACCAGTGCGTCGACCGCCGGCGCCGCCGCCGGCCCGAGCGAGCGCACCGCCTCCATCGCCCCGCGCCAGGTATCGGGCGCCGCGGCGACGGTGCCCAGCGCCGCACACACCGCGGCCCGGCCAGGCGCCCCGCAGCAACGCAGCGCAACCGCGACGGCAGCGCGGTTGGCGGCGACCGGATCGCCGAGGCACGGCGCGAGCAACTGCGCAGTCCGCCGCGGGTGCACGGCACCCAGACGCGCCACCGCACGCACCGCGAAGTACCGCACCTCGTCATCGCCGTGCGCGAGTGCTCCAGCGACCCGGCGCACGAGTGGCATCGGTGCGGAGGAGAACGCCGCGAGTGCGCGCAGCACTGCGCGTTGGATCACCTTCCCGCCGCAGCCGAGTTGGCTGGCGAGAATCGGCAGGGCACGCGGGTCCAACCCCCGTGCCAAGGCCTCGACCGCCGCGACGGCGGGCGCGACCGAGGCGCCGCCAGCGAAGTGGCCGTGTGCGACCAGCGCACCGAGCAGCGTCCGCTGGGCATCCGTTTGGCGGCACGCGCCGAGGGCGCGGATCAGGGCCACGTGCTGGTTCGGCGACCCAGACGTACCCGCACCCTGCAGGCGTCGTACCAGCAGATCACCCAGCGCCGTCCCGCCCCCGCCGATCCGGTCGATCGCCCGCGCCGCGACGGTCACCTCGAGGTCCGAGGTGGATGCCTGAAGGAAGCCGTGGATCGACGGGAGGGCGCCGCGGGCCGCCGCCCCGCGCTCGCCGAGCAGAACCACCGCCGCGAGGTGCGCGGCGGGGGCTCGCTCCGCGTCGCACAACACCTGGTCGAGGTCGAACACGCTCGCCGCCCGGCGCAGGGCGGCCAGGATCCGGACATGCCTGCTGCAGAACCCGGTCTCGGTCGCGGGCAGCGGGCCGACCAGGGCGTCGAACAGCGCCCCGACTCCCACCGATCCCCAGGCGGCCAACGCCGCCGCCGCACGGGCCCGCAGTGCGGGGTCGGAATCGACGCTACAGGTGCGGACCAGCTGCTCGAACGGCGGGGTTCGGTCCGCCGAAGCGGGGTCGGACTCACTGGCCGGTGCCTGACACCCCGCCATCGCAACGAGGAGAACGGGCAGGCAGGGGACGATCGCGGGCAGGGTGGGGAGTCTCAGGAACACGCTCCCCCAGCGCGGGACGCGTCGGTCCGTTCGACCCGGGCAACCGTGTTTTTTCTCGCCCGCCGGATCGGGTCGCTGTGGAGGATGCGAGCCCGATGGCCTTCCTCACCCTCCACCCGATCCTCGGGCCCCGGTCGCGGTGGGACCCTGCGTGACACCTTGGAGGACGAGGCCGCAGCTGCGCATGCTGCTCACCCCCCTGATGGCGAGTTCGAGCGGATCGTAGCTGCTCGACCTCGTGAGCCGAACCACTCAGCGGCCGATCGTCGCCAGCAGCGCGTTGGTCAATCCACCCGCGGGAATCGAACCGTCGGTGATCACCAGAGTCTGCAGGCCGAGCCGCACCCCGATCAGGTTCTTGTCGTCAGGGACAGCGAGCGGGTACGGCGTCCCGGTAGGGTCGATCGACATGATCAGGGTGGTCGCCAGCGTGCCGGTGATCAGCACCCCGAACGGCGGCAGGAACTCGCCGCCGATCGCCGGTCCGACCACCAAGACCTGCGAACCCTGCTTGGGTCCCGGCCCGAAGATCGTCAGGTTGGTGGTGCGGCCGATCCGCAGCTCGCTGTCGATCCCCATGCGGTACTGGTAGACCTCGTAGGCGCCGATGTCCGGCAGCGCCAGGCCGTTGAGCGCGTGGTCGAGGATGCGGCTGTTGCCCTCGTAGTCGACCCCCCACAGCGTCGCCTGCGGCAGGTCGCCACGGCCGACGCACAGCGAGAACGGCGAGATGTGCAAGTCGCCGCCGGCGACGTCGGCGAACATCGGGTCGGCGTGGATGTTGCCCTTCTCGAGGCTGCCGTTGCACTTGGTGTGGCGCACGTTGACGAAGTTGTCCTGGGTGACCCGGCGGGCGTTGTTCCAGCTGATCGAGCTGTAGACCACGCCGCCGTAGGGGCCAGGGCTGAAGATGCCGATACCCTTGTTCTCGGTGGCGGTGGCGTGCTGCACCGTGAACAGGTTGCCGCGCAGGTTGATCCCGACCGATTCGCACTTGTAGGCGATCCAGTTGGCGGCCGGGGACATCACATCGTCGATGTAGAAGCCCGAGCGCAGGGAGAAGTCGGCGCGCGCCGAGGTGATGCGCACCTGGCCGTTGTTGCACACGAAGGTCCCCACTCCCGAGAACCCGCCACCCCCGTAGCGAGCGTGCACGTGAGCCACCGAACCGGACGAGCTCGGACCGAATTGCACCGCTCCCCAGTCTCCAGGCACCGGCACGGTGGCATTGCCGTCGAGATTGGTGTCGCCGCCGACCGTGTCGTCGCGGCTCGAGGTGATGACGATCGGCTTGTCACCACGCCCGTCGAGCACCAGTCGACCACCGCCGGACAGCGACCCGCCGAGCATCTTGAGCTTGATGCCCGGCCCGACTTGGAAGGCGTTGCCGGTACTCGTGGATACTCCGTTGCAGACGATGATCCCGTTGCCATTCAGGGTGTTTGCCATCGTGATCGAGGTCGACCGGGACGTGGCTTGGCCCTGAACCTGGAGGTGGTCACCGGTGCCGTTGCCGCTGGCCCGGTTGTCGAGCAAGAACGGCAACTCGTCCCAGTTGAGGTTGAGGAACGGGCGCATCGCGTTGCCCAGGAACTGGCAATCCTCGACCACCACGCCCCGCGCGGTGCCATCCAACAGGTTGAGCCCGTACTGCGACGACTTCTCGAACACACAGCCGCGGAACGTGGCGACCTGGCCGCCCTGCACCACCACGACCGCGCCATTGGAGAACCCCGCGCCGCCGAACCGGAACACCGTGCCGGTGAACTCGTTGCCGCTGGTGAACAGGTTGACGAAACTCCAGTCCCCCGGGGATCCGGTGGTCGGCCCATCGCCCCGGCTGTCGGTGCCGACGCTGTCGTCGTTCAACGAGGTGAACACAACCGGCTGGGTCGCGGTCCCGCGGCTCTCGATCCTCGCGCCCTGACTGACCGACACCCCCGCGACGAACTTGACCACGAGGCCGGGGTCGAGCGTCAACACGACGTCGGCGCCGCGCACGTCGATGTTGGTCACCACGATTTCGCTGTTGAGGCCATTGTCGGGTCCGATCCGCGCCGAGGTGAGTAGCGGCGCGGTGCCGGTGTTGAAGTACAGCGTGTAGAGCGTGCTCCCACCGCCGCAGCCACTGGCGCTATTGCCGCGGAACCGCGGCAGCGCGGCGAGCGCGGCGCCGTGGATCGCCCGGCCGCCGCAGTTGCGGATCGCGCACCGCTGCACCGTCGGCTGGCTGTTCGCGAGCTGGAGTCCGTCGTTCTTCGAGCTGTCGATGACGCAGTCGAGCAGGCTGACCGTTCCACCGCGTGCCGCGACCGCCGCGCGCTGCCCACCATCGCTGCCCGCGAACCGGATGTCGGCGTTGGCGACCGACGACGTCCCCGTGGCGCCCAGCTGGAAGTACACCCCAGGCCAGTCCCCGGGCGAACCGACCGTCGGGCCGTCGCCCAGCGTGTCGTTGCCGACCGTGTCGTCGGCCGGCGAGGTGAACACCACGCGCCGGTTGGCGAGCCCCTGGACCTGCAGCGAACCGGTGCCGGCGATCGCGATCTGCGACGCAGTCTTGAAGATCAGCCCGCCGCGCACCGTGATGGTCGCGTTCGAGGCCTGCACCTGAGTCGCGAGGTAGATCTCGTTGTTGATGCCGTTCTCCGGACCGACCGACACGTCACCCAGCACCGAACCGCTGGCGACGCGGAGCGTGTGGCGCCCCATCCCGCTGGCGACGTTGTCGCGCATGTTGGGCAGGTTGGCGAAGTCGACCCGGTCGATCGCGTCGCCGGGGCAGTCGCGGATCGCACAGCGCTCCAGGGTCGGGCCGGAAAACGCGTGGATGCCGTCGCCCGCGCCGTCGCGCACCACGCAGTCGCGGAACACCACGCTGGTGCGGTTGAGCACCACCGAGGGATCGTTGCCGACTCCCGCGTAGCGCACTTCGACGAACTGCAGCACACCCCCGCCGTTGTCGAACTCCAAGTCGTCCCAGTCCCCCGCGGCCGGCAGTCGCGTGCCCAGCTTGACGCCGACGCTGTCGTCGTGGATCGACGTGAGCACGATCGGGTTGGTGCGGGTGCCGATCGCGTTCAACGTGGCGCCATTGCGCACGAAGAACTCGGCCTGCGGGCTGGCGAACTTGATGACCACCCCCGGCTGGATGGTGAGGGTCTGGTTGGCGGTCACGAACACGTCGGCGGACGCCACGTAGGTCACCCCGGTCTTGAGCGGACCGAACGAAGTGTCGTCGATGCTGGTCGGCAGGGTGACTTGGGCGACGCCGGGGAACGCGAGCAGCGCGGCGGCAAGCAGTGGATCGAGGGTCGGGAGCTTCATGGTGGATCGGGGACCGGAGCGGTTGCTCCCGGAGAGTCAGGACGCGAGGCAATCCGTGACGCCCGGACCCGAGAAACACCGGACCACCCTGGGAGCCGCGCGCTCGGCGCGGTTCGGCCCAGCGGTTACAACGCGCCCATGACCGCCGCTTCCAAGACCTTCGCCCCGGCCCCGGAACGCCGGGTGTTCGGCAACCGGACGCTGAACATGCGGTCGATCCAGGTGGTCGGCTTCGACATGGACTACACGCTGGTCCACTACGACGTGCACGCCTGGGAGGCGCGCGCCTACGCCTACGCGCAGCAGCGGCTGGCCCGGGAGGGGCTGCCGGTCGATCGACTGGCGTTCGCGCCGGAGCAGTTCGCACGCGGGCTGGTGCTCGATCTGGAACTCGGCAACACCGTCAAGGCCAACCGGTTCGGCTACGTCACCCAGGCGGCGCACGGCACGCGCATGCTGGCGCACGAGGCGAAACGGCGCGCCTACGCGCAGGTGTGGGTCGACCTGTCGGAGCCGCGCTGGGTGTTCCTCAACACCTTGTTCTCGCTCTCGGAGGCGTGCCTCTACGCGCAGTTGGTCGACCTGCTCGACGCGGGCGAACTGGACCCGACGAACGACTACCGCGAGCTCTACGCCCTGGTCGGGCGGGGCATGGACGCGGCGCACCTCGAGGGGGAACTCAAGGCCGAGATCGTCGCCACCCCGGAGCGCTTCGTCGAGCTCGACCCGGACCTACCGCGCGCCCTGCTCGACCTGCGCCAAGCCGGCAAGCGCCTGTTCTTGGCGACCAACAGCGACTGGCGCTACACCGCGCCGATGATGCACTACGTGCTCGACCGCTACCTGCCGGACGGCACCGATTGGCGCAGCCTGTTCGACCTGGTGGTGGTGCAGGCGCGCAAGCCGGGGTTCTTCGACTCGGACCGGCCGTTCGCCGCCGTAGGCCACGACGGCGCGACCGCACCGCACGTCGGCCCGATGCAGCGCGACGCGGTCTACGCGGGCGGCAACAGCAAGGCGGTGCAGCAGCACTTCGGCGTGGCGGGCGGCGAGATCCTGTACGTCGGTGACCACGCGTACGCCGACGTGCACGTGTCGAGCCGCATCCAGCGCTGGCGCACCATGCTGGTGCTGCGCGAACTGGAGCACGAGATCCGCGACGAGCAGGCGTTCGCGCCGGAGCAGGCGCAGTTGGTGGAATGGATGGAGCAGAAGCAGGCACTCGACCACGAACAGGCGACCTTGCGACTGGCGCTGCTTCGGCTCGAGCACGGAGGTGCTCTGCCCGCTGGGGTGCCCGGCACCGCCGCCGAGCTACAGGAACGGCTCCGCGCCTTGTGGCCGCGACTCGAGGAACTCGACCGGCGGATCGCCCCGCTGGCCGCCGCAGCGGGGCGCCTCGGGCACGCCGCGTGGGGCCCGCTGATGCGCGCGGGACGCGACAAGAGTCGCCTGGCCCGCGAGATCGAGGGCTTCGCCGACGTCTACTCGTCGCGCGTTTCGAACCTGCTGCACTTGACGCCATTCGGCTACCTGCAGGCCGCGCGCGGCAGCTTGCCGCACGACTCGGAGTGACGTGCGCCGCCCGGGCTACTCCGACCGCCGAAGGCGAGCCTCGGCCAGCGCCTGCTCCGCGGTGTCGAGCCAGCGTTGTCTGGTCGGGAAGCAGGCCACAGCAAAGCCGTGCAGCACCAGCAGCGTGACCGCGTTCGCCCAGTACTCGGGCTTGCCCTCCAGCAACCCGGAGGTCTGGGCGATCAGGCAGATCACCAACCCGAACAGTGCGATTCCCTCCACCAGCGAGAAGCGGATCAGGTTGGCCTGTGCCATGCCCATCAAGAACGCCTCCGCGGTGACCGAGCGCAGATCGACGGCCTTGGCGGCGGCGTTCCGGATCAGCAACCGACGCACGACGAACCCGCCGAGCACGGCGGACACCAGGAGCAACGGGTGCACGAAGCTGAGCAGGTCGACCAGTTCTTCATCCCCCGGCGTCGGAGGCACGGGTTGGGTCAGGGCCAGGAACACGACCACCGCCCCGAACAGGGTCGGCCCCATGGCCAACGCGACGTGCACGATCCGCTGGGCCCGCAGCAGCGGACCCGTGTCGATCGCCTCGGCGACGCGTTCGATCGTGACGCCTACGTCAGGACTGGAGGAACGCTTCGGTCTGGTCGAACTCACGTCCACACTGTAGCCCGGCGCCCTCCCGTGACGCTGCGCGGGAATCATCGAGACTCGGCCCGACCCGGCAGCCCGCGGCCACCCGGCGTCGAGGCGCGGTGGAACCCGCGCGCGGGTTCACTCCCCACATGACCCCGCAATCGACTACACCACCGGACACCGTGCACGCCGCGCAGATGGAACGGCGCTACCGCTGGCAGGCCGCGACGTTCGACCTCACGCGGCGGCCGCTGCTGCTCGGCCGCTCGGGGTTGGCCGAATGCGTGCGCGGTGCCCGCGCGGTGCTCGAGGTCGGCTGCGGCACGGGACAGAACCTGGCGCGGTTGCGCGCCGCGGCCCCGGAGGCGCGGATCGTCGGCGTCGAGTGCGCGCGTTCGATGGCACGACGCGCCCGCCGGCGCGCGGTGCCGCGCGTCGAGGTGATGCAGGCGGACTACGGAGCGGCGGCGCTGCCGCTCGGGGCGTTCGACCGGATCGTGTTCTCGTACTCCTTGAGCATGATCCCCCACTTCGCGGACGCGCTCCGCCGGGCGAGCAGCGACCTGGTTCCGGGGGGTAGCCTGGTCGTGCTCGACTTCGTCGCGGCGCCACCGCCGATCGCCGCGCTGCTGCGCCTCGGTGGAGTCGAACTCGGTGGTGCGCGCTGGGAGTGGCTCGCTGGGCATCTCGCGATCCAGGACTCGCGGGAGCGCGTCGCGTGGGGTGGGTTGTGGCGCTACCGCCTGGTGGTCGCTGAGAAGCGGGGTGGATGAGCCCGCAGGATGAACGGGGTCTGACGAACTCCAGACTACGGCGGCGATTGCGCGGCGCCCGTCGGGCGCCCTCCCCGTCCTCGGGGCGATCGACATCGAACCCTAGTCAGCGCAGCCACTGGGTCTTGCCGACCTTGTTACCTTTGTCGTACACGGTGCGCGACACCAGTTTCCCGTTCTGGTCGTACTGCAGTGATTCCCCGTGCCGTTTGCCGTCGACGAAGTCCGTCGCGAAATTGACGGGGCCCTGCTTGCGGCGCTTGTCGTGGTAGTAGGCGTACCGCTTGCCGTGCTTGCGGCCGTGGACGTAGGGGACGGTCTCGACCACGCTGCCGTCATCTCGGTACTGGGTCCAGGTACCGTGGATCTGACCCTTGACGTAGTGGTAGTGGAACTTGACGACCCCCCGCTTGTTGAACGACTTGTGCTCGCCGTGCTTCACACCGAGTACGTAGTCCGTCGCGGAGGAAACGGTTCCGTCACGCGCTAGCGAGAAGAAGGTGCCGTGCCTGACCCACTTCTCCCGCTTGCCCTGTTGGATGCGGATCAGTAGGCCGCGATCGAACTTCGTCTTGACGACACGAAACGAATTCCCCTTGGGGCCGACGAAGATCGAGCCGTCCGTGGCCTTGTCGAAATCGCGCGCCTTCAGCGCCGCGGGATTCAAGCCCTGTCCGTAGGTCGGGACCGCGGAAGCGAGCAGGACAACCAGCACCGCAGGCACACGAAGGGCAAGAACCGGCATGCATCGATCTCCTGGTAATTTGCGCCACATGGGGGCGATTCAGGGGGGTTGGTGGATCTCGGCGCAAGTCGCCGCCCGAAAGCGAGGCGAATGGGTGAGCTGGACCCTGGAACCCCAAACCCTACCAGGTTCGGCATCGACCCGGCCCGACAGTCCTCGGACGGGGCGCAGCGGCGCTACTGGAAGAACTGCAGCTCGACGTAGCGCGTCAGGTCACCCGACAGCGGACTGCTCGACTTCACCCGCAGCCCCTGCAAGTACACCGTGAACCCGTTCAGCGCCGGATCGTTCGGCACCGTCGCATTCAGACTCAGCGGCCCCTTGCCATCCCCGACACCGGCCAGCACCGGGATCAGCACCGCGGGGTTGAGTGCGACCTTGTAGACCAGCCCGGGGATGGGGATCAGCGTGGGACCCTTGGTCGGGTCCGGGTGCAGCAGGCCGGTGGACAGGAACAGCGTGCCCTGCTCGTTGAGCGCCACCGGCAGCTCGAGGGTCACGCTGGCGCCGAGCCGGGGCAGCGGCGCGACCTTGATCTCGCGATCGAGTTCGATCAGCTGGATCTCGGCGCGGGTGCCCGGCATCGACCCGACCAGGTAGCCGGCGAATGCCACGCGGAAGCCGGTGCTGTCGGTGCTCGGCTTGCCGGTGAAGTTCCAATCGAGTTCCGGCTCGAGCAGCACGCGCCCACCGCCGATCGCCGGACAGACTCCGGCGACTTGGTAGTTGTGTGCGGTGATCGCGCGGTAGACGACGGTGCTGCGGTCCTTGCTGACGCCGGTGTCGGCGTGGAACCCCGGACCACCGGTCAGCGCCTGCGGCAGCGGCGACGCAGTGGTCACGCGCGCCACCTGCCAAGTGAAGCTCGCCGGATCGATCGCGGTGAACAACAGCGTCTGGCCGGCGTCGGCCCACACGAGGTCGCGCGGCAGGCTGAAGCTCACCGCGGTGTTGGGGATCGGCCCCCCGGTGAGCGACACGTCGTTCTTGCCGTCGACGTCCACCATGCGCACGTCGATCGGCAGGTGCGGAAACCCGGAGGCCTGGCTGGTGTAGGCGATCTTCTTGCCGCTCGGATCGATCGCCACCGAGCTGAGGAAGTAGCCCGTGGTCTGCACGATGTCGACCGCGGCGGTCGCGCCGCTGGTCGGGAAGGTGAACACCGAGTAGTCGCCCACCTTCGGCGAGCGGGTGCCGATCAGCAGCGTCCCGGCGCTGTCGATGTCGTGCAGGATCGGCGCCAAGCCGGTGAGCGTGCCGACCAGTCGCGGCGTGCCGCCCTGGGTGCGGGTGTAGTAGACCGCGGACCCGTCCTGGTAGTAGAGCCCGCTGCTGTCGGGCGCCCAGACGAAGCGCGTCAGTCCCACCCCGGATTGCAGCACCGCCTCACTGTTCGGCGCGGTGGTGTGCACGATGCCCAGCGCCGGCACGCCCGCCTGGTCGGTCTTGAATGCGACCCAGCTCCCGCTCGGGCTCAGCGTCGCGTCGGCGTGGGCGTTGCCCGCGTTGGTCAGTGCGCGGACGCCTCGCTGGCAAGGCGCGGGGAACGCTAGGGCGAGGGTGCAGAGCGCGGCGCTGATCGACGTGAGGTTCATGCGGAAGACGTGCGGGGCGTTTCGGTGGTGCGGCTCCGGGCCGCGTGGCCGGATTCCGTGCCCGAAGTGTAGCCCACGAACCCCGCGGGGTAACCCGCGCCCGGTGCCAGGGGGGTCCTAGGCACCCACCACGTCGACCCGGACCCAAAACCCCGGCTCGCTTGCCCCCGCCGCGAGCACCGCTGAGGGCGACGGAGAATGCCGCAGATTCCGCTCCGACAGACCGAACCCGCGGAACGAGAATCCGCACGCAGACCGGCCCTGCGTCAGCGAGACGCTGCGCGACCCTTCTCGTCGAGCAGCGCGTCGAGCCGCTTGAAGATCTCCTCGCTGGCCCGCTCCATCGCCTCGACCGCCGGCCAGATCGCCCCCATGTTGCCCTGCACGTCCTCGAGCAGATCGAACACGCGCCGGGTCTGGGTGTGCACGGCAGCGTGCGGCCGCTCGATGCTGGCGAAGCTGGGCAGTCCACCGAACTCGCTCTGCCCGGCGCCCTGGTAGTACCACTTACCGAGCCGGCACGAGTGGTGGTCGACGAACTGGAACGCCGGCTGGCCCTCGAGCACCGACAGGTAGGTGTTCACCTTCCAAATCACGTGGTCGAGCTTGGCCAGCGCGATGAAGATCCGGTCGTTGGTCTGTGCCAGGTTGCCGGCGGCCGCGTCGGTGTCGCGGAAGGTGCGCTCGATCCCCTGATGGAACGTCTCGACCACCTCGGCCGAGCGGTCCCCACGCGCCTTCGCATCGTCGATCGAGCCCTGCGCATCGGCAGCCCGCGCCACCACGCTCTCGATCCGCACCGAGATGCGGCGCAGCAGGTCTTCGGTCTGCTGCGACAGACCCTTCACCTCGTTCGCCACCACGGCGAACCCCTTGCCCGCCTCCCCGGCGCGCGCCGCCTCGACCGTGGCGTTCAACGCCAGCAGATCGGTCTGCTTGGCGATGCCGGCGATCTCGCGCAGGACCTTGCCGATCTCGGACACGTCTTCGCTCATCACCCCGACCTTGTCACGCGTGTCCGACAAGCAGTCGGTGAGCGCGTTGGTCGAGGTACGGATCTCGCCCGACTGCTCCAACAGGAGCCGGCCCTCGGCGCGGATGTCATCGAATGCCCGCCGCACCGAACTGCTGAACTCGAGCGTCGCGGCGATGTTCTGTTGCACCGTGACCAGACCCGCGACCACCTGGCGGTTCTCCATCTCGAACAGCCGACGGAGCTCGAACAGATGCCCCTCGACCTCGGACAACCACGGATCGATCTCCGTGTCCTCAGCGTCGCCGCCCGCTCGCGTTCTCTCTCCCATCGGGCAGAGTATCGGTGCGGCGATGCACCCGACTGGAGTCGACCATGGGAGGGACCGGTGCGCCGGTTTCGGTTGTGCCGAACTGCGGCACGAGGTGACCAAACCGCGGCAAAAAAGCGTTGGCAGGTCCCGCCTGCCAGCCCGTAAAACGCGCGGCTCTCCGCCGCGGGTCGGAGCCCGCGTCCCCCCCCTGACCTCCGCACGATCATGAACGTGCTTGCCGCCCGATCGGCCGTTCTGTCCATCAGCACTGCTTTCGCGCTCGTCGCGAACGCGGCTTCCCAGGATCGCGCTGCGCCACCGCCGCCGCCCAAGCCCCTGGTGCTCAAAGTCGGCACGATCCACACCGTGGCGGGCAAACCGATCCGCAACGGGGTCATCGTGATCCGCGGCGGACGGATCCAGCGGATCGGTGCGGTCGGTGCGGTGCGGCTTCCGCGCAACGCCGAGGTCGTCGACTATCCGGACGGTCACGCCTACCCGGGGTTGGTGGACGCGCTGTCCGGCGCATTCAGCGGCGCTCGCGAATCGGCCGACGCGTCGGTCCACGCCGGCACCGACTTCCGCGACGCCCTGGACGGGACCGACCACGCCTCGCGCGAGTTGGTGCGCTTCGGCATCACCACGGCCTACTCCGGCAACCGCTCGACCGCGACCTGGCGGGGTCTCGGCGCGGTGGTCCGCCCCCACGCGGACGGCTTCGTGCCGTTCCCCGGTCGGCCGCACGGCGGACTCGGCCTGCGCATGACCACCGGTCCCAGCGGCGGCCACGCGCTCGACCGGCTGAAGCGGTTCGATGCCACGGGTTCGGTGTTCGACGGGCTCGAGGACTACGAGAAGAAGCAGAAGGACTACGCCAAGGCGGTAGCCGACTACGACAAGCAGTGGAAGGCCTACCTGGCGTTCCACGAGAAGAAGAAGGCCGCGGCCACCGGCGCGAAGCCCGCCGCCGCCGGCCCCGCCCCGACGGGGACTCAGCCGACCGGCACCGGCTCGACTCCGGCACGCGGCACCCCGGCCAACGCCGGCAACGGCGGCGCCAGCACCGGCCGTGAGGGGACGGGACGCAGCGGAACTGGGCGTACGGGGACCGGGCGTACGGGGACTGGGCGTACGGGCAACGGCCGGACCGGGCGCACCGGCGAGGGCGGCGACCCGGCGGGACGGCGCACCGGCCGCCCAGGTGACCCGAGCAACGGCGCGCGGCGCGGCTTCGGCCGGATGGGGCGCGGCGGGGCCGGTGCCCCGACCCGACCGGGCACCACGGGCGGCGACAAGGGCCCCACCCGCCCCAAGATGCCGGCGCGGGTCGCCCCTGATCCCGGCAAGGAAGCCCTTCTGCAGGTAACCCGCGGCAAGTTGCCGCTGCGAATCGAGGTCCACCGCGAAGACGAGATCCGCGCCGCGTTGTTCATGGCGGTGACCAAGGAGCTGACCGGAATCGTGCTCGAGCACGCATCCGAGGCCGGCGGGATGGCCAAGGAGTTGGCCGAGGCCGGCACCCCGGTGGTCGTCACCGACCTGTTGCCGGGGAGCGCCAGCTACGAGAAGGCCCGCGACGGCTCGCTGCCCGCCAAACTGCACGCCGCGGGCGTCCCGGTGGCGATCGGTAGCGGGTCGGTGGCCAACGCGCGCAACCTCACTCTGATGGCGGCACACGCCGTCGGCCAAGGGCTGCCGGAGGACGTCGCGGTCCGCGCCGTGACCTTGACCGCCGCCGAGGTGCTCGGGGTGGCCGACCGGGTGGGTTCGCTGGAGAAGAACAAGCTCGCCGACATCGTGATCACCTCCGGCCCGCTGCTGCGCAGCGAGTCGAAGATCCTCCGCGTGCTGTCGCGCGGCACCACCCAGTTCGACGCCGCGCAACCCGCCGAGCGGACCAACCGATGAAGCTGACCCCCCTGTTGGTCGTCGCCGCGCTGGCGTCTCCTGTCTCTCTGTCCGGCCAAGGCCAGCCGACCGCCAAGATCGGTCGAACCGCGCCGCTGCAGAAGCCGAAGCCACACCGCGGCACCCTGCTGGTGGAGGCCGCGCGCATCCTGGTCGGCCCCGAGACCGAGCTACGCGACAGCGCGATCCTGGTCCGCGACGGCAAGGTGCTGTTCGTCGGCCAGGAGATCCCGGCGGACGCCAAGCGCGGCGCCGAGCGGGTCGCGTTCCCCGGTGCCACGATCCTCGCCGGGATGGTCAACCCCCACTGCAGTCTGGGACTCGGCACCAAACTGGCCGAGCGGATCGACACCTTCACCCCCGAGCTGCTCGCGGCCGATGCGTTCGACCCGTTCGTCGACGAGCTGCAGCAGGCCGCGCACGCCGGGGTGACCACGGTCGGACTGGCCCCGAGTTCGCTCAACGCCTTCGCCGGCCAAGGCGCCGCGGTGCACACCGGGCAGATCGGCGAGGTCGTGGTCGAATCGACCTACCTGAAGATGTCGATGGTCGACGCCGCGTTCGACCAGAACCGCTTCCCGACCTCGCGGATGGGTGCCGCCGACCTGATCCGCAACGCGTTCAAGCGCGCCCGGTCGCCGCTCGGGGGCGACCTGCGGGTGAAGGTGCTGGCCGACGTGCTCAACGGCGGCCGACACCTCGCGCTGCACGCCGAGTCCGAAGCCGAGCTGCGCTGCGTGCTCGACCTGTGCGAGGAGCTGAAGGTCAAGCCGCTGCTGGTCGGGTGCCGGGAGGCACACAAGGTGCTCGACCGGATCGCCGCGCTGGCCAGCGGCGCGGTGCTCGCGCCGCTCGAGTTCGGCAGTCCCGAGCACTACCTGACCCTGCCCGCCGCGTTGGAGAAGCGCGGCGTGCCGTTCTCGTTCATGGCGGAACGGCACGACGGGCTGCGGATCTCCGCAGCGCTGGCAGTCCGCAACGGCGCAAGCGCCAAGGCGGCGCTGCACGCCCTGACCGACGTCGCGGCGACCCACGCCGACGCGAACACCTTGGTCGGCGACCTGCGCGAGGGCAAGTCGGCCGACTTCGTCGTGTTCAGCGGACCGCCGCTGGACCTCACTTCTCGGCTACTCCGGGTCTACATCGCCGGAGTCCCGGTCGCCGGCGACGCCGCGCAAGCATCCGCCGCCCAGTCCTCCAAGTGACCGTTCCCATGCATTCCACCGCCGCCTTCTTGCTCGCCACCTGTGTGTGGCTCGCCCCGGCCACCGCCCAGGACAAGGTCACCGTCCTGAAGGGCGCAAAGATCTACCCGGTGGCCAGCAACCCGATCGACGGCGGCATCGTGGTGCTGCAGGGCGGCAAGATCGCCGCGGTCGGCGGGGCCACGCTGGCGATCCCCGACGGCGCCGACGTGATCGACTGCGCCGGCAAGGTGATCACCCCCGGGCTGATCGATGCCGGAACGTCGCTGAGCGTCTCCGCCAAGAACGCCAACGAGCAGTCCGAGGAGGTCACCCCGCACATGCGGATCCTCGACGCGATCGAGCCGGGCCACACGGCGTTCACCAGGGTGCGCGCCAACGGGGTCACCACGGTGCAGATCAACCCCGGCAACCGCAACGTGATCGGCGGGCTTGGCGCGATCGTCAAGACTTGGGGCAATACCACCGCCGAGATGTTGGTGAAGGACGCGTCCAACCTGCGGGTGACGCTCGGCGCGGAGCCCGGTGACGGCAACCGCGACATCCGCAGCGGCATGCCGCGGACGATCTACTACCGCCGCCCGATGACCCGCATGGGCACCGTCTGGATGGTTCGGAAGGCCTTCTACGACGCGATCAGCTACCGCGAGCAGAAGACGGTGCCCGACCCCAAGCAGCAGCCACCGGTCGACCCCGGGCTCGAAGTGTTGCTGCAGGTGCTCGAAGGCAAGCTCACGGTGCACACCACCGCTCGCGCCGAGCAGGACATTCGCACCGCGCTGCGCATCGCCAAGGAGTTCGGCTACAAGACCGTGATCCAAGGTGGCACCGAGACGTGGCGGGTGATCGACGACGTCGCCGAAGCGCAGGCCAAGGTGGTGTTCTCGCCGCCCAGCCTCAGCGGCGCCAACAACCCCGACGGCGCCCAAGGCCGGCTGCACACGCTGAACATGATGGCGGAGCGCGGCGTGCCGTTCGCCATCCAGACCGAATCGAGCCTCGGCGAGCGCTCGCTGGCCCACGAGGCGATGGTGGCGATGCGCAACGGGCTGTCGTTCGACAAGGCCCTCGCGGCGGTGACGTTGGTCCCCGCGCAAGTGCTCGGCATCGACGATCGGATGGGCACCCTTCAGCCGGGCAAGGACGGCGACGTGGTCGTCTGGTCCGGTTCGCCGTTCGACCCCACCAGTCGCGCCGAGCGCGTGTTCATCAACGGCCGCGCTGTCCGCACCCAGTAACTCCCCACCCCCTGCGACGATGACCCCCCACCTGCGCTTCACGCTCATTTCCCTGGCCACGGCCCTCGCTGCAACGCTCCCGCTCGCCGCACAAGGCAACGTCGTCATCAAAGCCGGGAGGGTCATTACGATCACCGGCGAAGAGTTGAAGGACGCCGTCATCCAGATCGAGAACGGCAAGATCAAGGCCATCGGCAAGGGGCTGGAGACCCCCTGGGAGGCCAAGGTCATCGACGCGAGCAAACAGGTGGTGATGCCGACCTACGTGGTCGCGCACACCAGCTTCGGGATGAGCAGCGGCAACGAGAACATGGCGAACGTGCCGTACCTCACCGTGCAGGACGCCATCGACCCGTCCTCGCGGTTCTTCGAGGAGGCGCTGCGCAACGGCATCGGCACGATTCACGTCATCCCCGGTGACCGGACACTGCTCGGCGGCACCGGCATGGTGGTGAAGCCGTTCGGCAAGACCGTCGAGGAGATGGCGGTGCGCGCCCACACCGGGCTGAAGATGTCGCTGCTGGCCAGCGGTGGCAGCCGCATGGCGCAGATCCACAAGATGCGACGCGCCCTGGAGGACATCAAGACCTACGAGGCCGACTTCGAACGGCGCAAGAAGGAGTTCGAACAGGAGAAGGCAGCGGGAGCGACCACCAAGAAGGAGTTCGACGAAAAGCTCGATCCCAAGAAGAAGCCGGTGGTCGACCTGCTGGCGGGCAAGGCACGCGCCTACTTCTACGTGCCCTCGACCGCCGAGCTGCTCGAAGCATTGCGTCTGATCAAGCAGTACAAGCTGGACGTGGTGCTGGTCCTGGGACCGCGCGTCCATCAGGCCGTCAAACACCTGGCGGCAGTCGACATCCCGGTGGTGCTCGACGAGGCGATGGAGTACCGCGAGCCCGACCCGGACACCGAGAAAGAGGTGTCCCACTGCCCCGCCGCCCTGCTGACCAAGGCCGGCAAGGAGTACGCGCTGTCGATCGGGGCCGCCAACATGAACCACTACCCGTGGTGGCAGATGGCAGCAGCGATCCGCAATGGCGTCAGCCGCGACACCGCGCTGCGGTCCATGACCATCGTTCCGGCCAAGGTGCTCGGCTTGGACAAGGAGATCGGCTCGCTCGAGGTCGGCAAGACCGCCAACCTGCAGATCCTCACCGGTGACCCGCTGGCCGCGACGAGCTGGGTCGACACCGTACTGCTCGACGGGCAGGTGGTGTACGAGCGCGGCAAGGACCTGCGCCTGCAGCACCTGTTCGGCGCGAACGAGACCACCCAGCCGAACAACCCCAAGTAGACCCGGACGGCGGCCCCTCGTGGGGCCACGGAGCTTCAGCACATGCAGCGAACCGCTTTCAGCAAGATCCTGCTCGCGAGCCTGCTCGCGGGTGCATCCCTGCCCGCCCAGGACGACGGCGCCACCGCACTGCGCTGCGGCAAGGTGTACCTCGGCAACGGCCAGGTGATGACCGACGTCTACATGGTGGTCAAGGGCGGCAAGGTCGATCGCTTCGCGCGCACGCCGCCCAAGGACGTCGCGGTGGTCGACGCACGGGACAAGGTGGTGATGCCCGGCATCGTCGCGGCCGACACCGACCTCGCCCGGCACCGCGACACCAGCTACAACGTCACGCCGCACTTCGTCGCGCTCGACGGCTTCGACTTCCTCGGCAACTACCGCCGTCCGTTGGCCGGGGGTGTCACCACCGTCTACCTGTCGCCCGGACGCACTCGATTCGTCTCCGGACAGGGCTCGGTGGTGAAGCTGCACGGCGACGACATCGTGAAGCGGGTGCTGCGCGAGAGCGCGTGCTTGCGGGTCACGCTCGGCGAGGAGGCCAACCAATCGCCGGCGCTGTTCGAGCCGACCGAACACCCGACTTCCGACGACCCACTGTTGCCGGCCCGCCGACAGTTCCCTTCTGCGCGCATTTCGCAGCTCAACGAGCTGCGCCGTGTGTTCCAGCAGGCGCAGGGTGCCGCTGCCGGCAAAGTGCAGGGCAAGGGTGCGGCGGAGGATCGGTACGACATTCAAGCGCTGAAGGACGTCGCCGGCGGCACCCTGCCGCTGCGGATCGCCGCCAAGGAAGCACCGGACGCGCGCAACGCGCTGAAGTTCGCCGAGGAACTCGGTGCACGGCTGGTGCTCGAGTCGCCGTACGAGGTCGAGAAGGTGTTGGCGATCCACCGCGGCAAGCCGCTGCAGGCGGTGTTCCGCATGCCGGTTCGCCCCGGCGGCAGCAACGCCGGCGGCGAGAACCGCAGCGACAAGACGCCGCGCGACAAGCCGGAGAACGCGGTGCTCGCCGCGCGCGCCGGCGCGCAGATCGCACTGGTGCCGGGCAGCGACGCGGACTTGCAGGACTACCTGTTGGTCGCCGGGTTGGCGATCCGGCTCGGCCTGACCGAGAAGCAGGCGATGTCCGCCATCACGCTCGATGCCGCCAAGCTGCTGGGCGTCGATGCACGCGTCGGTTCACTGGAGCCGGGCAAGGACGCCGACTTCCTGCTGCTCAGCGGCGAACCGTTCGCCGTGGGCACGATGGTCGAAGACACGTTCGTCAACGGCCGCCACGCATTCCACCGGGACAACCCCGCCGACATGCTGGTGGTCAAGGCGGGACGCATCATGAGCCTCGAGGGACCGACCCTGGAGGACGGCGCGATCGTGGTGTCCGGCGGCAAGATCAAGGGCGTCAGCAAGGACCCCACCATCCCCTACGGCGCGCGGGTGATCGAGATCAAGGACGGGGTGGTGGTGCCCGGCTTCATCGACGCCTACTGCCACGCCGGTCTGTCCGGCGACGGCACCGGAATTCCGGCCGGTAGAGCGGCGCATCGCCTGACCGACGTGATCCAACACGACGACCCGGTGCTGCACACGCTGCTCGGCGCCGGCCTGACGACGGTGCTGGTTTCCGGTCGGGACTCGGGCACCGTGTCGGGCCGGGTGGCGGCGATCAAGACCGGTGCAGCGGACCGGGCATCGATGACGCTGAAGGACATCGCGGCGATCCGCCTGGTACACGACAACGTCACGCCAGGGTCGATCAGCAGCGTCGAGGGCGAGATCAACAAGGCCAAGGCCTACATCAAGAAGTGGCAGGACTACGAGAAGGCGCTGGCCGACTGGAAGGCGGGCAAGAAGCCGGCTGAGAAGAAGGCCGAGGAGAAGCCCAAACCCACACCGAAGAAGGAGACCGACTACATCACGGGGTTGTGGAAGGTCGAGACCCAGGGCCTGCAGTTCCCCCTCGGCTTCCAGCTCGACCTCGCGCTCAAGGACGACAACACCATCGGCGGAACCATGCAGCTGGCGTTCCGCGGCCGACTGATGGGCACGCCGATGCCGCTGACCCGCGGCAAGTACCAGGGCTCCGACAAGTCGTTCGAGTTCGCGGCGCGCGGCGGGATAGGCCGCGGCGGGAGCGCCGAGACCGTGTTCAAGGGCAGGGTCGACGGCGAGTCGTTGACGGGCACCGTCGCGATGGGCGGCGGCGGCCGGCGCATGGAGGGGCAGTTCACCGCGAACCGCACCGAGGGCATGCCTCAAGCGCGTCGATCCAGCCGCAGCACCGGGGTGCGGCGCAGCAAGCAGACCAAGGACGGCAGCCCGCGCAAGCCGGACATCGACGACAACTTGGAGCCGCTGAAGGCGCTGCTGGAGAAGCGCGTGCCGGCGGTGGTCAACACCACCCGCGCTCCGGCGATCCGCGAAGTGATCGACTGGTTCGCCAAGAACGAGCTGCCGCTGATCCTGCACGGCGCGCGCGACGCGGTCGAGACCCCGGAGATCCTCGGCAAGAGCAAGCCCGGCTTCCTGTTCACCCCCGACATCCTGGCGCGCAAGGGCCAGAAGGTGCGCAACAAGGCGGCGCGGATCTCCGAGGCCGGCTACTCGGTCGGGCTCGTGTCCGGCGATACCGAGGGCGCGCGCTACCTGCCCCTGCACGCCGCGCTGGCGGTGCGCTACGGCATGGAGCCGACCGAAGCGCTGAAGGCGATCACCCTCTACCCGGCGCGGATGTTCAAGATCGACGACCGCGTCGGCAGCCTGCGCCGCGGCAAGGACGCCGACTTCGTGGTGTTCTCGGGCAACCCGTTGGAGATGACCAGCCGGATCCTGTTGGTGGTCGTCAACGGCAAGATCGTGATCGACAACCGCACCGACAGCGAGGGTGGGCGATGAACCGCGCCACACTCGCCACCGCGCTGTGCACCGCGCTCGCCACGGCGCTCGGCGCCCAGGACAAGCCGTCGATGGAGATCTTCTTCGGCCAGCGGCCGAAGGAGTTCAAGGTCGCGAAATGGGGCCCGGAGAAGCTGCCGAGCCCGTGCTACGCGTTCACCGCCAGCAAACTGCTCACCGGTGCCGGCGCACCGATCGACGATGCGGTGATCGTGACGCGGGACAGCAAGATCGTCGCGATCGGCCCGCGTCGCGATGTGACCATCCCCGACGGTTGCCAGGTGTTCGACATGGGCGACTGTTGGATCGCGCCCGGATTCGTCGACTTGCACTGCCACATGATGGGTCGCAACCGACGGGACTACAACGACATGGTCAACCCGACCAACCCGGAGCTGCGCACCCTCGACATGGTGTCGATGGACCACCCACAGGTGAAGAGCGCACTCGCCGGCGGGGTGACCACCGTGCTGTTCATCCCCGGTTCGGGCACCAACATGGGTGGGTTCGGCACCCTCACCAAGACCGCTGGCAAGTTCGAGGAAGCGCTGCTGCGCTTCCCCGGCAGCCTGAAGATCGCCCAGGCCGGCAACCCGGAGCGGCGCTCCGGTGACCTGGGCGCCGACAAGATGGGGATGAACGAGGGTCTGCGACGCACCCTCGACGACGGCTACCGCTACTACCGGGCGTGGGAGGAGTTCGACGCCGGCAACGGCCCCAAGCCGAAGAACCGCCCCGACCTGGAGTACCTGCGCGGGTTGTTCCGCCACGAATACCCGGTGACGGTACACACCCAGATCTACCAGGTCGTGCTCGAGACGCTGCGCGAGCTGCGGATCGAGTTCAACCTGTGGACGGTGATCGACCACGGCACGTTCGACGCCTACCGGTTGTGCGGCGAGGCACAGAAGGTCGGGGTGCCGGTGTGCAACGGTCCGCGGCAGTACCACTTCGACCGCAACGAGAGCCGCTTCATCGGGCTGGCTCACGCGTGGTACGCCGGCGGCACGCACGGCTGGCGCGAACCGGTCCCCGGGGTGGGTCGTGACGGCATCGCCGTCAACACCGACTCACCGGTGATCGCGCAGGAACAGCTCACGCTGCAGTGCGCGATGGCCTGCCGCCTCGGGTTGCCGTACGACGTCGCGATCCGAGCGATCACGATCAACCCGGCACGGTTCGTCGGCGCCGACCACCGGGTCGGATCGCTGGAGGTCGGCAAGGACGCCGACCTGGCGGTGTGGACCGGCGATCCGCTCGATCCTCGTCATCACGTCAAGATCACCGTCGTCAACGGACGCATCGCGTACCGCCGCGACGAAGAACGCCCACGCTTCTGATTCGGTCGTCCATGCGCACCACCTCGGCACGTTCCATCCTGCTGCTGTCGGCAACCGCCCTCCTGCCGGCGCTCGGGTACGCACAGGTGAAGGCGGTTCGCGCGGCCCGTTTCTTCACGATGGCAGGCGACCCGGTGCGCAACGGGGTGATGCTGCTGGAGAAGGGCAAGATCGTGGCGATCGGGGCCGACGTCGCGGTGCCGGAGGGTGCCGAGGTCTTGGACTTCGGCGCCGCGACAGTGACGCCGGGCTTCGTCGACCTGCACCACCACGTCAGCGGCAGCATGGGGGACATCAACGACATGGTGCACCCCACCAACCCGGAGCTGCGCACCCTCGACGTGGTCCGGCCGAGCGAGAAGATGATTCGCATCGCCTGCGCCGGCGGCGTGACGACCACCTTGTTCATCCCGGGATCGGGCACCAATCTGTCGGGCTTCGGGGTGCTGCTGAAGATGCACGCCGGGCGCAAGCTCGTGGACATGGTGATCCGCGAGCTCGGCGCGATGAAGGTCGCCCAGGGCTACAACCCCGAGCGCCGGGTCGGCGACCTCGGCAACTCGCGGATGGGTTCGCACCAGCTGCTCACCGAAACGCTGATGCGCGGCAAGCGGTACGCCGCCGCATGGCGCGCGTTCCGCGACGGCAAGGGACCGAAGCCGCGCAAGGAGCCGGATCTCGAACAGCTGCGCCGGGTGTTCGACCTCGAGGTCCCGGTGATCATCCACACCGCGGGAGCGCGCGACTGCGTGGCGACCGCGCGGATGTTCCAGGACGTGTTCCAGGTGCGGATGGTGCTGTCGCACGGCACGTTCGACGGCCACTGGGCCGCGTCGGCATTGGCCGCCAGGCACACGCCGGTCAACCTCGGGCCGCGGATGTACGACTTCACCAAGGACGGTCGCTTCCAAGGCATCGCCGAGGGCTACTACCGGGTCGGCTGCACCGACCTCTCGATCAACACCGACGCACCGGTGATCCCCGCCGAGCAGCTCCAGCTGCAGGCGGCGATGGCGGTGCGACTCGGGCTGCCCTGGCGCGCCGCGCTGGAGGCGCTGACCATCGTCCCGGCCCGCCAGATCGGTATCGCCGACCGCGTCGGCTCGCTGGAGAAGGGCAAGGACGCGGACTTCTTCGTGTGTGCGGGCGATCCGCTCGACCCGCGACACCCCCCACAGCAGGTTTTCATCGACGGCCGTCTCGTCTACCGAGCAGGAGATCCCAAGTGATGCGTTCCCCTCGTTCCGCGCCCCTGCCAGCGCTCCTCGCCGCTGCGCTCCTCGCCGCCGGCGTCCGTGCGCAGACCCGGCCGACCGCGATCACCAATGCGCGCATCTTCACCGCCGAGGGCAAGGTGATCCCGCTGGGCATGGTGTTGATGCGCCACGGCAAAATCGAAGCGGTCGGTGAGAAGGTGAAGATCCCGCCCGGCGCGATCCTGGTCGACGCCAAGGGTGGGACGGTGATGCCCGGGGTGGTCAGCGCGTACTCCCGCGTCGGGTTGGGCGGCGGATCGCGCCAGCCCACCGGGATGCCGCGGTTCGGCCGCCGCGGCGGGTTCGGTGGCTTCCGCGGGCGCAGCTCCAGCGGCCCCGGCAGCAACTCGGCGGCGACCAAGGTGGCGCGCTCGATCTACGCGCGGCAGGACGATTTCCACGAGCTGCTGGAGGGTGGCGTGACCACCGCGGCGCTCGCCCCCACCGGCACCGGTTTCCCGGGACAGGGCGCAGTGCTCGAACTCGCCGGCACGACCCGCGAGGAGTTGGTGCGCGGCGACAGCGCGTTCGTCGCGGTGAACCCGGCGAGCAACACCAAGGCGAAGAAGCTGCTCAAGGACACCTTCGCGGCGGCCAAGAAGCTGGTCGAGGAGCGCAAGAAGCCGGCGGAGCCGAGCAAGCCCACGGGCAAGCCCGACCCGGCGTCGGGCGGCACCAAGCCGAAACCGACGGGCAACGAACCGCCCAAGCCCGCGCCGAAGCCGGAACCGAAGCCCGAGCCAAAGCCGACCCCCAAGCCCGAACCGACGCCGAAGCCGGAGCCCAAACCGACCCCGAAGCCCACCGCGTCCGGCAAGGACGGCAAGGCGCCTGCCAAGCCCGCTACCCCGAAGCGCAAGCCCGACGCCAACCTGGAGGTCATAGCCGACCTGCTGGAGGGCAAGCTGCGCGGCTTCATCACCCTGAACTCCGCGGCCGACGTCCTGCACTACCTCGACGCGGTCGGGGACACGCGCTTCCCTGCGGCAATCCTCGCAACCAGCGCTGCCACCAGCCGCGGCTCGCTCGACCTGGTGGCCAAGCAACTGGCTGCGCTCAAGGTGCCGGTGCTGCTCGCGCCGCAGCTGGCCACCAAGCCCAACACCAACCACCTGACCAACCCGGCGCTGGAACTGCACAAGGCCGGCATCGAGTTGGCGTTCCGCGTTCCCGACGGTCGTGACGCGGCGCGCGCGGTGGTCGCCGACCTGATGAACTTGGTGCGCCATGGTCTGCCGGCGGACGTCGCGCTGCGCGGAATCACCGCGGTGCCGGCCAAGATGCTGGGGATCGCCGATCAGGTCGGTTCGCTCCAGCCCGGCAAGGCGGCGGACCTACTGGTGTGGAGCGGAGACCCGTTCGACCCGACGACTCGCCTGGTCGCGGTGTACCATCACGGCCAGCAAGTGGAAGAGAAGGAGGCGATCCGATGAGCCCGAACGCGATCTGTCGCACCGGCACCGCCCTCGCGGTGGCCGCCGCGCTGGCCAGCTTGACCTGTGACCTAGCCGCCCAGCGGCGCGGTCGGTTCCGTCGCGGAGGGCCGCCGACGACCGCGGGTGCTCCCCCGGAGCCCGCCGCACCGGTGGTGAAGAAGGAGATCAAGAACTACCTGGCGATCCGTGGCGGCACGGTCTACGTCGGCACCGGGCAGGTGCTGCGCGGAGCCACCGTGCTGATCGGCGACGACAAGATTCTCGCGGTCGGCCCCGGCATCGAGATTCCCGAGAAGGCCAAGGTGATCGATGCGACCGGCAAGTGCGTGTCGCCGGGCTTCGTCGCGGTGAAGGCCCGCGGGATGGGCGCCGGGAGCACCGAGGACGACCCGAAGGACTCGGTCAACCCGTTCGACCCACAGATCAAGATGGGGCTGGCGGTCGGGATCACGTCCTTCCTGTCCGTCTCGGGGTTCGGCGGCTCGATGCCCTCGGGTTCCAGCGCGGTGTTCAAGTTGGCGTACGGCGACCTCGACGGAATGGTGCTCAAGCACGGCCACGTGTTCCGCATGTCGGTGCCGCTCGCGGTTTCGCAGATGAAGACCTTCAAGGACACGGTGGCCAAGGCGAAGGACTACCTGGAGAAGAAGGACGCGGCGGAGAAGGCGGCTGCGGACAAGCCCGAGGAGCCGAAGCCGACCGAGCGACCCGGCGCGCGCCGCCCCACCGGACGGCGCGGCGGGAGCCAGGCCAAGGGGCCGCCGAAGGACCTGGCCACCCTGCTGGACATCATGTCCGGCAAGGCCAAGCTCTGGGTCAGCTGCCGACGCGGCTACGATGTGACGAACCTCCGCCAGGCGCTGGAAGTGGCGACGCTGCTGGGCACCGGAGTGGTCCTGGAGGATCCCACGGTCGCCTGGGCGATCCCCGACGAGGTGGCGGCCACCGGGTCGATGGTGGTGCTCAGCCCGCGCGACCACGATGAACCCGACCCGGCCCAGCCGGCCACCACCGGATCGAACATCGCCATGTCGCGCATCTTGAGCGACGTCGGGGTCCCGGTCGCGGTCCACCCCCCGGCGGGCATGTTCGGGGGCGGCGGCCTGGGCACCGGCGGAATCCTCGGCCAGGACCTCAACACCCCCCACGTCGACGCCGCGTACGCGGTGCGAGGCGGCTTGGACCAGCACAAGGCACTGCGAACCCTGACGCTGGACGCGGCCAAGATCGTCGGAGCGGATTCCCGCATCGGTTCGTTGGAGCCCGGCAAGGACGCCGACATCTTGATTCTGGACGGCGACCCGCTGCACTATAGGACCTTCGTGGAGACCGCTCTGGTGAACGGCAAGGTGGTCTACGAGAAGAGCAAAGAGCCCTTCTACAACCACATCCATCGATGATCCCGCAGGCCGCCCACCCTATCCCGTGAACCCGATGCCGATCGGCACCCCTGCGCCATGAGCCTAGAGTCCCAGAAGGAGCTCGACGACTTCTTCCGCAGCATGCGGCAGGCCTGCAACTCCCGCGACATCAAGTCCTACCGGTCGCACTTCTGGACCGACAAGCGCTTCCTGCACTTCGATGCGGCTGGTCGCACCGACGAGGGCTGGGGCGCCTACGAGGAGGCCACGGACCAGGACTTTCGCTATCTGGACACGATCCGCATGGATCTCCGCGACCTGAAGTACCAGGTGTTCGAGGACCGCTTCGCGGTGGTCGGGGCGGAGTACTCGATGACCCAAGTCGACCCCGAGGGCCGCGAGGTGACGCACGACGGGCGTGTCTCGTTCACCGTGGTGCGAATGCGCGAGGATTGGAAGATCGTCGCGCAGCACTTCTCGTCGCGGGCCACCAACGGGGCCGTCTGAGCCGCCACTGGCGGCTCGGTTCGGGCCTCGAGGCATCGCGGAACGAGCCCTCGACGCAACTGAGTCGCCCCACACGCCGTGTCACGAGCAGGAACGAGCCTCGAGGCTGACCGACTGCGTGCTGCGCGGGTGCGTAGGCACCGCATCGGCCTCCTCGACGGGGAATGACGACCGTTCGACGAAGCCTGCAGCGACCTCGCGCGATCGCAGCAGCTCGGTCATGAACCGGGCTGCGCCACAGAAGTGCGATTCGGGAGACTCGAGGACTTCGGCTCAGGAGGCCTCCCGAATGCCAAGCCGAACTGGCGGATTGGGCGGGCCTTTCGGGGGGTGACGGTGCCGAGAGGCGCAGATCTCCTGGTTGTCACTCCGTCGCGCAGACACAGCTGCTCGAGAAGCCACGCGTCTCCGGCGGGCCGAACTGGCTTCTCACCCTCAACGACACTCCGGGCATTGGCCGGTGAGCTGCAGTTCGTGACCGGACACCGCGAATCCAGGCGGCGCCAGCCCGCGGAGGAGGGTGCTGGGACACGGCGGCAAGTCGAACACCCGGTCGCAGCCATCGCAGTGGAAGTGGTGGTGATGGCCCAATCCGGCGGGTTCGTAGCGGGCCGGCTGCCCGAGCACACGCACCGCGGTCAGCTGCCCGGCGTCGACCATCGAGCGGATGTTGCGGTAGACCGTCGCTAGATTGATGCCGGTTTCCCCGGCGTCGCGCACCGCATCCGCTACCTCGACCGGGCTCAGCGGGCGCTGGGTCGCCTCGAAGGCGGTCAGGATCGCGCGCCGCTGACGGGTCATGCGGGTCATGCCGGGCAGGCTAGCCGGCTTGCGTCCTTCTTGCAAATGCCCTTGCATATGCGATTCGAGCCGGGTCTGCTGCTGCGCATGACGAGCCCTGCAAACGCGTTTGCATCTGCACTGCGGGGCAGCTTGGTCATCGGCTGGGGACCGGCTGCGGTCGTGACCACCCTGCTCTCGGGTGCCCCACTCCATGCGCAGACCGCCCCCACCACCCCACCGTCGAACCAGCCGGCGCGGCAGCAGCAGCAGCAGCAGCCAACCGCGCGCCGCGGTATCGGTCAGCTCGGCCAGACCACGATCTTCGACAACGTGTTCAACCCGGCGATCAGCCTCTCGGCCGACTTCGCCGCGGTCGGCTCGACGCAGCGCGAGACCACCGAGACCGCCAACCGGTTCCACCTGCGGTCCGTGGAGCTGGGAGTCGTCGGCCGGGTCGATCCTCTCCTGTCCTACCAGCTGTACTTGCACTTCGACGAACACGTCGCCGAGGTGGAAGAGGCATTCGTGCTGGCGGACAACTGGCTGCCGGACACGTTCCAACTCAAGGCCGGCCGCTTCAACCTCGACTTCGGCAAGCTCTCGCCGCTGCACGACCACGACCTGCTCCTGCTCGACAAGCCGCAGGTGTTGCAGGAATACCTCGGCGGGTCGCTGCGCGGCACCGGCCTCGAACTGCACCACTGGTTCCCGCTCGGCGACTACCAGCTGGTGCGCTGGTCCGTCGGCGCCTGCAACAGCCTCGACGGCGATGCGCACTCGACCTTCGGCCCGGCGTCCGGCCACCACCACGAAGATGACGAAGGCCCGACGCACCTCGGAGGCAACGAGGCGGAGAACCTGGCGGTCCATGGCCGCGCCAGCCTGCTGCTGGAGCTGGGAACGCGAACCACGGTGCAACTCGGGATCAGCGGCGCGTGGGCGCCGGAGATCCGTTTCAGCTACGACAATGGGAGCGGCACCCGCACCCGCAGCCTGCGCCGCGGCTTGCTCGGTGCCGACGTGAGCATCAAGCACCTCGATCCCGGAACCGGCCAGGGCACGACGTTCGTCGCCGAGGTCCTGCTGTCGCGCAAGGACACGTTCGACACCACCACCGAAACCCGTTCGACCGTCGAATCGACCGGATTCTACGCGCTGCTCGAGCATTCCCTCGGCCAGCGATGGACGCTCGGCGCGAGCGGTGGCAAGTTCGGGCACGCCGAGACCGAAGGTCTCGACTCGTGGGATGCCGGCATCTACTCGACTTGGCACGTCGACGAGTTCAACCGCCTACGCCTCGAAGGTCGCCGCTTCGACGACCCGGACCAGAGCTACTGGGGCTTCACGCTGCAGTGGACCATCATCCTCGGCAGCCACGGACACGGAATCGACTGGTGAGCACCTCCCATCCCCACAACCGCATCCTCGCCGCCTGCCTGCTGTGTGCCAGCCTCGCCGGCGCGCAGGCACCCGCCAAGCTGCGCATCGTGGCGACGGTTCCCGACCTCGCCGACCTCCTGCAGCGAATCGGGGGGGACCGCGTCGCCCCGCAGTGCCTGACCACCGGGCAGGAGGACTTGCACCTGGTCCGCACGCGGCCCTCGTTGCTGATCCAACTGCGGCGAGCCGACGCGTTCGTGCAACTCGGCCTCGACGCCGAACACGCCTGGGTGCCACCCCTGCTGCGCTCCGCGCGCAACGCCGCGATCCAACCGAGCGGCAAGGGGTTCTGTGACGCGTCGCGGGGGGTGAAACCGCTGCAGGTGCCGCAGCGCACCAACCGCGGCGCCGGCCCGGACATCCACCCGTACGGCAACCCGCACTACAACCTCGACCCGCGGCGGATGCGCACCGCGGCGCGCAACGTCTGCGCCCTGCTCGAACGCCTCGATCCGCCGCGCACCAAGGACTACCGCGCGAGGCTGGCCGCCTGGGAGAAGGAGCTCGACCGGCACCTGGTGGTCTGGAAGCGCAAGCTCGCGCCGTTCCGGGGTGCCCAGTTCCTCGAGTACCACAACGCCTGGGTGTACTTCGCCGATGCCTTCGAACTGAAGGTCGCGGGCCAGCTCGAGCCCGCTCCCGGACTCGCGCCGACCCCTACCCACCTCGCAAAGATGATCGATCTCGCCAAGCGCGAGCGGATCGGCCTGATCGTCGCGCGACCCCAGCGCGCCGACCTGGCGCGGCGCGTCGCGCGCGACGCCGGCGCCGAAGTCGCCTTGCTGCAACTCGGCAGCAGCAGCGAGGGCTCGGCGAAGGGCTGGTTCGCGTTCATGACCCGGACCGTCGACGCCTTCGCGGCACGCCTGCGCAAGCCGTGAGCGAACCCCGGCCGTTCCAGTTGCGACTCGCGAAGCTCGAGATCGGCTACGGCACCCACCGCATCGCCGGCCCGCTCGACCGAACCCTCGACAGCGGTGCCGTGCACGTGCTGACCGGCCCCAACGGCAGCGGCAAGTCGACGCTGCTGCGCACCATCCTCGGCATCCTGCCGCCGTTGCGCGGCGCAGTCGGGGGCCTCGACGGACGAACCGCCAGCTACGTGCCGCAGCTCGCGACGCTCGACACCGGATTTCCGGTGACCGTCGAAGAGGTCGTCGGCACCGGTCTGCGGCGGCGCGGCCCCCGCCGCGCCGCGCGCGAACGCATCCGCGCCGCACTGGCCGAGGTCGGGATGGCACAGGCACAGCGGCGGCCCTTCTCGCGCCTCTCCGGCGGCCAGGCCCAGCGCGTGTTGCTGGCCCGTGCGCTGTGCGCCGACGCCGAACTCGTGGCACTCGACGAACCGACCGCGGGTCTCGACGACGCGGCGGCGGCCAGCGTGTGGGACCTGCTGTCGAACCTCGCGGCGCGCGGCCGCATGGTGCTGGTGGTCACCCACGACCTGCAGCGCTGCCACGCCGAACGCCACCCGGTCCTCGTGCTCGACGGTGGCACCCTGCTCGAGCGAGCCGGATGATGCAGGAGCTGCTCGAAGCGCTGCGGCTGATCCGCGACCACTTCGCCGACGGGTTCGCGTCGTTGCTCGCCATCGCGGTGGTCGCGCCGTGGCTCGGTGTGCTGCTGGTGCTGCGGCGCCTGCCACTCCTGGCGCTCGCGGTGCCGCAGATGGCGGGTTGCGGCCAGGCCGCGGCGTTCTTCGCGTTCGCCCTGCTCTGGACCGTCGATCAGGCGCAGCCCGAAGCCCCGGGACGTGCGCTGCAGATGCTCGGCGCCTCGGCGGGCGTCCTGGTCGGCCTCGGCGCACTGCTGTGGGCCGGCGGCGACCGGCGCTACCTCGGCGCCCAGGCCGGAATCCTGTATCTGGTCGCCCGCGGCGCACAGCAGTTGCTGTATCTGGAGAGCCCGTACCGGCACGCGTTCGAGCATGCGGCCGAGCAGGGGCATCTGTTGACCGTCCTGGCGCCGGGCCGCAACCAGGTGCTCGCGACCTGCGCAGTGCTCGCCGCCGCGGCGTGGGCTGCGCACCGGCGGCTGTGGATCAGCGCATTCGACCCCGATCAGGCGCGTCTCAACGGCATCGCCCCGCGCCGCTGGTTTGCTGGCACGCTGCTGCTGATCGGCATGCTGTGCGGACTCTGCGTCCCGGTCGTGGGGGCCGAGGTCGTGCTCACCCTGCTGCTGGTCCCACCCACCGTGCTGCGGGCGTGCACGCCGTCGCTGCGTGCGTTCGCGCCGCTGTCGGTGGTAGCCGGCGTGCTCGGCAGCGTCGCCGCGTTCGTGCTCGGTTGCACGCGCACCCTCGACTGGCCCCCGGGACCGACGCTGGTGCTCAGCGTGTTGGCGGCGTCGTTGTGCTGCGGCGCGGTGGCGCGGTTGTTCCGCACCCGCTGACCCCGACCCTCAGGCCCCCGGAACGATCACCGGAGACGACTGCAGCACCCCCGCCACGCCGACCACCGCGCGGAGCGTCAGCCCAGCGCCCGGCGGCCCACCGAGGATGTCGAGCGGAACGCGCCGCGTCCCGCCGGCGTCGGTCTCGCCCCGCCAGCAGCGCAGCACCCGACCCTGGGACTCGGCCACCAGCAGGAATGCCTGATGCGGAAGTCCGCGCACCAGCGCGGCGCCGCGCGCGCATTCGAGCATCGCAGGGACGGTGCACAGGGGCACGAATTCGGACTCGCGCCGGGTCGGCCCGAGTGACGCAAGCAGCAGTTGCGCGCCGGCAGGTGCCGCGAGTTCGGCATGGAAACGGCCCGAACGATCGACCCGCAGCACGCGCTCGGTGGCGCCACTGCGCAGCTTGACCCATGCCGCGCCGGCCGCGCGCACGCGACCGAGCACCAGCACCTCGCCCGCACCACGGGGGTACGCCCGGACCTCGGCGAGTTCGGGGGGGCGTGGCTTCTGCACCACGGGGGCCGGGGGCGCCACGGGTGCGGGCGCGGCCCGACGCGACTCCACCACGGCGCTACCGATCAACTCCACCGGCGCGATCGGCCGCCCACCTTCCGCGGTGAGCCGAAGCGGTCCCCGGAAGGTCCCGGGACCGCGCGGCGCGAACCGCACCGCCAAGGTGTGCTTCGCCCCCGGGGCCAGGGTGTCCGGCATGCTTCCCGCCAGCTCGAATCCGGTCGGCAGCGGTTGCTCGAGGCGCAGCCCCTTCACCGGGCGGCTCCCCGGGTTCTCGAGCCACAGGTCGCGCCGGGTCTGCGTGCCTGGCCGGTGCTCGCCGAACTGCAGCTGACCACTGCTCGCCCGCAGCACCGGGGCGAGCGGGTGGCGGAACTCGAGCTGCCGCTGGGTCGGGTCCTTCACCCCATCGATGTCGATCCGCACCAGACCATCGTCACGGTCGTGCCGCACGGTCCACCCGCTGGCGGTCGGGGGCAGGCGCCGCGATGCGAGCACCCGCACCCCGCCGGGCGCGTCGAAGTCCAGCGCGCGCAGCTCGACGTCGGGGTTCTGGTCGGCGTTGCGGGCAAAGCCGAACAGCACCAGGTGCCGCCCTTCGACCGCCGGCCAGAAACTCGCGGCACCGTTGAACGCGCGCGACAACAGGCGCCCGCCGCCGGTGGAGTAGCGGCGCAGTTCGCCGTCGCCGCTGGCGAGGTAGAGCGAGAGCTCGGCGTGCACCCCACCGGCGAGGATCACCAGCAGCCGGCCGCCGGCGGCGGTGCCGACCTTGCAGGTGTGCACCGGCCGCGACAGCCGCAGCTCGCTGCGCCCCCAACGCACGCGATCCACCCGCCGGTCCTGGTCGTGCAACAGCTCCACGCCGGCCTTGGTCTGTGCTGCGCCCTCCAGGGGAACGACCCGGCCGAACCGGCCCGCCGGATCCTGTGCCGCGGCGAACCCATCCAGCGTGAGGAACGTCACCACGGCGATCGCGCCGGCGAGATGGAGTTGGGGGCACCGACGTGCCATCCGCCAGAGGATAGCGCCACCGGCCGAGCTCCGCCCCCGTGCACCACAACTCGCCACCGGTATGATCGTGGCGCGTCGCGCCGTTCCCGCGGCACGCTCGTGCCCGCCCCTCCCCGCAACGAGAAGACCCTCATGCCGCTCGGCCCGATCCCCCGACCCACCTCGGGAGCGTTGGCACAACGCCGACTGTCCGCCGTCGTGCTGCTGCTCGGCTGCGCCGCGACCGCGACGAGCCAGGGCCCCGTTCCGAGCATGCGGTGGGCGCTGAACGGCTACCAGGCGGCGACCTATCGCCGCGTCGGCCGCGCAGAGCTCACCGTGCTCGAACCGGCGCCGAAGCCGAGCGCGACCGACGCCGCAGCCGCCAACCCGAATCTGTGCGCGAACGGCGGTTTCGAGGACGCCCGCGGGGCCGCACCGAGGTTTTGGTCGCGGTTGACGCTTTCGGGCAAGGGCACGTTGGCCGTCGATCGCAAGGTGCACCACCGCGGCGGCGTCAGCGTGCGGATCGCCTCCACCGAGGGTATCGACGCCGAGTGGCGGCGCCGGGTATCGGTCGAGCCCCACACCACCTACCGGCTGCGCGCGTTTCTCCGCATCGACCGCGTCAGCGGGATCGGCGCGCACGTCGGGATCCACGAACTCGGCCACACCGCGATGAGTGAGCCGGTGCACGGCACCAAGGGCTGGACCGAGGTGGTGATCGAGTTCGCCACCGGCGAGCTGAAGACCGTGCACGTGTGCTGCGCGCTCGGCGGATGGTGGCAGTCGCGCGGCACGGCGTGGTTCGACGATGTGTCGCTGCAGCGGATCGGCTCGGCGGCGAACACCAAGCTGCTGCAGGATCTGCTGCCCGGGCCGCGCATGCCGAGTCGTGTGCAGGGCAAGGACCTCGACCCCAAGCGGCAGTTCCTCGCCGCGCCAGTTCGTGATCCGCGCGATCTCCCGGCGCTCTTCGCCCTCGACCTGCGGCGCACCAAGAACGCGGCGAAGCTGAAGCGCCAGACCCTGGAGATCGCCGGCTTCGAGCCGATCTGGATCGACACCACCTTCGACTCGGTGTCGCCCGACGGCAGCCAGCGGATCACGGTGGAGTTCACCCGCGGCAAGGCACGGCGCGCCCCCGTCGAGCCACCCAAGCGGGTGCGCAACAAGGTCGGCAAGATGGTCAAGGTCGAGCCCAAGGCCCCGGAGCCCAGGCCCGGACTGAGCGGCCGCCTCGAGCTGGTCCGTCAGCTCGACTTCGCCACCGCCCGAGTCGCCGGTTGGAAGAGCGACCTGCAGTTCGAAGTGGAGATGCCCGAGGGCAGCAAACTGCTGCCCGGCGTCCAGCGGTGCCGGATCACGGCTCAGGAGACGTGGACCTACCTCGGCGAATCCCACGCCGACGACGGCGCGTTCCAGGCCCGGGTGAGTCTCGCGATCCGCGACGGCGCGCGCCACCTGCGCGAAGAGGCGAGCAAGGGTCGGCTGACACTGGGGCGCCTGGCGCTCGTCGTGCTGACGCTGATCAAGGCCGAAGAAGACCCGTCCGAGCCGATGGTGCAACGCTTGCTCGCCAAGATGCGCAAGGGCAAGTTGAAGAACACCTACGACCTCGCGGTCTCGTTGATGGCGCTCGAAGCCGCGCACGCCCCCAAGGGTGAACGCGACGCCCTGCTGCACGGACACATCGACAAACCGCTGCCGCGCAACCTGTCCGCCGAAGACCGCACGCTGATGAAGGAGTGGGTCGACACCCTGCTCGGCAACATCGACCAGCGCGTCGATCCGGCGTACATGCGCCGCTGGAACTACACCCCGGCCGACCGCTTCGACAACTCGAACACCCAGTACGCACTGCTCGGCCTGTACACCGCCGCGCTGTGCGGCATCGAGATCTCGCCGCAGGTGTGGTACGCCAGCGCCGAGCACTGGCTGCGCTGCCAAGCCCCCAAGGAACCCGGGACCGCATTCCTCGATCTGGTCAGTCTCCGCTCCCTCAAGGGCAGCGGCGAACGCGCCGCCGCCAACCCGTCGCGCCGCACCGTGTCACGCGTGATGGTGCCGGCGCGCGGCTGGGGCTACACCGGCGCGAACCGCGGGAACACCACCGGCAGCATGACCACCGCCGGGATCACCGGCCTGGTGATCTGCGACTCCGCACTGCGCGCTCTCAGCCGCGGGACCCCCGCTCTACAGAGCCGCATCGACAAGGCGGTCCAGTCGGGCTTCTCATGGCTGGCCAAGCAGTTCACGGTCAACGAGAACCCCCGCCACGGCAAGACCTGGCACTACTACTACCTCTACGGGGTCGAGCGCGCCTGTGAACTGGCCGGCGTCGCGGCATTCAACGGCACGCGGTGGTACTTCGAAGGCGCCGAATACCTGTTGGCACACCAACGTCCGGACGGTGGCTGGGCGAACCTCGAGGACACGTGTTTCGCCGTGCTGTTCCTCAAGAAGGCAGCCCCGCCGGTGGTCTCGGGCGGCCGCTGACGCGGCGGAGCTGGGGCGGCGGAGCTGGGGCGGCGGAGCTGGGGCGAGCGGTGGTCGCTGGCGCTTGGGGGGATGGACTCCGGGCTCCTCGGCCTCAACCTCTGAAGCCGCGAGGGGCTCCCCTCACGACCCCGTCGGCATCGGCATCGGTCCAAGCAAGTTGCGACCGAAGCCGATGCCGACGGGGCCGCGAGGGGAGTGGGGGAAGTCTCGGGGGGCGTGGTGGTGCGTCAGCCCGGGACTTCGTGAGGGCTGATCAAGCCGTGCCTCCGCCAGCCGACGTTCAGCAGCCAATTGCGTGCAGGCGCGATCGGCCTGGCGAAGCCTGAAGGCGCGCCACTGGTCAGCTTCTCGCGCCAGCCGTCGAACCACCATCCCGAGGTGAACCAGTCGATCTCCTACGCCAACCGCACACCGTGGCGTCGGGCGTTGTTCAACACGTACGCCAGCGCATGCCGCACCTCGCGCGGCGTGCGCAGGATGTGGTCGTGGTAGCGATCGGAGAACACCTTGCCCACGCGACGCCACAGGCGGTTCAGGGCCCGTGCGATGCGAACCAACAACCCCTGCAGACCTCGTGACAGGCCTGCGCGGTCCGTCGCCTCCACGATCATGTGCAGGTGGTTGCCCTGCACGGAGTAGTGCACCAGGCGAAAGCCGTTGCGCTCGCAGCCCTTCGCGAACGCCGCACAAAGCACCCCGTACACGCCCTGGCTGCGCAGCGACGGAAGCCCACGCATCAAGCGTGTGGTCACGTGAACCGGAAAGCGTGAAGCCAAAGCCGCACGACTGCGGTGCGACACGCCGGCCTTGTCACCTTTCGGCTTCGGCCCCGCCCCTTTGCGCCGGCCACCCCAGTTCATTCGCGGAAATGGCAGCAGGCCCGTGTGCTCTTTCGATCGCTTCATCGACATCACCCCGCTCTCGTTGAAGCACAGTATGACCCAAGCCAATCAATGTCAACCCACGAATGGTTGTTTTCACATCTAGTCTAGGCATCCGAACGAATCCCCAGTCTTGTTCGGGCACTGTTCCACCAACCCGGCCGCGACCCGCAACCCAGTGGGGCGTGTCGAGTCATGCGGTTCGCTCGCAGGGAGCTGCGACGACAAGCCTTGTTGGTGGACAAGCTGAGGAGCTGCAACACCGCGAGCGGGCCCGGCCCAGCACAAACGTCAGATCCTGCTCCTCGACGGGGAGGCACCCCGCCTCCGGGCAACCCTGCCCGATCTCGCGACGCTGCTCACGAATTGACCCGGGCTCGCGTGATCGCCATCCCACGTCGCACGCACGAATCCCCACCTTGTTCGGGCACTGTTCCTCAGACCCCAACCGCCCATTCACCAATCCACGTTTCCACACCTAATCCACCACACCAGCCTGATCACCAACCCGCCAACACCACGCCCCCACTCACACCCCATACCCCCACCCGCTCTCCCGCGGCCCCGTCGCCGTCGGCATCGGTCGCTCTAGCCGAGCGAAGCGAGCCTGGACCGATGCCGACGGCGACGGGGCCGTGGAGAGCCCCGTGGCTTCAGAGCTCGAGGTTGAGGGAGCCTGAGTGCCCAACCCCCGCCGCCCCCCACACCCCACACCCCACCACCCGTCCAGCCCTCCCCGCAACAGTGTGCAACCAGACACCCGCGACACCCAACCCCGTCCCCACAGTCGCTGAACCGGCCATCCGCGTGGATCCGGCGCCCGGGCCGTTCACCCCCCACCCCCACACCACCACCCTCCCAGCCCGCCACTCCATGGAGCACACCCCAAACCCGGGTACACTCCCCCCCGCACATGAGCACGCGCCTGACGACTTCACCCGCGGCAACCCGCCTCCAGGACTTCCGCACCACCCACAAGATCCGCCTGGTCACCGCGACCTCGCTGTTCGACGGCCACGACGCCTCCATCAACATCATGCGCCGGGTCGCCCAGGCGCTCGGCGCCGAGGTGATCCACCTCGGCCACAACCGCTCCGCCGGCGAGGTCGTCGACGCGGCGATCCAGGAGGACGCCCAAGGCATCGCCCTGACCTCGTACCAGGGCGGCCACAACGAGTACTTCCGCTACATGCACGACCTGTTGCGTGAACGCGACTGCGGGCACATCCGGATCTTCGGCGGCGGCGGCGGCGTGATCCTGCCGGCCGAGATCGAAGAGCTCCAACAGTACGGCATCTGCCGCCTGTACTCACCCGACGACGGTCGGGCGATGGGGCTCGAGGGCATGGTGCAGGACATGCTTCAGCGCTGCGACTTCGCGGTCGGCGGCGAAGTCGATCTCGGCCGCCTGACCGGTGGCGACCCCCGCGAGATCGCCAAGGCGATCTCGATCGCCGAGTCCGATCCGACCCGCATCGACACCCTGCTCGCCAACGCCCGAGGTAGCGCACCGGTGGTCGGAGTCACCGGCACCGGCGGTGCCGGCAAGTCGTCGCTGATCGACGAACTGGTGCGGCGCTTCCTCGCCGACTTCGCCGACAAGCGACTCGCGATCCTGTCGGTGGACCCCTCACGGCGCAAGACCGGCGGGGCACTGCTGGGCGACCGGATCCGGATGAACGCGATCCACGACCCGCGGGTGTACATGCGCTCCCTGGCGACCCGCGCCGCCAACGTCGCGCTCGCCGGGTGCGTTCGCGAGGCGCTCGCGGTGCTGCGCGCCGCCGGGTTCGACCTGGTGATCCTCGAATCGTCGGGCATCGGTCAGTCCGACACCGAGATCACCGAGCACGCCGACGTCTCGGTGTACGTGATGACGCCGGAGTACGGCGCCGCCACCCAGCTGGAGAAGATCGACATGCTCGACTACGCCGACTTGGTGGCGCTGAACAAGTTCGACCGCCGCGGCGCGCTCGACGCGCTGCGCGACGTGAAGAAGCAGTTCCAACGCAACCGCAAGGCGTTCGACATGCCGTTCGAGGCGATGCCGGTACACGGCACCATGGCCTCGCACTTCAACGACCCCGGCACCAACGCGCTGTACAAGGCGCTGATCAGCGCGGTTCGCAGCAAGACCGGAGTCGATCTCGTGTCGACGCTCGACATCCCCGAGTCGCTGCCGGAGAAGCGCCACATCATCCCTCCGCAGCGCATCCGCTACCTGGCCGAGATCGCCGACAGCAACCGCGGCTACGACCGGTGGGCCGGACGCCAGGTGGACATCGCCCAACGCCTCGAACAGCTGCACGGCGCGCGTGATCAACTGGCGCGGAACGGCGCCGACCACGCGGCGCTCGACGCCCTGGATGCGGCCAGTGCCGAACTCGACGCCACACTGGACCCGAACTGCCGCAAGGCGCTCGCCGGCTGGGACGAGCTGGTGTCGAGCTACCGCACGCCGCGCCACACCTTCAGCGTGCGCGGCAAGCAGATCGAAGTCGACCAGACCACCAAGTCGCTGTCGGGCCTGCAGATCCCCAAGGTCGCGCTGCCGCGCTTCCACTCCGACGCCGACCGACTGCGCTGGCTGCTGACCGAGAACGTGCCAGGAGCGTTCCCGTTCGCCGCCGGGGTGTTCCCGTTCAAGCGCACTGCCGAGGACCCGACGCGGATGTTCGCGGGGGAAGGCGGTCCGGAGCGGACCAACCGGCGGTTCCACTACGTCGCCGCCGAGCAGCCGGCCAAGCGCCTGTCGACTGCGTTCGACTCGGTGACGCTGTACGGCCACGACCCCGACCACCGCCCCGACATCTACGGCAAGATCGGCAACGCCGGAGTGGCCATCTGCACCGTCGACGACGCCAAGAAGCTGTACTCCGGCTTCGACCTGTGCGCCGCGAACACTTCGGTGTCGATGACCATCAACGGTCCGGCGCCGATGCTGCTGGCGTTCTTCATGAATGCCGCGATCGACCAGCAGTGCGAGCGCTACATCGCCGAGCACGGCCTCGAGCAGCAGGTCCGCGCCAAGATCGCTGCTCTCTACGCGGCACACGGCCAGCCGGCGCCGGCCTACAGCGGCGAACTACCCCCCGGCCACGACGGGTTGGGGCTGCTGCTGCTCGGAGTGAGCGGCGACCAGGTGCTGCCTGCCGAGGTCTACGCCAAGCTGCGCGCCGAAGCGCTGTCGGCGGTGCGTGGCACGGTGCAGGCCGACATCCTCAAGGAAGACCAGGCGCAGAACACCTGCATCTTCTCGACCGAGTTCGCCCTGCGGATGATGGGCGACATCCAGGAGTACTTCACCGAGCACCAGGTGCGGAACTTCTACTCGGTGTCGATCTCCGGTTACCACATCGCCGAGGCCGGGGCGAACCCGATCACCCAGCTCGCCTTGACGCTGTCGAACGGCTTCACCTACGTCGAGTACTACCTGGCCCGCGGCCTGCACATCGACGACTTCACCCCCAACCTGTCGTTCTTCTTCAGCAACGGGGTCGATCCGGAGTACGCGGTGATCGGCCGCGTCGCGCGGCGCATCTGGGCCAAGGCGATCAAGCACAAGTACGGCGGCAACGAGCGGTCGCAGAAGCTGAAGTACCACATCCAGACCTCCGGACGGTCACTGCACGCCCAGGAGATCTCGTTCAACGACATCCGCACCACGCTGCAGGCGCTCTACGCGATCTACGACAACTGCCAGAGCCTGCACACCAACGCCTACGACGAGGCGATCACCACCCCCACCGAGGAGTCGGTGCGCCGCGCGATGGCGATCCAGTTGATCATCAACCGCGAACTCGGCTTGGCGAAGAACGAGAATCCGCTGCAGGGCGCGTTCATCATCGAGGAGCTGACCGACCTGGTGGAGGAAGCGGTCTACCTGGAGTTCGAGCGGCTGTCGGAGCGCGGCGGCGTGCTCGGCGCGATGGAGACGATGTACCAGCGCGGCAAGATCCAGGAGGAATCGATGTACTACGAGACGCTGAAGGCGAGCGGTGAGTTGCCGCTGATCGGCGTCAACACGTTCCTCGGCAAGGACGGCTCACCGACCAGTGAACCCAAGGACGTGATGCGCTCCACGGAGGAAGAGAAGCAGGTGCAGATCGCCTCGCTGGAGTGCTTCTGGAAGGCACATGCGGACCGCTGCGGTACGGCACTCGAGGAGCTGCGGCGCGCGGCGCTGGGCGGCGGCAACACGTTCGCGGCGCTCATGGAGGCAGCCAAGTACTGCTCGCTGGGGCAGATCTCCCAGCTGCTCTACGAGGTCGGTGGTCAGTACCGCCGCAGCATGTAGCGAACGAGCCCCGTCGCCGCGGGATGGCAGACCGCGATGCCACCGCGCCTCCCGCGCCCACCGCCGCGACAGGCGCGGTGGAGTACACTTCCGAGTCGGCCAAGCCCGAAGCCCGGACCATTCATGAGCAGCGTCGCGAGATCGTGCAAGATCGTTGTTGGCGAGGAGAACCGCAGGTTCTGCACGGTGGTGGGGTGCCGCCCCGTCGACGAAGCCAGCAGCGACCTCGCACGATCGCAGCAGCTCGGTCACGAATAGTCCGGGCCAGGCCGCCATCTCGTCCATGCTCCGGCCCGCCCTCACGACGCTGGGTCTCGCTGTCCTCGCGGCATGCAGTCACAGCGGCAGCAATCCGGTCGCCCTCGCTCCGGAGCCCGGTCCGGCGTCGCTGCTCAATCGAGCGGTCCCGGCGCCGGCCAGCTCGTTCTCGCTCGCCGACCCGCAGCTCGACGCACTGGTCGTGCTGGTCGACCCGGCCAGCGGCACGATAGCCCGGATCGTCGGTGGGTCGCGTCTGTCGGTGCAACCGCGAGTCGATGCGGGTGCCGAGCGGGTGCTCGGCCTCGGCATTCGCTTCGGTGACTCCGGGCCGATCCGCGTGCTTCCGATGGCAGTGAACGCGGGCACCCTGCCGCTGCAGATCCCGATCCCGGACGACATCTGCGGCGGCGTTGCGGCGCAGTGCCACGAAGTGCGCTGCTACCTGTGGGCGGTGACCCACGAACACCGGGTCTCGCGTCCGGTGATCCAAGCGGTCGCGCTGGCCTGTGCGTCGTGTGGCGAGCCGAGCTGCCGCGAGTTGCTGCCCGAGTGCCACGGCGGCGACCTGGAGCTCGGCACGCTGGTGTGGGCAGGCCTGCAGGACGGACTGACGCAGGACGGCCTCGCCATGGCGTTACCCGCCACGCGCTGCGCCAGCGGCGACACCCTGTGGCTGGTCGGCGCGGACGGCGCGCAACTCCTGATCCTCCAAGTACCGCTCGCGGTAGCTCCGGGGACCTACCCGCTCGGCGCCAGCTGTCAGCTCGACGCCAGCCTGCAGGTCGGCACCTGGCTGGCGTTCGGCGTCCACGTGGATCACCCGGAGGACGGCAGCGGATCGATCACGATCTCCGAGCACTCGGCGACGCAGATCCGCGGGTCGTTCACCTTCCAGGGGCGGAACGAGTTCGGGCCGGAGACCCCACGGGTGACCGGGCACTTCTTCCTGCCCAAGCGCACGACCGGGCAGTAGTCGCGCAGTCCGGAGAACCGCACTCGCGCGCGACGCGACTTTGCCGGAGCCCAGCATCCGCGGCACGGTCCGTTCGGGTTAGCTTGCGTCGCCGGCCCGGGACCGACCCCGCCCCGGCAGCGCGATCCGGCCACCGCATCGCGCCTTCGTCGACGCCCGTCAACGGCACGCCCCGCCCGTGGGGCGATCCCGCGCGCTGGCGAATCCCCGGGTAGGCTTCTGCCGCTCTGCGCCGCCCCGTAAGTCACCCCGATGCCCCCCGCGACCTGGCCTTGCCTGCTGCTGGCCGCCGTACTGGCGGTCCATCTGCTCCTGCAGGCATTGCGGCTGCGACACACGCGGCGGCTACAGAACGCGTGGCTGCTGCTGTGCAGCTACGCGTTCGCCAGCTGGTTCTCGCCCGGCAGCGCGCTGGTGCTGCTCGGCTCGACCGTGGCGACCTACGGACTGGGTCGCAGCATCGCCACCGCTCCGACCGCGCGCCTTCGATCTCGCTGGCTGTGGTTGGCGATCGCCACGCAGCTCGGGTTGCTCGCGTACTTCAAGTACCGCGGCTTCTTCGCCGACAACGCGCGCGAGCTGTTGGCGGTGTTCGGCGCCCATCCCGACCTGCGGGTCGAACGGATCTGGCTGCCGTTGGGGCTGTCGTTCTACACCTTCCAGAACCTCGGCTACTGCCTGGACGTGTACCGCGGGCACGTCGCAGCGGAACGCGATCCGCTGGACTTCGCGCTGTTCGTCGCGTTCTTCCCCAAGCTGTCGCTCGGTCCGATCGAACGCGCCTCCACCCTGCTGCCGCAGATCCGCGCGCCGCGCCCGCTGTCGCTCGCCCAGCTGCACAGCGGCGCCGGGCTTCTGCTGCTCGGCGCCTACAAGAAGATCGCGGTGGCGGATCCGTTGGCCGCCCTGACCGATCCGTTGTTCGCGATCCAGCCGGAGTACCGCTCTGGCGACGTGCTCGCCGCCGCGCTGTTGTTCACCCTGCAGCTCTACGCCGACTTCTCCGGTTACACCGACATGGCGCGCGGTGCCTCGCGCATGCTCGGCTTCGAACTGTCGCGCAACTTCCAGGCCCCGTACCTGGCGCGCAACGTGCAGGTGTTCTGGTCGCGCTGGCACATCACACTGTCGTCGTGGGTCAACGAGCACTTGTTCCAGTGGTTGGCGACCAGCGGCCGCTGGGCGCGCGTGCTCGGCACCAGCGGGCTCCTGCTGGTGACGATGGCGGTGATGGGGCTGTGGCATGGTGCGACCTGGATGTTCGTCGCCTGGGGGCTCTACCACGGCCTGTGGCTGTGCGCCTTCCACCGCGTGCGCCCGTTCCTGTACGCGCTGGAGCAGCGCATGACGCCGACCGGCCGGGGTGCATTCACGGTGGCGGGCGTGGCGCTGACCTTCGCGATCGTGGTGATCGGCGAACTCCTGTTCCGGCCCGCGGACATCGGGCAGTCCGCCGCGATGCTGCGCGCGGTGCTGCTGGAGCCAGGGATGCACTCGGCAACCCTCACCACGGTGTTCGCCGGGTTGCGCAGCTACTGGCTGGTGCTGGTGCTCGACCTCGCGGAACGCCGCACCGGCGAACGTGCCGTCGAATCCTGGCCCGCGGCATTGCGCACCCTGCTCTACGGCTACGCCCTGTTCGAGATCTTTCGCACGATCGGCGGCCACCCCGCGTGGTCGGGCGAGGCATTCCACTACCTGCGGTTCTGAGGCTGGGATGCGCATGAGCCAGACCGCTGAATCCGCACCGCGCGTCGTCGTCTGCCACACCGTACGCCGGATCCTGCAGTGCGCGGCCGCCGCGGTGCTGCTCAGTGCGGTCGGCGGACTCGCCGGCACCTGGCTCGGCGGCTACGGGCCAGCACTGCTGTGGCTCGGGGCGCTGGCCGCGCAAGCCGCGCTGCTGGCCGCGGTCGCACTGCGCGCCCTGCTGCGGCGCGCCCCCGATCTCGCGCCCAAGGTCGACGCCGTCGCCGCGGCACTCCTGCGCGCCGGTGCTCTGGCGCTGGCGGCGTTCCTCGCCGCGGAGTGGGCAACCCGCAGCGACCACCCCCTGCCGCAGCGTGAGTGGGCGAGCGTCGATACCCTGGAGCACGACCGCATTCCCGATCCGCTGCTCGGCTGGCGCAACGCCGCCAGCTACCGCCGAATCCACGAGTTCGCCGACGGACCGCGCGAGTTCGCCACCAACTCGCTCGGCTTCCGCGACATCGAACAACAGCGCGACCCCACGCGACCCTGCGTGGTGATCCTCGGCGACTCGTACCCACTCGCTTGGGGCAGCGGAGTCGAGGACGGGATGACGCCGCGGCTGCGCGCCGATCTGCCCGGCGTGCAGGTGTTCAACGCCGCGTGCGGCGGCTGGGGCAAGGACCAGATCGCGATGAGCTTCGACCGCTTGGCCCGCCCGCTGCGGCCCGACGTGGTCCTGATGGCCTACTTGGTGTTGCCCAACGAGACCAGCTCGCCACTGCTCGAGGGGCTGCGCAAGCCGTACTATCTGCTGCACGACGGCAATCTGTCGCTGCACGGCCTGCCGGTGCTGTTCCACCAGTCGGCGGCCGCCAACCGACACTACTACGGCGTCTGGCAAGGGCAGCGGATCCACGGCCCGCGTACCGCCCTCGAGTTCCTGATCGACACGCTGCGCGACAGCTCGACGATCGTCCACCGCACCTGCCCACCGTTCGACTGGCGGCGGATCGACGCCACCGGACTGCCGCCGATCGACGCGGTCGAGTCGGCGATCCTGGCGCAACTGCGCCGCGACGTGGAGGCGAGCGGCGCGCGTCTGCTGCTGGCCTTGTCGCCGTGCACCTCGCTGCTGGCGAACGCGCGCGACCCGGTCGCGGCGATGCGGCGGCACGTCGCCGGCTACCACGCGGTGGGCATCGAGACCTTCGATCTGACGCCGTGGGTGGTCGAAGACTGGCACAGCTGCTTCAACGCCGAGGCCCACCCCAACGGGGTGGCCAACCAGCGGGCGCGCGCCGCGCTGGCGGCGCGGGTACGCGCGCTGCTGCCAGCACGCCGCTGATCCGGGACGCGCCGGCGCCTCCCCCACCGGCGGAAAAACGCGATGCAGCGCCGCGGCGCGTTGACCGCCCGCAGCCGGTCCGTACTCTCGCCGGCACATGGTGCGCGAGTATGCGGTCGATCAGCGCCTGGATTGGGCCGCACTGGCGGCGCAGAGCCTCGGCACCGACCAGCCGGAACGGGCGCTTCAGGCGCTGCGCTGGCACCTCGACGACGACCTCGAACTGCCGCCCGTGTGCACCCGCGCCGACCTGCAGGGGCTCCCGCACATCGCGGACGGCGCCGACCGGGTGCTCCTGCACGGCCGCGCCTGCGTGCCCCGGCAGCGGATCGATGCCGCCGACCCGGAGCTGTGCGGAGTGCTGTGCGCCGACGCCCTGGCGGACGGCACCGAGCAGGTGCTGCTGCGCTTCGATCACCTGGTGCGGCACGGGGTCGATCCCGGCACCTTGGGGGACGGTGACGAGCGAGACCTGTTCGCTTTCGAAGCAGGGTTCGAGGGCTGCGCGGCGTACACGAACGAAGCGATCCAACGGGCACTCGGCCCACTCGACCCGACCGCCAGCGTGCTGGCGCTCGACCCTGGAGCAGCTGCCCCGGCCGTGGCCACCATGCTGCTCGAGTGCGCTGCGGCGCGCGGGTGGTCGCGGGACGCGCTGCAGCTGGAGCTCGGCGCCGACCCGATCCACGACTGGGTCGCCGGCGGGCGGCCGATCCGCGGCACCCCCGGAGAGCACGTCGCCCGGGTGGTGCGTGACAGCGTAGACGTGCTCGCAGCGGCACCCCGTACGGTGCCCCTGGCCGCACACGGCCACGCCTTCCACCGCGCGGGGGCGACGCCCGCGCAGGAGATCGCCTGCGTGCTGGCGAGTGCGTTGGCGTACGCGCGGTTGCTCGGTCCATCACACACCGCGAATGCTCTCTGCCTGCGCATTCCGGTGCACACCGAGCTGTGCGTCGAAGTCGCGAAGCTGCGCGCCGTGCGGCTGCTGTGGGCGAAGCTGGCGCACGCACTCGGGTTGCCGTCGCTCGACATCGCGGTCCACGCCGAGGGCAGCCCCCGCGGCCAGTCGAGCTACGACCCGCACGGCAACCTGCTGCGCAGCACGCTGCACGCGGTGGCTGCCACGCTGGGCGGCTGTGACTCGATCGCGGTGGCCCCGTTCGATCTGCGGCACGACGCGCAGGACCGCCACACCTACCGCACCGCCCGGCACCAGCTGCTGTTGCTGCGCGAAGAGTCACAGCTCGGTCGCGGCCACGACCCGCTGCGCGGCGCGTACACCGTCGAGGTGTTGACCGACGCCCTAGCGCGGCGCGCGTTCGCGCTGCTGCAGGAGATCGAGGCAGCGGGCGGCATGGTCGAGGCGCTGCAAACCGGACTGGTGCAGCAGTGGATCAACGCGGCCCACCTGCAGCGGCGCGAACGGTTCCACCGCCGCCGGCGCGTCCTGGTCGGCGTCAACCGATTCGTCGATCCCCGGTTCGAACGGCCGAGTGCGCTGCCGGACAGCGCGGGGCTGTGCGCCGCGCACGCCGGGTACCTCGAGCGGCGCAGCGCGGATCAGCCGACGATCGGCGAACGGGTCGTGCGGGCCTACGGCAAGGGCACCGTCGAACTCGATCCCGCATTGTTCGCGTTCTCCCCCGACGGGGCGGTGTTCGAACACCTGCGCGACTTGGTGCGCCCGGCCGGCCTGCGCGTCCTGCCGGTGCTCGCCGGACCCGCGCGCGTCAGCCGCGCCCGTGGCGAGTTCGCCCGCGACTACTTCGCGGCCGGTGGGTTCGAGGTGCTGGAGCCGCTGCAACTCGACCAGTCGGTGGACCTCGAGCGCCACCGCCCACACATCGTGGTCGCCTGCTCCGACGACGCGGGCCAGGCGGACTTGGTCGCACGTCTGCACGGGTCGTTCCTGTTGGTGCTGGCCGGACGTCCGCGACCCGAGTTGGCCGAACGAGTGCAGGCATTCGTGTACGACGGCGACGATGCCTACGCGACGCTGCGGGCGCTCTACTGCGCCCTGACCGAGCAGGAGGATCGACCGTGAGCGACCCCGACCCGATCCGCGGGGAGTATGGCTTCGCCGAGCTGCGCGATCGACTGCCTTCGCCCGGCGAGGCAGCGCGCTGGTCGACGCCCGAACAGCTCGAGCTGTCGGCCCGCCCGGACCCGGGCCGCACCGCACAGCTGCCGCACACCGACGACTTGCCCGGGATGCCGAGCTTCGTGCGCGGCCCGTACGCCACGATGTACGCGGTGCGCCCGTGGACCGTCCGGCAGTACGCGGGGTTCTCGACCGCCGAGGAGTCGAACGCGTTCTACCGCCGCAACCTGGCGATGGGCCAGCAGGGCCTGTCGATCGCGTTCGATCTGGCAACCCACCGCGGCTACGACAGCGATCACCCGCGGGTGGCCGGCGACGTCGGCATGGCCGGGGTGGCCATCGATTCGATCCTCGACATGCGGATCCTGCTCGACGGGATCCCGCTCGACCGGGTCTCGGTTTCCATGACGATGAACGGCGCGGTGCTGCCGATCCTCGCCCTGTTCGTGGTCGCCGCCGAACAGCAGGGTGTGGCCGCGGAACAGCTCTCCGGCACGATCCAGAACGACGTGCTGAAGGAGTTCATGGTCCGCAACACCTACATCTACCCGCCTGCGCCGTCGCTGCGGATCGTCGGCGACATCTTCGCGTTCTGCGCCGCGAAGATGCCGCGCTGGAACAGCGTGTCGGTGTCCGGATACCACATGCACGAGGCCGGCGCACCCGCGGACCTCGAGCTCGCCTACACACTCGCCGACGCGATGGAATACCTGCGGGTCGGCCAAGCCGCCGGCCTGTCGGTCGACACTCTGGCGCCGCGGATCTCGTTCTTCTGGGCCAGCGGGATGCACTTCTTCATGGAGATCGCCAAGCTGCGCGCCGGCCGCCTGCTGTGGACGCGGATCGTCGAGCAGCTCGGAGGCACCGATCCCAAGGCGATGGCGCTGCGCGCCCACACCCAGACCTCCGGTTGGTCGCTGACCGCCCAGGCGCCGTTCGACAACGTGACGCGCACCTGCGTCGAAGCGCTCGCAGCGGTCCTCGGCGGCACGCAGAGCCTGCACACCAACGCGCTCGACGAGGCATTGGCGCTGCCCAGCGAGTTCTCGGCGCGGATCGCCCGCAACACCCAGCTGCTGCTGCAGCACGAGACCGAGTTGTGCCGCGCCGTGGACGCGTTCGGCGGCGCACACTTCGTCGAGCAGTTGACCCACGACCTCGCCGAACGCGCGTGGTCGCTGATCGAGGAAGTCGAGTCGCTCGGCGGCATCGCACGGGCGATCGAGCAGGGTCTGCCGAAGCTACGCATCGAGGAAGCCGCGGCGCGCCGCCAAGCACGGATCGACTCCGGGCGGGACGTGATCGTCGGCGTCAACCGATACCGCACGGGCGACGAACCCGAGCTGGACACGCTGTCGATCGACAACTCGGCGGTGCGCGCCGCACAGATCGCGCGGCTCGAGCAGCTGCGCGCCGAGCGCGACGCGGAGGCGGTGAGCCGGGCGCTCGCGGACCTGACCGCGGGGGCGCGCGGCGACGCCAACTTGATGGAACTGGCGGTCGCGGCGGCGCGGGCCGGCGCAACCGTCGGCGAGATGTCGTCGGCACTGGAGGACGCATTCGGCCGCTACCGCGCCACCGTCCAGGGTGTCCACGGCGTGTATGCTGCCGCTGCCGATATGGATGAAGTCGCACGGGTCCGCGCACTCACCGCGAGCTTCCGCGCGGCGCATGGTCGCCAGCCGCGGATCCTGGTCGCCAAGATGGGGCAGGACGGCCACGACCGCGGGGCCAAGATCATCGCCAGCGCATTCGCCGACCTCGGCTTCGACGTGGACATCGGCCCACTGTTCCAAACCCCGGACGAGGTCGCCCGCCAGGCGATCGAGAACGACGTGCACATCGTCGGCGTGTCGACGCTGGCAGGGGGACATCGGACCCTGGTGCCCCAGCTGATCGAGGAGCTGCGCGCCCAGGGTGCACCCGACGTGCTGGTGGTGGCCGGCGGGGTCATCCCACCGGCCGATGCCGCAGGACTGCTCGCCACGGGCTGTGCGGCGGTGTTCGGCCCCGGTACCGTGATCCCCGAGGCCGCCGCCCGGCTGCTGGAGCTCCTCGCCCACCACCCATGAGCCCCCACTACTGCAACGACGCCGCGTTCGAGCTGTTCGCCGCCCAAGTCGCCGATCTCGACGCCGAAGGCGCGCTGCTGCGCGCCGCGGTGGCGATCGCCATGTGCGATCTTCCCGACGCCGACTACCTCGAGGTGGAGCGGCGGCTCGACGGACTGGCGCGGCAGGTGCTCGAACGGGTGCACAGCGACAACCCCAAGGCGCTGCTCGCCCATGCACACGCGGTGCTGTTCGAGACCGAAGGATTCCGCGGCAACCTGGAGAACTACCACGACCCGCGCAACAGCTACATCCCGGCGGTGCTCGACACGCGCCGGGGCATCCCGATCACGCTGACGCTGATCTACAAGGAAGTGCTGGAGCGTTTGGGGCTGTCGGTCGAAGGCACCAACGCCCCCGGGCACTTCTTGGCCAGCGTGTGGCTCGACGGCAGACCGATGCTGGTGGACGTGTTCGCCCGCGGTCGGGTGTTGTCGCGCGCGGAGGCCTACGACCGGATCGAGGACGTCCTGGGCACGGTGGACCGCGCCAAGGATCTGCTGCAGCCAGCGACCAACCGCGGTTGGCTGGCGCGGATGCTGCAGAACCTGCTGGTGGTGTTCGGCCGATCGCGGCAACAAGCCGCGGCCGCAGCGATGCTCGAGCTGCAGGAACTGCTGACCCAGACCGAGCAGGCATGACCGGAGCATCCGGCGCCGCACAGCTGGCGGAAGGGATCGCGGCGGGCGATCGCCGCGCTCTGGCCCGCGGCATCACGCTGGTCGAGAGCACCCGCGCCGCCGACCAAACCGCCGCACAGGAGCTGCTGCAGCAGCTCGCCCCGCGGCTGGGCGCGGCGCGACGCATCGGAATCACCGGCGCGCCGGGCGCGGGGAAGAGCACCTTCATCGACACGCTGGGTTGCCTGTTGACGAGCCGCGACCACCGCGTCGCCGTGTTGGCGGTCGACCCGAGCAGTGCGTTGTCCGGCGGCAGCATCCTCGGCGACAAGACGCGCATGGAACGCCTGGCCCGCGACCCCCACGCATTCGTCCGGCCGAGCCCTGGCGGCTCGGCGCACGGCGGGGTCGCGCGGCGCACCCGCGAAGCCGCCCTGCTGTGCGAAGCGGCCGGCTTCGACGTCGTGCTGATCGAGACCATCGGGGTCGGCCAGTCGGAACTCGCCGTGGCCGGCATGGTCGATACGTTCGTGCTGCTGCTGCTCGCCGGCGGCGGCGACGAGCTGCAGGGCATCAAGCGCGGGGTGATGGAGCTCGCCGACATCGTGGTCCTGCACAAGGCCGACGGCGACGCCGCGACGCGTGCCGCCGCCGCGGCCGCGGAGTATCGGCGAGCGCTCGAGTTGCTGCCCAGCGCGACATCGGGCTGGCGGGTGCCGGTCCTCACCGCGTCGGCGCACAGCGGCGCCGGGGTCGCCGAAGTGTTCGACGCGGTCGAGGCGCACCGTGCGGCCCGCGGCGCCGAGGGACTGACCGAGCTGCGCCGCAGGCAGGCCGAGCAGTGGTTCGACGACACGCTGCACGAACTGCTGCTGGAACGCGCCCTCCGCGACCCCGCGGTCGCTGCGGCCCTCGACGGGATCCGCGAGCAAGTGCGGCTGGGGTCGATCCAACCGACCGCCGCGGCGCTCGCGGTCCTGGCTCTGCACGGTCGCTGATCCGAAGCGCACGCGAGGTACCTCGCGCTTTGCCTACTCGGTCTTCGGCACCAGCGCGTCGAGTTCGTCGAGCGACTCCTCGAGTTGTTGGTTCGGTTGCGTCCGGTAGCGATCGTGGATCCACAGATACTGCTCCGGGTAGCGCAGGACCGCCTCCTCCAGGTGGCGGTTGATCTCGAGCACCAGTCGCTTCACCGCGCCCGGCACCGCTGCCCGATCGGATGGCACTTCTGGCCGGATCAACTTGATCGGATCGAGGCGGAAGCGGAAGCCGCTGCCGATCCGCAGGCAGAAGCACACCGCCACCGGATAGCCCTCGCGCACCGCCAACGTAGCCGCAGCGCGTTCGGTGCTGGCGAGCTTGCCGAAGTACGGCACGAACACGCCGCGCAACCGCTGGTTCTGGTCGACCGCCTGCATCGCCACCGCGCCGTTCTTCAGCGCCCGCGCCAGACTGCGGATCCCGCCGCGGCGCGAGTGCAGGTGCAGCCCGGTCGCCCGCCGGCTGTGCGCCAGCAGGCGCTGCAGCAGCGGGTTCTTGAAGGTCCGGGCCACCGCGTGCGACTCACCGCACAGCGCCGCGACGCTGACACCACCGATCTCCCAACTGCCCAGGTGGCCGGTGACCATCAGCACGGGCGCGTTCGGCAGGCTTTGAACGAATTCCTCGCGACCCTCCAGATGCTGCAGCAGCTCGCCGCGGCTCAGCACCCGGTTGACGCGTAGCATGTCCAACACGACCTTGAAGAAGTTGCCGGTCGACCGCCGCCCGATCTGCATCAGCTCCTTGTCCGGCCGGTCCGGGAACGCCTGCCGCAGGAAGCGCCGCGCGTAGTCGCGGCGCCGCCGCGACAACAGGAAGTAGGTCTGCCCGAGCATCGCGAAACCGCCATATGCCAGCGACTCCGGCAGGAAGCGGAGTCCGAGCATCACCATGCGAACCAACGCATATTCGAGTCGATGCTTGAACAGGACTTTCAAACCGGCTCAGTTTGCAGCGGTCAGGTCAGGGCTGCGCCGGCGTGCGCCGAGCAGTCCGGATGATTCATGAACAGCGTCGCGAGGTCGTGCGAGATCGAAGCTGGCCAGAACAACTTGACAGGCACCGACGGCATCGCGGGTTCGCGGCGGTTGGGTCATGAAGCGTCCGGGTCGGCGGGTCGAACACGGTCGAGCGCACTCCAGGCTACGGATACTCGTCCCACGCAAGCTTCCCCCGCGGCGTCGCCACGGTCAAAGGTCTGTCCGAAATTGGCCCGGGGTCTGAGCCCCCCGAGTTCCAAGGAAGTGTCGCGACCGCCGCGCAGCGCATGGCTCCAAGGTCTGCTCGGTAGCATGTTCGCCGGCTTGGTGCGCATGCTCGGCTGGTTGCCCGACCGCCTCGCATTCGCGTTCGCCGACCTGATGGTCCCGGTGTTCGTGTTCGTGACTTGGATCGGACGCAAACGCGCCACGCGCCACCGGCGCGGTTTCCACTACAACGTGCGCGTGGTGTTCCGCGACCGCCTCGACGCGCGCCAGCGTCGTGCACTCCTGTGGCGCTGGGCCCGCTACATGACCCACTTCGCAGTCGAGCTGGTGAAGATGGGCGAAGTGAATGCGACCAACCTGCACCGGTTCGTCGACATCCCCGAGGAGTCGCTCGCACGCGTCCGCGCACTGGTAGCCCAAGGCAAGGGGTTGATCGCCCTGACCGGACACATCGGTGCGTACGAGTACTCGGCGCATCTGGTCCAGGTGCTGGGGTTCTCGATCACCTCGGTGTTCCGCGAGAGCCCGATCCGACCGGTCACCGACGTGATCAACACGATCCGCGGCACCGGCGGGCAGGTGATGACCGAACGGCGCGGCGCGGTTCGCGAGATGATGCGGGCGTTGCGCGCCGGAGAGATGATGGGTCTGTTGGCCGACGTCAGCTCCAAGGAAAGCCTGGTCTTCACGCCATTCCTCGGCACGCCGGCGGCGACCAACACCACGTTCGGCCTGCTCCACCTCAAGACCGGCGCGCCGATCGTGGTCGCGACCATCGAGCGGTTGCGCCCACGGCGGTTCGCATTCCACATCTGGGAGGTGATCGAGCACGCCCCGACCGACGACCGGCACGCCGACTTGGTGGCAATCGCGACCCGGGTCAACCAAGCGCTGTCCAAGGCAATCCAAGCGCGCCCCGAGCAGTGGTTCTGGGACGCGCGGCGTTTCCGCACGCGACCCGACGGCGAGCAAATCGGCGCCGACGGGTTGCCGCCACAGACTGCACCCGAGCAGGTTCCCACCCTTCACCACGCATGACCGACACCCCACCCGAAACACCGGTAACGGTCTACACCGATGGCGCGTGCCGCGGCAACCCGGGCCCCGGAGGATGGGGTGCGGTGCTCGAGTACGGCGACACCGTGCGCGAGCTCAGCGGCGGCGAACGGCGTACCACCAACAACCGGATGGAGCTCCTGGCGGCAATCCACGCCCTCGAGGCACTCCGCCGCCACTGCGTGGTGATCATCCACACCGACAGCACCTACCTGCGCGATGGCATCACCAAGTGGATCCACGGCTGGAAGGCGCGCGGCTGGAGAACTGCGGGGCGGCAACCGGTGAAGAACCGCGACCTGTGGGAACGCCTCGACGCCGCGGTCACCTCCCACCGGGTGGAGTGGCATTGGGTCAAGGGACACGCCGGCCACCCGGGGAACGAGCGCGCCGACGCACTGGCGAACGCGGGGCTCGAGGCGGCGAACGACTAGCCCGGACGACTCATGAGCAGCGTCGCGAGATCGTGCAAGGTTGTCGCGGCGTCGCGGCTTCTCGAAAGAGAGCCGCCCGACTCGCGGTCCCCGTCGAGGAGCAGGTTCTGAAGTTCGACGAAGCCAGCAGCGAACTCGCAGGCACCCCGCCTCCGGGCAGAACCTGCCGTTCTCCTTGCCAGTCGGGGCCGCCGAAATGGTGACGAACTTCGGCCGCTGCTGCGATCGCTCTCGCTCCGCTCACCGCACCCTGCCCCACCACTCGAGCACCGCGCTTTGGCGGACCTTCGGATCCGACGCCCCGCGCCAGAATTCGACGCCACCTGGATACGGCACGTCGGTCACCTCGCCGATCCGCCGAGCGACCAGAACGCGCACCTCGGGATCGGCACTGTACAGCAGCTCGAACAGCGGTCGCTTGGTGCGGGTGGTCGCCATCGAACACACCATCCGCGCGGTCTCTCGTGCGAGTTCGGGCGGCAACTCCGGGTGATCGCGGAGGGCGCCGGCCAGCGCGGGCACAGCTGCGGGGCCGAGGCGGAACAGTTCGCGGCGGGCTTCCTTGCGGAACCGGCCGTCGAGATACGCCTCGACCATCCGCGCCGCCCGCTGATCGCGTTCGCGGGTGTCGACCTGCTCGACGATCATCTCGGTCATCCAACTGCTGATACCGTCGAGGAACTCGGGGCGGCAAGACTCCACCTGCTGGCCACCGGCGTCGACGGCAACCTGTTCGCCGACCGCCAACCGTTGAGCCGCCGCGCCCCGCGGTCGGACGCGAACCTGCCCCTGCAAGCACGTCACGCGAACGCGCCCGTCACGCACCTCGATCATCGCGACGGCGCGTTCGACGTCGACCAGACCCGACGGGGTCTTGACCACCACCAATTGCGGGGCGTCGCGCGCCGCCAACCATATCTGCCCGGTTTGCAGCACCAGGCTGCGCGGGGCGACCACCTCGGCGTGGGTCCCGATGTCGAGACGCACTTGGACGTCATCGCGCAGCAGCAAACCGGCGTGGGACTTCCCGGTGCGCAGCACCGAACCGTACGCCAGGCCCCAGCGGTTCTGCAGCTCCTGCGGCGGAGTCCCCGGCTCCACGACCTGCACGGTACCGAAGCCGAAGAACTCGAACCCGTAGTTGCGCGGATCCCGTCCGCCCGGGGTCTCCTTGGTCGGGGAGGGCCAGCCTGCGGTGGGTGCAGCGGGTGGCAGGGCGCGACCGAGCCACCAACCCACGCCCGCCCCCACCACCAATGCCACCCCCGCCGCGGCGGCCACCAGGCGCATCGGGCGCGCCGGACGCACCGCCGCCGGCTGCAGCTCCGGCAATGCTGCGAGCACTCGTCCGGCGTCCGCCACCGGATCCCCGGCGAGCGGCGCGAGTGCGTCCCGCAGGTCGCGGTGCTCGCTCATGAGCCCTCCTCCCCGCCACCGTCCAGCGCGCTGCGCAGCGCGACTCTGGCCCGGTGCAATCGCTGGTTGACGGCCCCCTCGGTGATGCCGAGAAACGCCGCGATCTGTCCGTGCGACAGCCTGTCGAAGTAGAACATCATCACCGCCTCGCGGAGCGCCAGCGGCAGCCGTCCGACCACCCTCCGCACCCGAGCCAGCCGCTCCTCGCGGATGTCGACCAGCCCCTCGACCGGGGCGTCCAGCACAACCGGCGCATCCTCCAGCGGGACCGTGCCGCGCGGGCCGCGGCGCAGCCAGTCGACGGCGAGGTTGCGGGCGATGCGATGGAGGTAGGCACCGAAGCGTTCGGGCGTCCGCAGCCGGGAGAGGCCACGGTACGCGCGTAGGAAGCACTCCTGGACCAGGTCGTCCAGGTCGTCGCACGCACCGAGGCGAGCCACCAGTACGGCACGTACGGACCGGGAGTACCGGACGACCAACAGGCCGAACGCCTCCCGCGACCCCTGCAGCGCTTGGCTGACCAGGGGCTCGTCCGGGGCCTGACTGTGGGCAATCTCCACGCGGGTGCTTGCACGCAGCTGGTCGCCGGAGTGCGAGCCAACCACGACACCGATCTGCGGTTTTTCTGAACGAATCGAAGCCGGGCGCACCATCGCCTCGGGGTAGCGAAGGCGTCAAGCGTCGGCCGGCACTGGTCGATGAATCCCCGGTACCCCGGTGCCGATCGACCGATCGGCCGCTCCGGGGCCCCTTCGCCAGCCGCACCGCCGAGGACGAGATGAACGCCCTGCAGAAGCTCTACATGCGTCGCACCTACATCGTCGACCGCAAATTCCAGCTGAACGTATTGGTGCGCTCGGTCAGCTTCGTGGTGTTCATGCTGCTGGTGATGAGCGTCACGCTGTTCGTGCCGCTGATCCGCGCCATCCAGGGCGAAGGGCTGAACCGGCTCGATCGGAGCGAGAAGGCCACCACCATGCTCTACATGCACGAGCACTTCTGGCCGGTGGCACTGCTCTGCCTGGTGGTCGCCACCCTCGGCTCGATCCACATCTCGCACCGCATCGCCGGTCCGATGGTGCGGGTGAAGCGAATCATGCGGTCGGTCATCGACGGCGTGTTCCCCAAGCCGCTGCGCACCCGTGACCACGACTACATGCAGGACGAAGTCGCAGTCCTCAACCAGCTGGTGCAAAGCGTCGGCACGCGCATCGAGTCGCTGCAGGACAGCTGCCTGCAACTGCAGATCGATCTGGCGCGGTGCAGCCGAGCGGCGGGGCGGACCGCGGACAACGACCTGCGCACCGCGCTCGACGCCGCAACGGCCCAGGCCGAGCTGCTGCGCGAGAAGCTCGAGTACTACACCTTCGAGGGACGACCGACACCGACCACGGCCGGCACTCCTCCCGCGGACAACCTCGACCGAACCGAGTCGCGCGAACTGCAGCTCCAGCAGTGACCCAGCAGTCGGCGACAACCCCCTGGAACGCGCACCGCGGCAAGGTCGGGCGCCGGATCAGCCTGCTGTTCATCTCCTGCGCCTTGCTGCCGCTGGCCGCGCTCGCCGGCTTCTCGGTCTCCACTGTCTACAAGCAGCTGCACGACCAGTCGCGTCAGCAGCAACAACAGGCGACCAAGTCGGCCTCGATGACGCTGATCGAGCACCTGCAACTGCTGGATCTCGACCTGTCGCTGACCCGTCAGGAGTTGCGCCACGCCACCCACGACGCCTCGATCACTCTGTTGCCCGCCCTCGAGAAGCGTCTGCGGGGCAACTTCTCCGGTGTCGCGTGCACCGACCTGCAGGGTGCGCCGCAGCGTGTGTTGACCCATGGGTGGACTGACACGCTCGAACTCGACGATGCCCGACTGGCTCACCTGAAGAGCGGCAAGTCGCTGCTCCTGACCACCTCGGTCGCCGGTCCCGGACGGATGCGCGTCGCGTTGGTGCAGGCGATCGACCCCCAGCGACTCGAGGGCGGGCTGCTCGTGGGTCTCGTCAACCCGAACGAGCTGTGGGATCACGTCGGGGTGCGCCCGATCGACGGCACACTGATGGTCGTGGAAGGCAACGGCAAGCGGGTGTTCGATTCGACGGAGGGTGCCGGCCCGGTGCACGAGCTGCGCCGCAGCCTGGGGCGGGGCAATGAGTCCCAGGGGAACCTGACCTGGACGCTGGATGACCAAGAACACGTGGCGACCTACCGGCGACTGTTCATGAAGCCGACCTTCATGACCGACTGGATCGTCCTGCTCAGCCGACCGACCGAGGCGTACACCGGCCCGCTGCGCAGCTTCGAGCGGGTGTTCTTCTTGGTCACGCTGCTGTCGTTCCTGACGGTCGCGATGCTGAGCCTGAGTCAGGTCCGCCGCATGCTGACGCCGATCTCCGAGCTCCATCGAGCCACGCAACGCGTGAGTCACGGCGATTTCACCGACCCGGTGCGGATCTCCAGCCGCGACGAATTCGAGGACCTCGGCAACTCGTTCAACCAGATGACGAGCGAGCTGCTGCGCAACATCGAGCAACGCGAAGAGACGGAACGTCAGCTGGTCCGAGCGCGCGACGCGGCGCTGGCGGCGGCGAAGACCGAGGCGGAGTTCGTCACCAACGTATCGCACGAACTACGCACGCCCCTGACCTCCATCCAGTCGTTCGCCGAACTGCTCAACGACTACGAGGACGAAGATCTCGCTACCCGCCGCGAGTTCACCCACATCATCGTCAAGGAGACCGGGCGACTCAGCCAATTGATCGACGAGATCCTGCAAGTCAGTACGATGCAGACCGGCGCGTTGCAGCTTGCTGAGGAACGAGTCGACGTCCACGCCGGACTCCTGGCCGCCCGTGATCTTCTCGACCAAGCGCAACGCAAGCGCATCGCCGTGGCGGTCGAGCCGAAAGGGGCCTCGACCCTGGTACTCGGCGATCCCGGACTGCTGCAGCAGGTGTGGTTCCAGCTACTGGAGAACGCGACCAACTACAGCCACGCCGACACGCCGGTCACCGTGCTGGTCACCGCCGAGCCCGAACAGCTGGTAGTCGCGGTCACCGACCGCGGCAAAGGGATCCCGCCGGAGCTGCACGAGCGGGTGTTCGAGCGCTTCTTCCAGGGTAGCAGCGACCAACTGACCGCGAAGAACCGCGGCACCGGGTTGGGCTTGGCACTCGCCCGCGACATCACCGTCCGCCACGGCGGCCGGATCGATCTCGACAGCGCACCCGGGCGCGGGTCGACCTTCACGGTCACCCTGCCGGCGCTGCAGCCCGCGGTCGCGGCGGTCTGAGGACCACCGGACCGCGGCGCGGACAGCCGGGTCGGCCTTGTGGATCAGCGGATCTTGTGCAGATCCTGGACCGCCCACTGCTTGCCCGGACCGTGGCAGATCGCGCACGACTCGCCACCGCTCGGGCTGGTGTTCGCCTCGATGTGCGCCTGCGCCGCGTTGCTGTCATGGCACGAGCCGCACGACTCGCCCCACACCTTGGTCGGTCGCAGCTGCCCCATCGGGTGCTCGCGCGGCGTCAGGTCGTACCACGCGGTGGCCACACTGCCGTGACACGATACACAGCGCTTGGTGCCATTGGGCAGGTCGGGGAACCCGACGTGGTCGTAGCGGTGGGCCGTGAAGTTGTTGCCTGCGCCGCCCGAACCGAACCCGATCACCTGGTAGGTCGAACCGTTGGCCAACGACCGTCCGTGGTGAATCTTGTGCAGCATGGTGCGGAACTCGATGCTCAGCCCGGTCGTCGCCGGTGCGTTGGCCGCGACGTAGCGCGGCCGGTCCTCGGCGCCCGACGAACCGTGGCAGCCCAGGCAGGTCATGTAGCCTCGGTGGTTGCCACCGTGGAACTGCACGTCGTCGTGGCAGCGGACACAGGTCACCGGGTCGACGCGCGTCGCCACCTCGGGCACCGGCATGCCGACGACGAATGCGTACGCCGGCGCCGAGTTGCCTTCCGAGTAGCTGGTGGTCTCGCCGAACCGCACCACCGAGTGGGCGATACGCCCGCTCAGCGTGAGGTGGTAGGTGCCGTCGACCACACCGAGCCCGGTCCACTTCCCACTGCTGCTGTCGCGGTCGGGTGAATCGTTCGGGCTACCCGGATACTCCGCAGGCACCACGAAGTCCGACGTGTAGGTGACGACCACCTGCGCGCCGGTGCCGAACTCGACCTTCTCGGTGATCTTGCCGGTCGCGGCGTCCAGGGTGTAGTCGGTGCCCAGGACCTTCGCGGAGAGGGTCACCGGTGCAACCGTTGCGCCGGCGCCGTGCGCGATCGTGAGTGCCGCCTTGTAGGTGGCCGTGTGCGGGGAGGAGAACCACAGCCGATCGCCGTCGACCAGCTGGACTCGCATGTACTCTTCCTTCCCGGAGACGCCACTGTCGATCACGATGTAGTCCCCGTTCTTGAAGTTCCCACCGCCGCTGACCGCGAGGTCGATGTAGTTCACCCCGCGGGCCGCGGACTGGTAGAGCAACGTTCCGCCGCCCGTCGCGGTGCGCACGTACACGGTGGTCAACGCCTCGGCCACGTTCCAGTGCGGCGCGCGCCCGGTCGCAAACTCGTCCAGCGCCGCAGTCGATGCGCCGACGTACTCGAGGTGCAGCAACTCCGGAAGATTGATGCTGTAGGTCGGCCCCGCACCGAGCGCCGCCATCGGGATCGCTTGGTTGTACAGCATGTTCGGGTTGGCGGTCGGCCCGCGGATCACCGCCTGCACGCGGCTCACCTGCGTCGGCGCGATGGCGTTGCCCGTGCTGTCCTGGATGGTGAAGGTCATCGCCACCCGCTCGCCCGGATCGAGGTAGCCGTTGCCGTTGTTCGCTCCGGTCTCGTGCAGGTTGCTCGGCACGACGCGGAGGCCCTTGGCGATCGCCGGATCGAGTAGCGGGTGCCGGTGTGCGTCGCGCACATCCAGGTGTCCACCCGTCTCACGGTGACACAAGATGCAGCTCGACGGGGTGGTCGACGCCGGCATCGTCTGGCCGTTCGCCGCGTACGGGCGATCCCAGACCCAGTCGTCGTGGCACGAGCCGCACGCGTTGCGCGACGGCTGCGTGTAGGCCAGATCACCTTGCGCCGGCGCCTGCGCCGGGCCGTTGGCATCCGGGTCACCGTGGCACTTGTAGCAGGCCACCGGACCGCTGAGCATCGCGTCCTCCTTGGCACGCGCATCGGCGCTCAGCAGCGAGTAGCCGGTGTCGCGCGGCATTCCGGCGTAGAAGCTCGGCCAGGTGGGGAAGCCGACGTCCGAGTAGTCGATCAGGCTGTTGCGGAACCCCATCACCTGGTACTTCTTCTTGGCTGCGGTGTAGTCGCGCGACCCGTCCGGATTGGTGCTGACACCCTGGACGCTCGGCAGACTCTTGCCGGCGTGGATCTTGTGGATCATCACCCGGAAGTCGATCGTCACGTCCGGCGTGCCGCCGGCGACGGACGGAGCGTTGCCATCCTCCGCACCCGCGGTGTGGCACAGCAGACAGTTGGTGACCTCGGTCCGGTTGCCGCCGTGCGCCTGGATCGCGGTATGGCAGCCGTTGCAGTTGGCGTTGGCCACCACGGTGCGTTCGACCAGTTCGGTTGCCCCGCCGAACCGGAAGCTGCGGTGCGCGTTGCCGACGTCGCGGAAGACCGTGCCGTCGACCTCGTAGTCCTTGCGCGCCTCGATGCCCACCGTGTAGGTGCCAGCCAACAGATCGGTGCCGGCCAGCACACCATCGGTGAAGCGACCGGTGTAGTTCAGCGGCTCGAGGTACTTCGCTGGAATCGGATCGGCAAAGGTGTAGCGCCAGCCACCGGTAGCCCGTTCCAGGCGGGTGAACAGGTCGCTCTGCGACGCGATGACGCGCTGGTAGTTGAAGGTCGGGCCCGACACCATGATCGCGCCGCGGGTCATCTCGGACGGAGCGAGTTCGTCACCGCCCTTGGTCTTGAGGCTGAACACCACCGAGATCCGGTCGCCGACACGGAACGAACCGTCGGCGCTGGAGCCGCCACTGAGACCGAGGACCGTCACCACCACGCCCGGCAGGTCGTCGGCGGAGCCGATGGTGCGCGGTGCCGGATCGGGGCTCAGTCCGGCCGGACCCGTGTCGCCCTTACAGGCGGACAACGCCACCAGGAACAGGGCAAGGAGCAGGGATGACGAGGTTCTCGCCACGGAGGATCGGGTTGTGGGTTTCATGGGAGGAAACGGGGGACGAGTGAAGTGATCAGCGATGGCAAGCAGTGCAACTGGTCGCGTTGTCGGGGTGCGGCAGCGGTGCCGACACTCCATGACACATGCGGCAGTTGGCGGCCGGGTTGTGCCCGGACGGGAGTGGAGTCGCGAGCGCATGGCTCGGTGTCGACTTGTGGCAGACGTGGCACCCCTCCCCGCGCAGCGGGAAGTGGCAACCCACGCAGTGACCTTGACTGGTGCCGGCCCAACCGGCGTTGTGCGACAGTGGTCGGGTGGTCTGGTGGCACCGGTCGCAGGAGTTGCTGGTGTGGCACGTGGCGCAGCGGCTCCGATCGATCGAAGCACACAGGCCGTGGCCGCGCCGGCGGAAGTAGAGGGTGTGATCGCGCGGTCGCTGCTCGTGGTGACAGGTGTTGCAGTCGCGCGACTCGGAGTGGCACAGCGTGCACCGGCCGGAGTCCGGGGCGGATCGAGCCCGGACCACCGCACCGTGGCGCTTCTCCCATCCGACATCGTGGCTGGTCGGGCGGATGTCCTTGCGGATCACCGCGTGGCACGTCGCGCAATCGTTGGACGCGCCGCGCTCGGCGTGGCACCCCATGCAGGTCGCCTTGGCGGTCACCGTGGGCGGCAGCCCCTTGCGGGTGCTCACGTCGCCATGGCAGTCGGCACATGAGAGCTTTGCCGCACTGCCGTGGTGACGATGCGAGAAGTGCACGTCGCCGTGCGGCGCATTGGTCCGGGCGCGGCGGAACTGCGCGTCGCCGCCGAAGTACGCCGCCAAGCGGTGCACCGGCGCCTTGTTCTGGTCGACCTTGGCGTGACACACCCGACAGACCTGCGGCCCGGGCATCGTCGGCGTCTCGCCCTCGATCATCGAGTGGTGGCACAGCCGACACTCCAGCTTCTGCTGACCGACGTGCACCGCGTGGCTGAACGGCGAAGGAGTCTCGACCTCCGTCCGGGAGTTCGGCAGCGGGAACAGGCACGCTCCGAGCGCCACCGAGCCGAGTGCGATGAGCACCGTGCGTCGCGTCAGAATTGCCATGTCAAGCGCGCCTCCGCGAAGTGGGCATCGGGGAACGGTCCCGTCTCGTAGCGATACTCGAGCGACCAGCGCAGCCCACGACCGACCCGACCCTCCAGCCCGGCCAGCCAACTACGGACGTGATCACGCTCTTGTTGGGAGACGATGTCGTAGCGGTACAGCGAGTACAGCGAACCGAGCTCGAGCTGCACCCCATCGGCGATCTTGGCGCGGAAGTCGACCCCGAGGGCTCCGGTGTCGGTGCTGCCGGCGCGGTAGCCGTCAGCGTGCAGCTGCAGGCTGGTTCCCTTGCCGAGCAGCCCGTCGAACCGCGCGGTCACGTAGCCGCGGCGGAAGTCGCGGTTGAACTGCCCTTCATCGCGTTCGTGTGCCAGCTCGCGCCCCACCAGCCCGGCGTCGATCTCGACCGTGCGCCATTGCTTGGTGGCATGAACGCCGAGCTGCCGGTACGGCTGGTAGGTCAACAGCGCCTGATTGAACGGATCGAACTCGGTGGCCAGCGCCCCCTGCGCGGTCAGCAGTTCGTCGTAGCTGACCCGCAGCCGGGTCGCCCACGACTCGATCCACGTGCTGGCGCGCAACCGCAAGTCGCGGCTGTGTTGCTCGAGGCGACTGTAGAATGCGTGAACCTCGCCGTGCGTGCCGAAGCTCTGCCACACCGCCACCGAGGTCAGGTCGTTGTCGGCGTCGACGAACCGGCGCCGGTCTTCGATGTGCATCCAATCGACGCGCACCCGAGCGCCCTGCCACGGCCGCGCGCCGAGGTCGAGACCCGCTGCGAAGTCACCGGCCGGGGACGACTCGAACAAGTGCGCAGGGACGCCGATGTGCCCCCCCAGCTCCAGCGCGCGGGCGCCGTGCGGGGTGGTTTCGAACGACACGCCGTCGAGCAGCAGAGTCGCGGGAGTCTCGTCCAACGTATGGCGGCCCAGGCGCACACGCTGCACCGCCCCCAGGCGGTGGAGGCCGACGTGTGCATCGTACAACCACCCGGTGAGTCGCCCGTCGTAGGTGTGCTCGATGCCGCGCAGGCCGCCATCCGCGGTGCGCGAGCCGGTGTCCAGGAAGCCGCGGCCGAGCAGGTGCACGGTGGCGCGATCGCGGCTCGAGTCGCCGGCGTCGACGCCGAGCACCCCGAGGGTGTCCTGCTTCACGTTGCCGCTGGTGCGCCGGTAGCGCTGCCGCAGGGTGAGCCGACCGGAGAGGTCGTACGGTGCCGCGGGTGGCGCGACGACGGGAGTCGCGACGCCCTTCGACACGGTCGGGATCTCCGGCACGGGGCTCGGCGGAGGAGGTGTGGCCTCGCGCAGCCGTCGAGCGACATCCTCGGGGCGGTCCTTGCCGACCTCTGGTTCGCGCGGAGTCGGTGGCCGATCCGGCGTGGCCTTGCCCGGCGACTTCTCGGCCGAGTTGCGCTCGTTGGGTCTCGCTCCGTGATCCGGCACCGGCGGCTTCTCGCTCGACTTGCTCGGATCGGGTTTGTCTCCGGGCTTGGGTGCAGCGTTCTTGCCGGACTCGTCAGGCTTCTTGTTCAACCGATCCAGCATCCGGCGCAGCGCCTCGGCCGCGGCCTCCGATTCGTCGAGCGGCTTGTCGGGCTTCCCGGTCTTCGGTTGCTCCTTCTCCTGCGGCTTGGTCTTGTCCTGCGGCTTGGTCTTGTCCTGCGGCTCGGTCTTGTCCTGCGCCGCGGACTCTTCCGGCCGACGCAGGCCGGAGCCCTGCGCCGGCGTCGCGCCGACGATCAGCAGCGTCGCGACACTACACGTCATCCGAGGACTCCATGGACGCACCATCCGCAGTCACTTGGGCCGGATGCCCAGGGTTTCCAACACGGCGGGGTTCTCTTGCCGCTCGCTGAGCACCACGTGGCAGGTCGAGCACTTCGAGGCGATCGGCTCGCCTTTGGCGTTCTTGTGCTTGTTGTCGTGGCAGCGGAAGCAACCGTCGTGAGCCGTGAACGTCGGGTATGAACCCCACTCGAGCTTGCGATCCGGGTCGTTGTTGCGCAGCCAACCGCTGGACAGCGCCTCGGCGGTGCGCTGCAGCTCGTCGGGGGTCGCCGCGGTCCCGGCCAGGACCTTCGTCACGGCAGCGCGGATGCCGGCCGCCGCGCCCTCGCGGGTCCACGGCTGCTGCAGCACCTCGGCCGCCTTCTTGCGGATGAAGGGCACGTGGCGTGGGATCAGCCCCGTGGCCATCGCCCCGTCGACCACCTCCTCGGCGGTCGCGAACTGATGGCCGACGCGGTTGTGGCAGTCGGTGCAGTCCATGCGCCGCAGTTGGGCACTGTCGGGCTCGCTCTGGAATCCCTCGGCGGCGTACACCTCGACCCGACCGTCGGGAAAGCGCGCCCGAACCCACGGGATGGTGCGACGCCGCACGTCACCGGGCAGGTACTCGACGGTGCTCGACGGATGGGCGTGCCAGTGGATGCCGGCGACCCGCCCGCCAGGCAGCTCCCCGCCGCGCCGCATCAACAGCACGTTGACGAATCCGGTGTTCTTCTCGTTCGGCTCGAAATGCGTCTTCACCACCAGCTTGGTTCCGAGGTAGCGACGCGGCGAATGGCAGCGCTCGCATATGGCCTTGGTCGGCGGCAGATCCTCGACCGGAGTCGGGATCGGCCGGTGGTAGTCGTTGCGGAACGTGCCGAGCAGCTGGGCCACCCCGTTGAGCTTGGCGTGGATGAACCCCTGGGCGCCTTCCCCGACGTGGCACTGCACGCACTGGACGTTGGCGTGCGGCGAACTCCGCGCGGCCTCGGCCTCCGGCCACATGATCTTGTGGCATGCCTTGCCGCAGAACTGCTGTGAACTCAGGTACTCGGCACCGCTGTAGCCGGCGGTGCCGACCGCGAGGAAGTTCACGGCGGTGAGCATGACCACCGCGCGGGCGGTCCGCATCGGCCGGTCACTCAGCGCCTCGATGCGGGCGGCGAGCTGCCTGCGGTAGAGCAAGAGCCCGAATGGAATGAGCAGCAGACCGCCGAGGGTGACCAGCGGCAGCAGCACCACGGTGAGTAGCCCCAGGTAGGGACTGTCCCAACCCTGCCGGCCTTCGAGCGCCAGCGTGGTCACGAGCCCCATCGCGGCGACCGTGGCGACCGCGGCGCCCAGCGTCGAGATCCAGTTCGAGCGGATCAAGCGGTGAAGCCGCCCGAGGGTCCCGGGATGCGAGGAGCCAGGCGACGAGGAACCTGCGGGCAGGGGGGTGGTATCGGCCATGCGAGAGTCTGGACCAGCACTCGGCATCGTGCGAGATCGGCGGGCCGCACAGCAGGTAGCCCTTGTTCGCATTTGGGGTTAAGAAAGCGCCCCCTTCCCGCCCCGGAGTTCCGTTCCCGGATGACCCTGCAGCCGCCCACCAACGCCGACCTCGACGCCGTGACGGCGCAGCTCGGTCGGCGGCCGCGCGGTGTCATCGCGATCGCGGCGCGCTGCCCGGCGGGTCACCCCAGTGTGATCGCCAGCGGCGGACTGCAGCGGCACGGCGACCGGCTGGTGCCGTTCCCCACGCTGTACTGGCTGACCTGCCGGCAGCTGGTGCGGGCGGTCTCGCGCCTGGAGATGCGCGGGCTGATCGCCGAACTCGAGCAGGAGCTCGCTGCCGATCCCGAGCTGCTTCGGCAGCTCGCCGAGGACCACCGAGACTACGCCCGCAGCCGCTGGGAGCTGCTGGCGCCCGAGGACCGCGAAGCGGCCCGCGCCGCGGGACTCACGGACGATCTGCAGCAGCGCGGCATCGGCGGGCTGGTGAAGTGGAACACCGTCAAATGCCTGCACCTGCACGTGGCCCACCACCTCGCCGCGCACAACGCACTCGGCGCGCTGGTGTGTGCGCGGTTCGGCGTGCAGCCCTGCACCGGGGAGCCCGCCGGTGGGTGACCGCGGCGGACCGGGTGACGACTCGGGCGCCGGGGATGTCCTGGTGCTGCGAAGTCGGCGGAGTCGCGACCCGCTCACGTGGTTGGCGTTCGCGTGGGGGACCCTGGCGTGGTCGTTCGTGCTCGCGGTCATTCTCCACCTGGCGGCGATCCTCTGCCTGCAACTCCTGCCAGGGTCGGTACGGCGCGCCTACGCAACGCAGCTCCCGTGGCTGCCCTACGCCGTCAGCGTGCTGTTGCTCGGCTGGCTGCGGCTACGCATGTATCGATGGCGAGTGGAGATCACCGCCGATCGAGCCGAGTTCCTGCTGCAACCGCGCCGGGGCACACCGAAGCACCTGGAGTATCGACTCCACGACCTGCGACACCTCGGGCACGGCCCCCGCTCCGTGGACTTCCACTTTCGACTGGAGCGCGGCTACCACCACCTACAGGTGCCGCTCGAACCGAGCATTGTCGAGGACGCGTTCGACGCGATCGTCGACCATGTCGAGTCGCGCCTGCGCCACCCGGCCCTGTCGATCTGGGAACACGGGGAACTCCGCCGGACCCAGCCCGTGGACTGGAACGAAATCGAGCCGAAGCTCGGCCCGATCGACACGGCGCGGATCGCCCACCGCTGGTTGGGTGGAGTCACGGCCCGGCGTCTTGCCGTCGGCAAGCGGGTGTTCGAAGTGCACAACGGTGTGGGATCGGTGCTCGTGTCCGACACCGAACCGCGCGAACTGATGACGGTCGCACAGGACAGGCTCATCGCCGGCGACGGGATGGTCATGGCGAGGATCGAGACCCATGGCAACACGCTACGGATCGACGACACCAGCGGCTCGTTCTGGGAAGTACGAGACGATGTGATCACGAACGAATCGGGGCGACTCGGCCGGGTGATCGCCGACGGACCCGAGATCGAGATGCAGCTCCAGCAGCCCCTCCCCGCAGGCCTGGCGATCGCGCTGTTCCTGTTGGTGGCCCGGCAGTTTCGCGCCTGACGCCTTGCGCCGTTCGCCGACCGGGTGACACGAGCCGCGGCCCCACCGTCTCGCCTTGTGCCCGGCGCGGCCAACCACTACGTTCACGATGTCCGCCCCGTCCTGGTGCCCCTCGTCCGAAACCCGTAGCAGGTGTATCCGGTCGTTCGATCCGCTCGCTGCGCTGCTGCTCCTGGATTCGTCCACGAACAAGCCGTGTAGCCGCTGCGCCGCGCGCGCGAATCGACTGACGCGAACACATCTGCCGCGGGCTTCGACGAGGGACACTGTTCGTCCCTGCCGAACTCGACCCATGACCATGTCCCGCCGTCACCCCGGTCATCAACGCCGTGGCGACGATCTACAAGCGCGACTGCGAGATCGACTACAAGATCACGACGATCCTGGTCCGGACCTCGGTGACCTACACGACCGCGGACTACAGCCTCCTGCTGTCGCAGTACCGCCAGCAGTGGCTCACGTACCACGGCGGGGTGCAGCGCGACATCACGCACCTGTTCACCGGCAAGACCCGGACCACCAGCGTGATCGGCGTGGCTTACCTCGGAACGATCTGCGACTTGGCCAACGGCTACGGCCTCTCGTTCACCCGCTACACCTCGAACTTCACCAACCGCGTCGGGTTGACCGCGCACGAACTCGGACACAGCTGGAACGCGCAGCACTGCACCGGGAGCACCTGCTACATCATGTGCGCCGGGCTCGGCGGCTGCGGCGGCAACGTGACGTTGTTCGGCACCGGATCGATCGCGTCCATCGTCAGCTTCCGCAACAGCCGCGGTTGCCTGACCAAGCAGAACCTGGGTCCGGTGTTGACCGCGGTCGCCCCGACCTCGCTGCAGGCGTTCCGCGGCGGCAAGGTGTCCTTGACCGGTTCGAAGTTCACCAACGCGTTGGCGGTCGACGTCGGACCTCGGACGCTGAAGACCTCCGAGTTCACGGTGGTCAGCGACACTTCGATCACCTTCTCCTCACCCACCTCGCTGAGCCTCGGCGCCGCGCAGGTGAGCGTCTCGGACGCCAACGGCAAGAGCAACGAGCTGCCCGTGTCGTTCGTGCCCACCAACCCGCCCAAGCTCGACGCCAACCCCACGGTGTTGCCCAACCAGTTGATGCTGTGGGAGTTCGGCGGCCAACCCGGCCACCTGTGGTTCCTGACCGCAGCGCCGACCCCGACCACGGTCCCGTTCCTCGGGTTCCAGTGGTTGCAGATCCCGACGCTGCTCAGCAGCGGCAAGCTCGGCAGCTCCGGCTACGACTTCTCGGCGGTGGTCACGCCGCCCTCGGTGATGCTGGGGCTGAAGTTCTACAGCCAGACGGTGATGGTCGACGGTGCTGCGGCGCGGTTCTCCGGCACGACCAACGTGACGACCACAGAGATCAAGTGAGCGGTGTGCCGCGCGCCGCGCGGTCGAGCATCACCGCATTCTCGATCAATCCGAGGTGCGAGTAGGCCTGCGGCACGTTGCCCAGCGCCGTCCCGGTAGCCGGATCCACCTGCTCGGAGAGCTGCCCGGTGGGTCCCGCGAGGGCGGCGATCTGCGCGAACAGTCGCCGCGCATCTTCGTGGCGGCCGATTCGGAGATAGGACTCGACCAGCCACGAAGCACAGATGTGGAACCCGCCTTCGGTACCCGTCAGACCGTCGTCGAAGCGGTAGCGGTACACCGTCGGACCGTCGCGCAACTCGCGCTCGATCGCTTCGACCGTTCGGACGAACCGCGGGTCACGTGCCGGCAGCAGGCCGGTCAGGCCGACCAGCAACACCGCTGCATCGAGGTGTTCGCCACCGTACCAGGAGGTGAACGCCCCGACCTGCTCGTTGAAGCCGTGCTCGACCACATCCGCGGCGATCTCGTCGCGGAGCGCCCGCCATTCCGCCGCATCGCGGTCCTCGAGCAGCCGTGCGACTTGCACGGCGCGGTCCAGCGTCAGCCAGCACATCGTCTTGGAATGCACGTGATGACGCGGTTCCTGCCGCAGCTCCCAGATGCCGTGGTCCGGTTCACGCCAGCGCTGCGCCACCGCCTCGACCATCGCGCCGACCAACCGCGCGTGCTTCGCCGACAGCGGCGCCTCCTGGATCAGCAGACCATGGATCAGGTCCACCACCGCGCCGAACACGTCGAGTTGCACCTGGTGGGCCGCCGAATTGCCGATCCGCACCGGGCGGCTGCCCCGGTAGCCGCTGAGTTCCCGGACTTCGGCATCCGACGGCACGCTCTCGCCCCCCACACCGTACAGCGGCTTCAGACTGCTCGGGTCGTAGCAGGACTCGACCACTTCGAGCACCCAGTCGAGCAGCGACAGCGCCTCGCCCGGACTTCCCAGCAGTAGCAGCGCCCGCGCGGTCAGCGCCGCGTCGCGCAGCCAACAGAACCGATAGTCCCAGTTGCGCACTCCACCGATGTGCTCCGGCAGACTGGTGGTCGCCGCCGCGGCGATTCCACCGGTCGGCGCATGGCACAGGGCTTTCAGCGTCAAGGCGCTGCGCAGCACGAGTTCGCGCTCGAGGTCGGGGAGCGACAGCTGCGCTGCCCAGCCGCTCCAGTAGGCGTTGGTCGCCGCCAGGCGGTCGGCGGCCAGGCGCTGGGTGTCACCGAGGCTCGCGGTGCCGTGGCGGAAGTCGAGCACCAGACCCTGCGGGCCGAGTTCGACCGAGGCGCGCGCCGTATGGTGCATTCCGTCCTGCTCGATCTGCCACACGACACCTGGCGCCCGCAGCCCGATCGGGTCGGGGGCGCCTTCGACCCGCAGACCGGAGTCGTGCGCCGCGAGCCGAGTCGGGGCGCGACCGAAGTCGAGCCGCGGCGCGAATTCGATCACCACCCGCCCGCTGCCGCGCACCACTCGGAGCAGGTCCGAACGGCCCGCGCGTTGGCGCGGCCGGCCGAGCGAACAGTCGAAGAAGTCGGTGACGGTGCAGGTGTCCCACCGGGTCTCCACCGCCATCGAGTTCGGCAGGTAGCGTTGCTCGCGTGGCTCACCACCGCCGGCCGGGTAGACCCGAAACGCGCCGGCGTTGGGACCGCCGAGCAGCTCGGCGAACAGCGCTGGGGAATCGATCCGCGGCACGCACATCCAGGCGATGCTGCCACGCGGCGTGAGCAGCGCCACCGCGCGTTGGTCGGACAGCAGCGAATGGTGCTCGATCTCGACCGCGCTGCCCTCGTCGCAGCACGCTTCGCGACGTGTCGCCAGGCGGGCCAACAGGCGGGCCACGTCCTCGGTGCCGGAAACGCGGAACTCGGCAACGGTGTCGCCTTCCCCCACCTTGATGCCGACGTCCGGCCCACTGAGGGTGGCGAACGCGTGCTCGTCGGTGATGTCGTCGCCGACGAACAGGACTGCAGAGGCACCGACCCGCCGGCGGATTCGGTTCAGTGCGTCACCCTTGTCGGTCTCGAACAAGAGCAGCTCGACCACCATCTTGCCGTGTCGCGTGTGCACACCTTCGAGCGCCGCCGGCCCGGCCAGCACCGCGTCGAGAGCCGCGCGCGCCGCCGCGGGTTGAGCATTGCGGTAGTGCAGCGCGGCACTCGCCGGCTTGCACTCCACGCTCAGTCCCGGCGCCGTTGCCGCGATCTCTTCCAGCTGCGTCACCACGCGGCGCAGCAGCTCACGCGCGACATGACCCAACTGTTCGGCGAAGTCCTGGTCGAACTCTCCGCCGTGGCTTCCGACCAGGTGCACCTCCGGCGGCAGCCCGCCCAACCGGTGCAGGTCGGCCAGCGCGCGACCGGAGATCACCGCGACGTGGGTCTCCTCCAGCCCGGCGAGCATCCGCAGCGCGACCACGCTGTCGCGGCACGGGTGCGCCTGCTGCGGGTCGGCGACGATCGGTGCCAGGGTGCCGTCGTAGTCGCTCGCCACCAACAGGACCGGAACCCTGGCCAAGTGGTCGAGCCGCGCCGCTAGTGCCGCGTCGATCCCCTCCTTTGCGGTCATCACACGTACGTCTCCGCGAGCTGGTCCAAGAAAACCCGCGCCCAGCGGTGCACGTCGTGCTTGCGCACCGCGTCGCGCATGGCGCGCATGCGCCGCTGTTGTTCGACTTCGGGAAGCGCGAGCGCCTGCCGGATGCGCTCCGCCAACCCGTCGATGTCGTACGGATTGACGATCAACGCCTGCCGTAGTTCGTTCGCCGCGCCGGTGAACTCGGACAGCACCAGCGCACCGCGCTCGTCGGGCCGGCACGCGACATACTCCTTGGCGACCAGGTTCATACCGTCCCGCAGGGGGGTCACCAGCATTGCATCAGCGGCCATGTAGAGCGGCACCAGCTCGTCCTGCGGCAGACTCTTGTGCAGGTAGTGCACCACCGGGGCGCCGAGCGTCGCGAATTCGCCATTGATCTCGCCGACCTGGCGCTCGACCTCGGCTTTGAGCTCTTGGTAGGCACCGACGTGCTCGCGGCTGGGGACCGCCTGCTGCACCAGGATGCACTCGTGGGGGTCGATAGCGCCGGAGGCCAGCAGTTCGCGGAACGCGCGGATCCGGATGTCGATTCCCTTGGTGTAGTCGAGCCGGTCGACACCGAGCAGGATGCGCCGGCCGTCGCCGATCTGGTCGTGGATCTCCGCCGATCGCTGCCGTGCCGCATCGGTGTGGGCCTGGGTGTCGAACGCTTCGAAGTCGATCGAGATCGGGAAGTGGCCGTAGCGCACCTCGCGACCGCGGAAGTTGATCACCCCGCGCTCGCCGCGCCCATCGGTGAACCGCTCGACCAGCGCCCGGAAGTTGCGCGCGCCGAGCGCTGCCTGGAATCCGACCAGGTCGGCCCCGAGCAGCCCCTCGAGCACCTGCTGGCGCCACGGCAGCTGGGCGAACAGCTCTCGCGGCGGAAACGGGATGTGCAGGAAGAAGCCGATCCGCAGGTCGGGGCGCAGCGCGCGCAGCATCCCGGGCACCAGCTGCAGGTGGTAGTCCTGCACCCACACGCTCGCCCCGGGCGGCGCCAACTCGGCGGCACACTGGGCGAACCGCCCGTTGACAGCCACGTGACTGCGCCACCAGTGGCGATGGTACTCCGGCGGGCGCAGACAGCCGTGGTAGAGCGGCCACAGCGCGCTGTTCGACAGCCCCTCGTAGTGATCCTCGATCTCGCGCGCCGACAGTTCGACCGGCACGTTGCGGATCCCGTCGTGGTCGAACGGCTTCGGCACCGCGCCGGCGACCCCGGTCCAGCCGATCCAGCTGCCGTGCACCTCGCGCAGCGCCGGGGACAGCGCCGACACCAGCCCACCCGGACTGGTCAGCCACTCGCCACCCGAGCCCCGCGTGCGCCGCACCGGCAACCGGTTGGCGACCACGATGAGCGATCCAGCATCCGCCACGCGTGTCACTCTACCACTGACCCGGACGAGCGAGTTCTCACAATCCCAGCAGCTTCGGTCGCGAACGGCAGCAGGCTGCGCCGCCACACAGCGCGGCGCTCCCTGCGAAACTACTTCGGCAGCGTGAACCACACGGTGGTGCCTTCGCCGCGTCGCGATTCGACGCCGATCTGTCCACCGTGATGCTCGACGACCTTCTTGCAGATCGCCAACCCGAGCCCCGTCCCCGGAAGGTGTGCACTCTCCGGTAGCCGGACGAACGCGTCGAACACTCGTTGGTGCTCGCTCGGGTCGATTCCCGCGCCGTTGTCGGAGACGGTGAAACGCCACGCGTCTTGCTGCTCGACGCAGTCGACGCGCACCTGCGGCGGAGCATCGGCACGGTACTTGAGTCCGTTGCCGATCAAGTTCTGTAGCACCTGACGCAGCTGTGCCGGATCGCCGTGCACCACCGGCAGCGACCCCCAACTCACCTCGCCCCCGTCGGCTTCGCGCAAGGCTCGCAGCCCGTCGGCCACCTCCTGCAACAGATCGGGCATCGACACCGGCTGCACCTGCCGCGCAGCTCCGCCGATGCGCGAGAACTCGAGCAGCTCGCGGATCAGTTCGGTCATCCGCGACGACGCACCCAGCACGTCGTCGACCCGGGTCAGCACGGCTTCGCCGGTGCGGCCGTCCTCCAGGTCGCGGCGGAGCGCGCGCAGCAGGGTCATGACGGTGGCGAGGGGATTCTGTAGGTCGTGCGCCACTACACTGGCGAAGCGCAGCAGTTCGCGGTTGCTGCGCTGCAGGTCGGCGCGGTGCCGGTCGAGTTCCCGGTGCAGCGCGACCTTCTCGATCGCGTTGAGGATCGCCCGCTCCAGCGAGCCAGCGGTGAGCGAGCCCTTGACCAGGTAGTCCTGGGCGCCGCGCTTCATCGCTTCGACCGCGACGTGCTCGTTGCCGTGGCCGGTGAGCATGACGAACGGCAGCGGTGGCGTCGCGCCTTCGCCCACCAGATCATCGAGGATCTCCACGCCGGTGGCATCGGGCAGCTGATAGTCGAGCAGCACGCAGTCCACCGCGTGGGCATCGAGCTGCCGGTGGGTTGCCGCCGCGCTGTCCGCTTCGAACAACTCGAACGCGGCGTGCTCGGTTCGACCGAGCAGCCTGCGGTACAGCAACCGATCCTCGGGGCTGTCGTCGACCACCAGGACCTTCAGGCGCGGCAGGCTCACGGTTCGGGCAACTCCACGAGGTCGAACCAGAACTCCTTGAGGCGGCGGACGACGAGCGCGAACTGCTCCACGCCGAGCGGCTTCTGCACATAGCCGCTCGCCCCGGCGGCATAGCAGCGCCGCACGTCGGCGCGCTCGGCCGACGAGGACAGCACGACCACCGGGATCGGGCTCAGCTCCGGGTCGCGCTTCAGGCTCTCGAGCACCTGCTGTCCGTCGACTCCCGGCAAGTTGAGATCCAGCAACACCAGCCCGGGCCGCGGCGCCGCGGCGGGGTCCTGGAACACGCCGCGACGGTGCAGGAAATCGAGTGCCTGCACACCACTGTCACAACAGCGAATCTCATGGCCCACCCCGAGCTTCTCGAACGCCCGCAGGATCACCTCGCGGTCCTCCGGGCTATCTTCGATCAGCAGGATCGTGCGCTGCCGCATCGGCGTCGCCCTCGGGCCGCGTCCCCGGAGGGTTCTCCGGAAGACTGAAAGTGAAGGTCGAGCCACCACCCAGCGCTGACTCGACCCGAATCTCGCCGCCGTGCCGCTCGATGATCTTGCGGGTGATCGACAGCCCGGCTCCGGTTCCTCCACCGTAGGCCTCGCGGCCGTGCAGACGGCGGAACATGCCGAAGATGACGCCGAAGTGCGCTGCGTCGATTCCGATGCCATTGTCGCGCACGAAGAAGGTCGGTATTGCGCTTTCCGGCACCCGGCCGATCTCGACGAGCTTGTCGGGGCCGTCGTTGTACTTGATCGCGTTGACCAGCAGGTTCTGGAACACTTCGCCGATGCGCACCGCGTCGCACACCACTCGGCCGAGCGGTCCCGCGATCTCGACCCGCACTCGCTGCTCGTCGATCATCGGGCGCAACGACTCGACGACTTCCCCCACCACCGCGTCGAGGTCGGTCGGCACGAACGCCGCGCGCGTCCGTCCAACTCGTGAGTACTCCAGCAGCGAATCGAGCATGGTGCCCATCCGCTCGCACAACCGTTGCGTGGTCGCCAGCATGCGCCGGCCATCGTCGTCCAGCCGCTCGCCGTAGTCCTCGGCGAGGAACGCGGCATAGTTGGCGATGCCCCGCAGCGGTTCCTTGAGATCGTGCGAGGCGACGTACGCAAAATCGTCGAGGTCCTGGTTGCTGCGGCGCAACTCGGCGTTGCTGCGGGCCAACTGTTCGGCGAGTCCGCGGAGTCGTTCCCGGACCTCGATCGCCTCCGACATGTCCCGCCCCTCGGGTAGCAGGTAGGCGACTCGGTTGTCGAGGCCACGCACCGGCTTGAGGGAGAAATCGACCACCACGGTGCGGCCGGCCGGTCCGCGGTGGTGCGTCTCGAAGCGGACGAACTCGCCGCTGGCCGCGCTGCGAATCGCCTCGCGGAGCTGGGCGTGCTGGTCCTCGGACCACCACGGTGTCTCCCAGAAGGGCTTGCCGATCACGTCCTCGGGCCGGGCGCCGATCGAACTCAGCGCCGAGGCGTTGGCCTCCAGCACGATCCCGTCGGTGGTCAGCAGTCCGACCGACTGGAACTCCTGGTCGACGATGGCGCGGAATCGCCGGTCGCGTTCGTGCAGCCGCTGCTCGGTTTCGCGGTGTTGCGTCAGATCGGTGAACGTGCCGACGAAACCGTCACGCCCGCCGTCGGTACGCACCGCGCGGCCGAGTACCCACCGAACCGAGCCGTCGGCGTGCAGCAGTCGGCACTCGCATTCGAACGGATCGATGCAACCGCGCGCGGTGTGCCAAGCCGCGGCCGCCTCGGGTCGGTCCTCGGGATGGATGGCATCCAGCCACCCGTCGCCGAACGCGCGGTGCGCGGGCATCCCCGCGATCTCCACCCAGCGCTCGTTCACGTAGTTCACCAACCCGTCGTGATCGGTGCGGAACACGCCGACCGGCGCCGCCTCGGCCAGGGTCCGGTAGCGCTCCTCGCTGTCGCGCAGCGCACTCTGCAGGGCGTGCCGTCGCGTGACGTCGCGGACCACCGCGATGACCAACGCCGCGCCGCTCGCCTCGGTGGGGCTGAGGCTGATCTCGACCGGCACCTCGCTGCCGTCACGCCGCCGTCCCCACAGCACTTGTCCTTCGGCCAATGCGCGGCTGCGTCGGGTGGCGGCGTAACGCGCGCGGTGTGCGGGGTGCTCGGCGCGCAACCTACCGGGGACCAGTTCGTCCACGCAGCGCCCGATCAGCTCGCGCTGCGCGTAGCCGAACAGCCGCGCCAGTTGGCTGTTGGCGACCACGATGGTCCCGTCGACGTCGACCACGAGGATCCCGTCCGGAGCGGCCTCGACCACACCGAGCAGCAGGGACGGGTCGGACGCGGCCGGAGCGCCTGCAGCGGGGTCGCGCGACTCAGCGTTCGACACGACGCTCCGCTACGGATTGCAAGCCAACCCGGTGGCCGGGCACGTCGGACGCACTGGAAGGCCCCCGCACAGCACGCCGCCATGGGGAGGGACGGGCTGACGTGTACTGGCCCGAACTGGTCATGACCTGGCGCATGGGTGCACACCCGGACGATACTCGCCCAGCGGTCACACACGCCATCCCCGGACCGCTTCCGTTCGCACATGTGCGTAGGCGGCCGATTCGCGGCTGACCACCATCCCTCCATCGCTCGATGGCGGATACCATCGGGCAGAACGCGACGGCGCGCCATCGTCCGCCGGTGGATCGCGCGTCGCCCACGCGAACCCAGCCATGACCCAAGAACCTCCCCCGACGACGGTCTACCTGGTCGACGACGAAACCCTGATTCGCGCCGGCTTCCGCGCGATGCTCGAGCAGGAAGGCTTCCAGGTGATCGGCGAGAGCGGGGATGCGCGGCAGGCGATTCACGCGGTGAAGGAGCTGCGACCGGACATCGTGATCCTGGACATCACGATGCCGGGGATGTCGGGAATCGACGCGGTGGCACCCATCAAGCAGGCGGCGCCGCGCGCGCGCATCTTGATGGCATCCTCGCACATCGGCTCGCAGTTCCTCAAGCAGGCGCTGCAAGCCGGCGCCGACGGCTACGTCGCGAAGAGCTCCGAGCCGCAGGAGCTGCGGTTGGCGATCGAGTCGATCCTGCGCGGCGAGTCCTACGTCTCGCCGAAGGTGGCGAGCGGGCTGGTCGGTCAGATTCGCGGCCAGGGTGCGAGCGCGCCGGGCTCGAGTCTGGACTCGCTGACCGCACGTGAGCGGGAAGTGTTCCAGCTGATCGCGATCGGGAAGGCCAACAAGGAGATCGCCGCCGAGCTGTTCCTGTCGCTGGGCACCGTCAAGAAGCACCGCGAGAACCTGCAGCGCAAGCTCGACTGCCACTCCGCCGCGGAACTGGCGCGGCTGGCAATCCGCGAGGGACTGCTGACCCTGTGATCAGCGCGGGCTTTGCGGCACCGCGACCGCATCGCCTGCCTACTGCACGCAGGCGGGCGGACGCCGCAACCGGCCGAGATGGTGGCCGAGCTGGCGAAACAGCCGCTGGCGGGCACGCATGATGCGGATCGCCACCGTGCCGATCGGCAAGCCGAGCTGTGCGCCGACCTCGCGATACGGGCGCCCCGCGACGACGCATTGCTCGAACACCTCGCGGTAGGGCGCGGGTAGCGCGGCGAGTTCGGCGGCGAACACGCGCATGAACTCGCGCTCCTCCGAACGTCGGTCTTCGTAGGCTCGCTCCAGCACCCCGGCACCGTGGTCGCCGTCGTGCGCCGGGTCGTCGAGCCCGAGCAAGGTGATGGCACGCGGCCGGCAACGGGCCGCGCGCACCGCGCTCAGCGCCTGGTTGCGGGTGATCTCCAGCACCCACGCGCGGAAGCTGGTGCCGGGCTCGTACAGGTGCGCCTTCAGGAACACCTTGGCGAACACTTCCTGGGTCACGTCCTCCGCCAGGTGTCGGTCCGCCACGATGCGTTCCGCGAGTCGTTGGACTCGTCCCCGGTGACGCTGCTGCAGCTGACGGATCGCGGGCTCGACTTCGCCCGCGGCGAGCCGCGACATCAGCGCATCGTCGGTTTCGCGGGTGAGCACGGGGTCGGCCGGGGCAATCGTGGGACTCGCAGCCATGGGCACACCGCTCCTGATCGTTGGGAGTTCGTGAGCGTCAATCCCACCCGATCGGGCCGAGGCTCGCGATCGGGCGAAGGGCGCGGCCCATTGGGGAACAGTGCGTAGATCCCGCCCCTACGCACCTGTTCCGGAGCATGTGCGCACCGCAGGCCATGCAGCTGTCCGAATCCGCGGGCTAGCTTCGACCCCTCCTGAGCCGCGTCGCCAGACAGATGCGGCACCCGGGTCATGTATCGTCCAAGGCCAACCTGCAAGTCACCGCACCAAGCGGGAGGGACGCTGATGAACCACGGCTCACGCAGCCAGACCGCCAGGGTCACGTTCCTCGACTGTCCGCACTCGAATCGGACCGAGAGCCTGTGCCATGCGGAAGCCGGACAGTTGTTCCGCACTTGCCCGCGGATCCTCACGTGCCAAGTGACGGTTGCCGCCGTGGCGGGCACCCTGCAGGTGCGCCTGGCGCTGCGCACCGCGGAAGCGGAGTTCGAAGTGACCACGACGATCGACGCGCCCCAGTTCGGGGCCGATCCGGCAGTGCGCCGGGCGTTCGCGCTGGCGCGCACGCGACTCGCCGAGGCAGCATCCGCCCGAACGAACCCTCCCGCACCGCACTCGGACCACCCATGAGCCGCCCTTGTGCCCCGGTCGGTTGTCGCCACGACCTCGTATCCTCACGCACTGGTCACCGACCGCTCTCCCCTGCACCCCACACCGATCCCATGCCTGAAGAGCTGCTGCAAATCGGCGAGTTCGCCAAGCGAGCGGACACCAACCTTCGAACCCTCCGCTACTACGAGGAGCTCGGGTTGATCAAGCCAGCCCGCCGGAGTTCGGGCAAGTTCCGCTTCTACACGCCGGAACAGATCAAGCGGGTAGCCAACATCAAGCGCCTGCAAGGCCTGGGTCTCTCGCTCAAGGAGATCCAGGAGATGATGGCCCCGAACCCCAGCGAAGTGCGCGACGCGATCGACGGGATGTCCGAGGCCCTGGACCGTCAGATCGAACTCGTCGGCGACCGCATCGGGTCCCTGCAGGTTGAGTTCCAGGAGCTGCAGAGCGCGCGGGCGAAGCTCGAGCAGTGCCGCACCTGCCCGCACGACTTCGGTTCGGACGCCTGCGTGTCCTGCACGGCGTCGCAACCGGCTGTGTACTCGGTCCTCAGGTCGATTACTTTGCCCTGACGCCGAGTGCTCGTTTTGGCGGTTCCATCACCCAACTAGGAGGACTACCGATGAAGCTCGCACTCTGGCCCCGTGGCCACCACCGCACCCAGGACTCGCTGTCGACGCTGTTCGACCGATTCCTCGACTCCCCCTTCGCCGCGCTCGGCAACCGACTCCCCGAGGTCTTCCAGTCCGGGCTCGCGCCCGCGGTCAACGTCGCCGAGAGCGAGAAGTCGCTCACCGTCTCGCTCGAGCTGCCGGGCCTGAAGGAGGAAGACATCGACGTGCAGATCCTCGGCAACCAACTGGTCGTCACCGCCGAGCGGCGGTTCGAGGACGAGAAGAAGGACAAGGAATTCCACCGCGTGGAGCACCAATACGGGTCGTTCTCGCGCTCCTTGACCCTCCCCAGCGGTCTGCGCAGCGACCAGGTCGACGCGACCTACGAGAAGGGCATCCTGACGCTGGAATTCCCCAAGACCGAGCCCACGCCGGCTGCCAAGATCAAGGTCAAGGCAAAGGACTGACGCGTGATCCAGCTCGGCAAGATCCTGGTCCCGATCGACTTCTCCGACTCCTCGGAGAAGGCGATCTCCTACGGGCTCGAACTGGCGCGGGCGTTCTCCGCCCGGCTCCTGCTGGCGCACGTGATGGAGCTGCCGTTCGCGCCCGTGCCGATCGGCATGGGCACGGTCCCCCCCGTCATGGTGGACGACATCAAGCCCGAGGTGCTCGAGCGGCTGAAGTCGTTCGGCACCGCGGCGACCGGCGTGGAGGTCGAGTACCTGCTGCGCGAGGGGACGCCGTTCGTCGAGATCATCCAGATGGCCCGAGACGCGGCGGCCGACCTCATCGTCATGCCCACTCACGGCCGCTCCGGTCTGTCGCACGTGCTCATCGGCAGCACCGCCGAACGCGTGGTGCGCAAGGCGCCCTGTCCGGTGCTGGTGGTCCGCGACGCCGAGCGGGAGTTCATCCTCCCGTAGCCCGTCCCCACCGACGGCGGCGACAGGAATCGCAGTCGCGGTGAGCGCGCGACGACGGGAGGACAGGTGGCGACGCTCGACGCGGCAGTCCTCCTTCACTAGCCCGGCCTTTCCGCCGAGGCTTCGACCGGCCGCGGCGCGATCGCGCGGCTCGGTCACGGATGGACAACGGGCCGGCCGACTCACCGGCCAACCCGTCACACCCCGTCTACCGACCGAGCCGGAGTTCCAGACCGCGGCTGAACGACACGCCGTGGCGCGCACCGGCATCCACCTGGATGACCTGCGCGAACACGCCGGCACCGATCAAGCTCGCATTGTCGGGGATCGCGGAGCCGATCGTGGTGCCGGTCGCCGGCAGCTGCAGCACGACCTGCAGGTCCAGTTCGGTGAGGATCCGACCGCCGAGCATGGAGATCAGCGACGCGCGCTCCAGCGATGCCAGGAGCATCGCGCCGGTCGACGCACCACTGCTGTTGCCGATGGTCATCTGGACCGTGGTGCCCAGCGTCGGCGCGGTGGCCGTCAGCGAGGGGACCACACCCTTGGTGCCGGGGTAGCCGTCACCGTAGTTGCTCGAGGTCGCACGACGGGTGACGCGCACCGTCGCGAGGTTCGAGTCGATCGCACCGTCCCACGCAGCGAAGGTGAACGAGTCGATGCCCGCGAACCCCGGATCCGGGTAGTAAGTCGCCGTGGTCCCGGACAGCGCCACGCGGCCGGCCTGCGGCTGCCCGACGATGCGCAGGGTCAACGGGTTGCTGTCCGGATCGGTCGCCTGCAACTGGATCACCACCGGTTGGTCGGTGGTGGCGCCGGTCGCATCCTGCGCAACCGCCGGACGGTTCGGGTTGGCACGCTCGCTGCTCGGCCCGTTGTGGCACGCGTAGCAGGAGATGCGCGCACCGCGGAAGAACGTCTTGGCGCCGAACTTGGTGCTCAGGGTCTGGTCGGAGTGCGACTGCGACAACACGGTGCCGCGGTAGTCGAGGCCGTGGCAAGCGCGGCACGCGGCGGCGCCGAGTGCCTTGGCGGCGTCTCCGTGCCAGTCGACCCAATCCGCTCCGACCGGGTGCATCCCGTGCGGCCCGTCGAGGCGCACTTCGGGCATCGAGCGGTGGCAGGCGTCGCACTGCACCAGCGTGCCGACGTGGCCCTGCAGGTTGCGGCTCTGCACGTTGTCGTTGCCGTGGATGCTCGGGTAGACCGCGTGGGTCGAACCGTGGCACGCCTCACAGCGCAGCCCGCCGTGACCGACCGAGAAGCGGTACAGGTCGAAGCCCTGACTGGGCACGTTCTGGTTGGTGGCGAAGGTCTGGTTGACCGCCTGGCGCGGCTTGCCCGACGCGTCGAGCACGGTCGTATAGCGGATCTCGCCGTTGTTGGCCACGGCGGTGCCGGTGTGGCACTGCTGGCAGCTCGGCTGCGCCAACCAACCGACGCGGTTCGCGGCGCCGACGTCGGCCATGTTGCCGTGGCACTGCTGGCAGCTCATGGCCAGCGAGCCGTCGGTCGCCACCGCACCGCCCATCGCCCCGCGCAGACACCGCGTTTCGGAGCCCGGGTGACAGCGGTAGCAGGCCGCGCGGTTGGTCTCGGAGCCCAGCGTCTTGCCGGTCACCGGGTCCTTGACGCCGGCGTGGAAGGCGTGGATCGCTTCGGTCAGCGGCTTGATTCCCGCGATGCCGGTGCCTGGCAGCGCATTCGATGCGTGGCACTTGGCGCACAGGATCGGCTGGCCGCGCGTCGCGACGGTGTCGTACAACCCCTTGTCGCTGTACCCCGCGGTCTTGAGCGCCGCCAGGTAGGTGGGGTTGAGGATCTGGAAGTTGTCGTGCAGCCGCAGGATGTTGATCCGGTAGTCGCGCTCGTGGTTGCGGTCGTAGGCCCAACCCTCGTTCGGCTCGGCGGTGGTCGGCGCGCCGGACTTGTGGCACGCACTGCAGTCCATCTCATCGGACACCGGCAGCACCACGTCGGTGGTCGCGAGCAGCTGCGCACCGCTGCGCACCGAGACCCGCATCATCGGGTACGTGCGCTTGTGGCCGGCGTCGTCGTACGGCGTGAGAGGAATTCCCTCAGCAGTAAACACCTTGCTCGTGGCATCGAACTTGAGCGGCTGCGGCGTGTTGGTCGGCCCGGGCATGTTCTGCCCGGCGAGCCCCGTGTCCGGTGTTGGCGATCCACCGTACAGCGTCTTGGTGAACGCCCAGTAATTCGTCTTGCCCTGCGACGAGCGGTTGATGGACCCCTGGGGATCGGGCACAGCCTCGTAGGTCACCGTGAGCCCGGTGGCGTCCGCCACCAGCTTGCCGTTGGTGTCGATCACTTGACACTGCAACGTGTTGTACGGCGGCAGGATGGAGAAGACCGAGTAGTCGGCATCCATGCAGTGCATGCCGAGGTCGTTCCAGGCGACGACCTTCCAGGTCGCGGCTGGGGGGGATTCGGGCACGACCAGGACGGAGCCGACAACCCCAAAGGAGGCGAGGACGAGGGAGACGAGCTTGGTGGGAGACATGGGTGTGTCCGACCGAGAAAAACCGATCGGTTCGCGGAACGCGTTGGAGCATAGAGCCAGGCCGAGGCGGTCGCGTGACGGAAAAACGACCACACATGGGCACCTTGGTTGCGCTCCATAGAATTCGACGGGGACCCTGTCGGACGCGTCAGTGGCAGCACGAGCCGGTGCCGGTCAGCGCTGCCAGCCCGCGGTAGACCAGGACACTGCCGGCGATCGCCATCAGGGCGCGGAACACCCAGCCGCGGGCTCGCGGCGACAGCCGCGTGTTCCACCATCCGAGGTTCACCTGCACCAGGAGCAGTGCCGGCACCGCGCCGAATGCGAACCACGAGAGCGTCGCCGCCCCATCGATCGGGTGTGCGGTGATGAACGCGCGCGCGAACACGATCCACAGCACGCCGCAGGGCAGCAGCGGAGTGAGGAGCCCGAGGGACACCGCGCGCGCTGCGGGGCCGAGCGACAGCACGCGACGCAGCACGCGAACCACCATCGGTTGCGTACCCGCGGCTGACCCCACACCCGAGAGCCAAGCACCCCACCCGAGACCGAGCGCGAGCAACGCGATCCCGAGTCCGGTCGAGATCCACGCGGTGATCGCCCCGAGGGTGCCGGTGTCGACGTGCTGGCCGAGCACCGAACCCAGCCCACCCGCAGCCGCCCCGATCGCGCTGTAGCTCACCACGCGCGCACCGTGGTAGAACGAGGTCGCCACCCAACCACCCGCAGCGGAGCACGCAGCGAGGGGACCACACATGCCTGCGCAATGCAGGCTGCTCGCCAAGCCGAAGATGAAAATCTCGAAGGCGGTCGTCATTCCCTGTGCATGAGCCCACGGCGGACCGGTGGAACCCTGGCGGAACCCACCCCCCGTCGTCGAATTTCCAACAGTGACGTGCCCGGCAGATCTTGCGTCCACTGCGGCCTTCCGGTGCCATCGGCGAGCGCGGATCCGCGCTTTTGCTGCACTGGCTGCCGCGCCGTGCACGGCTGGCTGCACTCGGCCGGTCTCGACCGCTTCTACGCACTAGGAGGGGGTAGCGGCCAGCCGGTCGGGAATGTCCCCGAACCAGCACGGCGCGACTGGCTGGACGACGCGTTGGCCGCGGGCCAGGTCTCGCCGACCCAGGTTCGCCTGCCCCTCGACATCCAAGGCATCCACTGCGCGGCCTGCGTGTGGGTGCTCCACGAGCTTTGGCGGCGGCGGGTCGGTGCGGTGCACATCGAGGTCAATCCCGCAGTCGGCTCGGTGGTGTTGGTGTTCGATCCGACGCGACTCGACGTCGGCGCCTACCTGGACGATGTCGAACGCCTGGGTTACCGCCTGGCGCCCGCCGGCAAACCGGTCGCCCACGGCGAGCGCGGGTTGCTGCTGCGCATGGGTGTCTGCGTGGCGTTGGCGCTGAACTCGATGATGTTCGCGCTGGCCGGCTACTTCGGCATGGCCGAGGCGGACGGGCCGGCCTACTCGCTGTTCCACTGGTTGTCGTTCGCTCTGTCGAGCCTCGCGGTAGTCGTCGGTGGACCGGTGTTCTTTCGTGCGGCGCTGGTCGGCCTGCGCCACCGCGTGTTGCACCTCGACCTGCCGATCAGCCTCGGGCTGTTGCTGGCGTTCGGCGGATCGACCTACCAGTTCCTGACCGGCGGCGGACCGAGCTACTTCGACACCGTGACGGTGTTCGTCGCGTTGATGCTGATCGGCCGATTCCTGCAGCAGCGCGCGGTACGACGCAACCGCGACTACCTGCTGGCCAACACCGGCGCGGAGCACCTGCGCGCCAAGCGGATCGCCGCGGAACGGTTGGAGTCGGTCCCGGTCGCCCGAGTGCGCCGCGGCGATCTGCTGCTGCTCGCCCCCGGCGACCTCGTGCCGACGCGCTGCGCGCTGGCCGACCAGGGCGGTCGGTTCTCGCTCGACTGGATCAACGGTGAATCCCGCCCCGCCGAGTTCGGCGCCGGAGCGCTGGTGCCCGCTGGGGCCTTCCTCCGCTCTCCGCACGCGGTACGCGCCATCGCGGTCGAGGACGCCGTCGACTCGGAGCTCCTGAAGCTCCTGGCGACCCCCGCCGGCGACCGGGATGATCGGGCGCGCTCGCCGTTCTGGGTGTGGCTCAACCGCGGCTACGTGTGGTTGGTGTTGGCGTTGGCCGCCACGGCGTGCGCGGTGTGGTCGGTGCTCGACGCATCGCGCGCCCTCGAGGTGACGGTGGCGGTGCTGGTGGTCACCTGCCCCTGCGCGCTCGGGCTCGCCACACCGCTGGCATTCGACCTGGCTCTGGCCCGCTTGCGCCGCCTCGGGGTCTACGTGCGCACCACCAGCCTGCTCGACAAGGCGCGCCGCGTACGCACGGTGATCTTCGACAAGACCGGCACGCTGACCTGGGGCGACCTGGTCGCGGCACCGCTGCGCCCGATTCCGCCGACCCACCGCGACGTGCTGCTGACGATGGCGAGTTCCAGCAACCACCCGGTCAGCCGCGCGATCGTCGCGGCGGTGACCGACCCCGGGTTCGACTTCCTCGGCGATCTGGCGGTCGAGGAACAGCCCGGTTGCGGTCTGGTCGCGCACTGGCAGGGACACGAGTACCGGCTCGGTGCGCAGAGCTACGCGTTCGCCGAGCGCTCCGGGCCGCGCGACGGCCGTCTGTGCGTGTTCACCTGCGACGGCCACGTCGAAGCGTGCTTCGCGATCCGCGAACACCTGCGCCCCGGGTTCCGCAGCGAAATCGCCTGGCTGCAGCGCGCCGGGCAGCGGGTGGTGATCTTGAGCGGCGACAGCCAGGGCAAGGTGCGCAGTGCCGCGGAACGGCTCGGAGTCGCCCCCGAGGACGCAGTCGGCGAGCTCGCCCCGGCGCAGAAGGCCGCCCTGGTGCGCGAACTCGACCACCACGACACGATGATGGTCGGCGACGGCCTCAACGACGCGCCGGCGTTCGAAGCAGCGTGGTGCGCCGGATCGGCCGGACTCGACCGACCGGCACTGCCATCTCGCGCCGACTTCTTCTTCCTCGGCGAAGGCAGCGCCGCGGTGCGCTTGGTGCTGCAAGGCGCCCGGCGACTGCACGGCGTGGTGCTGACCAACCTGTGGCTGGCGGCCGCGTACAACGCGATCGCCTTGACTCTGTGCTTCGGCGGCGCGATGACACCGCTACTCTGTGCCGTACTGATGCCCGCGAGTTCCCTGCTGCTGGTCTGGCATACGGCCGTACGCCTGCGCCCGCGCGCCGCAGCGACCGCACTGGGGTACGCCGAGGCGACCCACGAACCGAGCGGAGCACCGGGCCGATGAGCATCGTACCGGTACTGGTCGCCTGCAGTTTGTTCCTGGCGCTCTGCGCGGTCGCGCTGTTCGCCTGGAGCGTCAGCCGCGGCGACCACGAGCACGCCGACCGTTTGGCCCTCCTTCCGCTCGAAGACGACTTGATCCGCGCGCCGTCCAGCGAATCGGATTCGGACAGCATCCCACGACAACCCGACTGATCCAGACCCCATGGACACACTCAGCTCTCTCACGACCAAGCGCATCACCTACGACGACAAGGTGGTCCGCCAGTTCATCTTCGCCTCGGTGGCCTGGGGATTGATCGGCATGCTGGTCGGCCTGATCTGCGCGCTGCAGATGGCCTTCCACCAGCTCAACTTCTCCGAGTACACCCCGTTCCTGGTGTTCAGCCGGCTGCGGCCGCTGCACACCAACGCGGTGATCTTCGCGCTGGTGGGCAACATGATGTTCGCCGGCGTCTACTACTCGACGCAGCGGTTGCTGAAGACCCGGCTGGCGTCCGACCTGCTGTCCGGCATCCACATGTGGGGCTGGCAGCTGATCATCCTCGGCGCCGCCTTGACCCTGCCGTTCGGCATCACGCAGTCGAAGGAATACGCCGAGCTGGAGTGGTTCCTCGACCTCGCGGTAGTGCTGGTGTGGGTGGCGTTCGCGGTGAACTTCTTCTGGACGCTGGCGGTCCGCAACGAGAAGCACATCTACGTCGCGATCTGGTTCTACATCTCCACGATCATCACGATCGCGATGCTCTACATCGTCAACAACCTGGCGCTGCCGGTGTCGCTGACCAAGAGCTACGGGATCTTCGCGGGGGCCCAGGATGCGCTGACACAGTGGTGGTACGGGCACAACGCGGTGGCGTTCTTCCTCACCACACCGATCCTCGGGATCATGTACTACTTCCTGCCCAAGGCCGCCGATCGCCCGGTGTACAGCTACCGGCTGTCGATCGTGCACTTCTGGGCGCTGGTGTTCATCTACATCTGGGCCGGCCCGCACCACCTGCTGTACACCGCGCTGCCCGACTGGGCACAGTCGCTCGGCATGGTGTTCAGTCTGATGCTGTGGGCGCCGTCGTGGGGCGGGATGCTCAACGGGCTGCTGACGCTGCGCGGTGCGTGGGACCGCGTGCGCAGCGATCCGGTGCTGAAGTTCTTCGTCGCCGGCGTGACCTTCTACGGCATGTCGACGTTCGAAGGGCCGCTGCTGTCGGTCAAGAGCGTCAGCGCGCTCGGTCACTACACCGATTGGATCATCGGCCACGTGCACGGTGGCGCACTCGGTTGGAACGGCATGATGGCGGCCGGGATGTTCTACTGGCTGGTGCCGCGGCTCTACGGCACCAAGCTGCACTCGAAGGGTGCCGCCGACCTGCACTTCTGGATCGCGATGATCGGCATCCTGTTCTACGTCGCGTCGATGTGGGTCAGCGGCATCACCAGTGGCCTGATGTGGCGGGCGAAGGACGCGGCGACCGGCGCGCTCCAGTACGGTGACTGGGTCGAGATGATCGACAAGATCATGCCGATGTACCACATGCGCGCCCTCGGCGGTCTGCTGTTCATCGTCGGCTGGTTGATGATGACCTGGAACCTGTGGAAGACCGCACGCTCCGGTCAGCCGGTCCAGGCCGAGACCGAGGTGAGCGTGCTGGAGAAGGTGCCGGTCCAGGCCAGCACCGCGCGGCTGGTGTTCGGCAGCCCGGTGATCCTGACGGTCGCCGGGTTGGTGCTGGCCTACCTGATGTCGATCGGCGAGGCCGGACTGGCGATCCTAGGGCTGGTCGGGTTCATGATGTTGGTGGTCGTGGTCGCCTTCAAGCTGCGCGCGGCCAGCCTCGGTGGGCAGTTCACCTGGCACCACATCCTCGAGGGCCGTCCGCTGGCGTTCAGCCTGCTGGTCACCCTCGCGGTCCTGGTCGGTGGTCTGGTGCAGCTCCTGCCGGGAATCGTCATCCAGAAGGAGATCCCGCTGGCCGCCGGCGGCGAGATGGCGGTCAAGCCATACACCCCGCTGGAGCTCGCCGGCCGCGACGTCTACGTCTCCGAGGGCTGCTATGTCTGCCATTCGCAGATGATCCGGCCATTCGTCGACGAGAAGCTGCGCTACGGCGATCCCAGCCGGATCGAGGAATCGATGTGGGACCACCCGTTCCAGTGGGGCTCCAAGCGCACCGGCCCCGACATCGCCCGAGTCGGCGGCAAGTACCCCGACTCGTGGCACTACAAGCACATGATCGACCCGCGCAGCATGACGCCGCGGTCGAACATGCCGGGATACCCCTCGTTGGCCACCGCCAAGCTCGACCATGAGCGCATCGTCGACAACCTCAAGGCGATGAAGGCACTCGGCGTCCCCTACACCAAGGAGGACATCGCGACCGGGCCGGAGCGCTACCTGAAGCAGGCCAGGGAAGTATCCGGCCGAATCGCCCAACAACTCGAAATGAAGCAACCACCGGACGCGGACAGCAAGCTCATCGCGTTGGTTGCGTATCTCCAACGGCTCGGCCAGAACCTGCGGCCGGTCCAATCGACAGCTGCGAAGTAGACCGACATGTGGAAAGAACTGTTCCAGAGCTCTCAGCTCCTCGACATCCCGATCGGCGTGATGTTGTTCTTCCTGGCCATCTTCGCGCTGGTGCTGCTGCGGGCCTGCTCGCGCAAGCGCGCCAACCACTACACGACGATGGCCCAGTTGCCCTTGCTTGACGACGAGACCACGACCCGATCCACGGAGACCCGGCCATGAGCGAGTACATCGACAAGCTGCGCGAGCACGAGTTCGACGGCATCCACGAGTTCGACAACTACCTGCCGCGCTGGTGGCTGTGGACCTTCTACCTGGCGTGCATCTTCTCGGTGGTCTACTGGCTGTACTACCACGGCACCGCCCTCGGGCCGTCCTCGACGGCCCACTTCGACAACGAGTACGAGGCCCACCTCGCACTCGAGGCCAAGACCAAGCCGGTCACCGGCGCGATGCTCGAGGAGTACGCCAAGCTGCCCAAGATGCTGGAGGCCGGCAAACAGATCTTCGAGACCAACTGCGCGACCTGCCACAAGCCAGACGGCAGCGGACTGGTCGGCCCCAACCTCACCGACAAGCACTGGATCCACGGACCGGGCGCCGAGACGATCTACAAGGTCGTCTCGGAGGGCGGCCGGCCAGGGCAGGGCATGGTGGCGTGGAAGACGCTGCTGAGTGCCCAGAAGCGCCAACAGGTGGTCGCCTACGTGCTCGGCGCGATCAAGCACACCAACCGTCCGGGCAAGGCGCCGGAGGGCACGCCCGAGAAATGACCGTGACCACCGAGAGGCGCGTCCCCAATCTGGACAGCCTCTACACCATCAACCCGGACGGGTCGCACCGCAAGATCCACCCGGCGGACGTCAAGGGGCGCTTCCAGCGGCGCAAGAAGATCCTCTGGGGGATCTTGATCGCCATCTACCTGGTGGTGCCGTGGGTCAAGATCGGGGGCAACCCGGCGATCTTGATCGACATCGGCCGCCGGCAGTTCTTCCTGCTCGGCAACACCTACAACGCACAGGACTTCTACCTGGCGTTCTTCTTCGTCACCGGGTTGGCGTTCTCGCTGTACGTCATCAGCTCGCTGTGGGGCAGGTTGTGGTGCGGATATGCCTGCCCGCACACCGTGTTCCTGGAGGGCGTGTTCCGGCGCATCGAGCGCTGGATCGAGGGCTCGGCCGGACAGCGCGAACGGCTCGCGAAGTCGGGCTGGGGGTTCGAGAAGGTGTGGCGCCGCGGGCTCAAGTGGGCCATCTACCTCGGCCTCTCGCTGATCCTCTCGCACACCTTCCTGAGCTACTTCATGCCGGTGGAGAAGGTGTTCGAAGCGACGGTCAGCCCACCGTCGCACAACCCGACCGCGTTCACCTTCATCTTGGTGTTCACGGCGATCATCTACTTCAACTTCACCTGGTTTCGCGAGCAGCTGTGCATCGTGATCTGCCCGTACGGCCGCCTGCAGAGCGTGCTGTACGACGAACACACGGTGAATGTCGGCTACGACCGCACGCGGGGCGAGCCGCGCAAGCACTACAAGGAGACCGACCGCGGGGCGTGCATCGACTGCTTCCGCTGCGTGTCGGTGTGTCCGACCGGGATCGACATCCGCAACGGTACGCAGCTCGAATGCGTCGGCTGCGCCAACTGCGTCGATGCCTGTGACGACGTGATGGACAAGATCGGGCAACCCCGTGGTCTGATCCGCTACGACTCGCAGGCCGGGTTCCACGGCTTGAAGCGCCGACTGCTTCGGCCCCGCACCGCGCTCTACGGCGTGCTGCTGGTGATCGGGCTGGTGGTGTTCCTGGTGATGGCCTCGGGCCGCACCGCGTTCGAAGCCCGCGTGCTGCGCGTCAAGGGCGTGCCGTACACGCTCGACGGCGACGTGGTGACCAACGTGTACTCGCTGCACTTGGTCAACAAACTGCCGCACCGCGCCGAGTTCCGCATCGCGCAGAAGCCCGGCTCGCCGGTCCAGCTGGTGATTCCCGCCCCGGCGGTCACGCTGGATCCGTTCGGCGCCCAGCGGATCCCGATCATCGGCAGGATCCAGCGCGCCGCCCTGAAACCCGGAGCGAAGATCGAGGTCACGGTGGTCACTGGCGAGACCCACCGCGAGATCGAAGAAGTGTTCCTCGGGCCGAACTGAAGGGCCACGACTCGGCGGGTGCGGGATCTCGCGCCGCACCGCGCCGACCGTGCTGCGGCACGGATAGACTCTGGCCGATGCACCGCACCATGAGGCGCACATGACCTGTGCCCGGCGCGCTCGCGACTACCGCCGCCTGCTGCTGTCCCTCTCGTTGTTGGGCATGCTGTATCCGCTGCTCGATCCCCGACTCGGCGCGGGCCAGATCGGCAAGGTCGGCTGGGTCGCCGCGTTCTGGCTGACGCTGTACGCCGCCCTGCGCGCCCTGCACGTGCGCCGCATGGAGCTACGGATCGCCCAGACGCTGCTGGTGCTGGCGGTCGGACTCGGGATCGCGGCGTTGACCTACGGCCTCGACGACACGCCGGAATCGCTGAGCCAACGCGCTATCCAGGTCGGTGCTCGGCTGGTGACGGTCGCCTTCTTGGTGCAGGTCACCTGCATCGCGGTGTGTCACGTGGTCGCACGCGGCCGGGTCGACGTCGACCGGATCTGGGCGGCGGTGTGCGTGTACGTACTGATCGGCCTGGCGTTCGCCTACCTGTACGGGCTGGTCGCCCAGTTCCTGCCCAACACCCTGATCACCACCACCAACGCACCCGGGCTCCCTGCCGCCCACCTCGACACGCTCCACGCCGAGCTGTACTTCAGCTTCGTGACCCTGACCACGCTCGGCTACGGCGATCTGCTGCCGGGCAACCACGTGTCTCGGCTACTCGCCCCCACCGAGGCGATGATCGGCCAGCTGTACCTGACCGTGCTCGTCGCGCGGTTGGTCGGCCTGCACATCTCACACCACCGGGTGGAACCGGCGCCGGTCGAGCCGGTCGACGAGAAGGCGGTCGACCAGAAGGCCGCGGAAACCGTGCGCTGAGCGACGAAGGATCTACACCAGCCGATCGATCACGCCCGCGGTCGCCACGCTGGGGTGCACCGAACCCTCGAACCGCACCACGTCCCCACCGAACTCGTCCGGCGGCTCGAACTCGTCCTTCAGCCCGCGGTACACCCCGATCCCCGCGTCGCTCGCCGATGCGTTACCGGCTTCCCGCGCTTCCAGCCGCTCGAGGATCACCGACTCCGGCGGGTCGGCGTGGACCACCACCAGCCGCACACCGACACGCTGCGCCATCGCGGCGAAGGGCTGGCGCCGTTCCCGGGTGCGGAAGCCGGCATCCACCACCACGGTGCGCCCCTCGGCCACCAGGGCTTCAGCGCGGGCGAGGAGGTCGGCGTAGACCCCCTCCGAACGATCCTCGGTGTAGATCCCTTCGCCCAGCGCCTCCTCGCGGTGCGACGCAGCCGGCTGCCCCGCGGCACGCTTGCGGGCGCGGTCGCTGTTGAGCAGCACGGCTTCGAACGGGCGGGCGAGGAACGGCGCGAGGTAGCTCTTGCCGCTCCCCGGCAACCCGCAGCACAAGATCAGCGCCGGTGGGACTTCGTAGCTCGCGGCCAGGTGGAAGTAGCCCCGCACCCGCGCCTCGGCCTCGGCCCGCTCGATCGGGTGGAGTGCCGCGAGCCCGAGCGCGTTCACCTTGGCCCGCACGTAGGCCCGGTAGCTCTTGTAGAACGGCACCAGCTCGCCCAGCTCGTGATCCGCAGTGCGGGCCACGTAATCGTGCTGCAAGAACCCCGAGAAGGCGCGGAAGCACCGCAGGTCGAGGTCCATCAGCAGGAATGCCAGATCCGCGGCGACGTCGCCGCAGCGGAACCGCGCACTGAACTCGATGCGGTCGTACACCACCACGCGCTGCTCCACCAAGCAGATGTTCCCGGCGTGCAGATCGCCGTGGCCTTCGCGGATCCGACCGCCCAGCACCCGACGTTCGAACAGCTGTCGCCGGTCGTCGAGGAACGCCATCGCCCGCCCGCGCAGGAAGTCGTGCAGACGCTCGGACAGCACTGCAGAGCCGGCGAGGTGCTCGGTTTCGGTGAAGTTGTCGACACAGTTCTGCCGCACCGCGGCGAACGCCCCGTGCTCGTCCACGCCTGGGCCGGTGGCCGCCGCGGCGTGGAACTCGGCGATCACGCGGGCGATTTCCCGCATCCGCGCGTTGTCCAGGTCCCCGGCGTCGAGCAGGCGATCGAGCATCCCCTCGGCGGGAAGTCGCTCCATCTCGACCGCCCAGTCGACGGTTTCGCCCGGTCCCTCGCCGACCCGCACCGCACCGCCATCGCTTCGGATCGGAACCACCCGCCGATACACGCCCGGAGCCAGCGCCGCGTTGAGTCGCACCTCTTCGGCACAGTAGTGCCGACGCGCATCGATGCTGCGAAAGTCGAGGAACCCCAGCTCCACCGGCTTCTTCACCTTGTAGACCAGGTGGTCAGCGAAGAACAGCCACGAGATGTGTGTCTGCAGCCACTCGACTCGCGCGGGTCGGTGCGGATAAGCCGCGGGATCGCGCAGCGCCGCCGGCAAGTCGCTCATGAGTCCACCTCGCCGCGCGCGGCGAGGCCCGGGATTCCGCGCGACGATCGCGTAACGTGACCTTGGTGCGCGTCATCACCTACAACCTGCACAAGGGGGTCCGCAGCCGCGGCCTTCGGGCCGTGGAAACCATCCTCCATGACGCCGTGCATGCGATCGCCGAGCGTAACCCCGACGTGCTGCTCTGCCAGGAGGTGTACCACGGGATCGACGCCGACCTGCAGCAATGCCACTTCATCACCGGGGTCCTCGGTCACCAGCACGTGTTCGGACCGAACGCGTTCTACCGCAGCGGTTGCCACGGCAACGCGACGTTCGCCCGCATGCCCGTGGCACGGCACCACAACCGTGACGTGAGCGAGTCCTTCTTCGAGCGGCGCGGCATTCTGCACGCCACGCTGCGCGACGGGGACGGCGAGATCGAGACGCTCAACACCCACTTCAGCCTGACCGGCCGCCAACGCCGCCGGCAGTGGTTCAAGCTGATCGAGGCGCTGCCGACCGACCCAAGCCGTCCGGTATTGGCGTGCGGCGACTTCAACGACTGGGCCGGATCGCTCGACCGGCAGGCACGTCGCACCGGGTTGCTGCACAACGCACTGTGGGACCTGCCACCGGGGGAACGGCGGAGCTTCCCCGCCCATCGGCCGCTGCTCGCGCTCGATCGCGTGTACTTCCGCGGCTTCCGGCTTACCTCGGTGGCCGTGCTGCGCGGCGACCCTTGGCGGCGGCTGTCCGACCACCTGCCGGTCGAAGTCGAGCTGGAGCTTCCCTGACTCGGGCGCGACCCGGGCCGCGCTCGTCAGCCGCGCTCCGCCACGTGCCGCACCACGTCCAACGCGGTCACGATCCCGCGCAGTTGGTTGCGCTCGACCACCAGAACGCGATGGATCGACTCGGCGATCATCACGCCACACATCTCCTTGAGGGTGGTGGTCGGCCTCACCGAAACCACCCGCGGCGTCATCCAGTCGCCGACCCGATCGCTGCCCAGCGCTTCGTCGCTGAACTCGTCCTTGTCCGCGAAGTCCTCGTCGTCCTCACCTTCGCTGTCCGTGTCCGCGAAGTACGAGTCGCCGCGCCGCGCCTCGATCCGGTTCCCGCGCACGTGTCCCGTCCGGGCGATGTCCGCCGACGTCAACACGCCGACCAGCTTGCCCGCCTGGTCGAGCACCGGGGCACCTTGGATGTGGAACTCCTCGAAGGTCTGCACCGCTTCCTCGATCGACGCGTCGACCTGGAGGGTGATCACTTCGGTGTGCATCAGGTCGGCGGCCGTGGTCGCCTGTTCGGTGGTCATGCTGGATCGCTCCGTGGGCATTGGGTCAGCAGGGTATTGCAGCACGCCGGATCCCTCGCCGGGCTGGGCCGAGGTGCGTAGCGCGGCTGGGTTCTTGAGCTGGAGGGGCCGCGGATCGTGCCAGCACGCGAGGACTCTCCGGTACCTTCCAAGGCACCTGGGCAGCTGATTCCCCAGCGAGCAGCGGCACCGGAAGCTCTGACAAGCAAGCGGCCGACGCCTCATGGCGGCGCGCAGCGCCGCGCTCACCCAAGCCCTTGGGTGCGGCCTTGGCCGCGATAGGGCGGACCTGCCGTCACATCAGTGGCGCCAGCAGGCGGGCCGGCTGGATCAGCACCCGCTGCAGCCAGGGGCGACCGCGCAACCACGCCGCGTCGAGCCGCGTGGAGTCCAGCAGGAGCCGTTCGATCGCCGCCGTCACCGCGGCGGCCTCGACCGCGCCGTCGAACAACGTCATCTGTTCGAAGTTCAGGAACATGCTGCGGTTGTCCAGGTTCGCCGTACCCACCATCGCCCACTCGCCATCGACCGCCACCGCCTTCGCGTGCATCACCCCAGGGCGGTAGCCGAACACCTTCACGCCTGCTTCCTCGAGCTCGCGCACGTAGTAGAGCGTGCACAGGAATGCCAGCTGGTGGTCGGGCGGCGGGTGTTGTGTCACCACGATCACCTCGATGCCCGATCGCGCTGCCAACTCGAGAACGTCGCGCAATCCCTGGTCTGGAACCACGTACGGGGTGGCAATCAGAATGCGCCGGCGGGCACGCACGAACGCACCGAGGAACGCCTGCCGCACCGGGTTCGGGCGCTCGTCCGGCCCTCCCGCGATGACCTGCGCGGCTGCCTCACCCACCCCTTCGGACGGGGCGAAGTAGTCCGTACCCTCGAGGAACTCGCCGGTGCAGAAATCCCAGTCCTCGACGAAGATCCACTGCAGATCCCAAACCGACGGACCGGCCAGACGCATGTGCATGTCGGCCCAGTCGCGATCGCGGGTCTTGCCGCGGCCGAGGTACTCGCTGCCCACGTTCAGGCCACCGAAGAATCCCACCGCACCGTCGCACACCACGATCTTGCGGTGGTTGCGGAGATTCGGACTGGCCAGGCGCGGCAGGAACGCCACCGCGTGTCCCCCGGCCCGCGCCAACTCGCGACGCAGCCGATAGCCGAGCAGCGCCCCGATTCCGTCGAGGATCAGCCGCACCTGGACCCCGGCGCGCGCCTTCTCGCACAGAAGCCCGATCATCCGTCGCCCCAGCGAGTCGTCGCGGAAGATGTAGGACTCGATGTGCACGTGGTGGCGGGCGGCGCAGATCGCCGCCTCGATGGCAGCGAACGCCAGCTTGCCGTCGGTGTACAGCTCGGCGTGGTTGCCGACGCGCCGCGGCCCCTGCCCGAGCTCCTCGAGCATGCGGCCGAGCGACCCCCACCGGGACTCCTCGGGCGCACGCGAGACGTCGCGGCCGTGCTCGGCGAGCACCCGCTCGACCGACTTCTCTTGTTCGAACAATGACCGGTGCCGCACCTTGCGTGCCAGCCGAGGGCTGATCTGCCGCGTGCCGATCAACAAGAACGAGACCGGTCCCAGGACCGGCAGGAACACGATCGCCAGCGACCACCCCAGCGCTTGGGCCGGCTCACGCTTGCGCAGCAGCGCGCCGAGCAGGCACAGCAGCACCAGCAGCGAGTAGGCCCACCCGGAGAGCGTCCAAAGCCACTGCCCCACGGCTAGGATTCTGCGCCACGGCAGGGCGAGTCAGGAGGCTCGAGAATCTCGGCGCGGGTCGCCGCCCGGAGACACGGGCGAACAGGTGGATTCGGCGGAGCTTTCGGGGGATGACGGGTGCGGGAGGGGGTGGACCTCATGGATTGTCATCCCGTGGCGCAGACTCCTGGCCCGAACCACGCATGACCGAGCTGCTGCGATCGCGCAAGGTCGCTGCTGGCTTCGTCGAACGTCGGAACCTCCTCCTGGACGGGGGAGCACCCCGCCTCCCGGCAGAACCTGCCGTTCTTCTCGCCCCCGACAACCTTGCACGATCTCGCGACGCTGCTCATGAATGGTCCGGGCTAGGGAGCGACGACCACCGGATCGCTTGGACGCAGGGTCAGCAACGAGCAGTGCAGCTCCGGCAGGACGCGCTCCGCCGTGTTGCCGAACCAGAACCGCTGCAAGCCGCCACGACCGACCAGCCCCATGACCACCAGCTCGGCGCCGAGGGTCTGCGCCCGCTGATAGATCACCTCGGCGGGCGATCCGGTGGCGACCACCAACTGCGGACGTGCCACACCCAGCTCCGCGACCAGTGCGTCGATCTGCTGTTGCAGCTGTGCTTCCGCGGCCTGCTTCTCCTCGGCATGCTCGCGCTCGATCGCAGCGCGCGCCAGACCGGCGCGGTGCCACCGTCCCTCGAACCAATTCACGACCGCGTGGCAGACCTCGACCTGGCGGCTACCGTTGATGTGCGCCTGGATGAGTCCTTGGCGGATGATCTGGGTGCCGAACTCCGAGCCATCGCTGGCGATCAGCACGCGGTCGAACCGTCGCCGCGGCTGGTGTTGTGCGATCATCACCGGGCAGCGGCAGGTCATCATCACGCGACTCGCGGTGCTGCCGAACAGTGCCCGCCGCAGTCCGCGCTGCTGCCGCGTTCCGACCACCACCAGATCGAACGATTCGGTCGCGACCAGTTCCGCCATCGCCTCCGAAGGGACGCCGAACAGGCTCCTGGCCTCGGCGGTGATCCGCCGCCGCTCGGCTCGCTTCACCAGGTTCAGCAGCGCCTGACGCACCGCGGCGAGGATGGTGCCGGCGCTGTCGCCAGCATCCTCGATGTGGGCGCGCATCCGGGCGGAGGCCGGGAACACGTGCACGAAGGTCAGCTTCGCGCCGCTCGCTTCTGCCTCGAGCAGGCCGCGGGCCACGGCCTCTTCCGCATCCGTGGTGAGCAACTCCTCTTCCTGCTCGCCGATCTCGCGGAAGTCGACACCGACGAGGACTTGCTGGTACATTCGCATGTGGAGTGACCTCCGTGGGCCGGCAGCCAACTCTAGTGGCTTGCCGCCGAAGTTCTCTGCATAAGTAGCGAGCCAAGCAGCTCCCCGCGAGGGGGCTGCAACGGGGCGGCGCGGCACGGCGCAGACCCCGGGGGGTGCAAGGAACGCAGCCGAACCAGCGGAGGCGCGCGGGTGGCGGTGTCGCGGAATGCGGCCGTGCCGGACCCAGCGGGCGCACGCGACACGGACTCCCGGGCGAGCGGCGGGAATCGGGTCCGGGCCGAAGTGCGGCACTCCCGTGGGCCCGAGTGCGGAGCACGAATCGCACGCCGGCCGCGGCTGAAACACGCCGCGGCGACGAATCGTTCTCCGGACATGAAGCGCATCCTGCTCACGACCGACTTCTCGCCGCAATCGCGGCACGCGTTCCCCGAGGCAACGGGCCTGGCGAAGGCACTCGGCGCAGGCATCACCCTGTTGCACGTGGTGGTCGATCTGCGCACCGCCCCGCAGGGCGCGCCGTTCGCTCCACCGCTCTCGTCGCCGGGTCTGGCCGACGAGATCGCCGAGGCACGGGAGGCGATCGCGAAGCTCACCACTGAGTTTCCGGGAGTCGACGTGCGCACCGAGGTGGTCAGCTCCGAGAACGTGGTGCGGGCGATCGCCCAGTTCGCCAGCGAGCCGCAGAACGAGATCTCGATGCTGGCGATGTCGACCCATGGCCGATCGGGTTGGCGCCACTGGATCCTCGGGAGCGTCGCCGAGGAGGTGCTGCGCGTGTCGCCGGTCCCGGTCGTGGTGTTCCCCCGCGCAGCCAGCTGACCACCCTTTGCCCACGGAGGCTCGCCCATGGAACCCTATGAGAAGATCCTGGTGCCGGTGCACTTCAGCTCCGACGAATCACCCGGCACGATCACTCGCGACTCCCAAGACGCGCTCGAGCAGGCCAGGGTGCTGGCTGGCGAGCTCGGCGGCCAACTCACCCTGGCCCACGTGTTTGCCGGCCTCGACCACGTGGGCGACAGCTCGGATGACGGCGACCTGCCCGCCATCGAGCAGGCGCTCGACGCATGGATCGCCGCGGCCGCCGAACAGGCGGTGCGGGCCGATCGCGAGCTCCTGTTCGGTGCCCCAGCCGACGAGATCGTGCGCTGTGCCGAGACCGAGGGTTTCGATCTCGTTCTCATGGGCACCCGCCGGAAGCGTGGCCGCGGCGGATCGCTGGTCGGCAGCACTGCTGCCCGGGTCATCCTGCAGAGCACCGTGCCCGTGTGGGTGGCCAAGCACCACGGGATCCAGCACCGGAAGGTGGTGGTCGGCACCGACCTCGGTGACGGCTGCGATCCGGTGATCGCCCACGCCCTGCACCTGGCGCACTGGCGCGGTGCGGAGCTGCACGTGGTGCACGCGTGCGACCACGCGTTGGCCTCCGGCCCGGATTCCGTACCCGCGCTGGAGCAGGAGCTGCGTGAGCGGCGGATCCGTCTCGAAGCGCAGATGGCACGGGTGCTCGAGGCCGAGCGGAGTTCACCGCGCTACGTCGCACACGTCGCGTTCGGCTCTCCGGAGTCGATCTTGTGGACCGTCGCCCGCACGGTCGCGGCGGATGTCGCGGTGGTCGGCTTCACCGGACGGACCGCGACCGAACGGCTGTGTCGCGGGAACACCGCGGAACAGGTGCTCAGCGAACTGCCTTGCTCGCTGCTGACCGTGCGGCCCTGAGCCACGCGCAGGCTGCCCCCGCGACGAGCCGGGTGCGGAGCGCCCGGGCGACACCCAGGGCCAGGCGGGGTGACCCCCACGATCCCACCGGAGTCGACGGCTCCTGCGCCCGCCTGGGCGCCAGTCAGAGTCGCTCGAGATCCTCGGGCTCGATGGTGCGGTCGGTCCGAGTGTCGCCGGTGTTTCGGGTGGTGAGTGGCTCGAACATGACCACCTCGGCGATGCCGTGTGCGACCGGGCGGTGCTCGACCCCGCGCGGCACGACGAACAGTTCACCGGCGGCGAGTTCGACCACCCGGTCGCGCAGCTCGATGTCCACCCGACCGCTCACCACCCAGAACAGCTCGTCCTCGGCGGGGTGACGGTGCCAGGTGTAGGGGCCCTCGAACTTCGCGACCTTGACGGCTTGGCCGTTGAGCTCCGCGACCACTCTGGGCACCCACGTGTCGTGGAACGAGTCGAACTTGCCGCGCAGATTGATCTTGTTCATTCGGGGACACCGATGCGGGGCGACTCAGCTGCCGAGCACGATCTCCGCACCTTGGGTAGCTGCACCGCCGCCGATCACCCCGAGGTTAGTCGAGGCGCTGTCCTGGTTGAACCACTGCGAGTAGACCCGCGCGCCCGCCAGCGCCGGATCCAGCGGGATCGCCAATCCCGCGGCCGCGCTGCCGAGGGCATCGGTCGTGCCCTGCGTGGAGAACACCACCGCCGTCGGGTCCACCAGCACGGCACAACCCTGCAGCGGCTGGTTCACGGCCCGCAGCGACACGAACAGCAGCGCCAGCGTCGCCGGGCGCGCACCGTGCACGCTCAGCGCGAAGCTCTGGTTGCCGAGGGTCGGCAGCGAGTTGCTGCGCTGATCGAGCAACCCGACGCTGCCGGCACAGGCGCTGCCATAGCTCTGGAAGGTCGCCCGAGCGGTGGTGATCTGCGCACATGCGGAGAACTCCGACGTCGAGCCGTCGAGTTCCGCCGTGGCGGTCGCGGTGGCAACCCAGCCGACCGGCGCTGTACTGGGCACGCGCATGTCGAAACTCGCGTTCCCGGACGCGTCGGTGGTCAGGCGCTGCACGCCCAGAGCCTGCCGACCTTCACCGAAGCCGGACGTGCTGCACGAAGGCGAGGCGAACACCTCGACGACGAAGGACTGCGACGCGGCCGAGTTCAGGGTGCCGCGGACCCGCAGAGACGAACCCTCGACCGCCGCGCTGGTGATCACCGGGTAGTTCTGCACGCCGTTGCCGCCGGCATCCCCATCGCCCGCATCGTTCGGGGTCACCCCGATGTTCGGCGCTGACGTCGGGATCAGGTCGATGCCGATTCCGCCGTTGCCGTAGATCGAGTTGCCCTGCAACCGCACTCCGGACGACCGGTAGCCGACCGTCACCCCGTTCAGGCGGTGGCCGGCGATCACGTTGCCTTCGCCGGCACCGGGGCCACCGATTCGGATGTCGCGGATCGCCGTGCGACTGGCGTAGCCGACATCGATCCCCCACACGCTACCGAGCGACGGCGCACCCTGCGCATCGAGTCCGATGGTGTTGCCGAGCAGACTCACGCCGTTCGCGCTACCGGTGAAGTAGACCGCCCAGCCGAACACCAACCCGGCGTAGTGCGGCGCCTGCCCGCGACCGAGGATGCCGGCGATGAGGTTGTCGCGCACGACGACCGCTTGGTTGTCGCCCTCGAAGCCGATGCCGATCGTGGACGCCTGGTTGCCACTCGACATGCCGTCCCGCGTCGTGCCGATCCAGTTGTTCTGGATCAGTGTCCCCGAGGTGGCGAACAACTGCACCACCGTGCCGGAGGGCATCCCTTCGCTGCTGTAGGTGCCGTAGCCGATCAGGTAGTTGCGCTCGGCGAGCGTCGGTCCACCGACTCGGTTGTTGCGCACCAACGCAGTTGAACCACCGCCGAGCACCCGCACCCGACTCGCGACGTTGCCGATGATCACGTTGTCGTCCGAGCGGTCGATCTTGATCGTGCCGCACTCATTGTCGCGGATCAGGCAGGCACGACCGCCGAACACGCTGACGTTCATCCCCCCGGTGTTGCGATACACGCTGCAGTTCGAGCCCGTGATCGTGAACGAGCTGCCGTCGACCCCGGTGAGCACGCAGCCGTTGGCGTTGAGGTACACCTCGTTGCGGTAGAACAGCACCTCGGCGCCGTTCGGGTTGGTGTCGCCGGTGAACGCGGTCTGGGTGGTGCCGTCGATCGTCACCTGGTCGAACGCGCGGAAGTAGAAGCCGACCGACGAGGTGATCACGGCCCGCCCGGGGAACACCGACTGCAGGATCCACTCGCTTCGCGGAATGGCAAAACCGATCGTCTGCGGCCCGGGCGTGTTGTTCGCCGCGATCATGGCCTCGGAGAACGACACCTTGCCGTCCGGGCCCGGCAAGCTCGATACGGTTCCGGTGTTCGGATCGATGTCGATGACGTCGGCGGACGTGTTCACGGTGATGGTCTGCGCGGCGAGCGTCGAGCCACACAGGACGAGCAGGAACAGGCTTGAGCGGAGTCTCATGATGCGGAATTGGTGGAGGGAGATACGTAGACGCAACGCGGCGGCAACCGCGGCTGTTTCTGCTTCTTCCGAGCAAACACCGATCCCGCTCGACGCAGTGCGACCTCGGCCTGCTGCGCGTCAGCATCTCACACACGGGTGTCCGCGAAAGCGACGCAACACTCGCTTCTGGACCCGATCAACACAAGCTCACGCGCGCGGGACAGAGTCGCCGCCGAGTCCATCGGTCCGTGCACCGATGACCTGACCCGGCAGCCGCAGTCACCGCTCGCCCGCACCGCTCACCCGCATTGTCGCCAGTTCGAGTTCGGTCTTCGCCGGTAGGGGCAGCGACTGACCCCGGAGGCCGAGCGCGTCTCCGCGGAGGGCCGCGCAAGCGTGCGTGGACGCTGGACGGACGAGCTCACGCGATCGCGGGCATCCCACAGGCGATTGGTGCTGGCTTGGCCCGTGTCGCGGGCACAATCGAGCACTCGGGAGCGCTACGATGCGGTCGCAACGACCTCCGACACCCGATGAGTCCCGGCTACCCGATCCGCTGCTACGACTTCGTCGACCGGCCCTACCCGAGAGTGCGCGAAGCCCTGACCCGCGACGCGGTCGCCGTGTTTCAGCAGGCGACCCGAGCCGCGGCCAGCCGCGCCCACTCCGTAGCCGCAGCGCTGCACGTCAAGATCGGGATCCTCGACGTCACCACCGAGATCGACATCGAGGTCACCCGCGTCGAGGACCGATCCGGCACGGACACCGAGCCACCCAGGACGGTCCTGCACCTCGAGTGGGCGGCGACCCACCGCCCCCACCTGTTTCCCTTGATGCGGGCGGAATTGGCGCTGTACCCGCTGACCGGGCGCGAGACGCAGCTCGACTTCTCCGGCACCTACCTGCCGCCGCTCGGCATGCTCGGCGAGGCGATCCATGCACTGGGCGGCCACCGGATCGCCGACGCCTCGGTGCACCGTTTCCTCGGTGACGTCGCGGAGTACCTCCGCACCCGGCTGCCGCCGGATTGACGGCGAGGGTGCCGCCGGTTTCGCGGGAACCCGCGCCCCACGCCGGGACTCTGCGCCGATCATCACCACTCCGCCCCCGCCCCCCAGGAGACGAACCATGAAGATCCAGCACTTCTTCGACCCCCGCACGTGGACCCTCAGCTACGTGGTGTTCGACGAGCAGGCACGGGTGGGCGTGGTGATCGACTCCGTGGCGGACTACGACCAGAAGTCGGTCCGCGTGTTCCACGAGTCTGCGGCGGCCATCGCGACGTTCCTCGATCAGCACCGCATCGAGGTACCGTACGTGCTGGACACCCACATTCATGCCGACCACCTCACCGCGATGCCGTTCTTTCGCGCCAAGTACGGTGCCCGAACCGTGATCAGCGCGCACGTCACCGCGGTGCAGGCGACGTTTGCCAAGGTGTTCGGCCTCGAGGGGTTTCCCACCGACGGCAGTCAGTTCGACGTACTCCTCGACGATGGGGCGACGCTGGAAGCCGGGCCACTGACGATCGAGGCACTACCCTGCCACGGGCACACGCCGGCCAGCCTCGCATTCAAGATCGGCGACGCGCTGTTCGTCGGCGACTCGCTGTTCCAACCCGACTCCGGCACCGCCCGGTGCGACTTCCCCGGCGGCTCGGCGGCCATCGAGTACGATTCGATCCGCCGGCTGTTCGAGCTACCTGACGACACTCGGGTGTTCACTGGGCACGACTACCAGCCGGGGGGCCGGGAACTGCAGTTCGAGAGCACCATCGCCGAACAACGGCGCGGTAACATCCACCTGCGGACGGACACCAGCCGTGAGGAGTTCGTCGCACTGCGCAAGCAGCTCGAGGCGGGGAAAGAGCTGCCGACGTTGCTGTTTCCCGCCCTCCAGGTGAACATGCGCGCCGGTGTGCTTCCCGAGCCGGAGAGCAACGGGATCGCCTATCTCAAGCTGCCCCTGAACCAGTTCTGATCCGACCAGCCGCAACCCCTCATCGATGACCACCACCAAGGACCGTTCGTCGCGCGTCGGCGCACTCGAGGTTCACCCGTTCGCCCACCCGCAAGGTTGCCGCAGCTACCTGGTCGGTGACCCGGAGAGCCGCCAGGCGTTGGCGATCGACCCGCACCTCGATTCGGTGGGTGAACTCGGCGCAACGTTGCAGCGTCTCGGTTGGTCGCTGCGGTACGTGGTCGACACGCACACCCACGCCGACCACCCGTCCGGGGCAGCGAAGCTCGCCGGGAGGTTCTCCGCGACACGGGTCGCCCACCCCGCCGGTGATCACCAAGGCGTGAAGCGGCACCCGGCGGACGGCGACGTGCTGCACCTCGGCGACCAGACCATCACCGTCTACCACGCGCCCGGCCACACGCCGGACCACCTCGTACTGCTGACTCCGGACGCCCTGTTCTCCGGCGATACCCTGTTGATCGGCGCAGTCGCACGAACCGATTTCCTCGGCGGAGACGCGGGCCAGCTGTTCGACTCGATCCACCGCGTGATCGCCGGGCTGCGCGACGAGATCGTGCTGTACCCCGGGCACGACTATCAGGGTCGCACCTCCAGCACGATCGGCCACGAGAAGGCGACCAATCCGTGGCTGCGGATCGAAGACCGCGAGGAGTTCCACCGCGCGCTGACCGCCAACCCGCCGCGTCGCCCCGCCAACATGGACGACCTGCTGCGGCTCAACCGCGAGGGCACGGACATCGCGACGTCGATCTCCGCCGCGGCGGCGGTGGATCGCGTTCGCCAGGGTGGTGCCGTGAGCGTGTTCGACGTGCGCACGGCGGTGGAAGTGGCGGAGGAGCACATCGCCGGGGCCCGCCACGTCCCGCTCGAGGAGATCGTGGCGCGGGCCGACGAGATCCGCGCGATTCCGGCACCGCGACTGATCCTGTGCCGCTCCGGCAAGCGCGCCGAGATGGCGCGCCAGAAGCTCGAATCGCTGGGCATCGCCGGGTTGACGGTGATGGAGGGCGGGATCCTGGGATTCGCCGCCGCCGGCGGAAAGACCGAGAAGGGCAAGCCGCAGATGTCGCTCGAGCGCCAGGTGCGCATCGCTGCGGGGGGCCTGGTCGTGGTCGGCGCAGCACTCGGATGGCTGGTGCACCCGGTGTTCTTCGGTCTGTCCGCGTTCGTCGGCGCCGGCTTGATGTTCGCCGGGATCACCGACACCTGCGCGATGGGGTTGCTGATCGCCAAGATGCCGTGGAATCGCCGGCCCGCCGCGGCGGTCGCGCCTGCGGCAGGCGGCTGCGCCGCGACGGCCCCGGCCGGTGGTTGCGCTGCGACTGCCCCCGCTGGCGGATGCGCGGCCACGCCACCCGGCGCCTGACCCCGACGGGGTGCACCGGTAACACCCCCCGCCTCCTTTCAAGCCTCGGTGCCCACGCCCCCGCGTGGCGTGCCGTGACCTCTACGTCGCCTCGTGACCACCCAGATCGCCCTCACCCTCGGGATCCTCGTTCTCACGATCGTCCTGCTCGCCGCCGAGGTGCTGCGGATCGACCTGGTCGCGCTGGGCGTCCTGTTGCTGCTGGCGTGGCTCGGGCTGATCCGCTCCGCGGAGGCATTCCGCGGCCTGTCGAGCGGTGCGGTAGTGTCGATGGCGGCGGTCATGGTGCTCGGACGCGGAATCGACCGGTCGGGACTCACCAAGGGCCTGACCCGACCCGTGCTCGCTTGGGCCGGCGACAGCGAGCGCCGGCTCCTCACCGCGATCATGGCCGCGGTCGGCTCGCTGTCGGCGTTCATGCAGAACATCGGCGCCGCGGCGCTGTTCCTGCCCGCGGTCACGCGCATCGCACGGCGCGGCGGCTACGCGACCTCCCGCCTGCTGATGCCGATGGGCTTTGCAGCGATTCTCGGCGGCACGGTGAGCATGATCGGCAGCGGGCCGCTGATCCTGCTCGGTGATTTGCTGCGCCAGTCGGGACTCCAGCCGTTCGGTTTGTTCGCGGTCACACCGTACGGCCTGGCACTGCTGGGCGTCGGCATCGCGTTCTTCGCGCTGCTCGGCCCCCGAGTCCTACCCACGCGGAGCGGCGCGGAGGCGGCCGAGACATCGCAGCGGGAGCTGATCGACGCCTGGCAGCTGGAGACCGCGCTGCACGAGGTCTCGGTGCCACCCGGCAGCCCGCTGATCGGCAAGGCGCGCGACGAACTGCGACTCAAGGACGCATTCCATCTGCATCTCGTCGCGCTCGCCGATGGCACCGACATCCAACCGGCGCCTTGGCGCCACACCCGCTTCGCCGCGGGCCAGACGCTGGCGGTCCTCGGTCGGCAAGCCGATGCTCTCCGCTTCGCCGAGCACTTCGGCCTGACCGCCCACCCGCACCCGGAGGTGTTCGCCGACCTGCAGAACCCGAGCAGCGCCGGGTTCGCGGAGGTCCTCGTCTCCCCGCGTGGGAGCGTGGTCGGCAAATCGATCCGCGAGTTCGGACTGCGCAAGACCTACCAAGTCGAACCTGTGCTGCTGCTGTCGGGTGGCAGCGCGGACTCCGCGGACTTCTCCGACCGCCCGCTGCACGCCGGCGACACGCTGGTCGTGCACGGCGAACTGCCGCGCCTGGCGGCGATGGGCGACAGCCCAGATTTCCACGTGGTCACGATGATCGACCGGGAGGATCTCGACGAATCGCGCCGATGGCCAGCCGCGCTGTGCTTCCTGCTGGCTCTGGGACTCGGGCTCGCGGGCTTCCCGCTGGCGCTGTCGCTGAGCACCGGGGCGCTGGGGATGGTGCTGCTCGGCGTTCTGTCGGTCGACACCGCGTACCGCGCGATCGATCTGCGCACCATCCTGTTGGTCGGTGCGTTGATTCCGCTCGGCACCGCGATGCAGAACACCGGCGCAGCAGCCTACCTCGCGCAGCACACCGCCACCTTGGTAGCCGGCACGCACCCGTTGGTCGCGGTGCTGGTGGTCGGCGCACTCGCAACGCTGTTCTCCCTGTTCATGTCCAACGTCGCCGCAACCGTAGTCCTGGTGCCGCTGGTGGTGAAAATGGCCCAACCGCTGGGGTTGGACCCACGCATGCTGGCGCTGCTGGTCGCGGTATGCGCTTCGAACTCGTTCGTGCTTCCCACCCACCAGGTGAACGCGCTGCTGCTCGGTGCCGGAGGCTACCGCAACGCGGACTACGTGCGTGCCGGGGGGGCGATGACTCTGCTGTTCCTGGTGACTGCGGGCGGGACGATGTACTGGTTCGGGCCGAAATAGCGGGACTCACCGCGCCGGGAACGGTTTGGCGCGGATGTCGCGGATCCACTTGCGTGCCCGCTCGTCGGGAGCGAACAGCGCGACCAACCGGTCGGTCACGTCGACCGTGTCGATCCCCGCCGCCCGCGGTTGGTTGATCCGCTCGAGCCGCGCCACGCCGGCTGACTTGCGGATCTCCTGCAAGCTCGTCCCGATCTTGCCGAGGATGTCGTCGATCTCCGTGCCGCGGAACGCTTGGTCGTGGAACCGCTCCTGTTGCGCCTGCATCGCTTGCTCGATCTCGCGCACGGTGCTCGTGTCCCCGGCTTGCTTGGCGGAATCGTGGCGGGCCTTCTGCTGCTTCATCCACGCGCCGAACTGGGTCGAGCCGGCGTAGGCGATGGCCACAGCCCGACCGTCGTAGGTTCCGACCCGCCGGGCCGTGGCACCGGGGTCAGGTCGGTTGGCGCAACCACTGGCGAGGATCGAGGCGAGGATCGGAATGAGGAACGGGATCGTGGCGGGGTGTGACATGGGTGTCTCCTGGCTGGACAGCGCCAGCGCGGTTCGAAGGCGGGAGTGCTTTGGCCTCGCGGCTTCCATTATGTAAGTGTTCACTCACAAAAAGTGTCGGTCGAACTGCAAAAGTCTGCCGAGCCTGCCCCGGACGCGAGCTGCTGAGCTTGCCCGAAGCAATCCACGCCGTACGATGCGCCGATGCATCGCCCCGACCCGGAGCAATGGGACATCGCGCGCGAGGAAGCGATCCCCCGGCTGCTGGAGAACCACGGCGGACAGCTGTACGCCCTGTCGCGGCGCATCTGCGGCACCCCAGAGGAAGCCGAAGACCTGGTGCAGGAGATCTTCGTGCGTGCTTGGCGCCACTGGGAGCAGTTCGACCACCGGTCGAGCCCGATGCAGTGGTTGTTCACCATCGCCCGTCACGCATGCCAGCGCATGCACCGCAAGCGCGCCGGGGAACCGACCCGGCTGGAATCGCTCGACGAAATGCTGCCGTTCGGTAGTCCGCGGGTCGGCATCGTCCCGTCCGACGACAGTGTGCTCGACGAGCAGTTTCGGCGCGAGCAGCGCGAAGCAGTCGGCGCCGCAATCACCCTGTTGCCCGACGATTTCCGCATGCCGCTGGTGCTGAAGGACATCATCGGGTTCTCGGTTCGCGAGGTCGGCGAGATCCTCGACCTCAAGGAGGCAACGGTGAAGACCCGAGTGCACCGCGCCCGCCTGCGGCTGCGCCAGGTCCTCGAACACCGCCTACCGCAAGCCGAGCTGCCCGCCCCGGCCTATTCGCGCCAGGTATGCCTCGATCTGCTGCAGGCAAAGCAGGACTGTCTCGACCGCGGCATCGCGATGCCCAACGCCGAGCAGATCGTGTGCGAGCGCTGTGCCGCAGTGTTTGCCTCGATGGACTTGGCCCGCGACGTGTGTCGATCGATGGCCACCGGGGCGATGCCACAGGAGCTGCGCGCACAGGTTCTGCAGCGCCTCCGCGAAGGCGGGGCTGCGGCGAAGGAGCCCGATCCCATGGAGTGAGTGGGTCGGGAACCGTCGGGAACCCCACCCCCCAGGCGTGGCTCTGACCCGGACGTTCCGCAGGCGGTGGTCGCCGATCCGCGGAAAAACCGGCATCGGGTCGGGCGTTCCAATCGAGCTGACCACACCCGAGCATGCGACTGGCCGAACTCCTGGAACGATGGCGGTGAAGTCACGAGGGACCGGCGAGGCCGTGCAGCGAGATCTACCCGTGGACTCGCGCCGGGACGACGCTGCCGGGTTGGTCGCCGCCGCGATCCGGACCACCCCATGATCGACCCCGCGAACGCAAGCTACGTACACAGTCCGGGCACCTGCCCACTGTCCGGCGCAACGCTCGACCAGGCTTTCCGCGCCGCAGTCGCCGAGCACGCCGACCACGAAGCGGTGGTCTCGCTGCCCCAGCGCCGACGGCTCACCTACCGCACGCTGGATGCAGCGGTCGAGCGCATGGCCCGCGGCATGCTGGCGCTCGACATCGGACACGGCGACCGAGTGGCAGTGTGGTCGACCGACAACGTCGAGTGGATCGTGCTCCAGCTGGCTACCGCACGCATCGGTGCGGTGTTGGTGAACGTCAATCCGGCGTACCGTCCCGACGAGCTGCGCCACGCCCTGGCGCACGCCCGCGTCGGCACGGTGTTCACCATCCCGAGCTTCCGCAGCTCGCACTACGTCGAGATGCTGCGCGCACTGTGCCCCGGGGTGAGCGGCTCGCACTCCTTTGCTCCGCTGTGCGCAGAGCTGCCCGAGCTGCGCCACTTGGTGGCGTGGGATCCCGAGCGTGTTGCCGACACCGCACGCCCGGCCCCGGGCTTCCTCACCTGGTGCGAGGTCGAGGCGCGCGGTGCCTCGGTCCCGGCCGAACTCGTGGCGACGCGCGCCGCGGAGGTCGATCCCGACGACCCGGTCAGCATCCAATTCACGTCCGGCACGACCGGAGCACCCAAGGCGGTCGTGCTCACGCACCACAACCTCCTCAACAACGCCTGGTTCACCGGCGAAGCGATGGCGATCACCGCCGCCGACCGACTGTGCGTCCCGGTGCCCTTCTACCACTGCTTCGGCATGGTGGTCTCCAACTTGGTGTGCTTGATCCGCGGCGCGACGCTGGTGATCCCCGCCCCACACTTCGAGCCCGGTGCGACGCTCGCGGCGATCGCCGGTGAACGCTGCACCTTGGTGCACGGCGTTCCGACGATGTTCCTCGCCGAACTCGAATGCGAACGCCGATCCCACTTCGACCTGTCCAGTCTGCGCTCCGGCATCATGGCCGGCGCCCCCTGCCCGGCAGAGCTACTGCGGGCGGTGGTGCGTGAACTCGGTTGCGACGTACTGGTCGGCTACGGTCAAACCGAGGCGTCGCCGGTGACCCACATCACGCGGCTGGGTGACTCCGAGGCGCGACGGCTCGAGACGGTCGGCCTCAACCTGCCGCACACGGAGACCAAGATCGTCGACGTCGCCTCCGGCCACATCGTGCCGCGCGGTCAGACCGGTGAGGTGTGCGTGCGCGGCTACCACGTGATGCGGGGGTACTTCGAGCAACCGGAAGCGACGGCCAACACGGTCGACGCCGCGGGGTGGTTGCACACCGGAGATCTCGGGTCGCTCGATCGCGACGGCTACCTGCGCATCACCGGCCGGCTCAAGGACATGATCATCCGCGGTGGCGAGAACGTGTACCCAGCGGAGATCGAAGGCGTGCTGCTGCGCCACCCCGATGTGCTGCAGGCGGCGGTCTTCGGCCTTCCCGATCCGCGGTTGGGCGAGGAGATCGGCGTCTGGGTCCAGCTGCGCGACGGGGCGTCGACCGACACCGAACGACTGCGCGCGTTCGCCCGCGAACACCTCGCCCACTTCAAAGTGCCCCGCCACTGGTCGATCGTGGAGTCCTTCCCCATGACAGTCACCGGCAAGATCCAGAAGTTCAAGATCCGCGAGCTCGCGCAGCAGCAACTCCGACAATCCGGCGAGGGCCACCCGAGATGACCGGTGCCCGACGAGTGCTGCGCAACATCTCGGTAGTCGGCTTCGGGGTGGTCGTGTTGACCCTGCTGGTACTGTGGTTGATGGGTGTGTTCCACGCCAAGGTGCCGAGCGGGCCACCCCGCACGGTGCTGCACAAGGCGCCGGATGCGCCGGTGCTCGAGGTCGTGGCGCGCGAGGTGATCGTCACCGAGACCGCGGTCGGGACTGTCGAGGCCGCCCGGCGCATTCGCGTCGGCTCACGCCTGCTCGCCAAGGTGCTGAAGGTGCACGTGCACGCCAGCCAGCACGTCACCGAAGGTGAGGTGTTGGTCGAGCTCGACGACCGCGACCTGCGCGCGGCGGTCGCCGAGGCCCGCGCCGCGTGCGACTCGGCGCGCGCCGCCCGGACGCAGGCCGAAACCGACCTGACACGCAGCAGGGAGCTGCTGGCGCGCGGCGCCACCGAACAGGCGCGGGTCGACCGCGACACGACCGCGTTCCGCCGCGCGACCGCAGACGTCGAACGCCTGACGGAGGCGCTCGCACAAGCCGAGACCCGATTGGCGTTCGCCACCATCCGCTCGCCGAGCCCTGGCATCGTGATCGACAAGCTGGTCGAGCCAGGCAACCTTGCGAGCCCTGGCCAGGACCTGGTGACCCTGTACGACCCGCGGCACCTGCAGCTGGTGGCCAGCGTGCGCGAGGCGCTCGCGACGCGCCTGAAGCCCGGCGCCAAGGTCGGCGTCCGACTGGACTCGCTCGACCTGGACTGCCAGGCGACGATCGCCCGCATCGTGCCCGAAGCGGAGCGCCGCACCCGGTCGTTTCAGGTCGAGGTCACCGGCCCGTGTCCCCCCGGTGCCCTGTCGGGGATGTTCGGACGGCTGGTGCTGCCGGTCGGCCGCCAGCGCACCATCCTGATCCCCGACGCCGCGCTGCGGCGCACCGGCCAGATCGATCTGGCGTTCGTGGTCCGCGGCGATGGCACGCTGCTGCGCCGCTTCGTGCGGGTCGGCAAGCGCGACGGCGATCAGGTGGAGATCCTCGCCGGCCTACAGCCTGGAGAACGCATTCTGGCGCGCGCACCGGAGCCGAGCCGGAGGTGACGGCACCGATGAGTCCCACCCCCCCACTGAGCTCGCGGATCGTCGAGACGTTCCTGCGCGGCCACCTCACGCCGCTGCTGATGCTGCTGTCGCTGATCGCCGGTTTCGTCGCCCTCGTGGTGACGCCGCGCGAGGAAGAACCGCAGATCGTCGTACCGGTGGCCGACGTGATCTGTTCGGTGCCGGGGGCCAGCGCCAGTGAGGTGGAGCAGGTCGTCGCCGCGCGGCTCGAGCAGATCTTGCTCGAGATCGACGGGGTCGAGTACGTCTATTCGGCCAGCCAGCCGGATCGGGCGGTGGTCACGGTGCGGTTCTTCGTCGGCGAGGACCGCGAGGACAGCCTGATCAAGCTGCACAACCGACTGCAGATGAACGCCGACCGGATCCCGCCGCAGGTCGCGTCGTGGGTGGTCAAGCCGATCGAAGTCGATGACGTGCCGATCGTCGCGTTCACCTTCTGGTCGGAGCGCTACGGCGACCACGACCTGCGGCGCATGGTCGAAGAGGTGGAGCGCCGCATCCGGACGGTTCCCGAGGTCGGCCGCACCGAAGTCCTCGGCGGGGCTCCGCGCACCCTCAGGATCCTGCTCGACCCCGAAGCTCTGGCGGCCCGCCAGCTGGGCGTCGGCGACTTGGCCCGCGCGGTGCGCGGTGCCGCGCAGGGCGCGGCAGCCGGCACCATGGTGCGTGACGGCGAGATCGTGGTGTCGGGCGGGACCCTGGTCGACCGCGCCGCCGATCTCGACCACCTGGTCGTCGGGACGTTCCGCGACACGCCGGTGCTGCTGCGCGACGTCGCCCGAGTGGTCGACGGCCCCGCCGAGCTCTCGAGCTACACGCGAATCGGTTTCGGGCCCGCCGCCGGCGACGACATCCCGGAGGCGCTGCGCGATCCGGCACGCGACTACGCGGCGGTGACGCTGGGGGTTGCCAAGCGCAAGGGGGCCAACGCGGTGCACGTCGCCGCGACACTGCGCGAACGGGTCGCCGCGCTGCGCGCCGAGATCCTGCCCGACGAGCTACACCTGCAGGTGACCCGCGACTACGGCCACACCGCCGACCGGAAGGTGGACGAGCTGATCGAGTCGCTGCTGGTGGCGATCATCATGGTGATCGCGCTGCTCGCCATGCTGCTCGGTTGGCGCGAGGCGCTGATCGTGGCGGCGGCCGTGCCGTTGACCTTCGCACTGACGCTCGCGGTCAACTACCTGGCCGGCTACTCGATCAACCGAGTGACGATGTTCGCCCTGATCCTGGCGCTCGGCCTCGTCGTCGACGACCCGATCGTCGACGTCGAGAACATCCACCGCCACCTGCAGCGTGGCTCCAAGGACACGTTCCGCGCCGTACTGGACGCAGTCAACGAAGTCCGCCCGCCGATCATCCAGGCGACGCTGGCGGTGATCGTCAGCTTCCTGCCGATGTTCTTCATCACCGGGATGATGGGGCCGTACATGGCGCCGATGGCGCTGAACGTGCCGCTGGCGATGACGATGAGTTTGCTGGTCGCGTTCATGGTGACGCCGTGGTTGTCGCTGCACCTTCTGAAACGGCACGACGGGAACGAACCCGGTGACGACGACCGGCCGGCGGCCGCACGCGATCGGCGGTCGCTCTACGCGCGGATCATGACCGGCCTGCTCGGCTCCCGCCGCGCGCAGCTCGCGGCGCTGGCGGTGACGGCGGTGCTGTTCGTGCTCGCCGGATCGTTGGGGCTGACCCGCCGGGTCCCGCTCAAGATGCTGCCGTTCGACAACAAGAACGAGCTGCAGGTGGTGGTCGATCTGCCGGAGGGCACAGCCCTCGAGCAGACCGAAGCAGCGGTCGCCGAAATGGCGGCGGTCGTGCGCGGATTCGCCGAAGTGCGCGACGTGTCGACCTACGTCGGGATCGCTTCACCGATGGACTTCAACGGCATGGTGCGGCAGTACTACCTGCGCCGCGGCGGGCACCTCGCCGACCTGCGGATCAACGTGGTCGACAAGCTGGCCCGCTCCCAGCAGAGCCATGATCTGGCGATCCGGGTGCGCGCCGCACTGGCACCGCTGGCCCGTGCACATCGTGCGCGCTGCAAGATCGTGGAGTCGCCTCCTGGACCGCCGGTGGTGGCCACCCTAACCGCCGAAGTGTACGGCACCGAACACACGCCGTACGCCGACATCCAGGCCGCAGCGCGCTCGGTAGCCGCACGGCTCGCGCGAGAGCCAGGCGTGGTCGACCTCGATACCACCATCCTCGCCGACCAACCACAGCGTGTGTTCGAGCTCGACCGCGCCAAGGCCGCACTGCATGGCATCCGCGACGCCGACGTCGCTGATCTGCTGAGGGTCGCAACCGATGGCAGCACGGTGACCACCGTGCACACCACACGCGACGTGCAGCCACTCGCCGCCGAGTTGCACATCGAGCGGTCGCGGCGCAGCTCGACTCACGCCCTGCTCGCTCTACCGATACCGACGGTCAGCGGGGCGAGCATCACGCTGGCCGAGGTCGGGCGGTTCCGCGAACAGTCCCGCGACCAGACGATCTACCGCAAGAACACCCGCCGGGTGGTCTACGTGTTCTCGGAGATCGCCGGCCGCCCGCCCGCCGACGTGATCCTCGATGTCACGGCCGACCGGGTTCCGGCCGGCGCGTCACCCGGTGCGGAGCGCGCCATCCCCGTCGCGCGCCGCACGTTCCTGCCCAGCGGCGGGGGTTTGCCGTGGCAAGTACCGGCGGGAATCGACGTGCACTGGGCCGGCGAGGGCGAGTGGAAGATCACGCTGGACGCGTTCCGCGACCTCGGCCTGGCGTTCTTCGCCGCGTGCTTCGGCATCTACCTGCTGTTGGTCCACGAGACCCGCAGCTACCTGATGCCGCTGATCCTCATGCTGGCGATCCCGTTCACGGTGCTCGGCATCCTGCCGGGCTTCTGGTTGCTCAACGCCCTGACCGCGGGAGTGGTGGAAGGCGTGCCGACCCCGGTGTTCTTCACCGCCACGGGCATGATCGGGATGATCGCGCTGGCCGGAATCGCGGTGCGCAACTCGATTCTGCTGATCGAGTTCGTGCGCCGCGCCGAGGAACGCGGCGAGTCCACCGCGGACGCCGTGGTGCAGGCCGGGGCGGCGCGGTTCCGACCGATCCTGTTGACCGCCGGCACCGCGATGCTGGCCGCACTGCCGATCACGATCGATCCGATCTTCTCCGGCCTGGCGTGGGCACTGATCTTCGGGCTGCTGGTGTCGAGCGCGTTCACGCTGGTGTTCGTGCCGTTGATCTACGCGATGGTCTACGGCCGGTCGGCACGGTCGCCATGATGGGGTGTCGCTGGCGGTGCGCAGCGCCGCGCTCGCCCACGTCCCTGGGTGCGGCCTTGGCCGCGATCGGCAGTCCGGGCCGATGGATCGCCGCACGTCCGGCGCACAGCGGACGTCAGCCCGACACCGGCGACACGGTGTGCCGACACGGCCAGACAACCATCTCGAAGCCGACCCCCTCCCCTTGCGGGACCGAGGTATGGTAGCTGTGCCATGGTCCGCCCGGGCCCCGACTTCCGGTTCCACGCCGAGCTGCTCGAACTTCGAAGCGGCGTGCTCGACGCGCTGGCGCAGCGCGGCTTCGCCTGGTTGACCGACTTCGGTTCGGTCGACGTCGACCACGAACAGTACGGCATCGAAGTGACCGCCATCCGCGAGCGGTGCGCCGCGGTGCACATCCAGCGCATCCTGCGCGAAGTGCTGCCGAGCTGGAAGCACAGCTCTTCGTGGTACGAGGACCAGAACGGCGGCGAACTGGGTTGGAAAGTGATCGTGTGCCGTGATCCCGACGGGTGGCAGGGCTGGTGGTTCGACGACGCCTGCCTCGAGGCACCGGCGGAGGGCTACGACGAGATGGCGGTGTTCGGCGAACGCGGACCGGCCCCACCACCACCCTCGCCGGATCAGCCGAGTCGCGTTCCGACGATGCTGCTCACCGTGCCCAGCCTGCAGGACGAATCACTGGCACTGGAGGCGCGGCGCTGGCCCGCACCGGCACCAGAAGCGGAACCCACCGCACCCCTCGACAACTTGGAACTGCTGGTCGGTCTGCTGGAGTCCGCATCCCGCAACCGCCGCGACCAGGGCTTGGCCGCGCCACCCGCGGGGTCGGCGCGCCGCGCACGGCGGTTCTTCGCCGCGCGCGCCGCGCACGGCACCATCCTGTTGCTGCGGCGCGGCTCGGTCGCGGTCGGCGGTTGCGTGTTGAGCCACACTGCACCATCGCGCTGGCCTCGGTCGACCGGCGTGCGGCCCGCGGCGTACCTCAGCGGACTGGTCGTCGACCCGGCGTTGCAGGGGCTCGGTCTGGGGATGCGGATCCTCGGCTTCGCCGACCGTGTCGCTGGCGATTGGCAACTCGAGCGACTGCGCACCGAGTGCCCGCCGAACGCTCCGTCGTTGCTGCGCTTCCTGCGCGCCGCGGGGTTCGCCGACGTCGGCGCGGCGCGGACGGGTTGGCAGCTGGTGGAGAAGCGCGTCGAGTGTGGCCGGCCGGGCTGATCAGTCAGACCAGCACCTTGCAGAACACGACCTTGCCATCGCCCGGTGCGTAGAAGTCCGGCAGCTCCGCGGCGCAGGAGTAGCCCTGACCGGAGTAGAACGCGCGAGTCGGGGCGTAATCGCCGCGCGACGAAGTGTCGACGTAGACGCGCATGCCTCCGCGCCGACCGATCTCCTGCTCGGCGGCGCGCAGCAGCCGCCGGCCGATGCCGCGGCGCTGTGCCCCCGCGTCCACCGCGATCCAGTACAGGTCGTAGCTCGACCGCGTGGCCGGGATCGGTCCGAAGCACGCGTAGCCGATGAGTGCGGGACCCTGATCGAGGAACACGAACAGGTACCCCGAGGACTCCCCCTGAGCACGGCGCGTCTCGACCAACTCCACGGCGATGTCTTGCTCGGCGGCGGAGAAGAACCCGGTCGACGCGACCACCGCGCGCACCGCTTGTTCGTCGCCCGGGCGCAGTTCCGTGCGCATCTCCGACTCCACGGCGTCGGTCACGAGCCGCCCCCGCCGGCTCCCGCGTGGCCGCGCACCAACCCCTCGAAGAACCCGCGTGCGTTGCCACCGAGCGACACCGAGCGGTATCCGCCTTCCTGGACGACCAGAGTCGGCAGGCCGAGCGCGCCGATCCGGGCCCCGTTGCGTTCGAAGTCGGCGCGCTGCAGTGTCCAGGTGCCGGTCGGGTCGCGCTTGGCGGTATCGAGCCCGAGCGCAACGACCAACGCCGAGGGAGCGAACGCGCGGATCGCGGCGAGCGCACGGTCCAGGGCCTGCTGGTACACCGAGGTATCGATGGTCTCCGGCAGCGGGATGTTCAGGTTGCAACCGACCCCCGCTCCCTCGCCCAGTTCCTCGGCAAACCCGGTGAAGAACGGGTAGGCGATCCGCGGCTCGCCGTGGATCGACACGGTGAGCACATCGTCCCGCGTGTAGAAGATGTCCTGCTGACCGTTGCCGTGGTGGTAGTCGATGTCCAGGATCGCCACTCGACCCGCGCTGCACAGCAGCTGCGCCGCCGCTGCGGCATTGTTGAAGTAACAGAATCCGCCGAACACACCGCGCTCGGCGTGGTGCCCGGGCGGTCGCACCAACGCGTAGGCCAGCCGCTCGCCATCGAGCAGCGCGGCTGCGGCCGTGAGCGTGCAGTCCACCGCCCGCCGCGCCGCTCGATACGCGTTGCGGTTCAACGGCGTGAAGGTATCGATGCAGTAGTAGCCCGCGCAGTACGACAGATCGTCGGGCAGGCGCGCGCGGTTGCGCAACGGGAACACGTACGGGTAGATCGATCGACCGTCCGGAACGCCGGCGCAGACTTCGGCGAGGAACCGCACCAGCTCGGCATCGTGGACCGCGAGCAGGTGCGCGTCGTCGAACGCGCGCGACGCAGTGCGGCGGAACATCCCGGTCGGCTCGATTCCGTCGAGGATCGACTTCACCCGCACCGGGGCTTCGACGTAACCGCGCGCCCGAACGTGGTGGATGTCGTGCTCCTCGTTGACCACCAACAACACCTGGCCGCGACCCTCGACCTTGGGCGATGCCTTGCGCGTTGCGGCCGTGTGCCGTGGCGGGCGCAGGCGCACGGGATCGTCGACGATCGACACGAGTACCCCATCGATGTAGCCCGGCGGGCAAACGTCGCCGTACTTGCGCTCGAGGATCGCGCCGACCACCTGCCGCGCCTTGGCTGCTGGCAGCGGCACGCCGGACCCCAGATCGTCGAATACCAGGTGCGGCAGGTCCTTGTCTCCGGGTCGCAGCGGCGTCTCGTAGCCGGTGCCCACGATCGGCCGCGCCCCGTAGCGCTCGTAGAAGCGCAGTCGCGCGGCGTTCTGCCGCGCGTGCGCCGGGTCGCTGCAAGCCCCGGGATCGTCGGGCAGACACTCGAAGAACAAGCCCACCGCGGCGAGTTCGCGCGCCGCGGCACGTGCCCTCTGGTACAGCGCGCCGCCGATCCCTCCGCCACCCGAACGCTTGCCGGACGCCAGGTAGTCGAGCAGGCAGAAGCCGACGTCGGGGGCGTACGACAGCAGTGCGAAGCCGTGCAGGTGCCCCCGCAGGTCGTCAGCGACGAACAGCAGCGCGCGGAAGCGGTGACTGAGGGGATCGCGCAGGCGATCCGGCAAGGCATCGACCTCCGCCGCGGCGAGTCCGGGAAGCTGGGTGCGCAGGATCTCCTGCACGCGCGCCAGCTCGCGCTGGCTGTCGTGCAGGGTCTCGTGATCGATCTGGCGAATGCGGAACACGTCGACTTCAGCGCGAAGGCACTTCGGGCAGGTGGGTCATGCGCAGTACAGCGCTGCGCCGAGGATACGTTCGATCGCCGACGAGAACGGGATTCCGGCCTCGGCCAACGCCGCGGCGAACCCGGCGTCGGGGCTGAGGCAGGGGTTGGTGTTGACATCGATGATCCACGGTGCGCCGCGCTCGTCGACCCGCAGATCCACCCGGGCGTAGCCGGCAAGCCCGAATTCCCGCCAGGTCGCCTCCGCCAGCGCGCGCATCGTAGTGACCAAAGGTGCGTCCTCGGGTCGCAGACCGAAACAGCGCGGTGTGGCGAGGTCTTCGACGGAACCGGCGTGCCACTTCGCGCGGTAACCGACGATCCACGGCTCGCCGGAATCGTCGCCGCCAAACGAGATCTCGGCGACCGGCAGGTGCTCGACTCCACTGCCGCTGGCCAGCATTCCGAGGTTGAACTCGCGACCGTGGACGTAGCGCTCGGCGAATGCGCTGCCGCCGAGTCGAGTCCGTCGCACATCGATCTCGCGGGACAACTGCGCCGCGTCTTCGGCCTCGACCACGCAGTCGGCTTCCAACCCGAGGGATCCGTGTTCCCACACCGATTTCACCACCCAGCGGCCGGTCGGCTCGCCGAGCGTCACGTCGGAAGTCGACCAGTCCGGCGTAGGCAGCGAACAGGCCCGCAGCCGCGCTTTGGTGCCGAGCTTGCCGGCGGCGAGTCGCATTGCCGCAGCGCCGCTGCCGGTGCACGGCACGCCGGCGCATTCGAGTGCCGCGGGCACGAGGTCGACTACCTCCCCGCGGCCGTCGACGCTCTCGACCAAGTTGAACACCACGTCGATCCGTTGCCGCCGGATCTCGTCCACCAGCGCGTGAATATCACCGGCGAACGACATCGAACAGTGCGCGTGCCCGAGTGCGTCGAGCGCCGCAACGACAGCTTCGGCCTGGACCATTGCGTCGTCCTGGTCGGGACGCGCATCCGGCCCCAGCGCTTCGGTGACGACCGCGACGCGCATCACCGGGCCAACGCCGGGCAGCGCTGCAGCGCCGACTCGACGATTGCGCCGACCAGCTCCGCGTAGTCCCCTCCGGCCTGGGTCCAGAGAATCGGCAGGTCGGAGTGCGTCGGGTGCATCCCGGGCAAGGGGTTGATCTCGAGTACCTGGAACACCCCGTCGCCGTCGGCGCGCAGATCGACCCGCCCGCCATCGCGCGCGCCGAGCAGGCGCCACGCGCGCACCGCGAGGTCCTCGGCGGCGCGAGCGTGCGGGTCGACGGCCACCGTGTAGCGCACCAGCTGCTCGCATTCCTCCTTGTTGCGGAACGAACACACGTCCTCATCCGAACCGGGCAGCAATTCGACCTCGAGCGCGCCGACGCTGCGCGCCGCCGCACCGGTCCCGACCACTCCGACCGTCAGTTCACGCCCGGGCAGGAACTCCTCGACGAGCACCGGCTGACGGAACGCAGCGAGCAACCGATCACAAAGCGCCACCAGCTGGCCGTGATCGCGCGCCACCGCGTCGGCACCGATGCCCTTGCTGGTGCCCTCCGCGACGGGCTTGGCCAACAAGGGGAAAGGCAACGCGACCGCCGCGGCGGTGCCGGGCGCGTCGACCACCGCGAACGGCGCGGTCGGCAGCCCCGCGTCGCGCAGCACCCGCTTGGTCATCGCCTTGTGCAGCGTCAAGGCGGCGACCAGCGGCTCCGAGAACGTGTACGGGATCTCGAACGCATCGAGCAGCGCCGGCACCTGGGCCTCGCGACCGAAGCCGTGTCGACCCTCGGCGATGTTGAAAACCAGGTCCCAACGGTCGCCTCGCTGCAAGCGGCCGAGCAGCGCACGGAGTCCACCGATCCGGTCGACGCGCGCCCCGGTCCGTTCGAGCGCGGCAGCCAGCGCGTCGATGGTGGCGGGTCGATCGAACTCCGCCAGGTCTTCAGCCGACAACCCCACATCGAGGTAGTCCTCGCGCAGGTCGAAGCACAGCCCGAGCTTGGCGCCGCGCAGGTCAGGGAGTGCCATCGCGAAGCTCCTGATACAGGGTCTGCCGCCAGTCCTCGGCAGCGGAGGCATCGATCCCGAGCACTTCGGTCATCGGTCGATCACGCGTGGCGAGCGCGCGCGTCGGGCAGTACTCGCTGTCGACTCCGGTGATGCCCTGTTCGGTGTAGGCGAACGGGTACAGCCGACACACCAGTGGTCGCACCTCGAGCGGCAGCGTGCAGCCGTCGGCGCGCAGGAAGGTGCAGTCCCCGTCGGCTTTGCGCTGCAACACGCGACGTGTGCCGTCCGCGCGACACGTGTACTGCAACCAGTGCGGGTCCTGCTCGTCCGGCACGAGGTACTCGGGATCGTGCGGTGCCCGATGTTCGAAGAACTCCACGCGCTGCGCGTGTGCGGTGATCCGCCGCACGTCACCTTCGGTCACCAGGATCTCGGCGCGCTGACAGCAGGTCTTCTGCAGGGTCGCGCAGCGCGCACACGCGGCCGCCCCGGTGAGCATCTCGGTGGCACTCATCGGACCGGGCCGGCCGGGTCCGGGTAGCGGAACACCTGCCCCTCGAAGTTGCGCACCAACAGGAATCCATCTTCCCAGCCGACCACGGTGTCCGGAGCGATCGGCACCTTGCCGCCACCTCCCGGGGCGTCGATCACGAAGCTCGGCACGGCGTAGCCGGTGGTATGCCCGCGCAGCGCGCGCACGATGTCGAGCCCGGTCGCGACTGCGGTGCGAAAGTGCCCCGATCCAGGGATGGGATCGCACTGGTAGATGTAGTACGGCCGCACCCGAATGCGCAGCAGCCCCTGCATGAGCCGGCGCATGGTCTGCGGGTCGTCGTTCACCCCCTTCAGCAGCACCGTCTGGCTGCCCAGCGGTATCCCGTGGTCGACCAACATGCCGCACGCGTGAGCGACTTCCGGCGTCAACTCGTCAGGGTGCATGAAGTGCACGCTGACCCACGGCTGGTAGCGGCGCAACACCGAGCAGAGTTCGGGAGTGATCCGTTGTGGCAACACCGCGGGAACCTTGCTGCCCATGCGCACGAACTCGACGTGCGGGATGTCGCGCAGTCGCTGCAGTAGCCACTCGATCCGCGCGTCCTGCATGGTCAGCGGGTCGCCGCCCGAGATCAGCACGTCGCGGATCTGCGGTTGCCCGGCGATGTAGTCGAGCGCCCGCTGGTACTGCTCTTGGTTGAAGTGGTACTCCCCGGTAGTGCCGACCAGGCGCGAGCGCGTGCAGTAGCGGCAGTAGGTCGCGCAGAAGCTGGTGACCAGGAACAGCACGCGGTCCGGGTAGCGGTGGACCAGCCCGGGCACCGGCATGTGACCGTCCTCGTTCAGCGGATCGGCAGCTTCGCCTGGTGCCTCCTCGAACTCACCGAGCACCGGCACCATCGTGCGACGCAGCGGGTCGGCGGGATCGAGCGCGTCGAGCAACGCCGTGTAGTACGGCGTGATCCCGACCGGTAGGCGATCACCGAGGCGTTCCACCGCGACGCGTTCTTCGGCGCTGAGTCGCAGCGTGCGATCGAGCCCCTGGAGGTTGCGCACCCGGTTGCGGAGCTGCCAGCGCCAGTCGTTCCACTCCGCGGCCGAAGCACCGGGAAAGCACCGCGCACGGAACTCCTCTGCCGCGGCGCCGATCGGTGTCGCGGCAGAATCCCCTGCATGGAGCCGAAGGATGCCCGCAGGAACGGGCGCGATCGGGTCAGGTTCGTCGGCCGCGCCTTCGGCCGACGTCTCGCTGCCCGCCAAGGTGAGGCCCCGCTCTGCGGAAGCCACCCTACGTGGAGTCATGGATCGTTCCCTGAAGTAGCCAAGAAGGCTCAGGAACCATCCTCCTGGGGGTCGCCCGCGCACGGGTCGCGGCCCTTACGAGGCCTGAGTTGGCGGGCTTTGTAGCGGCGGCCTACACGCTTTCAATCGGGTGCATGACGATATCTCCCTGACGCGACAAGGAGTGCGATCACGAACCGCGCACGGCGCGCGCGCGCCGCCGGAGACGCGACCTGAGAATCGGGTCGATTCTCCCGACGCGGCGCGGCGTTCGGCGCAGATCCCCCGCCGCACTGCCGATCCAAGAGGTGGAGGAAGACCGGAGCACACTGGATTGGCACTCCGCATCCGGGCAGGCCCTGCCAACCTCGAGCGGATTCGCGATGCCGTGTACGAACGGTCCGGGCTACCCTCGCTGGCAGCCGGCTGCCGTCGCGCAACCGAGGAGTCTGCGCCCGTGACGTTTCTCCTGTTCGGACTGTTCGCCCTCACCCTGCTGGGCATCGCGGTGTTGCACCGCTTCGCCCTGCACTTCGCCCTGATCGGCCTGTGCCTGGTGGCGGTAGCACGGGTGGGCTTCACCCGTTTCGACCTCGCCCACCACTTGGCGCACGAATGGGAAGGGTTGCTGAACCTCGGCGGGCTGCTGCTCGGCTTCGCACTGCTCGCCGATCACTTCGAGCACTCGGGAGTGCCGCAACGAATGGCCCGCGCGCTGCCGATGGGTACCCGGGGCGCATTCCTGCTGCTGGTGCTCGTGTTCGCGTTGTCCACGGTGCTCGACAACATCGCCGCCGCGCTGGTCGGCGGATCGACTGCCGCGGTGGTATTCCGCGGCAAGGTGCACGTCGGCTACCTGGCGGCGATCGTCGCGGCCAGCAACGCTGGCGGCGCACCTTCCGTGCTGGGCGACACGACCACCACCATGATGTGGCTCAGCGGCAAGGGCCCCTGGGAGGTTGCCCACGCGGCGGTTGGTTCGGTGGTCGCGCTGTTGGTGTTCGGCGGCTTCGCAGCGCGGCAGCAGTGTGCGTTCCAACCCGAGCGCGCCGCGCCGCGCGAACTCCCTCCGCTCGACGGTGCACGGCTGGCGATCGTGGTGGCCATCCTCGTCGGGGCCGTGGTCGCGAACCTACAGACCGGCTACCCGGCGCTCGGCGTGTGGGCCACGCTGCTGCTCGCCACCCCGCTGCGCAGCCCGCACTGGTCGCTGCTCCCGGGGGCCGCCAAGGGCATGGCGTTCCTGCTCGCCCTGGTGGTCAGTGCTTCGCTGATGCCGGTCGAGTCCCTTCCGGCCGCATCGTCGGCCACCACATTCGCGCTCGGCGTGGTCTCGTCGTGCTTCGACAACATCCCGTTGACCAAGCTCGCGCTGACCCAAGGCGGCTACGACTGGGGCTTCCTGGCCTTCGCGGTCGGCTACGGCGGGTCGATGCTGTGGTTCGGCTCGTCGGCGGGTGTAGCGCTGACCGCACTGTTTCCTTCGGCCAAGTCGACCGGCGGCTGGTTGCGCCACGGGTGGCACGTGCCGGTCGCGTACGCGGTGGCGTTCGCAGTGATGCTGTGGACGCTCGGCTGGCACCCCGAGCACGGCGGAGCGGCGAAAACGCATCCGCCGGCGGCACACACCCGCTGAAACGCTCGACGCGCCCGCCCTCAGCCGCGGCCTTCGCCCAAGCCGGAGCCCGCGCCGGAACCAGATCCGGAGCCCCCGCCCCGACCCGAGCCGCCGCGGCGACCGCGACCGCCTCGGCCGCTTCCACCACCTCCGCCGGTACCGCCATCACCTCCACCGGTGCCTCCACCGCCGGTCCCGCCACCATTGCGCCCGCGGCCGCCAAAGCCCCCACCTTCACCCGGCCCGCGCTCCGCGGGTTCGAGCTGCTGGGCGAGGAAGTTCTCGAATGCGCTCGGGTCGCGGCCGCGCACTGCGAGATCCGCCTTCTGCATCCAGTCCTTCGTCCCGGCGTCGCCCTCGGCCTGGGTGCTGGCGCGCAGCGCGTCGAGCAGGTCGCGATCCTGCCGCACCGCGATCACGTACGCGGCAGTCGACCGCACCTTGGCGGACGGGTCCTGCAAGGCGCCGAGCAGGCACTGGGTCACCGCCTGGCGATCCTCGAGCAAGCCGCCGGCCACCACCGCGTGGGCCCGTGCCACCTCTTCCTTGTGGGACTTCGCCGCCTTCGCCACCGCCGCGATCACCGAACGATCCACCGGCCCGCAGGCTGCCATCGCGCGCAAGCAGTGCCCCAGCACCGCCGGTTCGCCCTCGGTGCGCGACTGCTTGCGCAGCGGCGCGAGCGCCTTGTGGGTGGCGAGCTTCTCGAGGGCAGCAGCGGCGCGACGCCGCGTGCCGTCGTCCTTGTTGTCGAGCAACCCGGCCACCACCGAGAACCAGTTCTTCGGCGAAGCCTTGCCGATCGAGCGCAGCAAGGTACCGCGGGCGAACCCGTAGTCGCGCAGCGTGCGCTCGCCCCATTCCAGTGCCTTCTTGCTGTCGCTGCGGATGATGACCTCCGCGTCGCGCTGCGCGGCCTGCATGCGCTGGCCGAAACCACCGCCACCACGGCCGCCGCCGCGCCCACCCCGCCCGCCACCGCCGCCACTGCTGGCGAGCTTCTTGGCGTTCTCCAGCGCGCGCTTGACCTGATCCGCGGTCGGCGGTCGCTGGCCCTGTGAGGTCTTGACCACGGCACCCTTCTTGAATCCCACCGGGGCGCGGGTGCGGCCGCTCGGCGTGAACGGGAAGGCCGGCGAAGTGACGCGAATCGCGTCCGCCATCATCCACTCGAGCTCGCCGATCGTGAGTGCGCCGGTCGCGGAGCTGATCACCGCACCGGTCGGGTCGAGGAACACGTGCTGCGGCGAGACCACGATCGAGTCGTCCTCGAGCTTGAAGATCTTGCGGCGCACGTGATGCTCGTTGTTGCGGTGATCCTGGCAGACCCCCGTGGCGCAACGCGGGCACGTGCCCGAACTGCGGTGCAGGTCCGCCGAGCAGAACAGGTTCACCGTCGAACGGGACAGCTGCACGATGCCCGAGTCCTTGTAGTGGTGGGCCAACAGCTCGTCGCTGGCCCGCTCACGATCGAGGTGGAGCACCAGGTAGACGACCTTCTGCTGGGCCTTGGCCTGCTCCAGCGCGCGGTCCAGCGACGGGGACCAGGCGATCTGCGCGGGGAGCGCCGCGGCCAACAGAGAGAACAGGAGTAGCGGGGTAGCGCCGTGCACGGATAGAGGATTTGCAAGGGACCGGGCAGGTCGTGGGTTCAGACTACCGGTCGCCGCCTCGCGACGAACGGTGCCAGACCTGGCTCCACGGGAAGTGTTGCGGTCCTGGGACACCGGGGTCGCGCCGTCGAGCTCTGGCCGATTCGGCCTCGACGGGGTGGCGCGACGGTAGGCAACGGCGCGTGGCACCGCGCTCCCCGACATCCCCGGGCTCGGCCTACCGGCCGGTGCCTGCACACCCCGGCGTTCTCGGTGACCGCGATCGCCCGTCGCAGGCTGGTGTGCGCCAGGCCCGGTCTTGGATTCACCCACGCCCGGTCAGCGCGCGACGACCTGGAGCTCGGTCGCCTTCATCGCCACCCACACCGCACCGCCGTCGGCGAGGCGGAGCGCGGCGACCGCCGCGGGGGTCACTTCGGCCACCAGCGCGAGGTCACCGCCCAACCGCACGCGCACCCGGTCGGGCGTCGGCTCGAGTCCTTCGACCACGGCGCACCAGATGTTGCGCGGCGAACCTTCGGGACGAGTGCGGAACAGCGACACCGCCCGTGGGTGCACGGTGACCGACACCGGGCCTTCGAGTGGCGTCACCACCGCGAGTTGCACCCCACCGAGGTCGACCACCCCACCCCGGCAGTTGCCGGTGAAACAATTCAGACCGACGAAGTCGGCGACGTAGGGTGACCGCGGTGCGGCGACGAGATCGGCGGCGGTCCCGCACTGCACCACTCGACCACCCTCGAGGACCGCGATCCGATCCGCCAGCGCCAGCGCATCCTCGAGCTGGTGGGCGACCACCACCCGGGGACCTTCGAATTCGAACAGCCGAGTGCGCAACAACCGCCGCAGCGCCGTTCGCCCCGAGGCGTCGACCGCCGCGAGCGGCTCGTCGAGCAACAACAGGGAGGGCGCGGCGGCCAGGGCGCGCGCCAAGGCGACACGCTGCGCTTGCCCCCCCGACAGCACCGCGGGGCGCTGGGTGAAGCACTCGTCCGAGAGGCCGACACGAGCCAGCCACTCGCGCGCCAGAGTTCGCGCCATACGGCGTGGCCGTCCTTGGCAGCGCGGCCCGAACGCCACGTTGTCGACCACCGTGAGGTGTGGCCACAACAGGGGGTCCTGGAACACCACACCCACCCCCCGCGCTTCCGGCGGAACCCACACGCCCCGCGGCCCGCCATCCAGCACACGACCGGCGAGCTCGACCCGACCGCGCTCGAGCGGGAGCAGCCCGGCGAGCACCTGCAGCATCGAGGACTTGCCGGCCCCGTTCGGCCCGACCAGACAGAGCGTCTCGCCAGGTTCGACCTGCAGCGCGGCACAGAGGTGCAAGTTGCCACGCCGCAACTCGATGTCGGCGTGCAAACTCATGGGCCGGGGTACCACTGGCGGCGCAATGCGAACAGCACGCCGGCGGACAGCGCAACCAACACCAAGCTGAGCACGATCGCCGCGTCCGGTTCGGCCTCCAACGCGACGTACACCGCGAGCGGCAGGGTGCGGGTCTCACCGGCGAGGTTGCCGGCGAAGGTGATCGTCGCGCCGAACTCGCCGAGAGCGCGCGCCCACGCAGCGAGCAGGCCGGCGCGGAGCGACGGGCCGACCATCGGGACGGTGACCGTGCACAGCACCCGCCACGGTCCCGCCCCCAGGGTGGCCGCCGCGTCCTCGTGGCGCCGGTCGAGCGCCCGCAGCCCGCCTTCCAGCGTGACGACGAAGAACGGCAGCGCCACGTAGGTCGCCGCCACCACCACTCCGGCGGTAGTGAACGGCAGCGCCACCCCGAACTGCAGCAGCCAGGCGCCGACCATGCCGTTGCGGCCGAAGGCGAGCAGCATCGCCACGCCGGCCACCACCGGTGGGAGCACCATCGGCAGGGTCACCAACACCCGCACCGGCACGCACCAGCGCGACCCGCTGCGTGCGAGCCACAGTGCCAGAGGAACGCCGAGCAGGAGCGACGCCGACGCCGCGCCCAGCGAACAGAGCAGTGATAGCCACAGCGCGTCACGCAACTCGCCACTGCCCAACAGCTCGCCGAGCCGCGCCACGGGTGTCCGCAGGCACAGCGCGACCAGCGGGAGCAGGAAGAACACGACCCCCAGCGCCACGACGAGCGCCAACACTCCGGGGAGCGGACGGCGCACCGGGCTCACGGCGCGAGGAAGCCGAACCGTCCGAGGATCGACTGCCCCACCGCCGAGCGGACGAATGCGACGAACCGCTGCCCCACTGCTCGGTTCGGCCCCGTCCGAAGTACCGCGATCGGGTAGCCGCCCACCACATTGCGCGCCGCCGGGATCGCCACCGCTTCGACCCGGTCGTGCGCCGCGGTCGCGTCGGTGCGGTAGACCACACCGGCGTCTGCTTCACCCAGGGCCACCTTGCTGACCACCGAGTTCACACTCGGTTCGTCGGAACGCGGCCGGACTTCCACCCCGGCGCGACGCAGCGCCTGCCGCGCGTAGCGGCCGGCGGGCACATGCGGGCCGCACAGCACCACGCGCAGGTCCGTTCGCCCGAGATCCGCGAGTTCGCGCACACCCCGCGGGTTGCCGCGCGCGGTCACGATCGTCAGCGTGTTGCGCGCGAACACCTCCGGGACGCCCGCGGTCCGGCCGCTGCGGACCACCCGCTGCATGTTGGATTCGTCGGCCGCGGCGAACACGTCCGCCGGCGCTCCCTCGCGCAGTTGGAGCACCAACTGCGGCGTGCCGGCGAAGTGCAGCTCGATCGGCCACTCGGGATGCCGCACGGCGAACTCGGTGGCCAGGGCGCGGAATACTCGGGTCAGTGAGGCCGCGGCGAACACGCGCGCCGGCCGGGGCGCGGCCGCGGCGCGCTGGCAGCCCGACGGCAGCGCGGCCGCGATCGCCAGAACCGGGATCCACGCTGCGCGGACCACCGCCGTGCCGAAGGGCGCATGCATCAGCTCGCCGGGTCGTGCGCCAGCTCGACCACCACGTTGGTCGCCTTGATCACGGCGTGCACCATGACCCCTGGCGCGAGCCCCAGTTCGTCGACCGATTCGCGGGTCAACATCGAGACGACGCGGAACGGCCCGCAGCGCATCTCGACCTGAGCGGCGACTCGGTCGGCGACCACCCGCGTGACGATCCCCAGCAGGTGGTTGCGGGCCGACGAGACGCCCCCGACTTCCTCCGCCGCGTCGAACGTCTCGGCGAACCTCGCCAGGTCCACGCCATCGACCAGCCGATGTTGCCCCGCGCTGCGGGTGGTGTTCAGCCGGCCGCTGTCCGCCAAGCGTCGAACCGTGTCGACGCTGACACCGAGGAGGCGCGCTGCCTGACCGAGGCGGTAGGGTGCCATTCGAGGTTTCTTATCGAAAACCCTGGCACCTGCCAAGATCGACCGTCAGATTGCTCGGTCAGGGCGCCCGCACCTGAAGCTCGACCGGGTTGGAGAGGTTGCCGGCCCCGGCGGTACTGCCGAGCGCCTGGGCGCGCAGGTCCCAACCACCCGGCGGGATCGAGGTCAGCGGAACCCCGATCGTCAGCGCCGACGGAACCGGGGCCATCGGCGCGAACACCAACACGGACGGATCGAGCAGCAAGATGCCCCACGGCGCCAGGGGGACTCCCGCGGACGGCAGTCCGAAGGCCACGAGGGTCGCCAGCCCCGGACGACCGGACGTGCTCAGGCGCAGGGACAACGTGGTACTCGTACGAGTCCATTGCGCCGCCAGTTGGATGTTGCCGAACTCGTGCGCACCCATGTCCCCGGCCCATCGCCCATCCAGATCGCCGTCGAGGATGCGCGGCATGCCCCCGAGGTCGTGCCCGACGCGGACTCGGCTCGGGTCGCCAGAATCGATGCACGGCGAACCGGCGACCAGGTGATAGTCACCCGCACCGACGAATCGCGGATCGGTCAGGATGCAGAAGGGGAACTTCTTCGGGTCGACCGGATCCTCGCCCTGGCGCGGGGTGAGGAAGTTCATGATGCAGCAGTAGCGCTGCGACGTGCCCTTCACCTGCGATTCGCCAACTTGCCCGTGGCGGTCGGTGTTGTTCCACACGATGCAATCGACCAGCGACGTCGACTGGGTCGCGTAGACGCCCCCTCCGTCCTCGGTGGCCGAATTGCCGGCCACCACCGAGCCATCCAGCGTGGCCGTGCTGGTCGCGACCAGCGCTCCGCCCCAGCCGCCGATGTCGAATGCGCGCAACGCGCGGTTGCCGGCCAGCACACTGTCGCGGATCACAGTCGGCCCGTAGGTGTAGATCGCGCCGCCGGTCGGCGCTTGGTTGCCGATCAGCTGACAGCGCTCGATGGTCAGCGAAGTGCCGAGAAAGGTCAGCGCGCCGCCACTGGGCGGGTAGCCCGTACCACCGAACCGGAAGTCGACGATGTTGTTGGCGAACACGCAGTCGAGCAGCTCCACCACGGTCTGCGGATCGGCGTACAGACCGGCACCGTTGCCGTGGGTCACACCCGAACGAATCGTGTTGTCGCGCACCTCCGTGCGAACCAGGCGGGCGGAACACCCGAGACCGACGTGCACACCCGCGCCGCGGTACAGGTGCACGTAGTTGCCGGCGATAACCGAGTCCTCGACCCGCAGCAGACCACTTCCCGAGGCCGAGATCCCCCCACCCCACGAAGCGCGGTTGTCGAGCACCCGGCAGTTCCGCACGGTGAGGCTGGCCGCACTCAGCTCGATCCCGGCCCCGGCTCCGTTGGCGGTGGACTCCCCACCGGTCACCTCCACGCCATCGAGCACCGACGCACCGCCGAGCCCCGCGCCGCGCACCACGTGCTCGGCGTTGTCGGTGCGGTTGACACCACCCGGCTGGTCGTCGCCGAGCACGTCGCCCGAGAGGATCGTCCGGTTCGTAGCCGGATCGCGCTGTGCTCGGTCGGTCTCGGTGCCCGAGAACCCGCCGAACACCGCGACGTCGCTCGGCAAGTGGAACGACGCGGTCTTGTTGGTGAGCCGATATCGCCCCGCCGCGATCCACACTTCGCCACTCCGCGCTGCCGCCAACGCCACGGCGAGGTCCGGATAGGCGTGGACCCAGCTGCTGCCGTCCCCCTTTCCGGTCGCGCTGGAGTCGACGTAGATGATCTGAGCAGTCGCGGCGCGCCCGATGGCGAGAACGACCAGCAGGAACGCGGAGAGGGACGATCGGGTCATGGCTCGAGTTCGCGAGGGATCCGGAGTGCGGAGTCCGCACCGGGATGGGGACGGGGGATCGAACAAGAGACCGCAGCCGCCGTGACGTGACCGAAAACACCGGATTACGGGCGCGGCTGGCCAGTGGCCCACAGAACGAGTGCGCTCGGAGGTTCGCCCGCAGGGACGTCCCGGCCGCACGTCAGCTGGCGCCGGGTCCGGCGCTATCCATACACGGATCCAGGGGATCCGCCTATCGCGGCCAAGTCCGCACCCAAGGACTTGGGTGGGCGCGGCGCTGCGCGCCGCCATGAGGCCTGGGCCGCTTACCTACTGGAGCTTCCGGGGCCACCGCGTGCCAGCGAAACAGCTGCCACGTGTCATGGGAGGTAAAGACGAATCTTCGCGTACCGGCACGATTCGCGTCCCTGGGTCGCTTTCCTCGGGCGCGACACCGACAACCCCGCAACTCAGCGACCGTTGGGGTGGCAACGCACGCAAGCGGTGCTGGTGTACGAGTACCCCGATCTCCCCTTGTGCACGTCGTCCATCTTGGCCTGGCGGTGTTCGTGGCACGTCAGGCAGTTGTACACCGCGTAGTTGTTGGGCGTGGTGTGGCACACGGCGCAACCGACGTTGTGGTTGCCGGTCCGCGGGAACCGGTGGTTGAACACCGCACCCTTCCACGTGGTCGTGCTGTGGCAAGACTCACAGGTGGTCGGGTAGCTCGCAGCGGCGTGGTTCGGGCTGGTGGTGGCGTTGTAGTTCGCCAGGTGGCAGCCGACGCAGGTGGTCGGCGTTCCCTTGTAGACGCCACCGATGTGGCACTTGGTGCACGCCTGACTGGCGTGCGCCCCGGTCAGCGGGAAGAAGTCGTGCACGAAGTTCGCCCCCTTGAAGCTGATCGTCGAGTGACACCGCTCGCACGTCGACGTCCATCCCGCGCCGACGTGGTCGGGGTCGGTGACCGCCTGCGCGGCCGGCAGGTGGCAACCTTCGCACGTGCGGTTGGTCCCCTTGTAGACGCCGCCGATGTGGCACTTGGTGCACGCGGTTTGCGTGTGCGAACCGGTGAGCGGGAAGGTCGTGTGGACGAACGCGGAGCCCTTCCAGGCGATCGGCACGTGACACTGCTGGCAGTTGCGAGTCCAACCCGCGGTGACGTGGTTCGGGCTCTGGGTGCGCGCCAGGTCCGCGGTGTGGCAGTCCTCGCAGCGCACCGAAGCGCGCTTGAAGTTGCCGACCTGCGCCCCGGCGTGGCAGGCGTAGCAACCGACCCCGGCATGGGCGCCGATCAAGGGGAAGCGGGTGCGCGCGTGTTGTGCGATCTGCTCCTTGGGCCGCCAGTCGGTCTCGTTGTGACAGGTGTCGCAACGAGCGCCGAGCTGCCGGCGGTGCCAATCCTCGTGGCAACCGGCGCAACCCTTGCTCGCGAACTTGGCCACCGGTCCCTTGTCGTTGTGGCAACGCAGACACTCCGCCGCGCGGTGCGCGCCGCGCAGCTCCACCCCGGTGCGGGCGCCGTGGTCGAACGTGAAGTCGTCCCGGATCCGGTCCCAGCTGCCGCCGACGTGGCACAGCTTGCAGTCCGCCGGGAACGTGTCGTGGGGGATCACCGGTCCCCGACCCTTGGCCCAACCCTGCGGCGGCACGCGCTCGTTCGGCACCAGGATCCCGCAGGCGAGCGGCAGCAGGAGCAGCAACCAGGCAGCGCGGCGCCGCGGCCGCGCGGGCGGTTCAAAAGCGGGTCTGGACATAGGTCCCCAGCGTCAAGGCGTCCTGTGCGCCCCCGAATCGGTGGTCCAGTTGCAAGTTCAAGTCGGTGGTGCGCGACAGCATCAGGCGCAGCCCGCCGTTGAGAGCTTGCAGGGTGGAGAAATCGGCGGCGCCGATCGCCGCTTGGTGGTCTTCGTAGTGCGAGAGTTCGTAGCCCAGCGACCACGACACACTGCCGCTGCTGCGCAGGATCGACAGCCGAACCCCGTGCCCGTCCTGGAACGCGCCCTCGGTACGGAACAGCTCGATCGCGACCTCGCCGCTGGAGAACAGCAAGTCGCGCAGCCCGATGCGGACGTCGCCGCTCCAGCCGTCGGAGTTCTGGTCCTCCCACCAGGTCCCGTGCACGCGGGTGTGCAGGTGGTCGCCGAACTGCCGCCACAAGTCGCCGTTGACCCGCAGCACCCGCGCATCGTTCAGCAGGTCGGCGGTGGCCGGCGTGAACTCGTTGCGGTCGAGCTCCGGCCAGCGGATGCGCGACACGGTCAGCGCGGCACCGGCACGCGGCCCGAAGCGGTGTGTGCTCTGCAGCAGGAGCTCCGTCAGCTCGAAGCCGGTCGCCTTCACCGTGTCGCTCGCGGTGTAGTAGTCGATCCACATCACGCCGTACAGGCTCCACGACTCGGTCGGACGCAGGCGACCATCGAGCACCAGCAGGTCGCGATCCGGAGCGCCACGGTGCCAGGTCTTTTGCCAGGCGATGCCGAGGTCTGCGGCGTCCGGCTCCCGCCGGTCGGTGCGCAGCATCAGCGCCACCTGCACGTCATCGAACGTCGCCTGGTCGGGGTTGGGCACCGGTGCGCCGCCGAGCGCCGCGCCGAGCCGCACACCGGAGCCGGTGCGCACATCGCCCTCGACGCCGTCGACCAGCCCCAGCGCGGGGAACAAGGTGTTCAGGAACCGCCCCACCTGGTAGCGCATGGGGCCGTCGTCGGAGTGGCCGAAGCGGTACGACAGGCGATCGAGGCGACCGCGCGTAGTGTTCTGATCCGGTCCGACGTCGAGTTCGGTCCGGCGGTTGTACAGGTCGCCGCGGAAGTGGAACGAACCGCCGTACTGCAGCGGGTTGAGCACCGCCAGGTCGACGCCGAGGTCGGCCAAGGAGAAGCGCTGATCGACGCGCCCGCGATTCCACGAGTTGTTCCAGCCCGTCCAGACGCGCCCCTGCAAGCGGGTCGGTCGTTCCGCGGGCTTGCGGCCGGCGACCGGAGCGAGCAACGGGGTTTCCTTGTCCTTGCTGGTCAGCGGTTGTTCCCACGGCGGGTGTGCCGGGGGTGGCGGCGATGCCCCCGTGGACTGCGGGCTGGCCTCCGGCTGCACGGCGTGCACCTGCACGGTTCCGCGCGTACCGGGTGGGATCGCGACCGTCGTGTCGAGCAGTTCGGCGCGTGCCTGCGACAGCGACACGCTGCGCACGCGCGCGCGAACCGTGGCGCCTTGTCGCGGAAACAGCAGCACCTCGAGTCCTGGTTCCAGTCCGGCGCTACGGCCTTGGTCGAGGTACACCGCGGCGCCGCTGGCGGCGGTGACTTCGACCGTCACCGAACGCGCCCCGTCCTGCGCCGATGCGCGTCCCACACCGAGCGACACACAGCAGAACAGCCACGCGGCGAAGCTCGCGCGGCGCCGCCCCGGCAGCAGTGTAGTGCGGATCATCGCTTCCCTCCGGACGCTCGCGACTTGCGAACCTCGTTCGGGGGGCGGTCCCACCCGTGGCAGTCCGCGCAGGTGCGGCCGAGCGGCCGGTAGCGCACGACCGGCTTCTGCCCCGGCTTCTGGTAGGTCTTGTGACACTTCGCACAGGCGAGGCCCATGTGGTCGCGGTCGAGCGCGAAGCGGGAGTCTCGACCGTGGTCGAAGGTGGTCTGGGCGAAGCTCTTCGAGTCGTCGTGGCAGCGGGCACAGTCGGTACGGCCCTGGCGCTGGAACTGACCGGCGTGTGGGTCGGCGTGGCAGGCGGCGCACTTGCTTGACGCGCGAGCGAACCGCCGCGTACCGCCGTGGGACGGCGCGGACTTCGGGTGGCATTGCGCGCAGGTCGCGCTGCCGTGCTTGCCGCGCAACGCGTACCCGGTCCACCGCGCGTGGTCGAACTCCCGCGACTCGATGCGGAACGACGCGGTGCCGTGACAACGCGCGCAACCGGTCCGGTCGCCGACGCGCACCGGTCTGCCCTTGCGGTCGAATGCGCCGTCGTGCACGTCGACGTGGCAGCCGGCACACGCCTTCGGGGTGCCCTTGAACGTGCGTATCGACTCCCCGACCTTCGCACCGGGCCGCACGGTGTGGTGGCAGCTGCGGCAGCCGACGGCTTGGTGCGCGCCAGTCAGCGGGAACGCGGTGCGCGCGTGGGCGCCCAGGTCGAACACCGCCGGGGCGAAGCGGTGCGCGTCGTGGCAGCGCCGACAATCGCTGCGCCCTCGCTCGCTGAACTGACCGCCGTGCGGATCGGCGTGGCAGGCGGCGCACTGCTGCGCGTCACGGCCCGGGAAGCGCGCGGCGTGGCGCGTCGCGACCGGCTCCACCGGCGCCCGTGTGCCGATCCCGAGGTGGCACTTCTGGCATTCCACCCCGCTGTGCGGCTTCGCCAACGGGAACCCGCTCGCGGCGTGCAGTCGCCGGTTGGCGGCCTCGTCGAGCACCAGGAATCCATCGCGGTGCGAGTCGCGGTGGCACAGCCCGCAACTCTCCGACTCGGCGACACCCCCCTGCAGCGCGGCGCGCTGGATCATCGTCTCCGGGTGAGGCGACCCGTGGCACGCCGAGCAGGTGCGCACCCCGAGCTGCGTCGGGTCCGGACGCGTGTGCAACGCTTCCACGGAGGTCGGGGTCGCGGTGTGGTGACAGCCCCGGCACTGCTGCTCACCGTGCACCCCGACCAGCGGGAACCGCACGTCGTGCTGGAACGCACTGACGGTCAGGAACGGCTCCGACTGCCCGTGGCAGGCGGTGCAGTTGGTCATCTGGCCGTCGTGTGGGTCCTCGTGACAACGTGCACAGTCCTGCCCGAGCCCGAGGAAACGCTTGCAACCGCGTGGCAACACCGCGGCAGACGCGTCGTGGTGACACTTGTCGCAGGCCAAACCGTCGTGGCTGCCGTGCAGGTCGAACTGGATCCCCTGGTGGTGATAGTCCGCCTGCGGCGCCCCGGTCGCGAGCTGGAACGCACGCTCGCCAACCTGCTGGAACTCCGCACCGCGGTGCTCTTGGTGGCAGCGCCCGCAATCCCTGGCCGCCGCCGGCGCGAGTCGGCCGTGCAATCCCGTACGCGCCCGCAACTGCGCAGCGACGTCCTCGTGGCAGGTGTTGCAGGCCGCATGCATCGGCTGCCCGCCCTCGCCGTGGCAGCGCACGCAGCCGGCCGACCCGGCCAACTCGGGCACGGCCTGGTGCACCGCGGTGATGGCACCGGGATTGTGGTTACCGACCCCGAGGAAGATCACGCCACCGAGCGCGGCGGTGAACGCCAACGCCAGGAAGTTCTGGACCGTCCAAATCGAAGCGCGCTTGTGCTCACCCATGGGTCACCAGAGGCGCGCGAAGCGCAGCGCCGTGACGATGTGGTTGACCGCCAGCATCACCATCACCAGCGCCAACCAGCGGTGAACGAACCGCCAGCTGGCCACCAAGCCGCGCAGATCCTCGTAGTGCCGCGCCCGCAGGCCGGCATCGCGGAGGTTGCGCGCCAACATCACCAGACGATCGATCTGCTCGGTAGCCAACTCCTCGGTCCGGGCGGCAACGCGAACTTCCTCCAGCAACCGATGCTCGCGGCGACGCGCGCCGAACAGTCCGGCGATCCGGCGCGGCAGCGAGCCCCCCCACCGATCCTCGGCGACCAGTGCCTGCAGCTTGGCCTGCACGCCGTCACCCAAGCCGCGCCCGGCCTCGTCGAGTTCGGCAACCGCCGCGCTGAGTGCCTCCTTGGCCTCGTCTTGCGCCAGTGTCCTGCCGTTCGCCGCCTTCGGCAAGAATGCGTAGAAGTAGCGACCGATGCCGCCACTGACCACCAGCACCAGCACCGCGGCGAACGCCAGGCCTCCCGGCGTCGGCTGCATCAGCATCCCGGCGTGCACCACCAGGAACAGCAGCGCCAGAATCCCTGTGACCACATGGATACTGAGCCAGTTCTGCAGCGAGCCGGAGATCCACTGGCCGAGGCGCGCGCGGCGCAGCACGTACACCAAGTTCAGGACGATCAGCGCAGTCGCGGCGACTCCGGCGGTGAGGCCGACCAGGCCGGTGGGCGCCAGCATTCCGTGCCGCCCGGAGTCCGGTCGATCGACCCACGGCAGGTCGTAGTAGTGGCGGAAGGCGAAGCACCAGGCGATGGTGCCCAGCGTCAGCAACACCGCCCACATCAGCGAATGGAGGATCCCGGTTCCTTCTTCCGCGGTAGCGACCACCTGCGGTCGCCGCGAAGAATCGAACGACACCGCACATTTCTCCAGCAAGTCGAACGGCGGGATGCCACCGGCGAACACGAACACCTCGTCGTTCGGCAGCTGAACCTCCTTGCTGCCGCCCTGCGCACGAGGATCGGCGACCCGCAGCCGCACCCGGTCCGGCAAGATCTCCACCGGCTCGCTCTCGAACGCGACGCGTAGTACGCCCGCCGCGACCTTGGCGTCGAGGCGGGACCGATTGCGCTCCTTGATGCGGAAGAACGCGCGTTTGCGGTACGACAGCGTGACGCGGTTGCCGGGTTGCTCCGCCAACGCGATCGCCGCCTCCACTGCACTGTCGCCGCCGCCCACCACCAGAATCGCGCGGCCGCGGTAGGACTCCGCGTCGAGCAGGCTGTAGGCGACCTTCGGGAGGTCTTCCCCCGGGATCTCCAGGCGGCGCGGGGTGCCGCGGCGCCCGAGACACAGGCACACGGTGCGTGCCCGCACAGTCCCGCGGTCGGTGTGCACGGTGAACACGCCGTCGGCGTCGCGCGTCAACCCGGTGAGCTCGTGTCCGGTCCGCACATCGAGGTGGAAGCGCTTCGCTGCGGACTCCCAGATCTCGATCAGCTCTTCCTTCACGTAGCTGGACTTGCCCAGCCTGCCGTAGAGCGGCAGGTCGACCGGCTGGGTCATGACCAGCTTACGCCGCGGGTAGTGGGCGACCGTCCCGCCCAACGTGTCGCGCTCGAGGACCGCGCACCGCAGCTCGTAGCCGTGGGCGGCGAGCGCACAGGACAGCCCGGCAGGGCCAGCTCCGACGATGCAGAGGTCCAGCGGATCCTCGTGCTGCTCGAGCGTGGTGACCCCGCCAGAACGCTGGTGCCGGGCCGCTGCCGCCGCTGCCGCGCGGGCGGTGACGGTGGGTCGCGCGGCGATGCGCGACGCGACCACCCGAGCCACCTGGGCGCCGTGGCCGATCGCGGTGCGGACCAGGGCATACCCCGTGACCTCGCCGGCGAGGAACAGCCCCGGAGTCCCGACGACTTCGAGCTGTTCGTCGACCACCGGAATGTCGCGTCGCTGCGACAGGTCGCCGAGGGTGACGGCGATCGCATTGGTCGGGCATGCGTCCGCACACAACCCGTGTCCCACGCACCGCGCCCCGTGGACCACCACCGCCTGACCGTGGACCAGGCCGAGCACGCCTTCCTCCGGGCAGGCCCGCACGCAGGTACCGCACCCCAGACACTTGCTCAGGTCGACTTCGGGAAACTGCAGTTGCGCCGCGTGGCTTCCCTCGACGCGCGCCTGCTGGCGCTGCGCCAGCGTCTCCCGCAACCGCCGCATGGCGACGCGACGCTGCAGCAGACCGAGGACGGCCAGGCCGAGGGCGAACGTCAGGCAGACGAGTAGGGTCCAGGTCACGGTCGGTGAGGCGAGCGAGTGCGGCCCTGCGGTTCGGCGTCGCGAGACACCGGTCCCTGAGGCCGCGGCCGGGCATGCTTCGGCACGCTCGGACTGTAGCCTGAGTCGCTGGTGTCACCGTGCCTACGTGGAACCGAGTTGTCGTCACGCGACCCTCGTCAGAGAAAAAAAGCCGTCACACCAAGCATTCTGCGGACTCCGCACCGCGGCCCGTCGAACCCGCGCTGCCGTGGGGTCTCGGCACCGTGCAACCGCGCCCTCGCCCCCGAGCCTGGCTCATCCACCCGACTTGCCGCGCCGCCGTCTCATTCCGAGCCTCCGCAACCCAACCGTCTCGGATTGGGAAACCCTGCTGAGGCCATCCCGTGGCCGCCATGCCACGACCGCACATCCCCGGCATGGTGCGGGCCGCCAGCTGGGGGTGGGGCGCCGTGTTTCGTGCATGGGTCGACGAGTTCGCGGTTCACCCGCGAGGCCAACCAAGCGCCGCCACGCATGCCGTGCTCGCCCCGCCTCCGGATGCGTCTGCGCCGTGGCTCGACGCCTTCCTTGCATCCGTTGGCATCTGCGACGTTGCCGCGAAGCTCCCCGAGTGCTACGCCCTGATCCGGGCATGCTGCGACATCCAGATTTCGAACCGGAAGGACAGCGGGTGAGGGTCGCCGACCACACCGCCATTGCCAGTGTCTACCTCGCTACACCGCGCCGCCGCGCCACGGGAGCACACCTGCGTGGCCGATGAACGCGTCGAACACACCCTGTTCTGGGCATGCACTCTGGTCGGAGCCCTGTTGTGCGTGGCGATGCCGGTGTTCGCGCAGGAGTCGTACTACTGGTGCTACGCCGAGCACCCCGATCTGTCGTACTTCGACCACCCCCCGATGGTCGCTTGGCAGATCTGGGTAGGGACGGCGCTGTTCGGCGACAACGCGATCGGGATCCGCTTCGGCACCTGGCTGTGCGCGACCGGCACGACCTGGATCGGCCTGCTGTGGTTGCGCCGTCTGGGTGCAGAGAGCTGGGTCCGCCGCTGCTGGCTGGCCTGCACCTTCGCGATGCCGATGCTGTTGCTGGCGCACTTCATGAGCACGCCGGATCCGCCACTCGTGTTCTGGTGGGCCGCCACGATGTACGCACTGCACCGGGCACGGGACGGGCACACCGGTTGGTGGCTGGCAGCCGGCCTCGCCGCGGGCTGCGCGCTGCTCAGCAAGTACACTGCAGCGTTCCTCGCGATCGGAGGCGTCCTGACGCTGGCATTCGATCCGCAGATGCGGCGCCAGCTCCGGCGTCCCGGTCCCTACCTCAGCCAGCTGGTCGCCGCAGTGACGTTCCTCCCGGTCGTCGTCTGGAACGTCGCCAACGACTTCGAGTCGTTCCGCTTCCAGACCGAGCGGCGCTGGGAACACGCCGAGTTCGGCGGCTTCTTCCTGGGTCGGTTCCTACTGCACCAGACGGGGCTGTTGCACCCGTGGATCGCCCTGTCGCTGCCGTTCGCCCTCTGGTGGCTCGCCCGCCGCGCCGCGCGCCGCGACTTGACCGCGCTGTGGATGGTCGCGTTCGCCGCGCCGCTGCCGCTGTTCTTCCTGTGCGCCTCGATGTTCATCAAGGTGAAGATGAACTGGCTGATGCCCTGCGCCCTGCCGCTGGCCGCCGTGGTGCTGACCTGGTTGCGCAGCTTGGGCACCGGCGACCAGCCGTCGCGCGCGCCTCGGCTGACCGCGCGCGTGCTCGTGGTATCCGCGATGGTGCTGGCCATCGTCCCGCCAATCATCCATCTGGTGCCACAACCGGCCGGAACGTCGTGGCAGGGATGGGACCGGATCGCCGAGCGCGCGGAGTACTGGGAGGAACAGTTGGACGCGCGCGACGGCGTGCCGGACAACGTCTTCTTCTTCGCCTCCGGCTATCGCGACGCCGCACAGTTGAGCTTGCACCTGAAGCGTCGGACGCGCCGGATGTCCGGCGACCACCACCTCGAGGCGGTCCTGGCGCAGAACGTGTTCGGCGTGTCCGCGCTGCAGTTCGACCACTGGGAGCCGGCGGACAAGCACATTGGTCAGAACGCGATCTTCGTGCTGTTGCGCCCGGACCGACGCCACGGCGAGATCGACAAGCTCAATCGACACTTCGCCTCGGCGACCCGCGTCGAGCGCGTCGAGATCCGCGTGTTCGGCCGGCGGGTCGCGGTCGCCGACATCTACGAAGCGCGCGGCTACCGCGGGCCGAAGGTGTAGACCGGATCGCTCGCGGCCGAGCGACGGCCGACAGTAGCGCCACGTCCTCACTTCCCAGGAGATTGGCTTCTCCGTTTTCGCTCGGACAGTGGGGATTGAACACTGCACGCTGCGCGGTTCGGCCGGGGAAACGCGCGAGCTCATTTGGCCGGCATGGCGATCAGGCTGTGCTCGCGAACTTGCGAAGCAATTACGTGTGCGCTCAGAGGAGCACCGACCGGGTTGCTGACGCGTGACCAGTTTCGTGCGGCGCTCGAACTCGAACGAGCCTCGCCACGAGACGACCCGGTCGCTCCTTCCCGCGCCGGTTGCTCGAGTCGGTCGCGCCAGGGGCCAAAGGGAAGTCGTGGGAGCTCATCCCGCTGGCCCCGGATTGCCCGCGATCATCGCGTACGGTAGCGTCCCGCGGTCGGCGGGTCTTTGCCCACCGCAGTTCCGTTGGAGGTGAGTTTGCTCGGCGTCAGGAATTCCAGCGCTTGCACACCGATGGCCGCGACACGTGCCCGTGCGCCAGTGAGCGGGTTCTGGTCCGGTTCTCTGGATGGCGTCACCATCCTCTGCGACGGCGACGAAGCGCCTGACCTCCGCAGGCATCCAGCTCCCAGACTCTCCGAGCGAGCGCGGTCCGCGATGCGTCTGCGCCACTTCAGCCCCCGTACCGAGGAAGCCTACCTCGGCTGGATGCGTCGCTACTACGAGTTCCATGGTCGTCGCGACCCCACCACACTCGACGCGGAACACGTCACCGCTTCTCTCAACGACTTGGCGACTCACCGTCGCGTCGCGGCCTCCACCCAGAACCAGGCGCTCGCCGCCCTGCTGTTCTTCTACCGCCACGTGCTCGAGATCGAGCTGCCTTGGCTCGATGATCTGGTCCACGCGAGAGCTCCACAGCGCCTGCCCGTCGTGCTCACGCAAGACGAGGTGCGCGCCGTGCTCGCCCACCTCGACGGCGTGCCCCACCTCATGACCAAGCTGCTCTACGGGTGCGGACTGCGGCTGCTGGAGTGCTGCCGCCTGCGGGTCAAGGATGTCGACTTCGGACGCAACCAGATCGCCGTCCGTAGCGGCAAGGGCGACAAGGACCGCGTCACCATGTTGCCGGCTACGGTGAGGTCGGAGTTGATGACCCACCTCGAAGCCGTCCACGCCCAGCATGCCCGGGACCTCGCCGATGGAGCAGGTTGGGTCGAGCTGCCCGGAGCACTCGCCAAGAAGCTGCCCTCCGCCGGTCGCGAGTGGGCCTGGAGCTGGGTGTTCCCGGCCACTCGCATCTACGTGGAGCGCGAGACCGGCCAACGCCGACGCCACCACCTGCACGAGACCGTCGTGCAGCGGGCCGTCCGGGTCGCCGTCCTCGCTGCGGGTATCAGCAAGCGTGCGACCTGCCACACGTTTCGTCACTCGTTCGCTACGCACCTGCTCGAGAGTGGGAGTGACATTCGTACCGTGCAGGAACTGCTCGGCCACAAGGACGTGGCCACCACGATGATCTACACGCACGTGCTCAACCGTGGGCCCGCGGGTGTCCGGTCGCCGGTGGACCGCCTTCTGGAGGATCGATGAGGGGCGCCGGGGAGCTGTCTTGGGCGGCGGGCGAGTCGGGCTCTGTGCGGGTCCTGGTGGTCGAATGGACTGGTCTGCCTAAGAAATCGCGGCGAGTGGGCGCGTGGTTCGCAGGACGCCGCGAGGGAACGACTTGCGCTCGTGGTTGGCGAGCGGACGCGGGTGCGATAGGGAGTCCGGGGCGGCGCTTGCTTGGGATTGTGCAGGTCTGTCCAATACCCGTTAGCCATGCTAGATCGCTCGGCCCTTCATCCGTGCGCATGCTGCGGCTACCTCACACTGAGCGAGCCAGGCCACGACAGCTACGACATCTGCCCGATCTGCTTCTGGGAGGACGATCCAGTCCAGGTCTCCGATCCAGAGATCCCCGGAGGGGCGAATAGAGTGTCCCTTCGACAGGCCCGGGCCAACTTCGCCGCGTTCGGCGCATGCGAGCGCGACGCGATTCGCCACGTGCGGGCACCGCTCCCAGACGAGCCGCGAGCACAAGGCCGACGCGATGTGTAGGATGGCTAACTACACGCAGGAGCTGACGGCGCTTCGCGCCGCAGCTCAGCGTGATGGACGTTAGGCAGAAGACTCAGGCATGATCGAGATCCACGAGTCAGACCTGATCGAGTTCTTCGGCGTTTCACCTGAGCCGGAACCGCAGGATGAGCGCGAGTTCTTCGCAGCGCCGCTGTTCATCAAGCGTGTTGACGGACTTGAGCTGCGGGTCTCGATCTCCGCTCACTTTCGCGACCTCCGTCTCGACCTACGCAAGGTTGGGCAGAAGGCCATGGTATTCGAACTCGTGGTTCCGGGGATCCGTTCCGTGGCCATCGAGCGATGCGGTGGCCGCCAGATGCTCCGGGTCACGTCCGAAGCACACGGCATCGTGGAGTTGGCCGTCGAGCCAAGCATCGAGATCCACTGCGATGGTAGTATCTCTGCCTAACTCGCCGCAGCAGCCGACGGCGCTTCGCGCCGCGGCTGAGCGGCCGATCCGTTGGGTGGACGTGCCCGGATGAGCGCGACCTTCGAACAAGTTGGACATGATCGAAGCTCGGGGCGCGACCTCTGCCTGTACGTTTCCAGCCCGGCGTCCCTGAGTGCCTTTCGAGCGCCTTCCCCGCACTTTGTCTGCTTGTTGGTCTGGGATTCGCTTGAGGAGAGCGTCGAGACCGTGTCGCACATAGCCGAGCAAGTGCTTGCGTCCGGTTGCGTATACCTTTGTGCGTGGGGTCCCGGATGCGAGCGTGTTCACGACATCTTCGACGAGATCCTCGTTGGCAAGGATCCGGACCCCGCGGACGACTCCGTCGTGATGACGACATGGCACGCGGACGAGTCGCTTGAGGACGCGCTCTGGTTCTTCTTGCGCAGCACCTCTCCCGATGAGCGCTACGAGGATTCGTGCCGATCGAGTGTCGTCATCGTTCTTGGCGGCGCTGCCGACCACGCCGTCGTTGTGCGACACGCGTTGGCGCAACCGACAGACTTCGCTCGGAGGGTGGAGGATGCCGGCGGCTAGAATGCCACCCAACCAGCCGATGCAGCCGACGGCGCTTCGCGCCGCGGCTGATCGCCATGGACGTTGGACAGACGCCGCGTGAACACCCACGACGCAAAGCACGAGTTCGTCAGCTTCGTGGGTGCGCGAGGCGCAAAGGTAGCCTCGATGACTCCGGGCTCCGCCGTTGAGGCGATGGTGTCGTTCTATCGCGATGTCCGTGCGGAGGACTGCGACATGGAGTCCTCCGGCGACATGCTCCTGTTTCAATGGGGCACCTACGACTGGGGTGATGGTCCGAAGTTCGAGTTCGACATCACACGCCAGTTGTGCCGAAGCGGCGAGGACGAGGACATCTGGCAGCTCCACCTCACGTTCAGGCTCGAGCCGACCGACGATCTCCGCTCGCTGGGCGACGGCCACAAGTGGTGTCACTCGATCAGCGAACTCGACGAGTTCACGCAGTTCGTTCGTTCGACTCGCGCCTTCCAGCACGTTGAGACCAGGATCGACGAGAGCCCGGGTCTCGACTACGAGTGCGCAGGATGACATGCTGTCCAACAAGCCGCAGCAGCTGACCGCGCCTCGCGCGGCAGCTGAGCGGCACGACGTTAGCCAGCCTTGGTCGACGCAGCCGCATGGGCGCTTCACGATCCACGACGTCGTGCTAGCTAGGATGATGCGATGACCGACAACGTGCGCACACCGCCGCCCGGGTTCGATGACCTCCCCGTCGAGGGAGGTACCGGTCCGCCAGTGGGTGCTGAGTCTCCCCCACGGCGTGCGCTTCCTCCTGGCCCGACACCCCGACCTGTGCCGGGAGGTCCGCGGCATCTTCGCTCGCGCGATCCACTCCTTCTACATCCGGCGCGCCAAGGCGGCCGGCCGGCCCGACGGCCGCTGCGGGTCGGTGATCCAGGTGCAGCGGTTCGACTCGGCGATCCGGTTGGATGTCCATTTCCACGGGCTGTTCCTCGACGGGGTCTACACGGGAGTCGGCGCCCTGAGGCAACCACTGACCTTCCACGCTGCGCGCCACCTCGAGGACGGGGACGTCCGTTGGATGGTCCGCCACATCCGCTCGCTCGTCTTCGGCCACCTCCACCGCCGCGGCTTTCTCGACGAACATGCCGCCCTCAGCGACGAGTCCGGGGATGACCTCGACGAGATGGCGACCCACCACGCCGCGGCCGTGCAGGGGTTGATCCCCTTCGGCCGGCGCTCGGGGCAGACCGTGCTCCTGTTCGGCGATGCGGTCCCGGATCGCCGGCCGTGACCCGCGAAGAAGCTCTGTGCCGATCATGAAGGCTACTCACTGCACGCCGCGATCCGGGTCGGCGCGGGCAGGACGGTAACGGCGCGGCTGCTCAATGCGAGAGCCACACCCTAGGCACCGGTGCGTAGCCTGATCGGGTCGAGGATCGGTCCGTTCCGCACTCCGACCTGGCGTGCGCCGCCCGCTCCCCACGACCGGGCCTGCCATCGTGAAATACGTGCCCGGCTCGCGCCCGAACCTGGCGTACTCTGCGCCTCGGACCCAGATTCGTCGCTTGTCGCATCGAGCGCACGAAGCAACCCGGCATGCACCTCTCGCTCGACAGCTGCCGTCTGTTCGGCGATGACCCTCTCGGTCTCCGCGTAGTTCACTGTGCGACCGCCGCTGTTCGACCCCGCCACCGCCACCATGGTGTTCACCAGGCTCTGCATCGACTCGGCGAGTTGTTTGTGTTCAACTGGCACCTTCACGAGGACGTACTCTCGTGCGGCGCCCCTCCCAGGACGCTTGGTTTGCATCCTGCATCCGATAGGGAGGGGCGCACGTTTGTACAAGTACTTTTTACACAAATACTTGTGCTCGGATCGTCAGGATGGCACAAGCGCTGCCACCCCGGCGTCAGCCTTGCTCAATGTGGGGGAGCCACACCCGACGAGATGGTCGCTACCGAGTGCTCCGACCCTACTTTCCTCTTGTCGTAAACACCGCAGCGCCCTTGTCATCCACTACCTCGACAAAAGCTCGGTCTTTGACTGTTTCTGCACTCACAGCCTGACTAACCGCCTGCATCACGACGCGAAGAATCTGCGAGTCCCAGACGCCCATGTGACATCCGCGCGCTGATGATCCGATATTCACGTGATAATCGCTGCTTCTCCCAATGTTCGCTGCTACACCTTCCCGGTCCAAGTCGATATGAAATCCGGTTCGTCCATCAGCATCTCGCAGCGTGACCGAAACCTTTTGGTCCTGCACGACGCCGCGCATTCGCACAACCCCCTTTACGTCGGAGAATGTAATTGACGTCGGAGTAATAACACAACGCTCTCCATACCTCCCGCGCAGACTAACACTTTCTGTGTCGTTCAAAGTGGACCCTGCTCCTTGCGATACGTCAGAATGTGGGCTCAAGCAAGAGCCGCACAACAAGACGGAGCACGCGAGTTTGATGTGTGTCTTGTGCATGAGAAACTGGATAATCCGGAGCAACTATGGGTATCTTGGATTGGGCAGCGACAAGTACTCCCAGTCCATAGGATATACTCCTCCGGTGTTAAAGGCGCCCAACATAAATACTTCCACCAAGATACGTCTTACTAGCGTGCGCCCCGGTGGGCATCCTGACGTGACTCGCACTTCAATCAACAACTTCCAATTTGTACCCTTGCCTTTCGCGAATCTCTGCGGAAGAGAGGGGAAATCGGGAATGTCGAACGTCGTTTTTTCGCACTTACCCGTGTTCACGTTCCAGGCCCCCATCGTGGTGTTGGGGTTGCGATCTTGTTTTGCTTCGGGAGTATTGGCGGAGTCAAGCGGCACCCCGGCTTTCACGCCAATACTTGGCAGGTCTATATTGGAAGTCTCTATGTACTGTAGCTTGCAATTGAGGAATGGAAGTCCCTTACCTTTCGCTTCCAAGACTACCTTCCACTTGAATTTTGGTCCCTACAGCCATCCCGCCGACGGCACGATATTGCAGCATTACGGGCGTGTTAGCGATCCTAGCCATCAATTCTGGGGGCGTATTGGGTGACGCGTCTTGCTTGGGTGGTTTGCCAGTGCCATCAACTAGTTTCAAGGAAACGACTTCACAGCAACATCCTGTGGTGCGCGGTGGTGGACACTTCTTCGAAGTACTGGTGTTCGTCCCATTGCCAAAACCAGTATACGGCAGGCCCGGGAATCCGCCGCCAGACATCGAAGCCCCCGTCAAGCCTGACATCATTGCACCAAAGCCGGTAGTGCCCACGAACGAGTGACTAGGGCCCGCTGCCCCCAGCGCAGCAGTATCCCAAGTCTCTGAGTAGGCGTACTTATCTCCTGCTCCCCCCTTGCAAACGCCTGCGGTGCACGCACCACAACACGACGAAGCCCGGCCGGAGAATGTACCCCCAGCACTTGCCGAATCCCATACGGAAGAACCAGCTGCAACATCGGCTGAACCAAACTGAGCCTGCGGCCGTGCTTCCCCTGCACTCCGCCAACCTCCACCACGCGGAGGTTTCTCAACGCCTCCATCAGGCGTCTTCGGGCCTTCTATCACCGGCGGGAGCGTGTCGGTTGGCTTGCGATACCCTCCTCCACCCGGAGTAATCGGCCCTGGCCGGGTTGGCCCGCCTGTAGTTCGTCCGCCCCCGCCCCGGGGGGGGTCCCAGGAGTCTCAACACCTCGGGTACTCCCAAGGACCCCGGGGCGGGAACATTCCCCCAGTGTCATAGCCGGGGTACCCACACCCACCCGGGAAGCTACCGAACACGTCCACTCGTATGCTTCCCTCCTCTAGGTCTTCGTTCCGTCCGCGTCGTCGAAGAACACCGCCGGGAACAGCCGCAGTAACAGCCACTCGCCATCAGTGTCGCCGCCCACGACGCACTTCCAGCGAACGAGCTCATCGAGCCCGAACGGCGTGCCCGACGTCACCGATTGGATCAGAAGCTCGGAGAACTGAGCGGTTCCATCCGTGATCACGATGCTCACGCCGCTGATCACGCTTCCGTCACCCGTCGTCTCCGAGTCCTTCGTGTAGATCGTGAACGTCGCCTCGACGGAACTGCCACTGGCGGGGCTGGTGTCTACCTTCTCGATCCGGAAGATCAGGTTGTCGCCCTCGCGGGGGATCCACGGGCCGTAGATGCTGTCGCCCTTGAAGAAGCGAGTTCCGGGAAGATCCATGTCCATTTCTCCTCAGGCAACCGCCGTGTTGAACCAGGTAGGGTGAAGCATCCGGAAGATCACCCATCCCCCAATGCCGTTAGCCTCCCAGTCTGCACCTGATCGGCGCTGTGAGAATCTCGCGCGAGAGCGTCCCCGAGCGCGGTTCCTCGAGCGTCGCGCGAGTCGTGGCGAACAACGCGACCTGACGGTCTGTCGAAATGCTGCCAAACAAGGTCAGGTTGCCAGCAATCGATTCTCGGTTGTGCAAACAAGCAGGTGTCTGCTGGAGTGCGCGGTGTCGCAAGCTGTATGATCTGGGTCGGTCAATCAATGCGCGGTCACTCGCGCATTTTTTGTTCTGAAAAAGAGGCGGTTCTCACCATGGCTGGCACACAAGCTAGCTCAAATTCGGTCTGACGGAATCACGATTCCTCGTGCACACAAGTTTCTCTCTGGCTTGCTCCGCGAGCTAGACATCGAGGATGTCCGCGTTGGCGATCGCGATTTCAGTCGCTGCGTGCACTCAGCCCAGAACTTCTGATCGCGATCCTGCTGTTCATGGCAGGCGACGCAACCGTCGCGGCTACCGGCATCTCCTGAACACCTTTTGGGATCAGGCCACGGACTTCGAGATCGATCTTCCCTCGACGAAGCCAGTGACCGCCGCCCGTTCTGCACGGCACGCACGGGAGAAGGTCGCTCCCGAGTTTCTGCGCTCGCTGGTGCATGCCGTCTGGCAGAAGATGTTGGATGACTTCCCGGACGCGTCCTCGTTCCGTGGTCGGCACGTGTGCGCAGTCGACGGATGCAAGATCAACGTCAAGCGGAGTCCCGAGCTGGATCGCGAGTTCGGTCGCCCTTCCGGTGCCTATGTGCCGCAGGTGCTCATGAGCGCGCTGGTCAACGTCTGTAGTCGCACACCCCGTCGACGCCGTCCGGGGACACGCTTCGTGCGAGCGGTCGATTCTGCTCGAGGAGCATCTTCAGTTCCTCAGCCCCGGCGACATCCTCGTGCTCGATCGTGGCTACCCATCGCATGAGATGATCTGAGCCCTCCTCGACGCGCGGGTCGACTTCCTGGTTCGGACGCCGGTGAGTTCGACGTTCCCCGCGATCGCGGAGTTTCTTGCCACCGAAGCGAACGACGCAGTCGTCTACTTGACCTGCCTGGAAAGCGAGTTGCCAGGCTCAGAGGTCAAGCTGCGAGCTATCAGGACTCAGGGGACCGGACGGCCCAGCCGTGTTCCTCACGTCGCTTGCTCGGGAGTGGTCTTTAAGTACCTCACCCAACTCTACAAGCTCCGTTGGGAGTCGGAGGAACTCTACAAGACTCTCAAGTCTGACTACCTGGACCCGAGGCAGTTCCACTCGCACAAGGCACAAGTGTGCGCCAGGAAATCTGCGCCACGATGCTCTTCTGGGAATCTGCGCTACCCTCATGGCCGCTGCGGCTGAGGTTCACGATTCCCCGCTGCACGAGATCTCGCAGAAGGGCGCGGTCCTGTGTTTCGGCCAACACCTCGTTCGTCTGTTCCGAGCCGACTCAGATTCGGGCAGCTCACGTTGTCCAACTCTACTCCACAGAATCGCCAGATCACGCGACAAGCGCCGTCCTCACCGTTCCGCCCCGCGCGTCTCGAACAAGCCACGCTCAAAGTGGACCCCTACGGGACAGAAGGGGACGCTAACGGCATTGCCCATCCCCCGGACCCGTGTGGCGAAGCGCACCATCTCCTTGATGCCGACAAACCGGCCACTCTTGTAGTTGGTGGATCCGATCGCAGAGAAGGCCGCGGTTGCGCTGAGCGCTGCGCCGGGGCCCGGGTCCTCGGTGTTCTTGTGGTAGACGTCCACTGTCAGGCTTCCCGACCCATCGTTGTCGATGGTCTCGAAGGTGAAGATGGCGTTGTCCGCTTCCCTCGGGAACCAAGGGCTGAAGATGATCGCGCCGTTGGGGAGGAACTGTCCGATGTACATTGCGCGATGCTCCGGGGCACGGGTGGTCTGGACCGAACTGGAGTCCGTGGCCCGCGCCGCGCGGGTTTCACCTCGGCTCCATCCCCAAGGCTGATCGAGAGGACGGGTTTCGCAGGGATTTCTGGTTTTTTCTTCGCAGCCGCGCAGCCAGCCGAGCACTGGCCTTGATGAGGAGTCGGCGCGCGACTCCAAGGCGAACTCCGAGTTCGTCGAAGTCGATCGCGCCGTGCTCGAGGAAGAACTCCAGGATTGCTCTCTGCAACCGGCAGCCGCGCATGCCGAGGAAGACCTCGCGAAGAGGCTCGGTTCCGAGGGCAACGGGTTCGACGGTTGCGGGAAGACCTTGCTCAGGGAGGGAGTCGGGTCAGCCAGGGCTGTTGCCAGCCCTGGCTTCCCACAGATCCGGACGTGCAGGATTCCCGCATCCGGCTCTTCGTGGCACGGTCTCACTGGTGACGAAGTTGCGAGTGGATGGCGACCGCGGGGGGCAGCGGATAGCGCGCACAGAAGGCGAGCCACCATTCCCATGGTCGGCGAGCGGAGGCGGAGCGGCGCATGAGCCACTTTCGCCACAGCTTGAGCAGTCCGCTCCGGAAGAGCCAGAGTGCCGCCGAGTTACCCGTGATCCCGTAGTACGCGCAGTGGCCCTTGACCTTGCGGCTCAGGGTCGCGTGCTGTTCTCGAACCGGCCGATGGCGATTCTGGCGACACCAGACCCCCACGGCGCTCAGGGCGCGGCGGAGGCGCTTGGCCGCCGTCTTCTGCTTCACGACCCAGTAGCCACGCAGCGAGCGCTGCCACAGGTGCGTGAAACCGAGAAAGTCGAAGCTCTCGGGACCCTCGGGGGCGCTGCCGTCACCGGGGCGCTCGAAGTTCAATTGCTTCGTCTTCTCGGGATGGAGCGTCAGGCCGTACTTCGCAAACCGCTGCGGCAGGACCGCATAGACCCGCTCCGCGTCGTCGCGGTACTCGAACACGATCACGAAGTCGTCGGCGTAACGGACGAGGTACGCTCGTCCGCGCAGACGCGACTTCACCATCGTCTCGAACCACACGTCGAGCACGGTGTGCAGGTACACGTTCGCGAGGATCGGTGAGATCACCCCACCCTGAGGCGTACCCGATTCCGGCTGCACAATGCTCCCGGCGTCCAGCCAATGCCGTTAGCGTCCCCTTCGTCCCGTAGGGGTCCACTTTGAGCGTGGCTTGTTCGAGACGCGCGGGCGGAACGGTGAGGACGGCGCTTGTCGCGTGATCTGGCGATTCTGTGGGTAGGAGTTGGACAACGTGAGCTGCCGAATCTGAGTCGGCTCGGAACAGACGAACGAGGTGTTGGCCGAAACACAGGACCGCGCCCTTCTGCGAGATCTCGTGCAGCGGGGAATCGTGAACCTCAGCCGCAGCGGCCATGAGGTAGCGCGAGATTCCCAGAAAGAGCATCGTGGCGCAGATTTCCTGGCGCACACCTTGTGCCTTGTGCGAGTGGAACTGCCTCGGGTCCAGGTAGTCAGACTTGAGAGTCTTGTAGAGTTCCTCCGACTCCCAACGGAGCTTGTAGAGTTGGGTGAGGCATTCTCAAGACCACTCCCCGCGAGCAAGCGACGTGAGGAACACGGCTGGGCCGTCCGGTCCCTGAGTCCTGATAGCTCGCAGCTTGACCCTCTGAGCCTGGCAACTCGCTTTCCGGGCAGGTCAAGTAGACGACTGCGTCGTTCGCTTCGGTGGCAAGAAACTCCGCGATCGCGGGGAACGTCGAACTCACCGGCGTCCGAACCAGGAAGTCGACCCGCGCGTCGAGGAGGGCTCGGATCATCTCGGCCGATGGGTAGCCACGATCGAGCACGAGGATGTCGCCGGGGCTGAGGAACTGAAGATGCTCCTCGAGCAGAATCGACCGCTCGCACGAAGCGTGTCCCCGGACGGCGACGTCGACGGGTGTGCGACTACAGACGTTGACCAGCGCGCTCGCGAGCACCTGCACGGCATAGGCACCGGAAGGGCGACCGAACTCGCGATCCAGCTCAGGACTCCGCTTGACGTTGATCTTGCATCCGTCGACTGCGCATACCTGCCGACCACGGAACGAGGACGCGTCCGGGAAGTCATCCAACATCTTCTGCCAGACGGCATGCACCAGCGAGCGCAGAAACTCGGGAGCGACCTTCTCCCGTGCCGTGCAGAACGAGGCGGCGGTCACTGGCTTCGTCGAGGGAAGATCGATCTCGAAGTCCGTGGCCTGATCCCAAAAAGTGTTCAGGAGATGCCGGTAGCCGCGACGACGGTTGCCGTCGCCTGCCATGAACAGCAGGATCGCGATCAGAAGTTCTGGGCTGAGTGCACCGCAGCGACTGAAATCGCGATCGCCAACGCGGACATCCTCGATGTCTCAGCTCGCGGAGCAAGCCAGAGAGAAACTTGTGTGCACGAGGAATCGTGATTCCGTCAGACCGAATTTGAGCTAGCTTCTTGTGTGCCAGCCATGGTGAGAACCGCCTCTTTTCAGAACAAAAATGCGCGAGTGACCGCGCATTGATTGACCGACCCAGATCATACAGCTTGCGACACGCGCGTGCCAGCAGACACCTGCTTGTTTGCACAACCGAGAATCGATTGCTGGCAACCTTGACCTTGTTTGGCAGATGCTCGACAGACCGTCAGGTCGCGTTGTTCGCCACGACTCGCGCGACGCTCGAGGAACCGCGCTCGGGGACGCTCTCGCGCGAGATTCTCACAGCGCCGATCAGGTGCAGACTGGGAGGCTAACGGCATTGGGCGTCCAGCACACCCGCATTCAGCCACTTGCCGATCAGGCGCGTCAGCACGCCGTCACGCATCCGCTGGCGCAGGATCTCCCGAAGATGGTGGTGCGCAAGCGTGCCGAAGCAGTCACGAATGTCTGCCTCCACCACGTAGCCACCCCCCAGCGACATCACTCCCTCTCGCAGCGTCCGCAGTGCATCGTGCGCTGAGCGGCCGGGCCGGAAGCCGAAACTGCACGGCAGGAAGTCCTGCTCGTACACCGCTTCCAGAACCATCACCACTGCGCGTTGCAGCACCTTGTCCTCGAACGTCGGGATGCCCAGTGGCCGCATCCGCCCATCACCTTTCGGAATATGGACGCGGCGGACCGCGGGAGCGCGGTACAAGCCCGACTTCGCGCGGTCGAGCAGCGATTGGAGGTTCGCCTCCAAGTCGCCCTCGTACTCCGCGGCGGTCACGCCGTCCACGCCAACCGCTCCGTCCTTGCGCGTGCGGCGGAACGCCTCACGGAGCAAGTCCAGGTCGATATGATGTGCCAGAGTGGTGAACACCCACTCCGGATGCTCCGTTGCCTTCCGTGCTACCCACTGCAATCCAGGGGAGATGAAGGTCGAGCTCTTCGTCTCGGTCATCGGTCCTCGCAGCAGTTCCGCACCACGGCTCGCCCTTCCCTCCGACGGGTCCCTGCGGTTTGGTTCCCCGCCCTCTTCGGTACTACGGCTCGCTCCGACTTCTCGACGCCCGTCCCACCTCGCTTCGTTTCCTTCGCTCGGTGGTACCTCGGTTGCACCCACTTGCTTCGCGGGGTCGGAGGATGCGCCTTCCCCGCCGGGCTTCGCATGCCGCGCCCGCCAGCGGCTCGTCTCCGAGGAGGCGTCGAGATCTCCCAGGTTCCTGGGGAGTCCGATAGCAGACGCGCTCCGCGCTCTGACCCCGACGAGGTCAGCGGCGCCATGTCCATGCAGCGCCGTCGATGTTGCCTTCCGTGTCTCTCACCACGTCGGCCCTCGCCACTACTTCGTTTTCGAGGCTCAATCACGCAGCTCATCTGCTCACTGTCTACGCTTCGCAGCCAGGGTCGCCCCTGCACCACGCAAGACTCGCTTCCGGCTGGTGGACCACCTTGGCCGGGCGGGGTTGGTCACCCGCGGGACTCCGAAGAAGGTTTCAGTTCACACATTCACCTCCACCAGGCTTCACCTGGCGCACGAGAGAGAGAGAGAGCCGACCTCGTCATCAGGCCAAGCAACACGGCGGCGTTCCTCCCGCGTCCGCGCACGCAGGTACTCCGCCCGCACTTCCCGAAGCAGCGTGCAGGACATCGCCATGACGTCGTCGACCACCTGCCCGCCCGTGACCTTCGCCAGCAGCCGAACCAGCGCTTCCTGGACGTGATCCGCCGCGTCGAGGCCCCGCACACCCATCGTCGCGGCCATCTTGTTCAGGCGCGGAAGCGCTGCCTCGAGATCGAGCAAGGTCACCGCAGGCGGGTTCAGCCCACCGCCCCGTTCGAGATCACGCTCCGCTCGCATCATGACACCTCGCCTGGTTTCCCGTCGCGTGCGGGGGTGCACGCAATCACGCCCTAGTACCGGTCACCGCACCATCCGTCAACCCGGGGGGAATGCTCGAACGTACCCACACGACGCCTGCGCGTGGTGGTGCGCGAGGCGCAAGCCAGAAGTGACCCTTGCCGGTGGTCGCGATCGCAGCTACGACGTGAAGGAATTGCGCGAGCTGCTCCAGCGCAAGTAGCCCTCGGCATGGCGCTCGCGTCGGGATCGAGTTGCCGTGAAAGGGCCCAGCACGTGGGGTCAGAGGATAGGCCTTCCAAGCTGAGATTCCGCTCGCCCAGACCCCGCGCGATCTCCCGCGAACTCGACAACACCCTGCCTCGCAACCCCCAAACACACTGCGATCGGCTCCGTCGTACGCAGCGCTCGCGCGTTGCGCGCACAGCTCCGCCACCGACCCACTGCGGGCCCCCCTGCAACTTCCGATCAGTCGAGCGGCAGTCGCGCTGGCGGCGCGCGTGCTGGCGCGACCGGTGGCAACTCGGTGGCAAGCCCGAGGTGGTCGAGAATCCGCCGGATCACCACCGGGTCGCTGATGAAGCTCAGTACCTTTCGCCTTCCACCGCACTGGTCGCACAGCAGCACATCCGCGGCAAACACCCGCTTCAGCAACTCGGCCCAGGGATAGTACCTCCGCCTCTTCCCACCACTCGCGCGTTGGTGCAGCCGCTGCGCGAGCCGCTCCACCGGTGTGAGTACGCCCTCACCCCCGAATCCGCACGCCCGCTCCGACGATTCCGCTTCGGCCACCTCCGGCACCACGAGCGAACGACACGGTGATGTTCGAAGTGGTGGAGAACCAGCTTCGAGACAACGACCCGCCGGAGACGCGGGTCACCCTGGACCGACTGGTGGCCGAGGGCCACTCGGTGTCGGAAGCCAAGCGGCTGATCGCGTGCGTAGTCGTGGCCGAGATGTTCCACGTGATGAAGCATCATGAGCCGTACGACCAGGATCGCTTCGTGGCAGGTCTCCGGGCGCCTGGGCCTCGTTCCGAGTGAGAGCCAGCTCGCAAACCGAGCCGGCAAGCCGCTACACGGCTGGTTCTTATCATCCGAGACGCACGTGGAGTCACGAGACGCTCGACGTCACCTCGACTGGCTCCTGGATCAACTCGAACCGGCTTCTACTCCGCTTCACCAGCTGATTCGTGACGGAGCCAACGCGGATGTGTCGTGCTACTGGCTGTCAGTTGGAGGTCACGGTGGACCTGCCTTGTCTCCCTCCCAGATGTTGCGGCTCGGGAGGCTTGAGCTGTGCTGTTGGTTCGATGTGTACTTCGCTGGCTAACCCGCCGCAGCAGCAGACGCCGGCCTTCGGCCGGCGCAGCTGAGCGGCAGAGACGTTGGACCGTCAGGTCACACGAGACACGCGATGCACTAGACAGCAGTCATCTGCTTGTGCCTGCTGACGGGCTACCGCGTCTGGCTGGATGCCGTCGAGCTGTTCATCGCCTGGTACTCCGATGCGGTGCCGCCGCTGAAGGCGAGAACCAAGCTCTGGATCTGGCTTCGAGGGACTGTCGGCATCGCGGCGATCGTGACCGCGCTCGCGACCCTTTAGCTCCGGACCATGGCGGAGTAGGCTGCGGTCCAACACGCCGCAGCAGCCGAAGGCCTCCGGCCGCGGCTGCGCGGCACGACGCTAGCCATGTCTGAACCCACGTGGCCCTTCGACCAGCCCCGCAACTGTGCCACCATCTCGTTGCGATCCATCGTCTACGACGGCGCTCCCATTCTTCTCGTCTCGCACGACGCCGACGACCACGGCTGGCAGTTCCTGGGCGGCGGCGACTTCACGGAAGCCGACGCCTGCGTCATCGCACTGCACGAGGCGGTTGAACTCGATCCAAGCGTTCTGGACCTCGCCGATCTCCCGCCTGGCTGGAGGGCGTGGCGCCGGTCAGTGTGTGCGCCATGGCAGCGCGCGCCGTTCCCTCCGGAGCCCGACGAGAATGGCTAACCTGCCGCTGCAGCCGACGAGCGGCGGGCGAGGCCAGATCGCGGGTGCCGTAGACTTCGAGCCCGCCGCTCGTGGTTGAGCGGCAACACGTTAGCCTCGCCGGCCGCTGAGCATGTCGCTTCCGAAGGGTGGGTGGCCCCTGTTGGTCTCCGAGTATCTGGTCGCGGTGCGGGACGCATTCGCCGCGAGGGCCAAGGCGATCGGGCATCGCTGCCGTTCTTGGACATGCGAGCGAGTGGCAGATGCAGAGTCCGAGTCGCTGTTGGTGTGTGTTAGCAGGGTGACGGTCCGGGTCTGGTCCGATGGCGCAGTCTGGTTTCACGGTCGCGACGGTTCTGCTGCCACCTCATTCCATGCCTCCCTGCGTGACTCAGAGCCGGCCGAACTCGTCGCGGCGCTCATGCGTTCGCTGGACGCAGACTTGGGTAATCCGGCTAGACTCTCAGAGATCTGGAGGGCCTTTGGTCCGCACGATGTCGTGTCGGGAGGCTAACCGGAAGTTCGAGCGGCCTCGACAAGCGCTAGGATCGGTTGTGATGCCTACAGTCCTTCGGATCGGCTCCACGAGGTTCTTCTTCTACAGCAACGAGGGGAACGAGCCGCCGCACATTCACATCGAGCAAGCCGGGGCACTCGCCAGTTCTGGCGTCTGTTGTGCCTTCCGGGCGCTTCCGGCCGCCCCCTAACGATGACGAGCAGAATGTCGAAGCCGCGCAACCTGGCGATGCAGCCGACGCCATTCCGCGACGTGGCTGAGCGCCCTTCGCGTTAGCGTCAGCCCGTCGCAACGCGAGCGCTCAGCGGCTACCCAAGCGGCGACCGCACAACCGCACCTCGACGATCTTCCCCTTGGTCGGCAAGAAGCCCCGGCCAGTCCACAGCGGGACACTCAGCGCGTCCTTCGCGTGCCGCGCCGCATCGGGGTCGCGCAGCGCCAGCTGCTCGGTCGCGCGCAGCAAGTCGTCGGTGTCGCGCGTGCGCACCAACAACAGCTTCCCGGGTTCACCCAGCAGCCGCAGCGCGCTGGACTCGTCCTCGGCCAGAGGCGTCGGGCGATCCAGGTAGAAGGTCGCGGTCGGCACCACCAGTTTGTAGAGGTGCAACGACTCGCCGGCGCGCACCTGGGCGGGCAGCTCCGCGGCGAACGCGCGTGCCAACATCTGTCGGTTGGCCATCGGTAGGGCGCGCCCGAACCACACCGCCTGACCGAGGCAGACGCCGATCGCCATGCCGGCGAGGGCGTGGGCCGTCCGCCCCCGCGCAAACCAGCGGCCGCACATCCACATCGTGAAGGCGAACACGCTCCCGGTCACCACCACCGGAGCGATCGCGCCGTCCAGCCCGGTCGCGACGACCGCGATCGGCAACGCCAATGCCAGCAGCACGCCGACGACCCGGCACAGCACCGCGACCCGGGGCATGACCTCCGCCCGGTAGCCGATCGCCAGCGCCAGGGCCAACGCCGGGTAGCAGGGGAGCACGTAGTGCGGCAGCTTGCTGACCACCAGGGTGAAGGTCAACACGATGCCGGCGGTCCACCCGAGCAGCATGCGCCGCACCTGCACCACCGGCAGATCCGCCGCAATCGCACCCTCGGGCACCCGTCCGCGCAGGGTGGCGACGGCCCACGGCAGCAAGAGCGACCACGGCAGCATGGTCAGCGGGATGGTCACCAAGTAGGTCAGCAACCACCACGGCGCGAAGCCGCCGTGGCCCTCGAACGGCCGGACGCTGCGTTCGACGACGTGGTACATGACGCCGCGGGTGAAGAACCCACCGTCGGTCTGGATCAACGCAGGCACTGCCCACGCCGCAACCACACCGAGCGCCAGCGCGATCCCGCCGAGCGTCGGACCGAGCGCCGCGCGCGCCCCGGCCCAACGCAACCCGAGGCCCAGCGCGATGGGACCGACCAGCGCAGGAGGTCCCTTGGTCAGGAACGCGATCCCGACGCCGAGCCACAGCGCCCACCACGTCCCCGCGGTCGGGCCGCGGCGGAACCGCAACACCTGCACGAAGCCAACGCCGGTGACCAATCCGTACAACAAGCCGTCGGCGGTGGAACCGTGCGCCAGCGCCTGCGCGAGCGGTGCGGTGCCGGCGATCAAACCGGCGAGCAGCGCCGCGGCGCGCCCGAGCCCGAGCAACCGACCGATCCCGGCGGTCGCCAGCGCGGCCAGCGCCACGCCGAGCGCCGACGGCAATCGCGCGGCCGCCTCGATCGGATCGATCAGGGCCATCGCCGCCGCCTGCATCCAGTAGATGAACACCGGCTTGTCGAACCGCTCGTGGCCGTTGAACCACGGGACGATCCAATCGCCGGTATTCAGCATGGTCCGCGACGCGGCGGCGAACCGCGGTTCGTCGACGTCGATCAAGGCGAATCGGTCGGACCCGAGCCGGGCGATCAGCACGACCGCGAGGAACAGCGCCAGGTAGCCGGCCCGCGGCCACTGCTGCAACACCGAACCCTCGCGCGATCGTTCGACCGAACGCGAGGCCGCCCACAGCCCACAGGCGAGCACCGGGGCCAGGTTGGTCAACAGGTCCATCCCGCTGTTGGTCGGCAGCCGCAGCAGCAGCACGCACCAGCCACCCACCACGCACCACGCGATGCACAGCCGGACCCGCTCCCGTTCCAACCACGCCGGCAGCCACAGCGGCAGCCGCTGCACCACGACGCCACACAGGTAGCCGAGGAACATCCCGCCGCACACATCGCTCACCCAGTGGCGACCGCGCATCAGCCGGCTGGCGGCGACGCCGAGCGCGCCGAGCCACCCCACCGCGGTGATGCGGGGCCGCCAACCGCTCAGCGCACCCACCAGTGCCGCGGCGGCAGCCGAATGCCCCGAGGGCCAGGCGAACGACGCGTTGGGGATCGGCCGCTCGCGCATGACCACGACCTTCAGCAGGTTGACCAGCAGCCCGGCCGTGATCGCCGCCACCGCGGTGTCCTGCAGCCGACGCCGGCTACCGGTGATGACGAACACGGTGAGGCTGATCAGCGCGATGGTCTCGCCGAGTCCGATGTCGCTGACGATCGCCCAAACGGTGTGCAAGCCGATCCCTTCGACCTCGAACTGCTTCAGCAGCCAGTTCTTGATCCCCGGACCGCTAGACTCCATCCAGAACGCGACCCCGGTCGCGACCGCGAGGGCCAACAGCACGCCGAGCTGGGCCCGAGGCACCGTCCCCCGACCGGACGTCGAAGCGGCGGATACGGTCATGCGAGCCAGCTACACCAGGACAACACGGTGGTCGAAGGGTAGGTCGAGTGCAGGCAGTGGGCGAGGCCGAGCGGGCGAATTGCGCAGATTCTGCGGAGCGCTTCTCGTCGCCCGCGCGGCGCGCGACGAGGCGCCGCGGTTCCGGCCTGCGACACCCGCGCGATCGCATTCTCCCTGCCTCGCGGGGCGCCCGTGACGCACGGTTTGCCACCCTCACCCCGCACCGCGGCGCGACGGATCTGGATTCGATTCCTGTTGTACCCCGCGCACACGCTCCCGACCGCTGCCGGACCGGTGCTGGTCGCCGCCGGCCTCGCGGTGCGCGACGACGTGTTCGCACCGCTGCCCCTGGCGCTGGCGTTGCTCGGCAGTTGGCTGATCCACGTCGCCGGGGTCCTGGCCGACAACCACGAGCTGCTCCGCCGCCACCACGCAGTGCCCGAGCACCCCGAACTGCTGTGCGCGCTGCGCGACGGAACGCTGACGCTGCGACAACTCCGTGGAGTGATCGTTGCCTGCCTGGTAGCCGCGGTTCTCGCGGGCATCTACCCGGTGCTGCTCGCAGGGATCCCCGCACTGGTGGTCGGCGCGGTCGGTGTGCTGGCGAGCCTCGGCTACGCGAGTGGACCCCGGCCCTACGCGGCGCTCGGCCTGGCCGACCCGATCTTCCTGCTGATGTTCGGCGTCGTGGCAGTGGTGGGAAGCTACGCGGTGCAGGCTGCCGCCGTGCGCCCGGACTTCGCCTGGACCGCGCTGCCCCACACCGCCTACGTGGTCGGACTGCCGGTCGGCTGCCTGATCACCGCGGTGCTGGTGATCGACGACATCCGCGATCGGCACTTCGACGCCGACAAGCGGTGGCGCACCACCGCGGCGCGGTTTGGCCTCACCACCAGCCGGATCGAATGGGTCGCGCTGGCCGGGCTCGCCTACGCGATGCCATTGTGGTTCTGGCTCGGACTCGGGTTCGGCCCCCTGGTGCTGTTGCCGTGGCTCACCGCCCCGGCCGCATTCGTCCTCGGTCGCGCGGTGTGCCGCTTCGACAGCACCGCGGATCTCCTGCGGATGACCCCCCGGACGTCGATCCTGTCCGTCGCATTCGCCGGGCTGCTCGGGGTCGGGCTGGCAGCCGGTTGACCCGCCGGGCGCGGAGCGACTCGGATTCACGCGAGCTCGCCGGTCTGGAGGTCTGGGTAGTCTGCGTGCTGTCTGCAGCCTGGGTCCTGATCGCGCTCGTGAAGATGCGCGCGTTCAGCTGACCGCACGGCGGCGCGCTCAGCGTTGGATCTGCGTGCGCTCGGGGTTCGACAGGAACGGGGTAGCCGAGGGCGGGGCAATCAGTGCCTGGGTCCAGAACCGCAGCCCGACCAGTCCTGCGTCGTTGGGCACCGTGAGGTCGAACCGCCACTGACCGCTGCTGTCGATCGTGTTGGTTCCGATGGGCACCAGGGTGAGCGGGTCGATCAACAAAGCGGACTGGAACAACGGCAGGAACCCGTTGCCCAGCGCGACCGCGGGGCGAGCCACCGAGCCCGCCGGCCCGTAGATCGAGAACCGCAGCGGCGAGCCGAGCTTCGCCGTGTTGCCCACCGACAGCGACTCGGTCACGACTTCCACGCGAGTCACCTCCAACCCGGCCGGGGTCTTGGTGGTGTCCCAGTTGCCGTGCAGGATCAGCTGGGCGCTGAGCGACTTGTAGTAGCTGAGGTCGACGGTCGAGCTGCGCACCGGCGTCTCGCTGTACTTGATCGTGTACGGCACGTTCGGGCAGTAGTAGCAGCCGGTCGAACGGCCCTCGTCGAGCTCGCCGCGCAGCGACATCGACTGGGCCGGGAGGGCACCGAGCAGACCGAGGGCCAGCACGGTGGACAGGGAGGGGAGGAGGGAGGAGCTGTGGGACATGGTCGTCGGTTCGAGTAGCGCCACGGTGCGCGGCGCATGGCGGCCCAGGAGCACGAACCGTGCCACTCCCCGAACGCGGACTTCCTGTTCGAGTACCGCACAGCGCTTGTCCGGGTGGCGGACGCGCGACACCCCGGCGAGGCCAGGCTCCCCGGCGAGGGCAGGGCACGGCCGGCCTCGCACCGGGAACGGATTCGCGCGAAGATGAACGGAACGCACCGCCCGCCGGAAAGCCCTTCAACCCCAGTGCCTGCGTACCGAACCACCCTTGTCGCCGGACGGCGGAAGCCGTACGACACCTGGACCTTCGCCGTCGTCCCGGAGGCCGTCCATCGGCAGCTGGGCGGGAAGGCGCACATCGAGGTGCGAGGGTCGCTCGCCGGAATCGCGTTCCGCGCCACGGTCCGCGCGGGCGAGGGGGTCTATCGCTTCCCCGTGGTCCGGGAGGTGCGCGAGGCGGCTGGAGTCGGCGTGGGCGACACCGTCGACATCACCATCGACGCCGACCACGAGCCCCGGCCGATCGAAGTGCCCGAGGAGCTCCAGACGGTGCTCGAACAGGAAGGACTCGCGGCCGAGTTCGCGCGGATGGCACCCTCGCATCGGCGCGCATGGGCACAGTTCGTCGCCGAAGCCAAGCAGCCGGCGACGCGGGCGCGACGGGCGAGCAAGGCGCCCGCGGGGATCCGCGCCCGGCGGTTCCCCGGACAGCACTGAGCTGCAGGGGCCGCGGTCGGCGGGCACGCGAGGACTCTCCGGTACCTTCCATGACACTTGGGGCGGCTGGTTCTCCAGCGGGCAGCGGCCCCGGAAGCTCCAACAAGCAAAGCGGCCGAGGCCTCATGGCGGCGCGCAGCGCCGCGCTCACCCAAGTCCTTGGGTGCGGCCTGGGCAGCGACAGGCTGCAGGGGCCGCGGTCGGCGGGCACGCGAGGACTCTCCGGCACCTTCCATGACACTTGGGGCGGCTGGTTCTCCAGCGGGCAGCGGCCACGAAAGCTCCAACGAGCAATGCGGCCGAGGCCTCATGGCGGTGCGCAGCGCCGCGCACACCCAAGTCCTTGGGTGCGGCCTGGGCCGCGACAGGTCGATTCGCGCTTTGCCCACCGCTGCCCGCCGACGACACTGCGCCGTCGCCGTGCCCGCACCTCGATCCATCGCCGAGAATCCACCGTCGTCACCGGACCATCCCGCCGCGCCGAACGACCGCGACCCTTCATTCGGCACCGCGCCACGGACCGCACTGGCCCTTGCCCTGGTGATCTGGGTCGGCCTACTGATCGCACGCGCGACCGCTCCCTCGGACTTGATGGTGCGCGACCAAGAGCGCGTCGCCGCGTACGTGCTGGACATCGTGCAGAACGGTCACGTGCTGCTGCAGCACGACGTGCACGGCAACGTCGCATCGAAGCCGCCGATCTTCAACTGGCTCGCCGCGCTGACCTCGGCGCTCGGCGGCGGGGTGTCCCGTGTCTCGCTCGGACTGCCGAGCGCGCTCGCCTGCCTCGGCGGCATGCTCCTGCTCCTGCGTCTCGCCGCCCGGTACTTCGGCCAGGGCGCCGCGCTGTGGGTCGTGCCGCTGTTCGCGTTCTCCACCCTCGGGCTGCGCCAGGTGTTCCTGGTCCGCTCCGACGCGGTGTTCGCGTTCTTCACCTGCCTGACGGCGGTGGCGGTGTGGCGCGCGTGGCAACGCGGCGGCGGGTGGATCTGGGTAGGGCTCGCCGGCGGCGCGGCGGCGATGACCAAGGGCCCGCACGGCGTGTTGTTCGCGATGGCCGGGTTGGCGGCAGTGTGGTGGGAGCGGCGCTCGGGGCACCCTCTGCCGCTGCGCGGCCGGGTGTGGCCAGCCGTGGTGACCTTCCTCGCAATCCCGCTGTGTTGGGTTTTCGGCGCCTGGCTGGAAGGCGGCAAGCCGGTGCTCGACAAGCTGTTCCTCGACGAACTGGTCGGTCACGCCCTCGGCGTCCGACAGGGCGAGCCGAGCGCACCGGGGCACAAGTTCGGCCATCCGTGGGCGTGGTTCTTCACGCGCATGGCACCGGTGAGCCTCGTCGCGGTTTTGGGGATCTGGCGCACCGCGAAGCACCCCGCCACGGGCGAGGCCGAACGCCGCTTCGAACGGTTCCTGACCTGCTGGCTGCTCGGTGGACTGCTGGTCCTCTCGCTACAGTCGACGGTTCGCTTCATCCACCTACTGCCGATGATGCCGCCTGCCGCGCTGCTCGCGAGCCGCGAAGTGGCCGCTTGGTTGCACCGCACCACCCCCCACCGCACGTTCGGTATCGCGTGGGCCACCACCGCGACGGCGCTCGGGTTCTCGTTCGTCTACCTGCACGTGCTCGACGCGAAGAACCCGGAAGTCGCGGTATCGGAACGCGTGCGCCAGGCGGCCGACGACATCGCCCGGCGCTACGACGTGCGTCGGCTCGAGTTCGTCGACGCGCCGGTGGCCCTGCAAGTGCACCTGAACGTGTTCCGTCCGGTGCTCGACCCGGAAGCGGCCAAGGCGCGCCTCGCGGGCCGCGCGCCGGTGCTGCTCGCGATACTCGCCGAATCCGGGCACGCGACGGTGGACGCACCGCAGGTGTACGGGCGCTACCCGCTGAACGACCGGTCCGAGCTGCGCATCGTCGGCAACGCGCCGACCCCGCCGGCGGACCCTCGCTAGCCCGGAGTTCGCAGCACATGTGCCCGGCCTCGAGCCGCCTCGGCAGCGGCGGCACGAGCCACGGCACGCAACACCTCGACAAGGCGACCCAGCCTGGCGCCGGGCGCTACGCCAGCGGCCGGATCCCGACGCTGTGCCGCAGCTGCTGCATGAACGGGCCACTGACCAGCCGCGCCCGCTCCGCGCCCTCCCGAAGGGCGGCCTCGATCCGCTCCGGCGCCTCCAGCAACGCGTCGTAGCGGGCGCGCGCCTCGAGCAGGTGCGCGTCCAGGAACTCGAAAAGCAGCCCCTTCATCTCGCCCCAGCCGATGCCCTCGGCGTAGCGCCGGCGCATCGCCTCGGTCTGGTCGGCGCTGGCGAACGCGCGATAGATGCTGAACAACGTGCACGTGTCGGGGTCCTTGGGAACCCCTGGCTCGAGCGAGTTGGTCTTGATCTTCATGATCAGCTTGCGCAACGCCTTCTGCGGGGCGAACAGCGGGATCACGTTGTCGTAGCTCTTGCTCATCTTGCGCCCGTCGATGCCGTTCAGCACCGCGGTGTGCTCGTCGACCACCGCCTCGGGCAACACGAAGTGCTCGCCGTAGATGTTGTTGAAACGGCCAGCGATGTCGCGCGCCATCTCCAGGTGCTGCACCTGGTCCCGCCCGACCGGGACCTTGTTGGCCCGGAACATCAGGATGTCCGCGGCCATCAGCACCGGGTACGAGAACAGCCCCATGTTGACACCGTGGTCGGCATCGCCCTCCCCCGTCGCCTCGTTCGCCTGTACTGCGGCCTTGTAGGCGTGCGCGCGGTTCATCAGCCCCTTGGCGGTCACGCACTGCAGCAACCAGGTCAGCTCCGGGATCTCGGGCACGTCCGACTGCCGGTAGAACACCGCGTGCTCGGTGTCGAGCCCGAGCGCCAGCCAGGTCGCGGCAATCTCCAGCGTCGAGCGCTGCACGCGCGCGGGGTCCTGACACTTGATCAGCGCGTGGTAGTCGGCCAGGAAGTAGTACGACTGCACGTCGACGCGGTGACTCGCTTCGATGGCCGGGCGGATCGCGCCGACGTAGTTGCCGAGGTGCGGCGTACCGGTGGTCGTGATCCCGGTGAGGGTGATGATCTTGCGGCTCATGGGGCGCGCGCGGCGGAGGCTCGCGGGCTGGATGGTAGCGGCGGCCGGGCTCATGGCCGAAGGAGTTCGGTTTCTCGCGGTCGCCGTTGCCGCTACGCTCGGGGCGGCTCGCGCTCCGCGAGACTCGCATGACACCACAACCACAGCCGCCGGCTGCCGATTCGCCGTTCGCTCGGTTGCGACGCCTCCGTCGCGACCTCCACGACCGCCGCCCGGTGCTGGTGGAGTTCGCGCTGTTCGGGATGGTCGGGGCGTCCGGTTTCGTGGTCGACGTGGCGTTGTTCCTCGGCGTGCAGTTCGCTTTCGGACTGCATCACCAGGTCGCACGCGCGCTGTCGTTCTGGGGTAGCGCCACGTGGAACTGGGCGTGGAACCGCGGCATCACGTTCGCCGGGCGGAAGCGGACGCGGAAGCGATTCCAGTGGCCGGCGTTCCTGCTGTCGTCGCTGCTCGGGTTCGTCGTGAACTGGGGCACCTACTACACGCTGACCAACCACGTGGCGTGGTTCCGCAGCGAGGGGGCACGCATCCCCGCACTGCTGGTCGGCGTGATCGCGGGGATGGGCCTCAACTTCGTCGTCGCCCGTTCGTTCGTGTTCGCGCACAAGCCGGTGCCGCGGGACCCCGACTTCGGTCCGGACGCACTCGTTCCGCCGCGCCCGCGCGAAGCCGGCCGACGTCACGCCTGAGGTCCTCGCGGTACACTCCGCGCATGTCGGTCGACCCCCACCGCACGGAGCGAGACGATTCGTCAGGACTGAACTCGGACGCTTCGGCCGCGATCGATCGCCGCCGCTTCGTGCGGCGTGCGGGCACCGCGGCGATGCTGCCCTGGCTGCCCAAGGTGTTGGGATCGTGCACGGCGACCCGCGCCGACTCGACCGCGGCCGCGGCTGTCCCGCCCCAGGGCCTGGGCAATGACTACCTCGTCCACGGCCTCACCGGGATGGCGCGCGCCTGCCAGAAGCCCGGTTGGTTCCAAGCGCACTGGGGCGCCGCGGTGCTGGCCGCGCACTACCTGTGCCGCGACAACCCGCTCGACGCGCGGTTGGTGCGCGCGGTCCGCACCCAGGCGGACGCCCTGATCGACAAACAGGCGTTCTACTTCCGCCCGCTCGAGGGTGGAGCACCGGACCCGCAGCTCACGGCGCGGGTTGCCGCGGCGCTCGAACAGCCGATCGCCGGGCTGCGGTCGCACGGCCACGCGGCGACGTTCGCCGCCCTCGCGCTGCGCGCACTCCGTGATGCCCCGAGCATGGCTACGCCACAGGTCGTCGACGGTCTGTGCGCCATCAGCCAGCGGATCGGTCGCAACCGCCCGCTACTCGACCACGCGTTCAACCGGCAGCACCCACTCGAGGACTACGGCGACGAACGTTCGCTCGCCGAGGCGCTGTTCGCGTGCACGCTGCGGTACGAGGGCATCCGGTATCCCGGCTTTGCGGCGAACGCCGCGCGCCGGCCGAACTTCACCCACCAATCCACCTACACCGACGCGTTGATCCAGCTGCACCGCATGGGCTACCACGACCTGGCACGCCGGGGCCACGCGGCGCATCGGATCTACGTCAACACCGCCCCGGCGAAGGACCTGCCGCGCGGTCGCCCGATGCACCCCCGTGCGCGGTTCGACGTGGTGATGTCGGCGGACTTCTGGGAGCTCGAGTCCAACATCCGCGCCTGGAGCGCCGACTTCAGCGACAAGGAGCGGATGGGCGACTGGCTGGTGGGGCACGTCTTCAAGGGGCTCTACGCGCTCGCGCGGCTGCGGCGCTTGGTGCACGACCCGGAGACGGTGCGCCGGGTCGACCAGATCGTGCTGGAACGCTACGTCGACCCCACCGTCGCCGGCGGCTAGCTCGGAGTCTGCGCACTCGCCCGGCCCGGACCATCCGCGACCGAGCTGCTGACGACTGCGCAAGGTCGCCGCCGGGTTTGGCTGACGGGCACAGTAGGAGCCCGCCCGGCGTCGGGGATTTCTGGCCAATCCGACCTACTCCCCGTCGCGGCGATCCCCTGGAGCTGGTGCACGCGCGGCACGACCGCCGCGCGCTGGACTGCGACACCGGAGACACCGATGAAGACCCAGCTGATCCCCCTTCTCGCAGCCGCCTTGGCTGCTTCCGCCGCCACCCAGAGCCCGCTGGCGCCGTACGCCAACGACCTCGCCCTGCTGGCGAACCTCGACTCGACGACCGGTACCCCCATCGACAGCCTGCCGGGCACCAGGCTTCACCGTCACGCGTTGCCGGCACCCGCGGCACGACCGACTCCGCTGCTGCTACCCCCACCGGCGGTGGACCTCGACACGCTCAAGCAGAAGCTGATCGACGAGTTCTCAGGGCGAGTGATCGGCTACGCGTTCGCCATCTCGAGGAACGGCGACATCCGCCGCGCCGGCGCCGGCGGCTACGCCCGCCGGCCGGGCGACGGCAACCTCGAGATGACCACCCATACGCGGGCCAACGTCGCCAGCGTCTCCAAGACCATCACCGCGATCGCGGTGTTGCAGTTGCTGGAGAAGAACGGTCTCACGTTGACCCACCGCATCGCCCCGCACTTGCCGCCGGCTTGGACGCGTGGCTACGGGTTCGCCAACGACAGCTCCGGTCTGACCTTCAAGGATCTGCTGAGCCACACCTCGGGACTACTGCAGCGATTCGACGGCATGACACAAGACCAGAAGGACAAGTGGAACAACGACTGGGACGGCCTCGAGTTCATCGCCCGCAAGGGCGTCAAGGCCGCCGACGTCGGCAAGTACGGCTACAAGAACGCCAACATGTCGTTCTTCAAGATCATCATCCCGATCCTGTGGATGAAGTCGCTGAACAACCCTTGGCAGAACATGGACGCAGCGACCGCCGGCATCCTGCACATGGCGTACATCACCAACTACGTGTTCGCGCCCGCCGGCATCACTTCGTCGGTCGGCTGCTACTCGCAGCCGGACGTGCGGTTCGCCGCCGCCTACGACATCTATGACGTCGCCGTGCCGACCTCGCCCGGAAACCTGTTGTTCCGCGACTTCCCGTACTGCGGTGGGCACTCGAACTGGCACCTGTCGGTCCGCCAGCTCTGCAACATCGCGATGCACGCCGACACGTCGAACTATCCGTTCATCCCCAAGGCCAATCAGCTGTTGTCCAACCAGGCCGCGTTCGCCCGCGACCAGTTCAAGCTCGGCTGGGACCGCAACTCCGGCAGCGGGAAGTACTGGCACGGCGGCCTGCTGTTCGCTGGCGCCAACCGAGAGATGTCGGCTGCCGTCGTCAAGCTGCCGGACGGCATCAACGTGGCGGTGATCGCCAACTCCGCGTCGACCGACGGTCGATCGCCGGCCAGCAAGATCCTCAGCGCCTACGCGAACAGCCTGTAGGGCTAGTGGGGTGTGTCCGAAGTTCGTTGCATAAGTCGTCGAGTCATGCGGTTCGCTCGCAAGGAGCTGCGACGACACGCTTTGTTGGTGGACAAGCTGAGGAGCTGCGACGCCGCGAGCGGGCCGTAGGGCCGGCGACTTATGTGACCAACTTCGGACACACCCCACTAGTGCCCCTCGTCTGAAGTTCGCAGCACATGTGGCTGCGTCAGTCGGTTCGCTCGCAAGGAGCTGCGACGACACGGCCTGTTGGTGGACAAGCTGAGGAGCAGCAACGCAGCGAGCGGATCCAATGGCCGGGCACATGTGCTGCGAACTCCGGACGCCGGGCACTAGGGGCCGGAACTACCGCGCGATCGCATCCACTCGATCGCGCGCGTTCGGGACACGGGTCGGCGCGGGTGGTGAACTCGGGCCGATCCGCGGGGCCGCGCCGACCCCGATGTTGCGCAACCTGACCAGAGTTCGTAGTTCGGCACCCGGCCGGACGACGAAGCCACGTCAAGGGTCCTCCTCCACCGCACCGCGGCGCAGGACCCGCGCGACCTCCTGCATCAGCAGGCTCAGGCCGTCGTCACCGCACTCGAGCGACTCGAGCCACGCGGCGCACCGTTCGCGCTCGGCCTTGGCGCCGACCCGCTCGGCCTCGCGCAGCGCCCGGGTCAACTCCGCGTCGCGCTCGGTACGGCGCTTGATCCGATCCAGCATCTTGATCAGGCGTGCGAGCCGCCGCTCGAGGTCGGGATCGTGGGTCGGGTGGTCCATCGCTGCGCGGTCAGGATAGCCTCCGACAGTGCGGTGTGTCCCGACCGCGTCGGATCAGGACACGTGTGCGCTGCCCGCCAACCACTCCTCGGACACCGCTGGATCCCCCTTGCGGCGGATTCGGTAGTGCGAGACGAACCACTCGCTGCCGGAACGGAAGCCCCACAATTCGGCACAGGCGAGGAAGAACACGCGCCACGAGTTGGCCACCGCCGCCGCACGCCCGCCGTGCAAGGGACGCAGCGCGGACTCCACCGCGGCCCGGTTGCGGTCGTGGTTGCGCAGCCAAGCCTCGGCCGTTCGCGCGTAGTGGCGGCCATCGACCCGCCAGTGGCGCTCCACCGCCAGGTCGTCCTGGAGGTAGAGCGGCTGCGAGTCGGCCGGCATCTGGCCGCCGGTGAAGAAGTGACGCGCCATCCAGTCGCCGTCGCCGTCGACCGTGAACGGGTAGCCGACTGCACGGTGGGTGAACACGTGCAGGAAGATCCGACCATCGGGTGACAGCCAGCGCGCCATGCGGTGGAACATCTCCCGCCAGTTGCGCAGGTGCTCGAACATCTCCACCGAGAACACTCGGTCGAACGTCGCCCCGGGCTCGAAGGTCGCCACGTCGGCGGTGACCACCGTCAAGTTGTCGAGACCACGCGCGTCGCGCTGCCGTTCGATGTGCTGGCGCTGGCCGTGCGAGTTGCTGACCGCGGTGATCCGGCAGCGCGGGTAGCGTTCCGCCAACCACAGCGAAAGGGACCCCCACCCACAGCCGAGCTCCAGCACGCGCATCCCGTCGCGCAGCAGGTTGCGCTGGCAGGTCAAGTCGAGCATCGCGGCTTCGGCCTGCTCGAGGGTGCTGTCGTCGTGCGACCACAGGCCGCACGAGTACTTGAGGTGTGGACCGAGCACGTGTCGGTAGAACTCGGCAGGCACCTCGTAGTGTTGGGCGTTGGCTGAGTCCTGGTCGACCGCGATGGGCGATCGGTCCATCTCCTCGAGCCACGCCACCAACAATTGTTGTTGGCGCTCGGCGTCGCCGTCGCCGAGGTGGCGCAAGCGCCGGCGCAGGAGCCGGCGAATACCCAGACGGACCAGGTGATCGGGGAGCAGTCCGCGTTCGAGAATCGCTTCGGTCAGCATCACGAGTGGCCGCGCTCACGCGGCGCGGGGGAACCAGGGAAAGAAGCGGTTGGTCTCGCGCTGGTAGCGCCGGTAGTCCTCGCCGCGGCTCGCCAGCGCCTGGCGCTCGACGTGCGGAATGCCCGAGACCGCGTGCAGAAGGCCGAACAGGATGGTGGGCGTGAGCAGCGCGAGCCAGCCCTGCGGGGCCGGCGACGCGAGGCCGGCCACCCCGCACCAGTGCAGCCACTCGCCGAAGTAGTTGGGATGGCGGCTCCAGCGCCACAGGCCAGACCGGCACGTGCGGCCCCGCGCCGCAGGATCGGCGCGATGGCGGGCCAGCTGTCGGTCAGCGAGGGCTTCCACGAACAGCCCTGCCGCGGCGACCGCGAGCGCTACGCCTTGGAAGGGCCCGAGCGCCTGGACCTGATGTCGAGCCCAGAGCACGTAGGGCAACGCGAACGGCAACACGACGAGGGCCTGTGCCTGGTAGACCCAGAAGAAGCCGCTTCGCCAACGCTCGCCGAAGTGCTCACGAAGGGCGCGGTATCGGCCGTCCTCCCCGCGACCCGACCAGACTCGGTCGCGCAGCAGATGCAGTACGAGGCGGCCTGACCACAGCGTCAGGACCGCCGCCGCCGCGCCGCGTTGGAGCCACGAGCCCGAGCCGAGTGCGATCGCGGTGATCCCGACGGCGCCGACCCCGGCTGCCCAGGCGACATCGACCGAGGTCGCGTCCCGAGAGCGAAGCATCCGCCCCCACAGGAGAGCCATGACGACCGCGAGAACCGCCCAGGCGGCGAGCAGGAACGTCAGGCCTGGAGTCGGCTGCGCATCGGGCACGCGCGGGCATTCGCGCGCCGGGGCGAGGCGGATGCATCCGCGCCCCCGGGCACGGCGAAGGGTGGCTCATGGTGGCGTACGTCCCCCCCCTCCCCCGCTGGCTCACCTCGTTGCTGGCCCCGTTCGACAGCGAGCGCCGCAGCCGGCAGCCGTTCCCGGCGGAGCGGGAGGATCGCATCGAGTGGGGACGACTGCTGCCGTTCTTCGCGATGCATGCCGGGTGCCTAGCGGTGCTGTGGGTGGGCGTGAGCCCGATCGCGGTGGCCGTGGCGGCTGCGCTGTACCTCGCGCGGATGTTCGCGATCACCGCGTTCCTGCACCGCTGCTTCGCACACCGCAGCTTCGCGACACACCGGGTGATGCGCTTCCTCGGCGCGCTGGTGGCCACGTCTTCGGCGCAGCGCGGGCCGCTCTGGTGGGTGGCGCACCATCGGCGGCACCACCTGGAGTCGGATCGCGACGGGGACGCGCACTCGCCGCTGCGCCGCGGATTCTGGTGGTCCCACCTGTTCTGGTTCATGACGCGGCGCAATTACCGCACGGACCACGCGCGCGTGCCCGAACTGACCCTCGTCCCGGAGCTGCGACTGCTCGACCGGTTCGACCTGCTGGTGCCGTTGGGCTTGGCGGCGCTGCTCTTCGGTGCCGGGGAGGTGCTCGCGGTCTCGGCGCCGTCGCTCGGGACCGACGGGATGCAGATGCTGGTCTGGGGGTTCTGCGTCTCGACCACCGCGTTGTTCCACGCCACCAGCGCGGTGAACAGTCTGGGACACACCCTCGGCAGCCGCCCGTTCCCGACCCGTGATGGCAGCCGCAACAGCTTCTGGCTCGCGTTGCTGACCCTCGGTGAAGGTTGGCACAACAACCACCATTGGCATCCCGCCTCGGCGCGGCAAGGTTTCCACTGGTGGCAGGTCGACCTCACCTACTACCTGCTGCAGATGTTGGCGGCCTGCGGCGTGGTCTGGGATCTGCGACCCGTGCCGGCTCGCGCGCGTGCGGCCGAGGGGAGGGTCGCATGAGCCGAGGCGTGCACCCGCTCGCCGGACGGGCGCAGCGGATCGCCGTGGTCGGCACGGGGATCTCCGGCCTGTTGGCCGCCCGGCTGCTGCACGCACGTCACTCGCTCACCGTGTTCGAGGCCGACGACCGCATCGGCGGCCACACGCACACCGTGCAGGTCGAACACGAAGGTCAGCGCTATGCGGTGGACACCGGGTTCATCGTGTTCAACGACCGCACCTACCCGAACTTCCGCGCCCTGCTGGGGCGGCTCGGCGTGGCCTCGCAACCGAGCGACATGAGCTTCAGCGTGCGCGACGAGCGGTCCGGGCTCGAGTACTGCGGCTCGTCCCTCAACTCGTTGTTCACCCAACGACGCAATCTGCTGCGGCCCTCCTTCCTGCGCATGGTGCGCGACATCCTGCGCTTTGGCCGAGAGGCGACCGCCGTGCTGGGGCCACCCGAAGACCAGCGCACCCTGGGTGAACTGTTGCGGGACGGCGGCTACGCGCGGAGCTTCATCGACCACTACCTGGTGCCGATGGGCTCGGCGATCTGGTCCGCAGAGCCCGAACGGCTGCTGGCGATGCCCGCGCGCTTCTTCGTGCGGTTCTTCCACAACCACGGCATGCTGGCAGTGCGCGGCAGACCGACCTGGCACGTGGTGCAGTCCGGCTCGCACGCCTACCTCGGGCCACTGGTGGCACCGTTCCGCGATCGGATTCGCACCGGCGCGCCCGTGCAGCGCATCCTGCGCACACCGAACGGCGTGACGGTCCAGGTCGCGGGCCGTGCGCCCGAGTCGTTCGACGGGGTGGTCGTCGCGACGCACAGCGACCAGGCCCTGCGGCTGCTCGGCGACCCGAGTGGGGTGGAACGGGAAGTCCTGGGCGCGATCCCCTACCAGGAGAACGAAGCGGTGCTGCACACCGACACGCGCCTGCTGCCCAGCCGCCGGCGCGCCTGGGCGTCGTGGAACTACCACCTCGGCCACGGTTCCGCCCGGGCGACCCTGACCTACCACCAGAACCGGTTGCAGAACCTGCGGGCGCCCGTCGACTTCTGCGTCACCCTGAACCACAGCGACGCGATCGACCCGTCGCGGATCCTCCGCCGCATCCTCTACCACCATCCGGTGTTCACCGAGGCTGGCGTGCGGGCGCAGGCCCGCCGCGGCGAGGTCAATGGAGTGCGGCGCACCTGGTTCTGCGGCGCATGGTGGGGCTACGGCTTCCACGAAGACGGTGTGAACAGCGCCCTCGCCGTGGCACGGGACTTCGGACTCGGGCTCGACGACCTCGGCGTCGAGGTGGCCGCGTGACGGCACCCGAAGCGAAACTGCACAGCTGCCTGTACGAAGGGACGGTGCAACACCGCCGCTTGCACCCGCGCCCGCATCGGTTCCGCTACGGGCTCTACCTGCTGTACCTCGACCTCGACGAACTGGAGCAGGTGTTCGCCGGCCGGTGGCTGTGGTCCTGCCGCCGCTTCGCCCCCGCGTGGTTCCGGCGTGACGACTACCTCGCACCGACCGACAAGCCGCTCGATCACGCGGTGCGCAACGAGGTGCTACGGCTCACCGGGCGGCGACCAGACGGTCCGATCCGGCTGCTGACCCAACTGCGCACCTGGGGATGGCTCGCCAACCCCGTGTCGTTCTACTACTGCTTCCGGCGCGACGGCCAGCTCGACGCGGTGCTGGCGGAGATCACCAACACGCCGTGGGGCGAGCGGCACTGCTACGCGGTTGCCGCGGGGCCGGCGGGCGCGGCGCCGGGCACGACGCTGCGCCGGGGATTCGCCAAGCAATTCCACGTCAGCCCGTTCCAACCGATGGAGCTCGACTACGACTGGCGACTGTCGGTACCCGGGGAACGGCTGCGCGTGCGGATGGCCAACCGGTTCGGCGGCCAGCGGTTCTTCGACGCATCGCTGCGGCTGAACCGTCGACCGATCAGCGGGCCTGCCTTGGCGCGCGCCCTGCTGCGCTGGCCCGGGATGTCGGTGCGCGTCAGCGTCGGCATCTACTGGCAGGCCCTCCGACTGTGGTGGAAGGGCACCCCGTTCCACGTGCATCCTCGCAAGCGCGTCGAGGCGCTCCCATGAACTGCAAGAGCTCCTGCGAGCACGCCGACCTCCGGCAATCCGATCCGGCGCGACGTTCGGCCTGGCTACTCCCTCGGGTCACGGTCCCGAGAGCACTCGAGGACGCGACGGCGACGGCTGCCTCGAGGTGGCGCCAATCACCGGCGCACAAGGTAGCGGGTGCCGATTCGGCGGCGCGCGGGAATGCCCCGCGTCCCGCGTCGTTCCCGGACCGGATTCTGCGCCGGCACGTGCTGGCGCGCCTCGGCGAACTCCGCTCCGGCCAACTGCGCGTGCGTGAGCAGGGGGTCGAGGACGATTGGCTGGGCGGCGCCGACACCGAGCTCGGGGGGGTGTGCCTGACCGTCCACGATCCGGCGTTCTACCGGGCTGTGGCAGCGCGCGGCGCTCTCGGCGCCGGCGAGAGCTGGGTCGCTGGACAATGGTCGTGCGACGACCTGCCAACGCTGGTGCGCATGCTGGTGCGCGACCGGCAGGTGCTCGACGGCCTCGACTCGGGGCTCGCGGTGCTGAGCCGCCCACTGCTGCGCCTGTGGCACGCGATGCGAAGCAACACGCGCGCCGGCAGCCGGCGCAACATCACCGCCCACTACGACCTCGGCAACGACTTCTTCGGCTGCTTCCTCGACCCCTCGCTGACGTATTCCAGCGCCTTGTTCGAACGACCCGACGAGGACCTCGAACCGGCCCAGCAGCGCAAGCTTGCGCGCCTCTGTCAGCTGCTGGAGCTGCAGCCTGGCGAGCACCTACTGGAGATCGGCACTGGCTGGGGCAGTATGGCACTGCACGCCGCGCGTCACCACGGCGTGCGCGTGACCACCACCACCATCTCGCCACGACAGTGGGAACTCGCACGAGAACGGGTGCGCGCAGCCGGCCTCGACGACCGCGTCGAAGTGCTGCTGTGCGACTACCGCGACCTGCGTGGCACGTACGACAAGGTCGTGTCGGTCGAGATGGTGGAAGCGGTCGGAGACCGATTCCTGCCCGGCTACTTCGGGAACTGCAGCCGTCTGCTTCGCCCCGGCGGCCGGCTGGCGCTGCAGGCGATCACCATCGCCGACCAACACTACCAGCGCGCGCTGCGCACGGTCGACTTCATCAAGCGCCACGTGTTCCCCGGCAGCTTCATCCCGTCGACGACTCGGCTGCTGACCGCGGCTACTTCCGGATCCGATCTACGGCTGCGTGCCCTCGACGACTTCGGCGACCACTACGCCGAAACCCTGCGGCGCTGGCGTTCTCGGCTGCACGCGAACGCGGACCGCATCCTCGACCTCGGCTATCCACAGCGCTTGTTCCGCGCCTGGGACTACTACTTTGCCTACTGCGAAGGGGGCTTTGCCGAAGGCTACCTGGGGCTCTGCCAACTGCGCCTCGACAAACCCGCGACCTGATGGGGGTCCGGGTTGGTGTCTCGGCCGGTGAGTCACCCCGTTCCTGTTTGCACGTGCAACGAACGGATCGCACGGATCGCGGCGCCTCGTGTCGCTGCAACCGAGCCGTGGAGTGTGCGCATCCGATACGGCTCTCGGGACGAACCCCACCACATGCGACCCTCCGTGTTCGTTTGGCTCCTGTTGTCCCTGCCCGTGACCGCTCAGGATCGACTGCTGCAGCCCGCTGACTTGCCGGCCCGGACGACTGCAGCGCGCACGCTGAAGGCCGTGCTCGAGGTTGTGCGCGACCCGACCGGCGATCCCGGCCGCGCGCGGTGGCGCGCCGCGCTGGAGGAAGCGCGGAAGCACCTCCCCGCCGGCTCGACCGCTCGGGCCACGCTCGATGGAATCGCTCAGCGGCCAGCCGAGCGAGCGGCATCCGCCCTTGCGGAGCTGGTCGCCGATCTCGAGTTCCGCCCGGTCCGCGAAGCGGAACTGCCGGACGGCGTTTCCGGTTTCCAGGCGCTCGACGAACTCGAGCTCCGCGCCTACCCGACCTACCGGCTGGTCCGAACGAAGATGCGGGGTCGATCCACGGCGGCTTTCTGGCCGTTGTTCCGTCACATCCAATCGCACGACATCACGATGACCACACCGGTGCAGATCGACTACCGGTCCGACGGCGCGCAACCGCGCGAGGCATCGATGGCATTCCTCTACGGCTCGCGCGCGCTCGGGGCGACGGGTCGCGAAGGATCGGTCGAAGTAGTCGACGTTCCCGCGACGAGTGTGATCACGGTCGGATCGCGCGGGTTGGCCCGCCCGGATCGAATCGCCGCGATGCGATCCCGCTTGGAGGGATGGATCGCGCGGAGTCCGGTGTGGAGATCGGCGGGTCCGATGCGCGTGATGGAATACAACAGCCCGTTCGTGCGTGGGGATCGTCGCTACTTCGAGGTGCAGATCCCGGTGGCGCGGCGTGAGGCGAAGACGGGCAAGCGAGTGAAGGTGTGAAGGAGCGGTGACCGGACGTGCCTGACGGAGCTGCTGCGATCGCGTGAGAACGCGGGTGGCGCGGTTGCTCCCGATCGCGGTGCACGATCCAGCGGCGCTGGCACGCGCATCGCCTGGGTGAGGACTCACACAGGTTCTGACGCGCCGCAACGAGGACGAATCGACCATCTCGACACAGAGCGCCGACCTGCGCCGCGACGCAGGGTCGGCCATTCTCGCCACCGCGAGGTGGCCGCGGCTGGCGTTGCCGGCTCCCGGGTGGTTCGTGGAAGGCGGTTACAGGAGCAGGACGTTGCCGCGCTCGTCGAACTGCTGCGTGCACGGCGACGACGCGGTATCAGCGGGCGCCAGACCTACTTGCTCCTCGCGATCTTCTCGAGTTCCTCGACGCGCTTGGCGAGTTCCTTGATTCTCGATTTCGGAAGCAGCCCGTCTGCGAAGAGGCCGCAGATCAAGATGATGGCAATGAGGCCGACGTATCCCATGTTGGCGACTACAGAGGGTTTCGTCGGAGCGGCGTGAACGGCTCGACGATAGGAAGCGAACTCACGGACCGACGACGTTCCGTTCGGTGGCGAGCTGGTCGACGACCAACCTCGAAGCCTCGGCGAGCACCAGGCTACACCCAACCGATACCCGTGAAAGCCACCTCGTCGATGACGACCTGGAGGATGACTCCGGGACTCCGGACGGCCGCGACGGCGAAACCGACGATGGCGAGAGCGGACGGCACGACAGTGGACCGAAGCTCGCGCAACGAGGGCCGACCTCGATGTCAGGACGGACCTCGTTCATCACGCTTTCGCTGACGCGGCCTTCATGCGAGCTCACATCGGTCTCCATGCTGCGTGGCATCGAGGCCATCGAACTCACGAGGTTCATCGGCGCGCTGGGTGCGTCGAGGTTGACCTTGCCTCCGACCACTGGTCGATGACGAGTGAGAGTTCTCGCGTAGAACCGACCCGGACGACGCATGCGCGAGACCGTCACACGAAGAGTAGTTCATCGGAATCCCGAAGCAGGCCGCGACCGGCACGAAGGCCGCGGACGTGATCCGCAAGCACTGCATCGTCGCAGACCTTCTTCCGCTGGAAGTCGAACTGCGGCGGCACGGAGATCAATGAGGCCAGTCGCTGAATCACCTCGGGGACGAGAATCGCCGGCTGAAGCAGATGCCCCGCGGACCCGAACCTGGACAACCAGGCGCTGGAGATCGCCTCGCCACGTCGACGACGTCCGAGATCGACCGCGCGCCTTGGCCACCGAGCGTCCGCGCTTCGGCTACCGGCACCTGCACGTGCTGCTCCAGCGCGAAGGGCTCGAGATCACCCACAAGCGCGTCCTCCGCCTCCACCGGGACGAAGGCTGACCATTCGCCGGAAGCGACGCAAGTGACGACCACGTGCCTTGCGCATGCGACCAGCGCAGCCCGAGCAGCCGAACGACCTTCGGGCGCTGGACTTCGCCAGCGACCGAGTCCGGCCGCAGCATCCGCATGCGGACACCCGACGGCGCGACGCCACGCCACTCCTGCATGGCGCACCCGGCTTGGTTGCCCACTCGAGGCAACGACGGAGGCGCCTGGGTCAGGTCGCCGTCCCCGGTGCGTCCCGGGCACTCGTTCACCCAGTTCATCATCAGAAAAAGTCGTAAGTTACTTCTTGATCGATCTTTCCGTCTACACACCAAGATAGGACCTTCCTTGACAACAACTTTTGTCAAGGCTAGTCTCCCGCGCGATGCTCGACCTCCAAGTGATCGAGGACCCCGCCACCGCGACGGTCGCCCTCGAGCCGACGCGCAGCCGCCTCCTCGCCGAGTTGGCCGTGCCCGCGTCGGCGGCGACCCTGGCGACGCGCGTCGGGCTGGCCCGGCAGAAGGTCCGCTACCACCTCAAGGCGCTCGAAGAACGCGGACTCGTGGAGCTCGCCGGGGAACGGAAATGGGGCGGCCTGACCGAGCGGTTGCTGGTCGCGTCGGCCGCGTCGTACGTCGTCTCCCCGAGTGCGCTCGGCGCCGCCGCGGCCGACCCTGACCGCGAGGTCGATCGGCTCTCCGCGAACTACCTCATCGCCCTGGGCGCGCGCATCATCCGCGAGGTCGGGGACCTCGTGCGAAAGGCACGAGACAGTGCGAAGCGACTCGCGACGCTCGGGGTCAGTACCGAGATCCGCTTCCGCTCGGCGGCGGACCGGGCCGCGTTCAGCGCCGAGCTCACCGAAGCCATCGCGACGCTGGTCGCCAAGTACCACGATCCACAGGCGCCGGGCGGCCGTCCGCATCGCCTGCTGGTCGTGGCCCACCCACTGCCACAGAAGCCTGAACCGCAGGAGCAATCATGAGCGTGAAGAAAGGAGCCGACGGGCGCCGTTCCATCCAAGTCGAGATCGAGGTCCCCGGCACCCCGGAGGAAGTCTGGGAGGCGATCGCCACCGGACACGGCATCACGTCGTGGTTCGTGCCGGCCGAGGTCGAGGAACGCGATGGCAATCCCGTCGCGGTGACGTTGGACTTCGGCGGGATGGAGTCGCGCGCGGTCGTCACGGCGTGGCAACCACCGAACTTGTTCGCCAGAGAGGGGAGCGGGTGGGTTCCGGGCTCCCCCCCGATCGCCACCGAGTTCACCGTCGAGGCGAAGTCCGGCGGCACGTGCACCGTGCGCGTGGTGCAGAGCCTGTTCGCCAGCACCGACGACTGGGACGGCCAGTTGACCGGAGCCGAGGAAGGTTGGCCCGGCATCTTCCAGATCCTGCGCCTCTACCTCACCCACTTCCGCGGCCAACGCGCGGCGGTCATGCAGTTCTTGGCACCGGTCGCCGGATCCCCGGCGGACGCGTGGGCCGCGCTGACGGCAGCGTTGGGGCTTGCGCATGTGCGCGCGGGCGAGCGCATGGTGGCGCCGGCCGGCGTTCCGACGCTCGGCGGTGTGCTGGAGAGCGTCGGCTCCACTCCGTTCGGCGCGCTCGTGCGACTCGACGCGCCCGGGCCCGGCACCGCTGCGTTCGGCACGATCGAGTTCGGCGACGCGGTCATGGCCTCGCTCATGTTCTACATGTACGGCGAAGATGCCGCTGGGACCGTGGAGCGCGAGAAACCGCGCTGGGCGGCGTGGATTCAGGAGAGCTTCCCGACGCCGGGTGGGGCGTAGGCAGACCCCACGCAACTGCCGGCTGCGAACTCGGGAACTCGCTCGTTCCCGAGTTCACGGCCGCGCCGGTCAGAACGTCAAGACCTGGCGCCCTTCGCGCAGCAGTGCGCGCATGCTCGCGCCGCCGCTCATGCCCGGCAGGGGAACTCCCTCGATCAGATCGAAGCCTTCTGCGCGAACCGAGTCGGCCGCGCCGAACACGTCGGCACAGGCACACGAGGCACCCGCGACCTTGTCCCGGACGCTGTCGAACAGGCCGTGCGCCGGGTGGTCCGGCTTGGTCAGTTCACCGAGCCAGCGCGTGCCGGCCCCCTGGAACACGATCGTGACATCGTCGCCGTTGCTCTTGAACTCGTGCGCGGCCACGAGTGCGTTGAACACGCGGCCGAGGGCTTCGTCGCCGGACTTCGGGTCGGAGAGGACGAGGATTGCTGTCTTGTCGGGCATCTTGGTTGTTCGGGAATGGGGATCGGAGATCGAGAGCATTCGGTGGCCGAGGTCGGTCGGTGATCACTCGGTGCGCGCGAGCTCGGCCTCGAGCTCGGCGATGCGTCGGCGCAACGCGGCAATGGTGGCCTCGGCCGATTCGGCCGGCAGCCGGCGATGGATGTGCTGCGGGCAGTTGACGTCCCACGCCTCGACGGTGACCACGATTGCGCGCTCGGGTCGACCGGCATACGACGCGTCGGACAAGTTCGCGAGCAGATCAGGGTCGTTCTCGATCACGCGCGCCGTGCCCCAGATCTTGATCCGCTGCCGCTGTGCGTAGTCGATCAAGAACAGTAACACCTTGTCGTTCTCGCGCAGGTTGCCGAGCGACAGGTACTGCCGGTTGCCGGCGAAATCGGCGAACGCGAGCGTGCGCTCGTCGACAACCTTGAGAAAGCCCCTCGGCCCGCCGCGGTACTGCACGTACGGCTGACCATCCGCGGTCGCAGTCGCGAAGTAGAACATATCGAGCCCGGACAAGAAGAACTCGAGCTCCGGGGTCACATTCTGCTGCCAGCCCATGCCGGACTCGACGCGCTCGTACGTGCTGCGCGAGCCCTTCTCGAGCTGAACGTCCTTTACCGACGGTGTGAACGCGATGTCGCTAATGTAGCGTCGCATATTGATGCCGCGCGCTCAGCGCACCTCCGGGATGCCCGGGTGATCGACAGGGCGCGGACCCGGCGCCGGCCAACGGAAGCGGCGCTCGGTCTCCGCGATGCGCACGTCGTTGATGCTGGCTTCGCGACGACGCATCAGTCCGGACTCGTCGAACTCCCACAGCTCGTTCTCCCGATGTTCCCGGTTTGGACAAGTTCAGGCAACCTTCATAGAGCGAAGTGGCGTTACTGACCTCAGCTGATCCAGGCTCTCCATTCACGCTTTCATTGAACCGTCAAAGAATGCCGATCCGCATCCGGTGTTGGAGACTCGAACGGAGGACGGATGTCGGTTGGCATCGGCATGGCAGGAAACTGTCGCAACAGGTAGATCGAGTCCTTGCAGCAGTCGGTCGGGGATCGGTGGTCTCAGTCGCTCTTGGACAGCATCCGCCGCACCGCCTTCCGGGCAACATCGATCGGCCACAGCTGGCTCACCGCGGCAGCGTGCGAAGTCGCCCCCTCGAACAGCAGAAACACTTCGTCTGCGCGCCCGCCGAGCTCCGCCTGATGACAGTGCAAAACGACAAGGCTCCCCTCGGCAACGGCTCGCTTGAACTCGACTCGCTTGCCCGGGTACTCCGCGGCCATCCGCTCGAAGTACTCGATGAACGCCTCCTTGCCGTCAGCCACGTGGGGATTGTGTTGGACGTAGTCCCCGCCGACGAACCGTTCGACCGCCTCGCGGGGGCGGCAGTGGTTGAACATCAGGTCGTAGAAGGCCGTCGCCAACTGCTTGTGGCGCTCTGATGTGCTACTCATCGGCGGGTGCTCCGGCGGCCCTGGCTTGCGGTTCGGCCTCGTTCACGGCCGGGAGGAAGCGGCTTCGAACGGACATCGTCGCGGGGCCGGCGAGGCACGCAAACGGGGAGTTTCGCATCTTCGAGGAGAATCGCTCGCGAGGCGCTGAGACGGCATGGAAGCGAGGCACGGGCCCCTGCGATCTGGCCAAGCGGCCGGCTGGCCGACCCGGGATCTGGCGACCTCTTCGTCCCGGCCGACGGCTGATGCCCCACCCGCACCTTCCGCGCCCGCATGAACACCCTCACCGAGGCCCGCGCGCAATGGCAGGCCCTGGCCGACTACTTTGACCAACTCGGTCTCGACCACCCCGTGCTGCCGCGCCCCTGCACCTGCCTCCGACTGCCGCAACCGGAATCAGCGCGACAACAACAGTTGCGCCAGCGATCGCGCAAGCTTGTCCAGCGACTCGCGGTCGGGCAGTGTCACGGTCAGCTGCAAACGACCGCTGTCGTCCGCCTCGATGCACCGCGTGAGTCGACTGCGAAGCTCCTCCACAACCTCGCCATCGGAACCGGCAGGCTCACTGCTCTCACCCTGGGGGAGCAGTTCGCCGAGGAACTCGAAAGCAGCGGCCAACATCCGGCCGCCAGCCTCCGCGACGCGCAAGCGTTCCTCGCCACGACGTCCCACCGCGCTTGCCACTCGCTGCTTCTCACTGTCGTCGATCGGGGCGACCGGCCGCTTGCCGAGCAGCACTTCGAGGCGGCGCTTGAGCTCCTCCATCCCGCTGTGCAGTTCGACCTCATCGATCCGTGAATCGGGATCGAGCACCGCCTGGAACAGCTCGTGCTTCGCCGACAGCGTGCCGAGCATGTTCTCTTCGATGGTGCCCTCGGTGACCATCACGAACACCTGAACGGGACGCTTCTGACCGAGGCGATGCGCGCGGCCGATGCGCTGTTCGAGTAGCGCAGGGTTCCACGGGAGGTCCACGTTGACCACCGTGTTGGCCACTTGTAGATTCAGACCCGTGGCGCCGGCGTTCGTGGTCAGGAACACGCGACATTCCCGATCTTCTCGAAAGCGACGCACGAGTTCGTTGCGCTTCTGCTGCGGCACCCTGCCGTCGAGGCGGACCGAGGACGCTCGCGCCTTGCGCAGCCTCGGTGCAAGCACGGTCTCGATCTCGTCGAGCATGGTGGTCCACTCGGAGAACACCACGATCTTGCGACCTTCCTCGGCGAGCAGGTCGTCGAAGAGTTCGCCGAGCCGATCCAGCTTGCTCGAGTGCGCAGGCCGCTCCTTGTCCACGAGGAATGTGCTGTCGGCCGCCATTCGACACAGCAGCAGTGCCTTCTGCAGCCGCAGCAGGTCGACCTCGGAAAGCCAGGACTTGCGTACGATGGCCGCGACGACCTGCATCGATCCATCGTGAAGTTGCAGCTGCTCCTGCGTCGGCTGAACGCGCACGATCTCGGTCGACCTCGCGGGCAACTGCTTCATGACCTCGTCACGCGTGCGCCGCAGCAGGACCGGCGCCAACGTGGCGCGCAGCCGGTCGAGATTCTTGAAGCCGAGCACTCGGCCGTTCTCGTCGACAACCCGATGGGCGTGGAAGAAGCGAAACGCGGGTCCGAGACGGCGATCGTCGATGAACTCGACGATGGAGTAGAGCTCGTCGAGGCGGTTCTCCAGCGGCGTCCCGGTCAGGACGAGCGCGAACGGCGACCGAAGGGTCTTGATGACGCGCGCGGTCTTGGCCTCCCAGTTCTTGATGCGCTGCGCTTCGTCGAGCACGATCAAGTCCCACGACTTCGCTTCGATCGCGGCGAGATCGCGGAGGACCTGCTCGTAGTTGCAAACCGTGAAGAACTGGTCGTCGGCGTACTGCGTGGCGCGACTCGCCGCGGCGCCGACGATGGTCTTCGCCGAGCGGCCGGAGAACCGCTCGATCTCGCCGACCCACTGCGACTTCACCGACGCGGGACACACGACCAGCACGCGGCGGATGTCGGCCTGCTGTGCCAACAGCTCGGCCACACCGATCGCCTGGATGGTCTTGCCGAGTCCCATGTCGTCGGCCAAGACCGCGCGACCCGCCGCGACGGCGAAGGCGATGCCATCGAGTTGGTAGGGCAGCAGCTCCACGCGCAGCAGCGAGCGGCGCAGCGGATGGCGGCCCGGGTCGTTCCTGATCGCCGCGCACGTGCGTGACAGCCGTCGGCGCAGGAGCAATCCTTCGATGAGCGCTTCGGCGTCCGGGAAGATCACCACGTCGTGGCCGAGTTGCTCGAGCTGCCGCACGGCCTCGAGCAGTTTCAGCGCGTGCCGTGGATCAACCGGAACGCGTTCGAACGGCCGGGCGAGCTGAACGACCGCCGGGCGGCAGCGCTCCGGCAAGCGCAACCGAAAGGCCAGGTCGCCGGTGTAGTCGATGCCCAGCGAGACGCGCGTGCGCCGGTAGGGACGAGCGAGTTCGCTCTGCCTGAAGCGACGCTTCACCTTGGCCAGCACGTGCAGGATGTGCTTGCAGGTGCCCAGGGTGTTCTTGCGGAAGTCGGGACACGAACAGTAGGAGTCGCCGCGCTCGGGTCCGCGCAACGCCACGTGGTAGCTCCGGCCGCTCTCGCGACTCGTGACCTCGTAGTTGGTCCACGGTTGCTTCGGATCCGAAGATCTCACCTGCATGCGCTCTTCCCGGGCGCGTCGGCTGCGATCTTCCAGAGCCCTGGCAACCAGCTCCGCATCGCCGAGCGCCTCGGAAGGAGTCCGTGGCGACGGTGGCGTCGCCAGGCCCAATGCCAGCTTGTCCTCGAGGACGACGCGCAGCGCCGCGGCGACATGCACGCACGGGCGCGAGCACCGGGAGCAACTCCGCGCCAGACGCCCTTGCGCAGACTCCGCCAGCCGGAGTGTCGCCACCGCGTCCGACAGCCGAAGCTGAAAGGAACTCCTCGTCAGCTTCGCGTGCACGCCGACGTCCACCACCAAGCGGTTGGAATCGCTCAGCAGTTGCTTGCCGCGAGAGCCCAACAGCTTCTCCGCGTCGGACGTCTTCAGGTGCGCGAGCAGGTCGCGGAGCGACGGAGCTGCCCGCTTTGCGACCGATCCTCGTGACGCCCTCGACTTGTTCTCGGCTGCCATGGATCCGAAGGGTGCACGTACGCGTCGAGCCAAGCAAGAGCCGCGATGCTGCGATCGCGCGGAGCGAGGCGGCCCTGGCGGTCGTGAGCACACCGTGCGATGCTCAGGGGGTGCGTTCGAAGAACAGAATGGAGCTGACCGAGCGGGTGACCCAGGCAGCCGACGCCGCCGTGCGTGAGAAGGGCTACGCCACCGCCATCGACGTCATGTTGGGCATCGGCTGGCTCCAGCCGAGCCACGTGCTCGAATGGCGGACGCGGCGATTGCCCTTCCTCGAAAGCGGGATCCAGGCCAACCTGAGCAAGGTGTCCGAAGCGATGCGCCTGTTCGCGGCATGGGCAGCGAATGCCGGCTTGCAGCCGTCCATCGCTGAGTATTCCGCTCGGACCGCCAATCGCGAGCGGCTGCGCTTCTCGAAATCCGGCGAGGCCGCGATCGAGGCCGCGTGGCAGACGCACTGGGTGTCACCCAACCTCACGGACGCGAAGTGTGCCCGCGTGGCTGCCAGGGCGCAGAAGCCACCCGATCTGGTCGTCGTGGCGGCACGCCATTCGGACTGGCGGTGCCATCGGTGCAGCGGAACGGGCCAGCTCCTGGTGATGGAGCCCCCGGGCCCAGCTTGCCTGAACTGCGCGGGCCTCGGTCACCTCGAGGAACTCCCCGCCGGCGATGCCCTGGTGACCCGCAGGGCCCGCTCCGCCAGCAAGCTGAGCGCCGTCATCGTCCGGTGGAGTCGAACGCGCAAGCGGTACGAACGGATCGGAGTGCTGGTGGAGCCTGCGGCACTCGCCAAGGCGCGTGGGAGGACCGAGTCCAACGCCTGATCTGGGTGGGTTTGGGGGTGTTTTGGTCTCGTCGGACCGATGCGAAGACGATCCGTGGAGTCCGGTGCCGGCACTCACAGGGAAGGGCACCGAGAACCAGCCGAGTTCCCACGACACGAATGGTCGGAGAACCTCCGACCCCCTGCACCCCATCTCACCCAGCGCGCCCGACGGGGAGCGCGCGCAAGGTCTTGGGAGAGCACGAGTACTCGCGTTTCCAGCAGGTTACGGAGCGTCTCAGGAATCTCAAATGTCTCACGGTTCTCGCGCGAAACGGGGTCAAGAGAGGTGTTCGGGGTCAGTCACCGCCGCCTACTGAACATGGTCGACGTCCCAGTTGCCGTCACCCGCGTGGGTGTCCGTCAGGTCGTCGTACTCGACCATGAGCCGTCGATGCTCGTTCTGAGCCGACGATGGCTCGCTCGACTCGTAGCCCATCGATCGATACCCCGCTTCGCGACGCACGAACATCCTGGCCAGCATCGGCACCTGACGATCGACGTAGTCGAAGACGCGGACCTCGTTCTTGCCCGCCAGCGCGCGGTGCAGTCGACCGGCGTACTGTACGAGCGTTCCCTTCCAGGAGACCGGCATGGTCAAGAACAAGGTGTCGAGGCGAGCGTCGTCGAAGCCCTCACCGATGAACTTGCCGGTTGCAATCAGGAGGCGCTCTTCGTCCGGAGGAATCGCCGCCAACTGCGCACGCAGTTCGCGGCGCTGCCGTAGCCCCATGCCTCCGCGCAGAACGATGAGGTTGCGTGCCGCTCCCTGAATCTCCTCGACCAGGAACTCCAGGTGGTCACGCCGCTCGGTCAGCACGATCGGCGACCGCTTCTCCTCGAGGGCCTGCAGCACGTCGTCGATGATCATCCGGTTGCGAGACTCGTCCTCCGCGAGCAACCGGTAGATCTCCTGGATGGGAGGCATGGTCGGTCGATCCTCGAGGCGAAAGCTCGTCTCGCGAACGATCAGTCGATGCTCGAACAGCGGGCGTGCCGCCCGACGCTTCGAATCGATCGCATGGCGCACCGGGCCGAGCTGGAACTCGAGGATCGGATGGTGTCCGTCCCGTCGACGTGGTGTCGCCGTCAGTCCGGTGACGAAGCGCGCGTACACGGATCGCATGACACGCTCGAACGACACGGCGGACACGTGGTGACATTCGTCGACGACAACGTGGCCGTAGTTGGCGACGATCGGGTCGACCTCGTCGCGTCGGACCAGACTCTGCAGCATGGCCACGTCCAGGCTGCCGGTCACCTTTCGCTTGCCGCCTCCGATCTGCCCGACGTGTCGCAGATCGAGGCCCAGGAACGCGGCGAGTTGATTTCGCCACTGGTCGAGCAGCTGGCTGCGATGGACCAGCACCAGGGTGCTGCGCTTCCGAGCAGCGATCACGTACGCCCCGACGACGGTCTTTCCGGATCCCGGAGGCGCCACGAAGACCCCGATCTCCTGCTCGAGCAACGCCCGAGCAGCAGCTTGCTGCTCGGGCACCAGCTCACCCCGGAACTCCGCGACGAGTTCAGTGCCATCCTGGCGCTTGTCCTCCACCGCGAGCTCGACGCCGTAGTGCCGCAAGAGGTCCTCGAGCGCCTGCCGACAACCTCGAGGCAGCCCGATGTGTACCGACGTCTCTTCGGCGCACCCGATCAGGCGCGGCGTCGTCGCCGTGGACAGCCGCATCGCCTGCTTCTTGTAGAACTCGGGATTCGAGAATGTGGCGAGCCGCTTGATCTGGTTCAGCAACGGCGACGGCAAGCCGGCCTTCTCGACGAAGAGCTGCTGCGCGATCACCGCCCGCACGCTGCCCGGCAGTTGGCATTCGATTCGCGGGAACCGGTCGGTGTGGGCCACGGGTAGGCGCCATGGTTCGCGATCGTCCTCGCTGCCTGCATCGACGACGCAAGTCCCGATCACCTGTCCGCGTTCGGTAGCCTGGCGGACCAGCTCGTAGACACGCGATGCAGCGATACGCGGCTGCGCTGCCAGGAAGCCCCACTGATCCGGGATCGGGACCAATCGATCGTCGGCGAACAACGTGTGGCCGGCCTTCCGCGCTTCGTGCTGCAACGGTAGCGCGATCAGGTTGCCGAAGCCTCCGCGCGGCATCGTGTCCTGGTTCGGGAACAACCGGTCGTAGGACGACAACCGCAGCT
>JACKIB010000008.1 GCA_020638695.1 Planctomycetota bacterium
AGCCGCGCGACGCGCGCGACTCGAACAGGCGCGCCGCGACCGGCTCGAAGCCGAGCGCATCAACCGCCGCAACGCACAGGAACGCGCGGCGCGCGAAGCGGCACGCCGCAGGCGGGAGGCGGAGTCGCGCCGCGAGGTCGAGCGGCACAGCCGTCGCATCGAGACCGAGCGGAGTCGGCGCCCGTCGGTCCGCTCGCGCAGCACGCGTTCTTCCGGTGCCACGCTCAGCGCGCTCCGTTCGCATACTGCGCCGAGTCTGCGGGCCGCGCGCTCCGGTTCACCTTCGCGTACCACGCCTCGGCCGCGCACCACGAGCATCACTCGAACCCCGTCGAGTTCGCGAACTGCGCGCAGCACGCCGACTTCCCGCACGACCCGCAGCACGCGACCCACACGCAGCCCGACCAGCACCCCCATCAGCCCGCCGTACACCGCCACACCACTGGGCCAGCGTCTGACGCCGAACGCGTGCAACGCGGCGAAGACCACCCGCACCCCCAACTCACCGCGTGGGGGCTATGCCGGCTACACCCGCTCGCAGGGGACCAAACTGCACGGTGGCATCGACGACCCGTCGCGCGACCTGCTGCGCCGCGACACGGCGCGCTACTACGGCACTCGTCCCGGGGTGGTCACGCGCAGCGGCAATGCCTACGACAGCCGTGGCACCTACCTCGGCAAGCGGGTCGAGATCACCACCATCGACCGCAACGGCATCTGGACGTCCAAGACACTGCACCACGGCAAGACGCTGGTCCGCCAAGGCCAGGAGGTGCGGCCGGGTCAGCCGATCGCCCAAGGCTCCGGGCACGGCGACCAGTTCCGCTCGCCCGACGCGGGGGGACCGCACGTGCACTGGGACGTGCGCCGCAACGGCAAGCCAGTCGACCCGCTGACCGGTAGCCAGCTGCCGCGCCGCAAGGGCCGCGGCGCGACCTCCGCCCGATAGTCCGCGGGCGGCGGCCGGCCCGCGGATCGGCGCGCCGAGCGGCTACGCTTGGCACGATGGCCGACCCCGCGGCACGCGAGCTCGCGACCCGGATCCTGTGCAGCCGCGAGGCGGACGAGGGGGCGCTGATGCGCCTGGCGCCGCTGGTGTACGACGAACTGCGCGAGTTGGCGGCCCGCCAGCTGCGCAACGAGCGCAGCGACTGCTCGCTGGACACCACCGCACTGGTCCACGAAGCCTATTTGCGCTTGGTCGACTCCCCGGCGGTGACGGCTCGTGGCAAGAGCTACTTCTTCGCCGCCTCGGCGCGCGCCATGCGCCAGGTGCTGGTCGACCGCGCGCGGGCGCGCGACGCCGCGCGACGCGGCGGTGGGGCGGATCGCGTGACGCTGGTGCCGGAACTCGCGACCACGCTCGGAATCGACTTCGACGTGTTGGCGCTGGAGGAATGCCTGGTCGAGCTCGCACGCCTCGACCCACGGCAGGCCGAAGTCGTGCAGATGCGGTTCTTCGCCGGCGCCGGCATCGCCGAGATCGCCGCCGCACTCGACGTCTCCGAACGCACGGTGAAGAGCGATTGGCAGATGGCGCGCGCTTGGCTGCGCGTGCGGATGCAGGACGACGGAGCGCAGACGCCGTGACCGACGTCGAGCAGCACCGCGCGGCCAAGGACTTGTTCGCGCTGCTGGTCTACCGGGGCCCGCAGGAACGCGAACGGCAGCTCGCGACGTCGCCGGTGGAACCCGAGGTCCGTGAGCTCGTTCGCGCGCTGTTGCGCGCCCACGACGAACTGGCAGCGCTCGGCGATCCCGACCCGGAAGAACTGCCGATCGACACCACGCGGGCGGTGGAGCGCCGACCCGCCACCCTCCCGCCGGCGAAGCTGGGCTCGTACCACCTGCTCGGCACGCTCGGCGAGGGGGGCATGGGCGTGGTCTACCTCGCCGAGGAGCGCGAGCCAGTGCGCCGGAGGGTCGCCATCAAGGTGATCAAGCCCGGGATGGACAGCGAGTCGGTGTTGCGCCGCTTCTCCGCCGAGCGGCAGGCGCTGTCGCTGATGGAACACGGCAACATCGCGCGGATCTACCACGCCGGCAGCTCGGAAGACGGGCGCCCGTACTTCGTGATGGAGTACGTCCGCGGTACGCCCTTGACCGACTACTGCGAAGCCAACCGACTCGACCTCGAACGCCGCCTACGCCTGTTCCTCCGCGTCTGCTCCGGCGTGCAGCACGCGCACCAGAAGGGGATCATCCACCGCGACCTCAAGCCTTCGAACATCCTGGTCGCTTCCGAGAGCGAGGACCCGGAGCCGAAGATCATCGATTTCGGGCTCGCCCGCGCGGTCGGTCGTCGGCTCACCGATGCGAGCGTGACGATGCATGGCCACGTAGTGGGCACGCCCGCCTACATGTCCCCCGAGCAGGCAGGTCTCGACAACCTCGACGTCGATACGCGTACCGACGTCTATTCGCTCGGGGTGATCCTCTACGAACTTCTGGTCAGCGAGCTGCCGTTCCGACCCGACGACACCCGGGCCGGTGGACTCGCCGAGCTGCAGCGACAGATCCGCGAAGACGAGCCGCCGCGGCCGAGCACCCGGATCTCGACCGGCGGCGAAGTTGCCAGCGAATGCGCCAAACGTCGCGGCATCACCGCGGGTGCTCTGCGCGAGTTCCTGCGCCGCGACCTCGACTGGATCGTGATGACCGCGCTGCACAAGGATCGAACGCGCCGCTACCAGACGGTGCGCGAGCTGGCGCTCGATATCGAACGGTTCCTGCGCGGCGAGCCCCTGCAGGCCGGGCCGCCGACCGTGTGGTACCGCGTCAGCAAGCTGGTGCGCCGCTACCGCGGTCGCCTGGCCGCCGCCGCGGTGGTGCTGCTGGCGCTACTGGTCGGGCTGGCAGGGACCGCGCTGGGGTTCGTGCGTGCGGCACGGGCCGAGGGCACCGCAAACCTACTCACCAAGATGAATCGGCTGTTCCTCGAGCCCGGAATGGTACTCGGCGAGTTGCGCGGCGAAGCTGCCAAGTTGGTGCCGGCCGGACCACAGAACGCCGAGCAGCTGGCCGACTGGGTGCGCCGCGCCGAAGCCGTGGTCGCGCTGATTCCCGAGCAACGCGCGGAGCTGCCGCGCATCGTCGCCGCCCGACCACAACGCGTCGACCTGACGCGTTTCACCGCGCAGGTCGAGCGACTGATCGGCGAGATCCGCGCGTTCGACGACGCGCACGAGGGGCTGCTGCCGCGGATCCGCGAGCGCGCTGCGTGGGCGGCTGTCGTGCAGCGCCGCACCGTGGTCGACCACGCGCAGCGCTGGACCGAAGCGCGCGCCGCGATCGCGCGACATCCGGCGTTCGGCGGGTTGGATCTGCGCCCGCAGATCGGCCTGATCCCGCTCGGCCCCGACCCGAAGTCCGGCTTCTGGGAGTTCCTCCACCTGCGATCGCAGGAGCGCAGCGTGCGGGACGTTCCACAGCGGGACGCCAACGGCCGACTGCAGGTCGGAATCCCCACGGGGATCGTGTTCGTCCTGTTGCCGGGAGGGACGTTCACCATGGGTTGCCAGGACGAGGATCCCACCGCTCCCAACTACGACCGCGACGCGGCGCAGCTCGACGCGAAGGCACACCGAGTCTCCCTCGCGCCGTTCTTCCTCGCCAAGTTCGAGACCACCCAGATGCAGTGGATGAATCTCGCCGATCCCCTGGTCGGCTTCGACCCGAATCACAACCCGAGCCGGTTCCCCGCCGGCTCGACGCCGCAGGAGAGCAGCTTCGCCAATCCGGTCGAAAACGTGTCCTGGGTGCGGATCGGCCAGGTCCTGGCGGTGCACGGCCTGACCCTCCCCACCGAGGCGCAGTGGGAGTACGCCTGCCGAGCCGGAACGACGTGGCGTTGGAGCAGCGGCGCCGAAGAGCGCTCGCTGCACCGCCACGCCAACGTCGCCGACGCGACCTACCGCAAGTACCCCGGTGCCGGCGCGGGACCGTTCTCCGCGTTCGACGACGGCTTCGTGGTGCACGCGCAGACCGGCACTTTCCTGCCCAACCCGTTCGGCCTGTACGACATGCACGGCAACGTGTGGGAGTGGTGTCGCGACCGCTTCGGCTCGTACGAGACGCCGACCGAGCCCGGCTCGGGGTTGCGCCTCGTCACGCAAGAGGGCCCGGACCAACGCGTGTTCCGCGGCGGTGGGTTCGACCAGGATGCGCGCCACGCGCGCTGTGCGCAGCGGGTCCCTGCCTCGCCCACGACCCAGAACCAGGCGATCGGCTTCCGCGCGGCACGGGAGATCCAGCGATGAACGACCCCGCGAAACACATTCGACTGCTCGCCGTCCTGCACTTGGTGGTGGCTGGGCTGCAGTTGCTCGCCGGGGTGGTGGCGCTGCTGTTCCTCACGCTGGTGTTCGACTGGGTGCGCCACGAGGGTATCGACGCACCGAACGACGATCTGCCGCGGTTCTCCCGCCAACTGATTCTCGCACTGCCCATGGTGCTGATCGCGCTGTCGCTGCCGGGGATCGCCGCCGGGGCCGGGCTGCTGCGGCGGCGCGGCTGGGCCCGCATCCTGGCGATGGTGCTCGGCGGGCTCTACCTGCTGAATGCGCCGGTCGGCACGGCGCTCGGGATCTACACCTTCTGGGTGCTGCTCGACGACGACGCGACGCGGCTGCTGTCCGGACCCGACGACGCCCCGGCGCGGCGGAGTGGCGACAACGCACGAGGCGGCTGGGACGAATCGTGAGCAGGGTCGCGCGATCGCTCGACGAATCCGGCAGCGACCTCGCTTCGCCTTGTGTGGTGCAGGACCCCAGCCGGCACTTCTTGCGCAGGGAGCGAGCGGAACGCAGCATGGGCTTGCGGACACGAGGGAGGCGACCGAGCCCGCGGTAGGCGCACCCGCACACGCGTCGAGGCGGGCGACCGAGCCGACTGCGCAAGCGCAACACTCGCGGCGTCGCAGCCGCCGGCTGGTGAGGAATGCGGGCAAGGAGTCTGCGCCACAGAATGACAACCCTTGAGACTCGTGCCTTCCAGCACCCGTCGCCCCCCGAAAGCCTCGCCGAATCCACCAATTCGGTTACGTGTTCCGGCGGCGACCTGCGCCGAAATCCACGAACCTCCTGAGTCGCCCTTCGGTGGCGCAGACTCCTAGGATCTTCCCGATGAGCACCCCTTCGCAACCTTCGAGTCACGTCACCGGCATCGGCGGCGTGTTTTTCCAAGCCCCCGATGCCGACGCGACGCGGCAGTGGTACGAGCGGCACCTCGGCATCCCCGCCGGCGAATACGGGCACGCTTTCCCGTGGCAGGAGAGCGAAGACCCGTCGCGCCGCGGCTACACGGTGTGGAGCGTGTTCCGCGCCGACTCGACCTACCTGCAGCCCAGCAGCCAGTCGTTCATGATCAATCTGCGGGTGCGTGATCTGCCGGGCTTGCTGGAGACGTTGCGCGCGGGAGGCGTGCAGCAGGTCGGCGAGATGGAGAGCCACGAGAACGGCAAGTTCGCGTGGATCCTCGACCCGAACGGGGTGAAGGTCGAACTGTGGGAGCCGGTCGACCCGGCGGACGACCCGTACCTTCCGTGACGGACGCCGACGTCGCAAAGCCGCCAGCAACGCGGGACGCACTGTTGGGCTGCCTGCTCGGCACCGCCGTCGGAGACGCATTGGGGCTGCCGTACGAGGGTCTGTCGCCACGGCGGGGGCAACGGATGCTCGGCACTCCGGACCGCTATCGGTTCCTGTTCGGCCGCGGCATGGTGTCCGACGACACCGAGCACGCGGTGCTGGTGGCCGCCGCATTCGCACGCGCCCATGGCGACCCCGACGACCTGGCTCGGCGGCTCGCTCGGTCGCTCCGCTGGTGGCTGGCAGGTCTTCCGGCAGGGGTCGGGCTCGCCACGCTGCGCGCGATCGTGCGCTCCTTCGCACTCCCGCCGGGGCGCAGCGGAGTGCACTCGGCCGGCAACGGGCCGGCGATGCGTGCGGCGCCGCTCGGGGTGCTCGCGCCGCATGCGGGCGCTATCCCGGCGCTGGTCCGCGCAGCGACCGAACTGACCCACCGCGACCCTCGCGCGTTCGACGGCGCGCTGGCGGTCGCCGCAGCAGCCCACGCTGCAGCCCGGGGCCAGCGGCTGGACCCCGAAGGACTACTCCGGCTACTGCCCGATGCCCACCCGGATCTGCGCACTCCACTCGAACGGTTGGGTCCGAGCTTGGCACGCGGCGAGACCACCCCGGAGTTCGCCGAGTCGGTGGGACTGGCCCGGGGCGTGACCGGCTACGTCTGCCACACCGTGCCGGTCTGCCTGCACGCTGCACTGGCGCTGCCGAACGACTTCGCCGGTGCGATCCGGGCCGTCATCGCTTGCGGCGGCGACAGCGACACCACCGCGGCGATCGCCGGCGGGATCGTCGGTGCGGGAGTCGGTGAACACGGAATCCCCAGGCATCTCATCGACGGCCTGGCCGAGTGGCCGTTCGGCGTCGCATGGTTGCAGCGCTTCGTCGATCGCGTCGTCGCCGCCAGTGAACCGCCCGCAATCCCGTTCCTCGGGCGCCTGCCGCGGAATGCGCTGTTCACCGCCACGGTCCTGTCGCACGGCTTTCGCCGCCTGTTGCCGCCGTACTGACCCTGTGGGTGGCGACGCTGCGACCAGGCCCCACCACGACCCGCCGACTCGTGCATCGAACTTCGGTGACACGCCACCTGGCCCGGGTATGGGAGTCTGCGCCCCAACCCGACGAGCGCCAGGTCGTTCGCCGTGTCCGGGCTTGTGCCCCGCGTCGGGAGTTCGCAGCACATGTGCCCGGCCATTCGATCCGCTCGCTGCGTTGCTGCTCCTCAGCTTGTCCACCAACAAGCCGTGTCGTCGCAGCGCCTTGCGCGCGAATCGACTGAAGCAGCCACACTTGCTGCGAACTTCAGACGAGGGGCACTATTGGGGTGTGTCCGAAGTTGGTCACATAAGTCGCCGGCCCTACGGCCCGCTCGCGGCGTCGCAGCTCCTCAGCTTGTCCACCAACAAGCCGTGTCGTCGCAGCTCCTTGCGAGCGAACCGCATGACTCGACGACTTATGCAACGAACTTCGGACACACCCCACTAGCGCAGCGCGCGCACCAAACCCTGCCGGCGCCGTCGGTACTCCGCCCGGCGCTGCTCGAACCGGTTGGCGCGCGCGATCATGCCGAACCCGATGATCGAGCTCACCACCGCGAACAGCACGCCGAGGCCGCCCAACGCACAACTCACGCGCGAACCCATGGCGAAGAACACCACCCCGCCGACGAACCCGACCACGATCGCCATCACGCCGCTCGCCACCGTCGGCACCGACCCGCGGCCGTGCTGGTCGATGGTCAGCCACTTCTCGCGCTCCAATTGCCACTCGCGATCGAGCCGCTCGAGGTCGTTCTGCCGCTTGATGGTGGCGAGATCGGCGCGGATCTCCCCCACCGCCTCCAACACCTCGGTGAAGTGGGCCGCGCCCGAGCGGTGCACCTCGAGACGCGACTCGCAGAACGCGCACGTCAGGTAGCGGGTCTTCTCCGGCACCTCCAGGGGCGCCCCACAGTTGTTGCACGTCAGCCCGAGCACCTTCATCAGGCGCCAGGCTAACCGAGCCCCTCGGGACAATTCTCCCCACCGCGCACCAGCCGCCCCGACGCGCTTCGACTTTCGCTGAGCTGTCCTAAGTCACCCGGGCCAGGGGAATTGGCGACACCCTGCCGCGAACCGCGACAGCGGGCGCTCCACTCCCGGCATCGCTCCGGCCGACAACTGCCAGCAGCCGCCGAGCCTTGACAATGCGGCGGCGATCCCCCTAACAAGGCGCCCTCGCGCAAATGGCTGCCAAGAAGACGACCTCGAAGACCCCGAAACGCACCAGCGGCAAGGCGGCCAAGGCCGGCGGCTCCGGCAAGCCCCTGGTGATCGTCGAATCCCCCGCCAAGGCCCGAACGATCGCCAAGTTCCTCGGGTCGGACTACGCCATCGAGGCGAGCGTCGGCCACATCCGCGACTTGCCGGCCAACGCCGCGGAGGTGCCGGCAAAGCTCAAGCAGGAGAAGTGGTCTCGGCTCGGCATCGACATCGAGAACGACTTCACACCGCTGTACGTGGTGCCCAAGGAGAAGCGCGAGCACATCCGCCACCTGAAGAACCTGGTCGGTCAGGCCTCCGTGCTCTACCTCGCGACCGATGAAGACCGCGAGGGCGAGTCGATCTCCTGGCACCTGCTCCAGGAGCTACAGCCCAAGGTCGAGATCCGCCGGTTGGTGTTCCACGAGATCACCAAGAAGGCCATCCAGGAGGCGCTCGACAACCCGCGCGACATCGACCAGAACCTGGTCGAAGCACAGGAGACCCGCCGCCTGGTCGACCGGTTGTACGGCTACGAGGTCTCGCCGCTGCTGTGGAAGAAGATCAAGCCGCGCCTATCGGCCGGCCGGGTGCAGAGCGTCGCGGTCAAGTTGGTGGTGGCCCGCGAGCGCGACCGGATGCGCTTCAAGTCGGCGCAGTACTGGGGCCTCGACGGCACCTTCCTCGCGGCCGGGGACGAACAGGTCCCGTTCGCCGCCGGCCTGGTGTCCCTGGGCGGCCGGCGCATCGCCAGCGGCAAGGACTTCGACCCCGACACCGGGCAACTGCGCGGCGGCGAGCAGGCTCCGGTGCACCTGTTGGAGACCGAGGCGCGGGCACTGGAGAAGCGGTTGGCCGGCAAGGACGCCAAGGTGCTGCGGCTGGAGAAGAAGCCCTACACCCAGAAGCCCTCGCCACCGTTCACCACCAGCACGCTGCAGCAGGAGGCGGGCCGCAAGCTGCGGTTCACCGCCAAGCGGGCGATGCAGGCCGCACAGCGGCTGTACGAGAACGGCTACATCACCTACATGCGCACCGACTCGACCACCCTGTCGGACGAGGCGATCCAAGCGGCGCGCAGCCTGATCGAGCAGTCGTACGGGCGGGTCAACCTGCCGGACCAGCCGCGCATCTACCAGACCAAGGTGAAGAACGCGCAGGAAGCGCACGAAGCGATCCGACCGGCCGGTGCGGCATTCCGCCACCCCAAGGATGTCGCGGGCGAGCTCGGCAGCGACGAGCAGCGGCTGTACGAGATGATCTGGCAGCGCACCGTGGCTTGCCAGATGAAGGACGCCCGCGGTCACCGCACGGTGCTCGGGCTCGGCATCGACGATGCGGAGTTCCAGGCCACCGGCAAGACGGTCGAGTTCCCCGGCTTCCGGCTGGCCTACGTGGAGGCTGCCGAGGATGCGGACGCGGCGCTGGCCGAGGCGGAGCGACTGCTGCCCAATGTGGCGGAGGGCGACACGGTGCGCACGGTTTCGGTCGAGGCTTCCGGGCACACCACCCAACCGCCGGCGCGACTGACCGAGGCGAGTCTGATCCGCGAGATGGAAGCGCTCGGAATCGGCCGGCCGTCGACCTACGCGTCGATCATCGAGACCATCCAGGCGCGCGACTACGTCTACAAGAAGGGCACCGCACTGGTCCCGACGTTCACCGCGTTCGCGGTGACCAACTTGATGGACGGCCACCTGTCGTACCTCGTCGACTACGCGTTCACCGCCAAGATGGAGAACGACCTCGACGAGATCAGCAACGGCAGCAAGGATCGGCTGACCTACCTGCGCTCGTTCTTCCACGGCAACGGCAACCCGGGGCTCGACGCCACGATCCGCAAGGTCGCCGAGGAGATCGATCCGCGCAGCGTGTGCAGCATCCCGCTCGGCACCAACGCCGAGGACACGCTGGTCGAGGTGCGCGTCGGCCGATTCGGTCCGTTCCTGTCCTGTGGCGATCAACGCGTCAGCGTGCCCGACGGCACCGCACCCGACGAGCTGACGCTGGAGGTCGCGATCGACCTGTTGGAGAAGGGCGCGCAGGGACCCAAGTCGCTCGGCGTCGACCCCGAGACGGGCCTCGACATCTACGTCAAGACCGGTCGGTTCGGGCCCTACTTCCAGCGCGGCAATGCCGAGTCGTTGCCGGACGGCGAGAAGCCCAAGATGGCTTCGCTGCTGCGCGGCATGGAGCCCGAGACGGTCAGCTTGGAGGAGGCGATCGCCACACTCAACCTGCCGCGCGAACTCGGGGTAAAGGACACCGCGGGGACCGACGAGCAACCGGGCAAGCCTGCCAAGGTGCTGGCGGCAAACGGCCGGTTCGGGCCGTACCTGAAGTGGGACAAGGAGACCCGCAGCATCCCGGCCGACGAGTCGCCGCTGACCATCACTCTGGAGCGCGCGATGGAGTTGTTCGCGCAGCCGAAGGCTCGCGGCCGGCAAGCACGAGCCGCACCGAAAGTGCTGAAGGAGCTGGGCAAGCACCCGGAGACGGAGGCCGAGATCAAGATCTTGGACGGCCGCTACGGCCCGTACTGCACCGACGGGACGACCAACGCGTCGCTGCCGAAGGGCGAATCGGCCGAGGACTGCACACTGCAGCATGCCATCGATCTGATCAACGCGCGCGCCGCGATGGGCCCCAGCAAGGGGCGGCGTGGGGCAGCCAAGAAGAAGGTCGCCGGCGGCAAGTCAGCGAGCAAGAAATCGGCCACGGCAAAGGCCGGTAAGGCGACCAAGAAGAAGGCCGGCGGGCGGACGAACAAGCAGACGTCCGGCTGAGTCGCGCCGCGTCCTGGCGAATGCCGGCGGCGCCACCGTGCGAACTGGACCACCCTCCCGGTCGTTCCGGTCCAGCTCATCGCAACCGACGAGCCCGGCGCCTGGATTCGCCGGCACCCGCCAGGGCTTCCTCGCAGCCGATTGGAGCAGCCCACCGCGAGGCTCGCTACCATCCACCACCCCCCGAACCCGCAACGGGTTCGGCCGACCCAACCGTCCGCACGCGGCCCCATGTCCACCGTCATCGACCCCGCACTCGACCTGTTCGCCGAGATCGAGAAGCTCAAGAAGAAGCGCCGTGCCATCATCCTGGCGCACTACTACCAGGACCCGGACATCCAGGACCTCGCCGACCGGCTCGGCGATTCGCTCGACCTGGCCAAGGCGGCGCGCGACGCCAGCGACGTCGACGTGATCCTGTTCTGCGGCGTGCACTTCATGGCGGAAACCGCCAAGCTGCTCAATCCCGGCAAGACCGTGCTGCTGCCCGACCTCGACGCCGGGTGCTCGCTGGCCGATTCGTGCTCGGGTGAGCAGCTGCGCGAGTTCCGCCGCAAGAACCCCGACCACTACGTGGTCACCTACATCAACTGCTCGGCGGCGGCGAAGGCGCAGTCCGACATCATCTGCACCTCGAGCAACGCCGAGGCGATCATCCGCTCGGTGCCCGCGGACCGGCCGATCCTGTTCGCCCCGGACCGCAACCTCGGCGCCTGGCTGATCAAGCAGACCGGCCGGGAGATGACGCTGTGGCCCGGGACGTGCCAGGTGCACGTGACCTTCTCCGAGCGCAAGATCCTCGACCTCAAGGCGCGGCACCGCACCGCGAAGTTCATCGCCCACCCCGAGTGCGAGCCGAACATCCTGCGGCACGCCGACTTCGTCGGTTCGACTCGAAAGCTGCTGCAGTTCGTCGCCGAGTCGCCACACCACGAGATCATCGTCGGCACCGAGACCGGGATCCTCCACACGATGCGCAAGGCGGCGCCCGACAAGACCCTCATCGAGGTGCCGGTGGAGAGCAACCGCGGGTGCGAGGGCTGCAACCAGTGCCCGTACATGAAGCTCAACACGATCGAGAAGATCTACTTGGCGCTGCGCGACCTGCAGCCGCGCATCGAGATGGACGAGACGTCGCGGGTCGCCGCCGCGCAGCCGCTGCTGCGCATGCTCGAGATCAGCTGACCCCGCTATGATCCGCGCGCATGGTGAATCCCCTGGCGGAGGAACTGCAGCGCGGACGGCGGGCCGCGCCGTGCAGTCTGGTGATCTTCGGCGCAACCGGTGACCTGACGCACCGCAAGCTGGTTCCGGCGCTGGCCGGGCTGAAGCGCGACGGGTTGTTGCCGGCGGGATTCGCCGTGGTCGGCTTCGCGCGCCGGGAGAAGACCGACGAGCAGTTCCGTGAGGAACTCGCCGCGGGGGTGGCCGAGCACGGCCGCACCGGCGCCGGCGAGGGCTTCGACGCGCTGCGCGAATCGATCTTCTACCACCGCAGCTCGTTCGAAGATGGCGACGGCTACGCCGCGCTCGGCCGACGCCTGGAAGCGGTCGAACGCGAACTCGGGACCACCGGCAATCGCATGCTCTACCTGGCGACACCGCCGAGCGCCTACTCGGGGATCCTCGCCAACCTGCGCGACGCCGGGTTGTCGCAGGAGTCGAGCGATCGGTTCGCGCGGGTCGTGGTCGAGAAGCCGTTCGGCCACGATCTCGAGAGCGCCCGGGCGCTCAACGCCCAAGTCGGCGCCGCATTCGCCGAAGACCAGGTCTATCGCATCGATCACTACCTCGGCAAGGAGACGGTGCAGAACATCCTGGCGATGCGGTTCGCCAATGGCATCTTCGAGCCGCTGTGGAACGGCAACTTCATCGACCACGTGCAGATCACCGTCGCGGAATCGATCGGTGTCGAGGGGCGCGGGGCTTACTTCGAAGAAGCCGGGGTGCTGCGTGACATGATCCAGAACCACCTGTTGCAGGTGTTGACGCTGGTCGCGATGGAGCCTCCGGTGTCGCTGGCATCCAACCACGTGCGCGACGAGAAGGTGAAGGTGCTGCACGCGATCCGCTCGTTCGCCCCCCACGAAGTGGCGGAGAACACGGTGCGCGGCCGCTACACCAAGGACTTCGTCGGCGGAGTCGAGGTGCCCGGATACCTCGACGAGCCGGGAGTGTCGTCCGACTCCAACACCGAGACCTATGCCGCGGTGCGCCTCGAGATCCACAACTGGCGTTGGGGCGGCACGCCGTTCTTCCTGCGCTCCGGCAAGCGCTTGCCGCGCCGGGTCAGCGAGATCGCGATCCACTTCAAGCGCCCGCCGCACCACTTGTTCGCCAACAACGATCTGTCGCCGAACATCCTGTTGTTGCGCATCCAGCCGGACGAGGGCATCAGCTTGCGGTTCGGCTCCAAGGTGCCCGGGCCGGACGTGAACATCCGCGACGTCCGCATGGACTTCCGCTACGGCAGCGCGTTCGGTCGCGAGAGCGCAGACGCGTACGAGCGGCTGCTGCTCGACGCGATGCTCGGCGATTCCACGCTGTTCGCGCGGCGCGACGAGGTCGAGGAAGCGTGGCGCATCGTCGACTCGATCCACGCCGGGTGGCGCGACTTCCACCCGCGCGGCTACGGGGCCGGGACCTGGGGACCGGAGCAAGCCGATCGCCTGCTGGGCGCCGGCCGAGTGTGGAGACGGCCATGACCACGGTCCACGCCACGGCGGACATCGCCGACCTGCCGGGTTCGCTGCGCCGGCTGTGGCGCGACGCCGCGGCGGCGGAACAGGGATGCAATCTCAGCCGCGCGCTGACGCTCAACCTCGTGGTCGTCACCGACGAACGGTCCGAGGCGGCAACCGCCGCCATGCTCGAGGCGCTGCCGGACCGACATCCGTGTCGCGCGATCCAGATCTCGCTGGAGGAGTCCGCTGGAATCCTCGAAGTGGACTTGGTCGGGCGCATCCGCGCCCACGGACAGGGACGGGTGATGGCGATGGAGCGCCTGCACCTGCGCGCTGACCCGGAGCAGTTCGCCAAGCTCCCCAATCTGGTGCGGCCGATCCTGGTCAACGACATCCCCACCTGCCTGTTCTGGGCCACCGAGCTGCCACACAGCCTCGGGCGAATCGCCGCGCTGGCGAGCATGGCCGACCGCACCATCGTCGACTCGGCGCTGTTCACCGGCGATGACTGGCGAAGCCTGCGGCAGATCGCCCACCATGCGCCGTTCGACCTCGCGTGGCTGCGCGTCGCACCGTGGCGGCGGGTGCTCGCCGAGGCGTTCGAACACTTCGCATGGGAACCAGAAGAGCCACCGACGAGCGTGCGGATCGAGCACTCCGCGGCGATGGGTTCGCTGGGCGCGGCGCGCTGTCTCGAGCACTGGCTGGTGCAGAAGCTCGGTGCGGACGTCCGCCTGGCACGGGTCGCCGGCGATGCCCCCTGCACCGAACCGGTCCGACTCGAGCTACGCCACGGTCCGGTGCACATCGTGATCCAGCACCTGACGGAACAAGCGCTGCTGCGCACCGATGTCACCTTGGAGAGTCACTGCCTGCTGCCCGCGCACACCCCGACATCACGCGGTTCGCGCGCCGAGCTGTTGGCAGCCGCGGTCGACATGCGGGCGACCCTCGGGCTCAGCTGACCGCCGCCGTCAGCGTCCGAGCGCGGCCAATGCGGCAGTGACCCGGTCGCGCAGTGTTTGGGGCAGCGTCGGGTTGGCCAGCATCTGCTGGAAGAGCACACGCGCGCTACCCGGATCTCCGGCACGCCGGTGCGCGTTGCCCAGCGCGAACACCGCCTCGACGAACCAACCCGGGGGCCGCTGATCTGCCGGCGTCGCCTGCACCGCGTAGTTCAGCACATCGACCACGGTGCGAGGGTCGGCGCCGACCTTCTCCCCCATGACCCCGAGGTAGACCGCCAGCACAGGATCGGTGCGCGCCGCCTCGACTGCTTGCACGAACAGCTTGTTGGCCCGGTCGGGCGGCAGCACGTCCGCGCCGAATTCCGCCACGATCTTCCACGCGTCCTTGTCCTGCGGCGCGATTTCCAGTCCGCGCAGGGCGTACTCGACCGCCCGGCGCGGTTGCCGTTCGATCCGCCACACCTTGGCGATCCGCACCAGGCACAGCGCCTTGGCCTCCGGGAGCTCGACGTAGGGGGAGCGGAACGCGCGTTCGAACGCCTCGATAGCCTGCGGCCACTCCTTGCGGCGAGCGTGCAGCGAGGCCTTCTCGCGCAGCGCGTGCGGATACTCGGGGATCAACGCGAGCGCCTTGTCGATCTGTGCGAACGCCTCGCCGTGTCGCTGGGGAACTTCGCGCAACAACTGTGCGACCTGAACCTGGAAATTCGCGGCCCGCGGCTGTTGCCGCGCCTCGTGCGTGAACAGGGTCGCAGTATCGCGCCACACCCCGTTGCGCAGCAGGATCACCGCGGCACAGGCGACCATCCACACCGCGATCCCGGTCAGCGCGATGCGCGGCCGTGGGACCCTGTCGACCAGCCACGCCACCAGAATGCACGCACCCAGACTCGGCGCGTAGTAGAAGCGCTCCGCATAGATCGCTCCGATGGCGAACGGGACGTTGCTGGTGACGAACGACAACCCGAGCAGGCTTGCCATCGCCAAGAACAGCGGCGGTTGGCGCCGGGCAAAGCGAAGCCCGATGAACAACGACCCGGCCAGCGCCACCGCCGCGGCGATCACCCCGGCGTCAGCGAACCCGTGCGCCAGCTGGAACACTTCGGCCCCGTAGGTAGCACTGAGCCAGAACGGTGCGATGCACTGCCACAGCCCGTAGCCCCAGAGTTTCACCGCGGTGGCCAGGCGGGTGACTGCGTCGGCGCCGTACAGCGGGTTGGCGGCGTAGTCGACCAGGTAGGGCGCATCGAACTCCACCATCACCCGGTGCCGCAGGAACAGGTACGGCGTCACTCCCACCGCGCACACCGCTGCGGCGCGCAACAGTTGTGGGAAGAGCGGCACGCCACCTGGGCCCGCCGCCCAACGGCGCGCGAGCAACACGCACACCAGGAACGGCGCAAAGGTCAGCCCGCTCTCCTTGGCAGCCACCGCACCGAACAGCTGCGCTCCGGCCAAGATCTGAAACCACAGACGCGCCCCCCCGCGCGCCGCCTCGGCGCGAACGAACGTTCCCGCTGCGCCGAGGCCGAACACGAACGGCAACAGCTCGGAGCGCCCGACGATCCCGGCCACCACCTCGCTGTGGATCGCGTGCACCCCGAACACCGCCGCCCCGGCGTGTGCGGCAATCCATCCCGCTCCGATCGCCCGAAGCAAGCGCAGCACCAACCAAGTCGCCAGCAGGTGCAACAGCAGATTCGCCGCGTGCTGCGCGAATGCGTCCCACGATCCGGCCAGCCAGTGCAACAGGGCGTAGCTGTAGATCGCGACCGGACGGTACAGCCCGTCGTTGGGACCTTCCGCGTACCAATAGAACTTGCCGAAGTAGAACCCCGGGCCGTGCAGCTCGGCGATCACCGGATCGGGACGACCCGGGTTCGCCACCCATTCGGCACTGGCCAACGCCGCGCCGTCGAGCGCGAACCCGTTGCCGAGTGCCGGCGCGAACACCAGCACTGGCAGCAGGAGCACCAGCACCGTTGGCCACACCGGGCGAGCGTCAGCCATGGGATGGTCCTTCGCCCTCGGCGACGTGACGCGGCGTGGCGAACAGGTACCCCGCTTCGGCGATGCGGTGACTTGGCCCGAGCAACACCGCGACGTCACCTTCGGTCAGCACCGTATCAGGACGGATCGCGATGTCGGTGTCGGTCTGCCGGCGCACCGCGACCACGGTGCACCCGGACAGGCGCCGCAGGTCCGAGTCCTGCAGCGCGAAGCCGGCGATCGCGCTGTCGCGCTCGACGCGGAACGCCTCGACCGACAGCCCGGGGATGAACTCGCTGAGGCGCGCGTCGTCGCGGTCGTGCGGGCGCACCGCGCTGCCCGGCATGTCGGCGCCACGGCGCACGCGGTGGACCTCGCGGCCGACCTCGGCGTCCGGCACCAGATAGCGGCGCAACACCCGCACCATGATCTCGATCGAGGTCTCGAGCTCCTGTGGGACGATCTCCTGCACACCGAGGCGGCGCAGCACCGGAACGTCGCCGATGTAGTTGGTGCGGGCGACGATGTGCAGATCAGGCGCGATGCGACGTGCCAAGTCCGCGGTGCGGCGCGTCGCTCCGGGATCATTGACCGTGAGAACGAGCAATCGCGCCTGCTCGAGTGCCGCGGCCTTCAGCACCGCCTCGCGCCCCGAATCGCCGAGGAAGATCGGATAGCCGCGAGCCTTGAACGCCTTGACCGTCGCCGCATTCATCTCGATCACCACGAACGGGATGCTCTGCGCCATCAGAGCACCCGCCACCGCCTGACCACCGGGGCCGAAGCCGACGATCACCACGTGGTCCTTGCGGCGCGTGGGACCCGACCGCTCGCCGCCCACGGAGGGCACGGCGCGCTCGGTGAGCCGACGCCCCAGCACCATCAGCAACGGTGTCAGCGCGATCGACAGCACGGCCACCACCAGGAACACGCCCTCGATCGCACCGAGCTCCAGCTGATTGCTGCGGGCCACCTGGATGACCACGAACGAGAACTCGCCGACCTGGGCCAACAGCAGACCGGCGCGCACCCCGACCCACCCCGGAAGGGACAGCGCGCGGGCCGCCACCCACACCACGAGCGCCTTGCCGACGATCACCGCCAGCAGCCCCATGCCGACCTTCCATGGGTGCTCGAGGATCACGTGGTAGTCGAACAGCATCCCGATGCTGACGAAGAACAGACTGCTGAGGGCGTCGCGGAACGGCTCGACTTCGGCAGTCGCCTGGTGGTGGTAGCCGGACTCCGCCAACACCAGGCCGACCAGGAAGGCGCCCAAAGCCAACGACAGGCCCATCGCGGCGGTCAGGGTCGCACCGGCCAGGCACAGGGTGAAGATCGTCAGCACGAACACCTCGCGGCTGCGGGCACGCGACACGAGGTCCAACACCCGAGGCACGATCAGCCACGCCCCGGCGAACAACGCGCCGAGGTACAGCAGCGAGGAACCGACTCGCCACAGCGGCATCTCGGCCGCGCCCGAGCCGCCACCGCTGCCGAGCAGCGGCACCGCCAAGATGATCCCCACCACCGCCAAGTCCTGCGCCACGCAGATGCTCATCGCGAGGCGTCCCGGTGACGTCCCGAGTTCGCCGCGATCCTGCAGCAACTTGGCGATCACCGCGGTGCTCGACAGTGTGATCACGAAACCGACCAGGATCGCGGTGCGCGGCGGCATACCGCCCAGCGACGCAACCGTGGCGCCGAGCGCGATGGTCACGAGGACTTGCAGTCCGCCGCCGAGCACCAACGACCGGCGCATGCGCAGCAGCTCGCGCACCGACAGCTCCATGCCGACGGTGAACAGCAGCACCACCACCCCGATCTCGGCGAGGTTCTCGACCAGTTCGGGCTGCTCGATCAGCCCGAACGAGTGCGGTCCGACCACCGCACCGGTGATCAGGAAGCCGACGATCGGCGGCAACTTGATGCGGTGGAAGCACAGCACCACCGCGATGCACAGCGCGAACAGCAGCGCCAGCTCCAGCAGCATCTCGGCGAGGCCGGAGTGGGCTTGACCGAGTGGGGTGTACCCGAAGTTCGTCACATACATCGGCGAGTCGTGCGGTTCGCTCGCAAGGAGCTGCGACGACACGGCTTGATGGTGGGCAAGCTGAGGAGCTGCGACGCCGCAAGCGGGCGGTAGGGCCGGGGAGACAGGTGACGAACCTCGGAGACACCCCACTCGCATCACCTCCGGTACCTACGCCGCCGTGTGCCCGCTCCGCCCCGCGGCCCCCCGGTCACCGGGGTTGCTTGGTGAACCAGAAGCTGCCCCCGCCGGCCAGGGCCTTCCCCGCCATCAACTGCTCCAACTGCTGCGGGTTGCACAACCGGTGGTAGTTGCTGCCGAACTTCACCGTGTACTCGTCGTTGCCGAGCAGCAGCGCCATCAGCAGGTATTGCTCGGTCCAGTAGATGTGCAGCTTCTTGGCCCATTCCTGTGGGTAGGCCTCCGGCAGGAAGATGTCGTGGGCGTGGATCATCAGCCGCCGGCGCAGCGCCGGTAGCACCCGCAAATAGAGGTGCAAGCAGTCGCTGCCGGCCTTGACGGTGTGGGTCGAATCGATGAACAGCACGTCGCCGTCGCCCAACTGCTCGTCGAACCAACTCGGCTGGAGCGTCTGCACCGGCTCCTCGACCAGATCGATCTCGCCCAGACCACCCAGTGTGCGCAGGAACGGGCGCGGGAACGGCTCGACACACACCACCCGACCGACCCCATTGCGGCGCAGTGCCTGGATCGCCACCAGGGTGGAGTGCCCGGCACCGACTTCGACGATCCGCTTCGGCTTGAGCAACCGGATGACGCAGTAGTAGGCCATCGCGTCGCTGTGCCCGAAGTTGGGCGAGCCCCAGAAATACTCGGTGCCGTGGTCCGGCTCGCCCTCGGCCGGCGGTTCGAACTCCGCGCTGAACGGCATCAACGAGTCGAGGAACGCCCCCATCGCCGCGCGGTCGAACAGCGCGTCGGTGAGGTACGGCAGCCGGTCCCCGGCGTACTCGAACGACTCCTCGACCTCGTCGACGGTGGGCACCGTCGAATAGAAGTTGGCCGGCAGCACGTGGAGCCCTGCCTGGTTGAGCCGGCGGCGGACCGCAGGGTCACACCACTGGAGTTCCTGGGCCTTGTGGACGAACTGTGTGAACTCTCGATCGCTTGCGGACACCTCGCGGCAGGTTAATCGCTCGGGCCGCGGATCCGACGCAAAATGGGGCGGCCAACCGCGGGAGCTGCGATCGGCCGAGCTTCGGTCCGATTCCCCGAACCGATCGAGCCGCGGCTCGTTGTCGGCCGAAAACCCGAAAGAGGCCCTCGATGCAACACCCGCCCCTGATGGCGACGGCCCTGGCGCTGGTCGTCCCGTTCACCCCGTCCGTCCAAGCCCAACGCAAGCCCGACCGCGAAGCACTGCTGGAGGCTGCCGAGCAGATCCTGCATGCGGTCCACGCGGCGGACCGTGCGGAATTGGCGTTGCTCCGCAACAGCAGGCGCGACGCCCAGGCACTGGCGGCGGTACGCCGCGCGATTCGCGAGCTATCGGCGGCGCGGAAGCGGGTGCTGCACGAGCTGGACCCGAGCCGACCCACCGACCGCCGAGCCGAAGTCCAGCCGGCCGAAGTGATCGAGGCCGCGGAGCCGAGCGCACCTGCAGTCGACCCGCAGGCGGTGCGCCAGGCGATCGACCGGGCGCTGAAGTGGCTCCACGCCCGCCAGGACCCCGACGGCAAGTGGGACAGCGACGGGTTCATGAAGCACGACCGGGGCGGGCGCAGCGACAACCCGGGCAATCCGGTGCACGACGTCGGGGTGACCGGGTTGGCACTGTTGGCGTTCCTCGGCGAGGGCAGCACGCTGCGCAACGGGCGCTACCAGGAAACCGTGAAGAAGGCGGTCGCCTGGCTGCGCGAGCAACAGGGCGAGGACGGGGTGATCGGCACCACCGCATCGCACGATTTCATCTACGACCACGCGATCGCCACCTACGCCCTCTGCGAGGCGTTCGGGCTGTCGGACTACAAGATGCTGCGGGCCAACGCGCAGCGCGCGATCAACTACCTCGAACACCACCGCAACCCGTACGCCTGCTGGCGCTACCAGCCGCGCGACAACGACAACGACTCGTCGGTCACCAGTTGGTGCCTGAAGGCGTACCGCTCCGCCGCCGACCACGACCTGAAGGTCAACCCGCAGGCGTTCAAGATCATGGCGGTGTTCTTCGACGAATTGACCGACCCGGCGACCGGCCAGCTGGGCTACACCAAGCGCGGGGAACCTTCGTCGCGCCACCCCGGAGACCACGTCGCGCGTTTCCCGGTGGAAAAGGGCGAAGCGCTGACCGCCGCCGGCCTGTCCGGGCGCTTCCTGCTCGGCCAGAAGCCGGCGACCCGGCCGGCGATGCAACTCGCTGCGGCACGCCTGCTCGCCAAGCTGCCCGACCCGAAGGACCCCAAGTCGATCGACCACTACTACTGGTTCCACGGCACGCTGGGGATGGCCGCGATCGGCGGGGACTCGTGGCAGCGCTGGTCGCGCGCCGTGGTCGACGCGATCCTGCAGGCCCAGGAGACGCGGGGCCCGGCAGCGGGCTCGTGGCGCGGTGCCGGCCCGTGGGGCGAAGACGGCGGGCGGATCTACGCCACCGCGCTACTGGCCAGCACCTTGCAGGTGGTCGAACGAAGCCTGGCGTTGCGCAAGAAATAGTCGCACGCCGGCGCCCGACCCCGGTGAGTCGCGACCCGTGGAGTTCGCCGCGGAATGGCCTTGGCCGGCGCGGCCCGGCGGCCGACGATCCGCGGCACGCCCATGGCCATCCGCCGCGAAGCGATCGTCCGCGAGCGCCTGCTCGAGGCCATCCGAACCCTCCCCACCGCCGAGCTGCGCGCCGAACCCGACGGCGCCGTGGCCGCGGGTTCGCAGCTGACGGCACGCACCGCGGTGGCGATCTTCGAAGCCGCCCTGCAGTCCCGACTGCAGGACCTCGAGGCGCGTCGCCTCAAGGATGCCGGCGTCGCCTACTACACGATCGCCAGCGCCGGGCACGAGGCCAACGCGGTGCTCGGTCACCTGCTCGAACGCACCGATCCCGCGTTCCTCCACTACCGCTCCGGCGCGTTCCTCGCCGCGCGCGCACGCCGGGTCGCCGGAGAGACGCCGATCTTCGATGCGATGCTGTCGTTCGTCGCCTCGAGCCAGGACCCGGTGTCGGGCGGCCGGCACAAGGTGCTCGGTAGCCGCGCCCTGTGGGTCCCGCCGCAGACCAGCACGATCGCCAGCCACCTGCCGAAAGCGGTCGGGTTCGCGATCGCGCTGGCGCGGATGTCGCGGATCGGTGTGCCACCGGCGGTACCGCCGAGTTCGATCGTCTACTGCTCGTTCGGCGACGCATCGGTCAACCACGCCACGGCCCAAGCCGGGTTCAACGCCGCCGCGGCCGCGGCGATGCAGCGCCAGCCGTGCCCGATCTTGTTCGTCTGCGAGGACAACGGCATCGGCATCTCGGTGCGCACCCCGACGGACTACATCGAACGGTCGTTCCGCACCCGACCCGGCCTCGATTGGTTCCAGGCGGACGGTCGCGATCTGGCGAGCACCTTCGACACCGCCGCGGCGGCGGTCGCGCACTGCCGGCGCACCCGACGCCCGACGTTCCTGCACCTGCGCGTGGTGCGCTTGATGGGCCATGCCGGATCCGACGTGGAAACCAACTACCGGACCATCGCGGAGATCGAAGCCGTCGAGGCGCTCGACCCGATGGTGGCGTTCGCCGGGCAGTTGCTGGCGTGGGGTGCGCTGGAGCGCGACGAGCTGCAGGCGCTGCACGACGACATGGAGGAACGGATCGGGCGCGCCGGTGCCGAGGCGCGCACTCGACCGCGACTCGCCTCCGCCGCCGAGGTGATGGCCCCGCTGCGTTGGCCCGCCGCCGACGATCTGACGATCCGCACCGCGACCGACGAGGCACGCCGCGCCGCGTTCGGCGGCCGACTTCCCGAAGCCGAGGAGCGGCCGCGCCACCTCGCGTTCCGCATCGCCCAGGGACTCAAGGACCTGCTGCTCGCTCACCCTGACGCGTTCGTGTTCGGCGAGGACGTGGCGCGCAAGGGCGGCGTCTACCACGTCACCGACGACCTGCACCGCACCTTCGGGTCCGGGCGGGTGTTCAACACGATCCTCGACGAGACCTCGATCCTGGGGCTCGCCCAGGGCATGGCCACCGCCGGGTGCCTGCCGCTACCGGAGATCCAATACCTCGCCTACATCCACAACGCGCTCGACCAGCTGCGCGGTGAGGCGGCGTCGCTGCAATTCTTCAGCCGCGGTCAGTTCCGCAACGGGATGGTGGTGCGGGTCGCTGGGTACGCCTACCAGAAGGGCTTTGGCGGCCACTTCCACAACGACAACAGCATCGGTGCGCTGCTCGACATCCCGGGGCTGCTGATCGCGTCCCCGAGCCGCGGCGACGATGCGGTGGGCATGCTGCGCACCTGTGCGGAGCTGGCCGCGGCGCACGGCATGGTGTGCGTGTTCCTGGAGCCGATCGCCCTCTACATGCAAAAGGACCTGTACGAGCCGGGCGACGACGGCTGGCAGTTCGGCTACCCGGCACCCAGCGATGCCGTCCGGTTCGGAGAGGCGCGGGTCTACCACGCCGCCGACGACGACCACCTGACCCTGGTCAGCTTCGCCAACGGGGTACCGATGAGCTTGCGAGCGCGCCGCCAGCTCGCCGACGCAGGCATCCGCGCTCGCGTGGTGGACCTTCGCTGGCTGTCGCCACTGCCCTGGGCGCAGCTCCATCAGCACGCGCGGGCCACCGGCAGGGTGTTGGTGGTCGATGAGTGCCGGCACCAGGGTGGCGGTCCGTCGGCGCACATCGTCGCCGAGCTGCTGGCCGAGGATCCCTCGCTGCGACTCGCCCGCGTGACCTCTCGCGACACGTTCATCCCACTCGGACCGGCAGCGGATCAGGTGCTGCTCAGCGTCGACGACATCGTTGCGGCCAGCCAACGGTTGGTATCACGGGAGCCGTCATGAGTGCGCCGACCGCGGTACTGCTGTGTCCCGGGCGCGGCGCGTACGGCCGCGACGAGCTCGGGTTCCTGGCACGCCACCAGGTGGACGGCCCGGTGGCCGAAGCACTGCGGGAATGCGACGCGCGGCGCGCGGAGGCCGGTGGTGCCGAGTCGACGCTCACCGCGATCGACCGCGCCGAGCGCTTCCGCCCGGGGCTCCACCTGCAAGGCGTGAACGCCGCCGAGCTGATCTACTTCGGCAGCATGCTGCACCTCGAACACTTGCGGTGTCGCTACCGCATCGTGGCGGTGGCCGGCAACTCGCTCGGTTGGTACACCGCACTCGCCGCCAGTGGTGCGCTCGACCCCACCGAGGGTTGGCGCCTGGTACACACCATGGCCGAGCTGCAGCTGTTGGTCGAGGGAGGACAGGTGCTGACCACGCTGGTCGGTGAGGACTGGTTCCCCGACGCGGCGGCGCACGCCGAGGTCGAGGCGGCGATGGCGGCCGCCCGTGACGCCGGCGACGACGCGTTCGTCGCCCCCTCGATCCGGTTGGGCGGGCACTTGGTGCTCGGCGGCACCAAACATGGCATCGCCCTTATGCTGCAGCGACTCCCCAAACGCCGCGTCGGCGACCGCGAGTTCCCGTTGCAGCTCGCCGGCAACGGACCGTTCCACACCGAACTGTGCCAGGCCACCTCGCGTGCGGCGGTGGATCGCCTCGCCGGCCTGCGGATTCGCCGCCCGACCACCCACCTGGTCGACGGGCTCGGTCGCGTGCATTCGCCCTGGTCAGCCGACCCGCGCCGGCTGTTGGACTACACCCTGACCACGCAAGTGCTGGAGCCGTTCGACTTCACCGCAGCTGTGCGGACCGCGATCCGCGAGTTCAACCCCGACGTGCTGCTGTGCGCGGGTCCGGGCACCAGCCTCCGCGCACCGGTCGGCCACGTGGTGCTCGCCGAGGGCTATCGCGGGCTGCACGACAAGCAGGCGCTGTTCGCTTCGGGCCTGGTGGCGATCGACTGAGGCCCTCGGTCACACCGCGCGGGTCTTCCAGTAGCCGCGGCGGAACACCACCATCGACACCACCGCGAGCAGGGATTCGGCACCCATCACCGACCAGAACACTCCTGGCGGACCGAGCCCCGCCTGCACCGACAGCAGCCAGGCCATCGGGATCTGCACCATCCAGAAGCACAGCACGTTCAGCTTGGTCGGCGTCATGGTGTCGCCGGCTCCGTTGAACGCCTGCATCATCACCATGGCCCAGGCATAGAACACGTAGCCGTAGGCGATGATCCGCAGGCTGTCGCGGGCGAATGGCTCGACCGAGGGCGTCAGTTCGAACGGTCGCAGCATGGTTTCGCCGAAGAACACGCAGAACGCGGTCACCAGCACCATGAACACCATGTTGTAGAGTCCGGTCAGCCACACTGCGCGCTCGGCTCGCTCGGGGTTGCCGGCGCCCAAGTTCTGGCCGGTGAGCGTCGCGGCGGCGTTCGACAACCCCCACGCGGGCAGGATCGTGAACATCAGCAACCGGATCGCCACGGTGTATCCGGCGACCGCCGCCTTGCCGAAGCGCGCCACGATCCACATCAGCACCATCCAGCTGGCAGTCGCGATCAGCATCTGCCCGATGCCGCCGAGCGACACGCGAACCAGTCGCAACATCACCGAAGGGTCGATCCGCAGCGGCTGGTCGCGCAGGCACAACCGTCCACGCCCACGCCACAGCGACCACAAGCAGTAGAGCACCCCGGTGCCGCGGCCGATCGACGTGGCGACGGCTGCACCGGTGACGCCGAGCTGCGGGAACGGCCCGTAGCCGTGGATCAGGCAGGGGTCGAGCACGATGTTGATCCCGTTCGCCAACCACAGCGCACGCATCGCCAGGAACGCGTCACCCGCGCCGCGGAACGCCGCGTTGACGATGAACAGCAGCATGATCAGCACATTGCTGCCGATGGTGATGCGCGTGTAGTTGCTGCCCAGCGCCACCACGTCGGGCGTGGCCCGCATCATCTCGAGGATCCGCGGCGCGAACAGCAAACCGGCAACCGCGATCGGAATGGACACCACGACCCCGACCAGCACCGCCTGGAACGACACTCGATTGGCCGCGGCGATGTCCTTCTCGCCGACCCGTCGCGCCACCGACGCGGTCGTGCCCATGCTCAACCCGAACGCCAGCGCGAACAGCAGCGACATCACCGCCTCGGTCAGGCCGATCGCGGAGGTGGCGATCTCCTTCTCCGGCAGCTTGTTGACGAAGTAGATGTCGACCACCGCGAACACCGACTCGAGCGCCAGTTCCAGCACCATCGGCACCGCGAGCGCGAAGATGCTGCGGTGCAGGCTGCCGGAGGTGTGATCGTGGTGGTGTCCGGCGAGGGCCTCGCGGAACGCCTGCCACAGGTGTGGCGGTCGCTCGGCGGGTGCGGGGGTGCCAGGGGAACTCATCGCGGGTGCGGGGGCGGGACGATAGCCGGGCCCGCCGCGAAGCTGCGTGATCGCGGCGGCGGGACCCGAGTGGTGCGGACCGGAGCGTTCGTGAGCAACGATGCGAGCTCGCGCAAGGTCGTTGCCGGTAGCCCAGAACGACCGGTCAGCCGACGAACGTAGCCGCAACCCTGGGCGATCGCAGCAGCGTGTTCACGGATGCCTCGGGCCAGGTCTGTTCGGTGCGTCCTATCGCGGCCAAGGCCGCACCCAAAGACTCTGGGTGGGCGCGGCGCCGCGCGCCGCCATGAGGCCTGGGCCGCTTGCTTGCTGGCGCTTCCGGGGCCGTTGCCTGCCGGCGAAACAGCTGCCACGTGTCACGAGGGGTACAGACGAGCTTCCGCGTACCGGCACGATCCGCGGCCCCTGCAGCTCAGGATGCCCGCAGTCCGTGGCCGTGCTCCCCGGGGCACGGGCGAGGCAGGCGGACGGCGGTGCGAGATCCTCCGGGCTACGAGCCGGACTTCGGACACGCTCGGTCTTGGGCACGGGGACCACCCGACAACTCCCGCTCCAGCCCCTCGAGGAAGTAGCCGACATCGGTCACCAGGCCGATCGCCTGCTGGCTGCCGCGGTTGCCGAGCTTCACCGGCAGCGCCTCGGTCATGTCGACGCACACCGTACGCACTCGCGAATGGATCAGGTTGCCGACCGCGATCGAGTGCAGAGCGGACGCCAACAGCAAGCACATCCCCACGCCCTCCAGCGCTTCGATGTACGCCTCCTGGGCCGCGAGTACGTCGGTGATGACGTCGACCAACGGTCCGTCGTCGCGGATCGAGCCGGCGAGCACGAACGGCACCTCGGAGACGACCACGGCGTGCATCACGCCGGAACCGACGAGGCCGCACTCGACGGCCTTGCGGATCCCGCCGACTCGGTTGACCGCGTTGATCGCCCACAAGTGGTTGCGCGAGCCCCCCTCGACCGCGCGACCACTGAGCTGGCAAACCCCGAGGCTGGTCGACAGCAGGGCCTTCTCGACATCGTGCACCGCGAATGCGTTGCCCGACAGCACCCCGTCGATCCACCCGCCGCGGATCAACCGCGCCAGCGCCGCGTCGCCCCCGGAGTGGATGACCGCGGGCCCGGGCACGACCACGATGCGCTCACCCCGGGTCCGCGTGTCGCGCATCGCGGTGGCCGCCGCTGCGATCGCCACCGGCTTGTTGACCTCCATCGAGATCTCGTTCGACATGAACCCGAACGCGCTGGCGCGCCGTGAACGCTCGGCAGGGCGCACCCGCACCCCGCCACCGCGCAGCAGCACCGGGTCGCCGCCGCGCACCTTGCGCTGCTTGACGCACTCGAGTCGGCCGGCGCGGCGCACCACCGCGCAGTCCATCCGCTGTCCCTGCACCGCCTCCCAGCGGCCTTCGACGCGCACCAGCGTGTCGAGGTTGGTGGTCGAGTAGAACTCGTCGGGCAGGATGCCGTCGGCCTCCGCCGGGGCGAATCCGGCGTCGTGGATCGCCACGCTCGCGCCGAGGTACGACAGCGATTCGAGCACGCGATCCAACGCCTCGGGCTGGTCCGCACGCACCGCAAGGCGGGCGAACGACGCCTCCTCGTTGGTACGACCGATCCGGAACTCCTCGAATTCGAACCGGGCGCCCTGCTCGACGATCTTGTCGAGGACGCGCCGCAGCACGTCGGAATCGATGATGTGGCCCTCGAGCGTGACGGTGTCCTCGACCATCCCGCAGAACGTAGCCACTCGACGCGATCGAGCGAAGCCGCTCCGCCGCCGGCCTCGCGGCGGCGCACCCGGACTGTTCGTGAGCAGCGACCTAGTGGGGTGTGTCCGAAGTTCGTTGCATAAGTCGTCGAGTCATGCGGTTCGCTCGCAAGGAGCTGCGACGACACGGCTTGTTGGTGGACAAGCTGAGGAGCTGCGACGCCGCGAGCGGGCCGTAGGGCCGGCGACTCATGTGACCAACTTCGGACACACCCCACTAGCCCAGACTATTCATGACCGAGCTGCTGCGATCGCGGCAGCTCGGTCGCAAGTCGTCCGCGCCAGTGTGGTGACGCGGCCGACGCGTGCCGCTCAGCGCGCGACCACGACCAGGCGCCCGGAAGCCACGGCTCCGACACCCGGCGTGACGAAATCGCGCCGTGCCTTGACCTCACCGAGCCACGACGCGGACGGCGCCACATCGCTGGTCTGCCGCGCCGCGGCCGAGCGGATGTGCGGGTTGCCCGCCACTCGGTTGAGCGCCTTGGTGAGGTTGTTGAAGATCTCCGACAGCGCGTCGAGCATCGATTCGTCGAGCTTCGGTGCCGCGGCGTGCTCGTCGAGCGCACCCTGGGGCAGCATCAGCATCCGCCCAGCCAACGCGATCGCGGCCGGCAGATCGGCGAGGATCGCCGCGACTTCCTGGTTCTTGTCGTTGATGCACAACGAAGCGTAGGTGCAGCCGAGTTCGTCCCAAGAAGGCGCGTCCTTGGCCTCGCTGAGCGGAACGGCTTGGCCGAGCAGGCCGTTGAGGTTGTCCGCAACGGCCTTCAGCTCCGGGAGGTTGTAGCCCATTACGATTTCGCCATGAACGGCGCCAACGCCGCTCCGAGGGCTTCCGCAGTCACCGGCTTCTCGACGAAGAAGTCCGCTCCACAGGTGCGGGCCGCGGCCTTGTGCTGCACGCCCTCTTCCGTGGTCACGAACCCGAACGGTGTCTTGTAGCCGGACGCGCGTACCTCCTTGAGGAACTCGAGCCCGTTCATCTCCGGCATGTTCCAATCCGACAGGATCAGATCCGGCTTGTGCGCGTCCACCGCCGCGACGCCTTCCTTGCCGTTGCCGGCTTCGAAGAACTCGATGCCATCGAGTCCGGCCTGGCGGAAGGTCCGCTTCAGCATGGTGCGGATGGTCCGCGAATCGTCTACCAACAGGACCTTCATTTTCCCCCCTCTCGTGGATCCCGGGTGCCAGGGCACCGATGGACGGGCTTTCGACGCACACCCTCGATCGACTGTAGCCATACCGAGTCGCGACGCGGACGCGCCGTTCGTGCCGCGCGCTGCGCTACGGGTGCGGCACGTCACGTGTTACGCGAAGTGCGATCGGCTGCGCGCGAGCTCGACGGAGGGCGCGGATCCGCGCGCGACCGACGGCCGCGGAGGCACTCTGACAGGCACGCGCCGGCGCGTCGACGGTAGGGCGAAGCGGGCGTCGACCCGAGGATTCGGATGCGACCCCGGTCGCGGAATGACTTTCCCGAGTCCGCGCCAACAACCACACGCGATCGAGCGTGTTGTCCCTCCGGTGTGCCGGGGATTCGTTTCCCCGGAGCCGGCAGGGGCCGTATCTTCCGGCCCCCCCTTTGTAGCGACGGTGCCGCGGCGCGGCGCCCTTCCAACCAGCGATCATGAACGCGAGTGCCCTCCCCTCGCCCGGCATCGGGCGCACCTCTGGCCGCTCCTCGGCCTGCCTGTCCATCCTCGGCCTGTCGCTCCTCCTCTCCGTGCCAACGCGCGCCCAGGAGAACCAGGAGCTCGGCCGGATGTGGACCTTCGAGAATCCGCCGCTCGCCTACCTGGAGAAGGAGTACGGCTTCAAGCCGGACCAGAAGTGGCTCAACTCGCTGCGGCTCGCCGCACTTCGCCTCGGTGGCGAGACCGTGACCCGTGGGTTCTGCTCGGCGTCGTTCGTCTCGCCCAAGGGGCTGATCATGACCAACAACCACTGCGTGCGCGACGCGGTGAGCTCCACCTCGCAGGATGGTCCGGGTCGAGTGAAGAGCGGCTTCTACGCCGCGTCGTACGAGGACGAGTACCGCCTGAAGACCGACAATGACGGTTGGTTGACGGTCTCCCAACTCAATCGGATCACCACGATCACCGACCGCGTCAACGCCGGAATCGCAGAAGGCGACGACGAGGCGACGATCAAGAGCAAGCGCGAGGCGAACAAGAAGAAGATCCTCGAGGAAGCCAAGCAGAAGGACCCCAAGCTGGTGCCACAGGTGGTGAGCCTCTACCAGGGCGGGATCTTCCAGCTCTACCAGTACCGGGTGTTCAACGACGTGCGACTGGTGTGCATGCCGCACCTGCAGACGGCGCACTTCGGCGGCGACCCGGACAACTTCACCTACCCGCGCTACAGCATCGACTTCTCGTTCCTGCGCGCGTACGAGGACGGCAAGCCGGCCGACACCACGGAGCACTACTTCAAGTGGAAGCAGGGCGGCGCGGCGGAGAACGAGCTGGTGTTCGTGCCCGGCAACCCGGGCTCGACCGAGCGCCTCAACACCAAGGCGCAGATGGACTACCAGCGGGACGTCAAGCTCCCGATCCTGCTGGAGATGCTGACCAATCGGCTGAACATCTTCCGCAAGCTGATCAAGCAGCGTCCCCCGCTCGCCGACCACTTCCGCACCCAGATGCTGTCGTGGGAGAACGGCGAGAAGGCGTTCACCGGCAACATTCGCGGCCTCAAGGACCCCGCACTGATGGCGCAGAAGGTCGCCGCGGAGAAGGCCTTCAAGGCCCGCGTGATGAAGGACCCCAAGCTGGCGGAGAAGTACGGCAAGCTGTGGGAGCAGATCGCCGAGGTCGCGGCCAAGCGCCGGGTGCAGGAACCGCTGTCGCACTTCCACGCCCCAGGCAACTCGTACGTGCTCAACTCCGCACTGACGATCGTGCGCGCATTCGACCCGGAAGAGTCGGCCGAGGACCATGCCGAGGCGCAGAAGGAACTCAAGACGCTGCGGGTCGGCCAAGAGAACCTGATCTCGATCCCGATCTTCACCGACCACGTCACGCGGGCGCACAAGTGGCTGAGTGACAACGATCCGTTCTTCACCAAGGTCATGGGTGGAAAGGGCCCGACCCAGTTCCTGCGCAGCATGTTGCGCAGCCGAGTGCTGCTCGACGACGAGCGGGCAGCGCTGACCGAAGGGGGATGGGAAGCGATCGCCAAGAGTGAGGATGTCGCGATCGTCGCCGCCCGTGAGCTGGCCAAGTTGATCCGGGCCGACTCGAAGGTGAGCAAGGACCTCGACGCCAAGGAAGACGTCTACGGGGCGCGCATCGCCCAGGCGCTGTTCGCTACCTACGGCACCGGTGTCAGCCCCGATGCCACCATGACGCTGCGTTTCACCGACGGCCGAGTGAAGGGCTACCCGTGCAACGGCACGCTGGCCCCGTTCCGCACCTCGTTCTACGGTCTGTACGCGCGGAACGCCGAGTTCGACAACAAGCACCCGTTCGATCTGCCTGAAGCCTGGCTGGAGCGTCAGGACAAGATCGACATGACCAAGTCGGTCAACTTCGTGAGCACCAACGACATCACCGGTGGCAACTCCGGCAGTGTCGTGGTGAACAAGGAGCTGCGCGTGGTCGGCCTGATCTTCGATGGCAACATCGAATCGCTGCACAACGACTTCGTCTTCAAGCAGGACGTGCCGCGCTCGGTGTCGGTGCACGTCGACGGGATCATCGAAGCGATGGCGAAGATCTACCAGGCTGACCGCGTGGTGAAGGAGCTGATCGGCGAGTAGCCGATCGGCCTCGGTCGTCCGCCAGCGTTCCCCCCAACCAACCCGCACCATCCATGTTGCTCCCCGATTCGAACCGCCGTCGGCTCTGCGCAGCCGCTCTCTGCACCACTCTCCTCTACGCGTCGCTGTCCGCCCAGGAAGAGCGGGCCGCCGAGGAGATCCAACCCGCCGCGCCGGGCAAGCAGGCGGACGTCCACCTCGAGATGGGGAAGATGTGGACGTTCGAGAACCCGCCGCTGGCGTACCTCGAGAAGGAGTACGGCTTCAAGCCGAACGAGAAGTGGCTCAACTCGCTGCGCCTCGCCTCGCTGCGGTTCGGCCAGGGCTGTTCGGCCTCGTTCGTGTCGCCGCAGGGGCTGATCATGACCAACCACCACTGCGTGCGGGACAACATCGCCAGCGTGCAGGGGGAGCACAACTGGATCCGCGACAGCTTCGTCGCCAAGTCGCTGGACGACGAAGTGAAGCTGCCGCGGTTGACCGTGCAGCAGCTGATCGCATCGCGCGACGTCACTGCGGAGATCAACCGCGGCGTGTCGGCCGGCGCGAGCGACGAGGCTGTCAGCGGCAAGCGCAAGGCGAACGAGAAAGCCCTCCTCGTTGCCGCGCGCAAGGAACACCCCGACCTCACGCCGCAGGTCATCACGATGCACAACGGCGCGACCTACCAGCTGTACCTCTACCGGATCTTCGACGACGTCCGGCTGGTCTGCTCGCCCCACCTGCAGACCTCGCACTTCGGTGGCGATCCCGACAACTTCACGTACCCGCGCTACGGCATCGACTTCACCTTCTGCCGCGCGTACGTCGACGGCAAGCCGGCCGACACTTCGAAGTACTACTTCCGCTGGAGCACCAGCGGCCCGAAGAAGGGCGAGCTGGCGTTCGTCACCGGCAACCCGGGGTCGACCGGTCGCCTCAACACCTGTGGGCAGATGAACTACCTGCGCGATGCGCGGTACCCGATCCTGCTGCAACGGTTCGACGACGAGCTGCCGATCGTCAAGGCCCAGGCAGCAGTCGACGCCGCGTACGACAAGCGCACCAAGGCCCAGGTGTTGCGCATGGAGAATTCGCAGAAGGCGGTGCGGGGCTACCTGAACAGCCTGCTCGACGCGTCGCTCACCGAAGCGAAGGGCCGGGCGGAAGCGCTGTTCAAGGGCAAGATCGCCGCGGACCCCAAGCTGTGGGCGGAGTACGGGTCGGCGTGGGCCGAGCTGGAGAAGATCAACCACGAGAAGACCTCGCTGGAGCCCAAGCGCAGCTTCTACGCCGCCAGCCCCTACTCCCAGGAGATGCGGCGCGCGGCGGCTCTGGTCGCCGCGACCGACGAGGCCCGCTCCGAGAAGCAGCGCGCCGCAGCGGCCAAGCAGGTCAAGATCCAGCTCACCGCCAGCCCGGTGCGTCAGAAGCTGTTTGCCGCGTCGCTGCGGCGAGCCAAGCAGTGGCTGGGCGACGACGACCCGGTAATCCAGTTGCTGATCGGCAATCGCACCATCGAGGAGGCGATCGAGCAGATCCAGAAGAGCGTGGTCGCCGACGCGGGCGAAGTCGACAAACTGCTCGACGGTGGGCGCAAGGCGCTGGAGAGCTCAGGCGACGCGGTGATCCGCGCGGCACTGCTGGTCGACCAGCAGGCGAAGATCGTCGGGGCACGGATGGCGGAGCTCAACACCCGCGAAAGCGTGCAGGCGACTCGGATCGGCCGCGCGCTGTATGCCGCCTACGGCAACTCCGTCAGCCCGGACGCGACTTTCTCGCTGCGCTTCTCCGATGGCTTGGTCAAGGGCTTCCCCTGCAACGGCACCCTCGCACCCTACCGCACCACGTTCTACGGCCTCTACGCGCGCAACGTCGAGTTCGACAACGTGCACCCGTTCGATCTGCCCGAGATCTGGTTGGCCCGTAAGAACAAGATCGACATGCGCAAGGGCGTCTGCTTCGTCGCCACCAACGACATCATCGGCGGCAACTCCGGAAGCCCGATCGTCAACACCGACCTCGAAGTGATCGGCCTGATCTTCGACGGCAACATCGAGATGCTGGGCAACCGGTTCCTCTACCGCGACGACGTGCCGCGCTCGGTGTCGGTCCACTCCGACGCGATCCTCGAGGCCTGCAGCAAGATCTACGAGGCGCAGCGGATCGTCGACGAGATCCGCACAGGCTCGAAGTAGCCCACGCCGCGCACCCGCGGGGCGAGGAACGAGAGTCGAGCCGCTCGCGGCGGTTCAGCCGCTCGCGGTGGCCGCGGCGGCACCCCGGGACTTGGGTGAGCGTGGCGCTGCGCGCCGCCAAGAGGGCCCGGCCACTTTGCTCGTCAGAGCTTCCGAGGCCGCGGCCCACCCGAGAAACGACCGCCCAGGTGTCACGCAAGTGATCCGGGGGTATGCGAGTACCGGCGCGATCCGCGGCCGCTGCAGCTCACAGCAAGTCGAGGATTCCGGTCGCCTGATCGGTCAGGGTCGGGACCACCGCCCGGTAGTTGGAGTCCATCGCGTAGCGGGCATTGAAAGGGATCGGTTGGGGATCGCCGATCCCACCCAGCGCCGCGGCGACGAACGCGCGCGACAGGGTCGTCAGATCGCGATCGCGCAACCGCTTCAGCAGTTCCGCGAGGGTACTCTCATCGCCGATCATCTGCAGCGCGCCCGCCACCGCGGCCATCCGCGCGGTGTTGCGGTTGTCCTCGCCGATCAGGTCCAGCAAGTCGCGCACCGCCTGCCGATCCCGCAGACAGCCGAGTGCGACCGCGGCCTGGCGCAGCAGCTCGGGGCGGCGCACCGACTGCATCATCACCGAGCGCAGCACACCGCACGCCTTCCGGTCGCCGAGCAGCGCGAGTCCAGTGCAGATCGCACCGGCCAACCCGTCGTGATGCCGCTCCTCGACCAACCGTGCCCGCAATACCGGCGCCGCCTCGCGGTGACCGCACAGCCCCAGGGCGATGGCGAACGCGCCCGCCGCTTCCTTGTTCTTCACCACCCGCAGCTGCTCCAACAGGGCGACGCCGACCGTCGAGTCGGCGCGGGCGGTGGGAGTCGCGGTGCGCGCCCGATAGGTCAGGACGCCGAGCGCCAGGCCCGCCCACGGACGCTCGGTCGCCTTGCGGCCCCGGGTCAGCAGTGACAGCAGCCGGGTCCGGTTGGCGTCCCCGCCGATCTCGCCCAGTGCGATCGTGCTGAACCACCACGCCTGCTGGTCACGGCCGAACTCGTGGTAGCGCTGCAGCGCGTCCCCGACGTCGGTGTCCGCCGGCCGGCCGAGCAGCCCCAGGGCGATCGCCGCCGACTGGTGGATCTCTGGGCCACGCTTCACCCGCGGAAACAGCTCGTCGCGGAACCGCTCCCGGAACCGCGCGGCGTCGACCCCCGCGCCGCGGCCGAGCAGACGGCCGACCGCTACCGGCACGTGCGCCTGCACCAACTGCGCCGCCTTGCCGAGCTCGGCTCGGTAGAACTTGTCGAGCGAGGGGACCACCTTCCACAGGAGCAACTTGTGCTTTGCCCCCGCGCGTGGGTCCAACCGCATCACCCCAAGCGCACTGATCGCCGCAACCTTGATATCGCGATCCCAGACCTTCGCGTCGTGCAGCACGGAATCGAGCACCGCGAATGCCTCGGCCTTGAGGTCGACACCACCGTGCGCCGCGAGGATGCCGATGCCATACGCGGCGAACGCACGCACCCGTCCGTCCACTTCGGACCGGCGAGCCAGCTTGCGCCCGGTTGCGTTGTCGAGCAGCAGGTCACGCAGCAGCGGTAGCGCGGCGGCGCGCCGCGTGATGCCGAGTGCCAGCGCGGCGGTCTCGCGGGTCTGCTGAAAGCGCGCCGGTAGGTAGCGCACCAACACGTCGAGCAGTGCGAAGTCGCGGTGATCCTCGCCGATCTTCGCCAGGGCGATCAGGCATGCGGTCACCAGGTGCGGGTCGTTGGTGTCGACAAGAGCGCGGTGCAGAGCAGGCACGATTGTGTCCCGCGCCACGCGCGCCGCGCCGGGCAGGATCGGCTTCGCCGCCCGCCGGGTGGCTCCGAGGTACCACTCGTCGTCTCCCGTCACCGGCCCCTGCGGGCCCGCCTGACGCTCGCGCAGCAGCAGGTATCGGTCCTTGTTCATCTCCCACCACAGCTGCCAGCGCGTCAGATCCTCCGCGAGCGGGATGCCGCGCGGGGTGCGCGGGCCGCCCGGGACCCCGGGTACGGGCGCGCCACCGCTCAACGGTCCCCTGCTGCCCGGCGCCGGCGTGGGGAGTTTGGGCGGCGTGAACGGAGCGGGCGGCGAGGCGACCGGCAGCTGCGGCGGCGACGTGGGCGCAGGAGGGAGCTGCTCCGCGGGAGCTGGACCGCGGTACTGGCCCCCGTGGGCAGAAAGCACTCCGGTGATCACCAGAGCGGGGAGCACCGCCAAGAATCCTGGGTTGGTTCGCGCGTGCATCAGTCCATCGGATAGGCCGGCCCCGGAAGCAGCGTAACGCCGAATCCAGAGCGCGGACGAGCTGGGCAGCGAAACCGCGGCCCCTCGAGTACGGGCGACGACGGAGCAGGAAGAACACCCGACCGACTCGACGGCCTTCCCATGGGCGGCTGGTGCGCTGGGAGTCTCGCCACGACGTGAACCCATGAGCTCCGCGCCTGCCAGCACCCGTCACCCCCCGACAGACCCCGCCGAGATCCACGCACCTCCTGAATCGCCCTCGTGTGGCGCAGATTCCTGCCGTGACGGGCCGTCGGGCGACATCCGGCAGACCTACCCACCGCACAGCCGGCCGCGCACGGCCACCAACGCGCTGCCGAGCAAATTCTCACCACGCCACTGCCGCGGGTCTGCCGCCCGTGGATCGTCGGCCCGCAGTCCGATCCCCCAGATGCGGTCGTAGGGACTCGCCTCGACCAGCAGGCGGTCACCGGTGTCGCACAGCACGCGACGCAGCTTGTCCGACTGGGAGAACTTCGCCGAGTTGCCGCGCACCACGATGTCCACGCGTTCGCGGTACCACACTTCTTCGTCGAACCCGCGCACCGCCTGACCGAGCTTCTTCTGCACGCTCGGGTCGACCGCTTCGAGGATGCGAGCCAGCATCGCCCGGTCGTCGAACAGCCGTGCCTTCTCGGCCATCATGAACTGCTCGGCGTGGGTGTACTCCACCCCATCCACGGTGAAGTGGGAGCGCGTCCACTGCGAGAACGCGGCGGGCGGCTTCCAGAAGAACACGAAACGGTCGGTGGTGACGACCTGGCTACCGTCGAAGGCCATGTGCGGATCGAGTGCGTACCGCCCCGTGGCGAGCCCGGCCGGCTCGGCGGTCACTCCATCGCGGAGTTCGAGGCGGTCGCCGGAGAGTACCGGACTGGCGGTCGCGCACACCGACTCGATCCGTGACGCGGCGAGCCGCCACCCGGGGTCATGGGCGAGAGTCCCGGCGCACGCAGGTTGTCGGCCGCAGGGCACGGGCAGCAGGATGTTCTCGGGCTTGTCATCCCGATGGATGATGCCACCCGACCGCCGACGGCTTCGCCACCATGCGCGGACCCTCCGTTCGACGTGGCCGCCCACCCCGAACCGTGCGACGCGCACGCACCCCGCCGCGGCACCTCGCTCGAGCCGCGCGCGGACGCCGTCAGCGAACGACGCGCTTGTCGTCCTTGGCGGGCTTGCGCGGTGCTTTCGGCTTCACCGACGACCCGAGCTTCGTCGGTACGCGCCGCGCCACCACTCGCAGCGTGGGCGGGATCGCGCCGAGCTGCACCAGCAGGTCGCGAACTTCGCGGTGCCCACGCACCGACTGGCGGACCAACAGGATCCCGTTGAGCGAGTCGATGCTGACCCCCGGGCGATCCCAGCTGTCCTTCGCCGCGTTCCCGCGCACCAGTTCGACCAACCGATCGGCGTCGAACAACAGCGGCTTCGCCTCTTCGTCGTCCACGCCGACACCCGCCTCCTCTTCGTTGACCCGCAGCCCCAGCTTGTAGCGCGGCTTGAAGTTCTTCACCGGCATCACGGCGGCGCGCACGTCGTACATGCGCAGGAAAGTGCGTGCCTTGACCTCGTCCTTCGGCTTGAGAAACACCACGCCCGACTGATAGGTGAAGCGCAAGTCGGTCTGGTCCTGCACCAGCGCCATCAGGTTCTTCACCGTGATGTTCTTCAGCGTCATCGTCACGCGCGGCATCGCCTCGGGTTTCACCGTGCGGCTGGAAACGACCACGTTCATCGACTTGCCGCTCGCCGATTGCAGGAACTGCGCGACCTCCTTGGCCGACGCGTCGTTCCAGTGCACCGTGACGCGAATGTTGGCGAGTCGCGCCAGCAGCTGGTTGCGGGCACCGCGTTCCCCGGGCGCTTCGACGACCAGAAGGTCGTCGGACTGCGCAGCCGACGCGCTCGAAAGCAGGATGGGTGCTGCCAGGCATGCGAGTGACGCCAGCACCGAACACACGAATGGGTTGCAAGGGGTCTTCATGACTCGATCATTGTAGCGGTGCGCAACGAGCGCGGGCGGGCACCCGATTCCCCGCGCACCGCCCTCGATCCACGCCACCTGGCCGCTATGCTGCGTCGCCCGTTTTCGCCCGGCACAACCCCCGACTCCACTTCGATCCGAGGCAGAAATCCATGAGTGTCCGCCATCGCGGCCGAGCGATCGAGAAGATCGCCGTCATCGGCTCGGGCCAGATCGGTCCTGACATCGCCCTTTTCTTCACCAAGGTGTTCGCGCCATACGGCACCAAGACCGTGGTGGTCGACGTCTCCGAAGAAGCGCTCGCCCGCGGCCGGGCGAAGCTCGAGAAGAAGATCGCCAAGGGCGTGGAGACCGGCGCGTTCACTCCCGGTCAACAGTCCGCGATGCTCGAGCACGTCACCTTCACCAGCGACTACGACGCGGTGCGCGGTGCCAACTGGGTGGTGGAAGCGGCCACCGAGGATCGTGCACTGAAGGGGCGGATCTTCGCGCAGGTCGAAGACCTGGTCGCCGACGACGCGATCCTCGCCAGTAACTCGTCCCACCTCGAGCCCGAGGTGATCTTCGCGCAGGCGCGCCGCAAGGAGCGCACGCTGGTGATCCACTACTTCTTCCCCGCCGAGCGCAACTTGATGGTCGAGATCGTGCCGAGCGCAGACACCGACCCGGCGGTGGTCGATTGGCTGATGGCGACCTACGAGTGGATGGGCAAGGTGCCGATCCCCGTCAAGAGCCGCTACGGCTACGCGCTGGACCCGGTATTCGAAGGTCTGTTCCAGGCATCCGCGCTGCTGGCCGAGTCCGGCGTCGCCACCACCAAGCAGATCGACGTGATCGCGACCAAAGCACTCGGCATGACGGTGGGCTCGTTCACCGCGATGAACCTGACCGGCGGCAACCCGATCAGCAACGTCGGGCTCGACAACTACACTTCGAAGATCCACAGCTGGTTCCGCTCCCCGGCGAGCTTGAAGCAGCACGTCGCGGACGGCACGCCGTGGGACACTCCCAAGCGCGGCGAGCAGGTCGAGGTGCCCGAGCAGGTCCGGCAGTCGGTGACCGACGATCTGCGCGGGGCGTACTTCGGCTTGTGCGGCGAGATCGTCGACGCCGGCCTGGTGTCGATCGCGGACTTCGACATGGGGCTCGCACTCGCGCTCGACATGCGGCCGGCATTCCAGTTCATGAACGACCTCGGCACCGGCGAGGCGCTGCGCTTGGTGCGCGCCTACGCAGCTGAGCATCCCGGCTTCCCGGTGCCTCGCTGCATCGAGGAGCACGGTGCAAGCAACACGCCGTTCGACGTCCCGGCGGTGATCCGCAAGGACGTCGATGGAGTCGCGGTGCTGACGATCCGGCGACCGAAGGTGCTCAACGCCCTCGACCAAGGGGTGTTCGACGAGTTGCAGCAGCGCGTCGAGGCGGCCGATGCCGACCCGGCGGTGCGCGCCATCGTGCTGACCGGGTTCGGCCGCAAGGCCTTCGTGTCGGGGGCCGACGTGCGGTTCCTCGCCAAGATCGACAGCGCGGCGATGGGTCAGGCCACCGCCGCCCGCTCACAGGCGAACCTCAACGCGATCGAGGCGGCGCACAAGCCGATCGTGTGTGCGATGAACGGCCTGGCGTTCGGCGGCGGGTTGGAGTTGGCGATGGCCTGCACGGTGCGCGTCGCACAAGCCGGACTCGGGGTGTTGGCCGGTCAGCCCGAAGCGAACCTCGGCATCATCCCGGGAGCCGGGGGGACGCAACGATTGCCGCGACTGATCGGACTCGCGCCGGCTGCCCGGATGCTGCGGACCGCGCGGCCGATCTCTTCCGAACAGGCGCTCGAGTTCGGCCTGGTCGCCGAATTGGTCGATGGCGACTTGGTCGCGCGCGCGATCGAACTCGCGGGAGAACTCGCGGACGGCAAGCGCCAGCGGCCGCAGATCCGCCGCGCACCCCTGGAGCAGGTTCCGGCACAACTGGAGGAGGTGGAGATCGGCCACCTCAGCCGGGCGGTGGACGCGATCCTGTGCAAGGCGATCCTCGAGGGCGCGAAGATGCAGCTCGCCGATGGGATCGCGTTCGAGGCGAAGTGCTTCGGCGAAGTCTGCGCGACGAAGGACATGCGGATCGGGGTCGACAACTTCTTGGCCAACGGCCCGCGGGCCAAGGCGCCATTCGTCCACACCTGAGCGACGCTGGCGGTAGCCCGGCGATTCTTGCTCCTGGCGCGAAGGAGGTCGCACGGGCTCATACCCGGCGCCCTTCAATGCCCGCGACTCGCGGTTTCGGCTCTCTGCCGTCGGAGACCTCGACACTCCACGCCACCTCGCGTGGCCTCGCTCACGCCAGGTCGTTCGCCGTTTGGCCTCGCATCCGCGCGGGGGGGAGGCCTGCTTGCCTCGACGGAAACTTGACTCAATGCCCCGGCTTCGCTGGGCGCAGACTCCTAGCCCGGACTATTCATGACCGAGCTGCTGCGATTGCGCAAGGTCGCTGCTGGTTTCGTCGAACGTCAGAACCTGCTCCTCGGGCCGTAAGGCCGGCGACTTATGTGACCAACTTCGGACACACCCCACTAGCCCGGCCGGTGCCGCGCGAGCACGTCGAACAGTCGGTCGAGCTCCGCGGTGGTGTTGAGCGCATTCGGCGAGACCCGCAGGGTGTTGAGTCCAGGCGCCGGGAATGCGCGAGTGACCACGCGCTGCCGCTCCCACGCCTGTTCGGCTAGGGGCTCGGCGGCCGCGCCGCGCACTTCGATGGCGAACAGCACCCCGCCGAGGTTCCAGTCCCGTGGCGAGCGCCAGATCAAGTTCGGCTCCGCGGCGACTCGGTCCCGCGCGTGGCGCCACAGGGTGGCCCGCTTCATCGCAGACCGCTCGATTCCCGCAGCCTGTTGGTAGGCGATGGCGTCACCCAACGCCAGCAGTGCCGGCAGGTCGCGCGTGCCGTAGTCCTCGAACCGCCGCACACTGCCTTCCCACTTGTGCTGCCCCCAGGTCACCACCTGCGGGGTCACCTTGGGCTGGATCTTGCGCGACAGGAACAGCAGCCCCAGCCCCTTCGGCGCCTGCAGCCACTTGTGCGGGCTCATGCAGTAGGCGTCGACGCCGAGGTTCGCGAGGTCGACCGGCAGCATGCCCGCGACCTGTGCGCCATCCGCGAGCACGAACTCGACGCCGCGTTGGCGGGCTGCGGCGGCGATCCGGGCAACGGGCGTGCGCACCCCCAGCAGATTGTCGATGTGCGGCAGCACTAGCACTCGGGTGCGGGGCCCGAGGGCCTTCACGTGCCGATCCACCAATTCGGCCTCGTTCATGTCCGGAACGGCCGGCAGCGGCAGCTCGAACTTGCGCACCACGTAGCCGCGCTGCCCGGCAAAGTGCTGCCAGCACACGCTGGCACCGACGTGGTTGAGGTTGCTGAACAGCACCTCGTCACCACGCTCGAGCGCCAACCCCGCCGCCAGCACGTTGAACCCATCGGTGGTGTTGCGGTTGAGGACGACTTCGTCCGCCCGACACCCGAGGTAGCGCGCCGCACCTTCACGTGCCGCCTGCACCGCTGCATCCCACACGCCGCCGAACATGTAGTGCGACGGATTGGTCTCGCACGCCTCGAGGTAGCCGCGGTGCGCTTCGCCAACCAGCCGCGGCACGGTGCCGATGTTGGCGTGGTTCAGGTACGCGATGCCCGGGGTCAGCCCGTAGCAATCCGCTGCCAGCGGATCGCGCAGCGCACCCAGTCGATCTTCGAAACGCTGCCGCGGTGCCGCGCACGCGCCCAACCCGGTCGCGCCCAGCGCCCCGACAGCCCGACTGAGGAACCGTCGCCGATCCATGTCGGGAGACAGGCTACTGCACGGTGAGCGATCGGCCAGCGGCGTCGTAGCGGACAACCTGCAGCGGGACCCAATCGGACCCGCCGCGACGGTGCACTTCGAACGCCAGCTCGCCCTCGGGCAACCCGTCCAACCGCACCTGCCCGCTCGCGTCAGTCAGGCCGGACACGGGATCACAACCCGGGGTGGTCGCGGTGACCATCACCCCGACGTGCGGCGCGTCAGTGGGGTCGGCGACCGTCAGGGTGATCGGCCGGTTCGGCCGGAGCTGGAGTTCCAGATCGCGGGGACTGCCGGGTACCACGTCGAACACCTCGGCGCACCCTACCTGTCCGTCGTGCGGCAGGGCGGAGATGGTGAAGCGACCCGGCAACAGGCCTGCAACCACGAACGCACCATCGGTAGCGGTGCGCACCCGACGCTCGACACCGGAGCCCCGGACCACCAGGCTGCCGCCGGGCACCGGCCGTCCGGCCGCGTCGCGCAGGGTACCGTGCACTCGCTGTGCGGCGCCGAGCCGCAAATCCGGCAGGGGCATCCACCGCTGGTCGGGCCGCGGTGGGGCGATCGCCGCGCTGAGCACCGCCTGGCCGGCGGCGTCGCGCGCACAGAGGTGGAATTCGACCGCGGGCACCGGGATGCGGTAGTTCCCGGTTGGGTCGGCCACCACGCTCACCCCGGTCTCGCACACCGTGACGACCAACTCGCCCCGGGCGTCGCGAACCATGCCCTGCCCCCCGTGCGGTGCGTTCGCCGGGTCGCAGGGTGGGGCGGCGACTCGGCCCGGAGCGTCGCCGCGGTGCACCAACACGATGGGGTGCGAGCCCGACAACACTCGGCGGGTGGTCGCACGACCGTCGGTCGACTCGATCCGCAGGTCCGTCTGGTGGCGCGAGGCGATCCGGACCGCGAATGAACCATCGGCATCGGTGCGGCAGGGCGCCGCGCCGCCACGCACCGTAGCGCCCGCGACCCCGCGGCCGATCGGGTCGATCACCCGGCCGCGCAACACCACGGTCGGCGTCGGCAAACTCGGTGCCTGCCAGTGGTGCACCACCTTCCGAGGACGGCGGTTGGCCTCCGTTGCGGGATCGGGCTTGCCGGCCGCTACCGCGACGCCGAAGCCGAGGAACAGCGGCAGCAACAGGTGGGATGGCTTGCGGATCAAGAGCATCGGGTTCGCGGGGGGAAGGGGCGCGGTGGTACGGGCCGCTCCGGTCCGTCCCTACGGCCGAACGCACAGGAGTGGCCAGAGCATTTCCTGGTTCACTTGCCGGCGCGCCGCGGAAGGGACGCGCCGCTCCGGCTGTGGTAGCGTGGCGTCGATCTCCGCCCGGCACCCCCGCCGCGGCGGCGTCCCTCGGTGGCCGGGACCTCCCTCGCGCCTGTCCACCCGACCTCCTCTCATCCACCCATGAAAACCCATGCCCTCTCGTTGGTCGCCGCGCTGCTGATCGCGCCGCTCACCGCTCAATCTCCCAGCTACTACATCCCGTCGAACACGCCGAGCACCGGGACGTGCAACGTGATCCCGTTCGGCGACAGCTCGACGACCTGGACCAACCAGAAGTACCAGACCATCATCACCGCCGCCGACCTCGGCAACGCCGCGGTGTTGAACATCTGCGACCTCGCCTGGGCACCGTGCGGAGGCGGCGGCGCGGCCAACATGAACTTCCAGGCGATCGAGATCGTCATGGCCCAGACCACCCTGACGACCCTGTCGACCACGTTCTCGGCCAACCTCGGGTCCAACGTCCAGACCGTGCTCTCGGCCAAGGACTACGACTGGAACCTCGAGGACGCCGACAACTGGAACCGGATCGGTCTCGACAAGCCGTACCTCTACATCGCAGCACAAGGCGCCAACATCGTGGTCCAGGTGACCCTCGCCGGGGCCAGCCGCAGCGGCACGGGCCTCGGCTTCCACCGCGATGCGCTGGTGCAGCGCGTCTATGCGTTCAGCTACACCGGAACGCCGCCGGCGGTCGCCTCGGGCACCGACATGGCGGCGCTGAAGATGGAGGTCCTCGCGACCGCAGCCGACGTCAGTGCCTTCGGCCGCGGCTGCCTCGGCAGCAACAACCTGACGCCACAGCTGACCTTCACCGGCACCGGCAAGGTGGGCACGGCGCTCGGGATCAACCTCGCGAATGCCCTGCCAAATGCCAACGCGTTCCTGTCGGTCAACCTGTCGCGCAACGAGCCAGCCCTCGACCTCTCGCTGATCGGCGCGCCGGGGTGCCTGTTCTACGTCACCAACCTGATCGCCCTGGGAGTGTCCGCCGACTCGTCGGGCAACTTCTCGCTCAGCACCACGCTGCCGGCTTCGACCCCGCTGTGCTTGCGCGCGTACTTCCAGTACCTGCCGATCGATGCAGCAGCCAATGCCGCCGGGCTGACGTCGAGCAACTACGGACGCCTGCTGACCGGTAACTAGTACGGTCCGGGCGAACCGCGGTGGGGATTCTCTCCACCGTGCAGACATCGGGGGCGCATCCAGCGGGTGTGCCCCCGTCTTCATGTACCCTTGCCGTGGCGGCTCGCGACGATCGGCGCGCGCTCGCTACGATCAGGGAAACTCCCGATTCCCGCCGTCCTTTCCCCTCGCACACCATCCATGCGCAATTCGGTTCTGCTCGCTCTGTGTCTGTTCGCCGCTCAAGCCACGGCCCAGAGCTACTTCATCCCCGACAACGTGACCACGAGCGGCGGCTGCAACGTGATCCCGTTCGGCCACAACATCGCCGGTACCTGGTCGAACCAGCGCTACCAGTCGTACGTCACGCCCGCCGACATCAACAACCTCCCGGTCGCACAGATCTGCGAGCTCGCGTTCCTTCCGTGCGTGTCGGGCCTGCGGCACTTCGACACCATCGAGGTCGTGATGGCGCAGACCAACACGGTGCCGCTGTCGAGCACGTTCAGCGCCAACCTGACCGCGAACGTGCAGACCGTGCTCAAGGCGACCAACTACGATTGGACGCAGACCGCTGACACCTGGACGCGGATCGGTCTGGACCGGCCGTTCCTCTACATCGCCGCGCAGGGCAGCAACATCGTGATCCAAGTGACGGTCACCGGCGCCGTGCTGCGCACCACGTCGACCTCGTTCCCGGGTCACCGCACCTTCGCGCGGCAGCGGCTCTACAACTACAACTGGACCGGCACGCCCCCTCTGACCGCCAGCGGCCAGGACTCGAGCGCCGCGGTCAAACTGGAAGTGATCCTCGACAGCCCCGATCTCAACACGTTCGGCACCGGCTGCCCGGGGCCGAGTGGTACGCCCACGCTGTCGTTCACCGGTTCGGCGAAGCTCGGTGGCAACGCCACCATCGACCTTTCCGGGGCACTGGCCAACACGCTGACCGCGCTGGCGATCGACGTCCAGCGCTTGGAACCCGCGATCGACCTCACCGTTGTGCGTGCGCCGGGCTGCTCGATGTACGTGCGCAACGTGCTGACGGTGTTCGGGGTGGCGAACGGCAACGGTATCCAGTCGCTGCCGGTGAACATCCCGACGACCGGCAAGTGCCTGCGCGTCTACGTGCAGTGGTTCTGCCGCGATTCGGTCGCCAACCCGTTCGGCTGGACCACCAGCAACTACGGGCGGATGCTGCTCGGCAGCTGAGTCCGGGCTAGCCCACCGCACAGTGCTCCGCGCCGGGCGGCACTCCAGCCGCCCGATCGCGCACCAGCGCGGCGAACCGCCGCGTCACGAAGTGGCTGACTTCCAGTTCGGGGTGGAAGCAACTGGCCCACACGTTGCGGTGGCGCACCAGCACCGGGTCGTCACCGCGCCAGGCCAGCACCTCGACCGCGGGTCCGACCTCGAGGATGCGTGGGGCGCGGATGAACACCCCGGTAGCGTCCGCCGGCACCTCGCAACCCGGCGTGGCGCGCAGCGGGAACGTCCCGGAAGCGATCTGCCGGCCATAGCCGTTGCGGGCCACCACCAGGTCCAGGACCCCGAAGCTGTCCTGCTGTGGGTCGACCACCTCGCGCGCCAGCAGGATCAGGCCCGCACAGGTGCCGAGGACCGGCAGCTCGGCGACGCTGCCGCCCGGTGCGGCACCCGATGCGGCGGCGCGGTCGTCCTGCGTCCGCTCGAGCAACGCAGCGATCGGCGCACGCAACCCCTGCAGCTCCAGCAGCCGCAACATCGTGGTGCTCTCCCCACCCGGCAGCACCAAGCCGGCGATGCCCACCAGGTGCTCCGGACGGCGAACCTGCCGCGACTCGAGGCCGACTCGGTGCAACGCGGCTTGGTGCTCGGCGAAGTCGCCTTGCACCGCCAACACGCCGACCAGGGGTTCCCCCATCGCTACCAGCCGCGACCCGACATCCGCTCGGAGTCGGGCATGGTCGCGACTTCGAGCCCGCGCATCGGCTCGCCGAGCCCGGCCGACACGTCCGCCAACACCTTGGGGTCGCGGAAGTTGGTCGCCGCCTGGACGATGGCACGGGCGCGCTTGCTCGGGTCCTTCGACTTGAAGATGCCGCTGCCGACGAACACCGACTCGGCGCCGAGCTGCATCACCAGCGCGGCGTCGGCCGGGGTGGCGATCCCGCCCGCGGAGAAGTTGGGAACCGGCAAGCGCTGCGTTTCGGCGACCCACGCCACCAGCTCGACCGGCACTCGGTAGAGCACCGCCTTCGCCGCCAGCCCGCGCTCATCCAGGCCGCGCAGCGCGTGGATCTCGCTGGTCACGGCGCGCATGTGCCGCACCGCCTCGACGATGTTGCCGGTGCCGGGCTCACCCTTGGTGCGGATCATCGCCGCACCTTCGTGGATTCGCCGCAGCGCCTCACCCAGGTCGCGGCACCCGCACACGAACGGGGTCTTGAACTGGCGTTTGTCGACGTGGAACTGCTCGTCGGCCGGGGTGAGCACCTCGCTCTCGTCGATGCAATCGACCTCCATCGCCTCGAGGATCTGCGCTTCGACGAAGTGGCCGATGCGCACCTTCGCCATCACCGGGATCGAGGTGACCTTCTGGATCGCCCGGATCATCTCCGGGTCCGAGGCGCGAGCCACCCCACCCGAGCTGCGGATGTCGGCGGGCACGCGCTCGAGCGCCATCACCGCCACCGCGCCCGCTTCTTCGGCGATCGCCGCCTGTTCGGCATTGACCACATCCATGATCACGCCACCTTTGAGCTGCTCGCAGAATCCGATCTTGGTGCGGACGTCTTCGGGGGTGAATCCGGGTATCGCGGGAGAGACGGTCATCGTTGGGAGTGACGGGGCAAGGGAAGGGGAAGGTTCGGAACGGTCACAGGAGGAAGGGCTGGCGGGATGGGCTGGCGGGGCCGAGCAATTCGGCGGCACACCGACCGAGGATCTCGATACCGGTGCGGACCTGCTGCCCCCCGGCGCGGCACAGCGATACCCGGACCCCGGGCACGCTCGCGTCACTGGGGTGGAACAGGCACCCGGGCGCGACCAGCACTCCGCGCTCGGCGGCCGCCTGCGCCAATCGAATGCCATCGAAGCCCGGCGGACCCTCGACCCACAGCGCGAACCCGCCGTCGGGGCGCGTCCAGCGGAAGCCGTCTGGCATGTGCTGCTCCAGCGCCTGCTGCGCCGCGGCGTGACGGTCTCGCACCTCGTCGCGCAGCGCCGTCAGATGTCGGTCCGCGGCGCCGGATCTCAGGAAGTCGACCAACGCCGCCTGCAGCAGCGGACTGGTCTCGAGGTCGATGTACCGCTTGAGCGCCGCAAGCGGCGCGAACACCTCGGGCCCAGCGTGCACCCAGCCGAGCCGGACGCCTGGGAACAGCCCCTTGCTGAAGGTGCGCACGGTCACGGTCAGCTGCCGTGGGTCGAGGCGGAACAGACTCGGCAACGGAGCACCGCGGAACCGCAGGTCGAGATCGAATTCATCTTCGAGCACCGGCACGGTGGTACGCGCCACGATCTCTACCAACCGCTGGCGCTGTGCGAGATCGAGAGTCGAGCCGGTCGGGTTGCGGAACGTCGGCATCAGGTACAGCAGCCGCACGTCGTCGCGGCCGAGCACCCGCGCCAGGTCGTCCAGATCGATCCCGTCGGCGGACCCGCGCACCGGTACGGCACGAAGCTCCTGCGCCTTGAGCAATCCGAGCAGGTGGTGGTAGGTCGGCACCGGCACCGCGACGGCGTCGCCGGGTCGGGTGAACGCGCGCAGCACCAAGTCGAGCCCCTGCTGTGCACCGTTGGTCACCAGGATGTGCTCGATCGCCTGCTCCGGGGGCGTGTCGGTCATCGCGGCGAGCAGCCGGCGCAGCTCGAGGTCGCCGGTCGGCTGCCCGTAGCCCAACAGTTCCGATCCGCGGCGCGCCAACACCCGCTGCAGGGACTCGGCGAAGTCCACCGCTGGAAAGAGCGCGTGGTCGGGGCTGAGCTGCGCCAGGTCGATCGCGTCGGGTTGGGCCGCGGGCATCGGCTGCTGGCTCAAGTGATCGAGCGCTGCGCGCGCTCCTGGGCTCAGCACGTTCGGCTCGGCGTCGCCGCACACCACGGTACCTCGGCCGACCGTCGCCGCGACCAGACCCAGGGTCTGCAGTCGCCGGTACGCACCCTCGACCGTCGCACGGGTCACCCCGGCACCGGATGCGACGGCGCGGATGGTCGGCAGGCGATCCCCCGGCCGCACCCGACCCTCCCGGATCGCGGCGCGGTAGTGGTCGACCAGCTGGTCGACCAGCGGCGCGGCGGCGTCGCGGCGGAGGTCCGGCAGATCCATGCGCGGATTGTCTCAGTCAAAACGACCCGGTCAATAGGGTCAATTTGACTCCCCCCAGCCTGGGCCGTGCAAGACCCCGGTCTGGGCCGTGCAACGGCTGACCTGGGGCGAACAAATCACACGGGGCAGCACGCGGCTGGCCTTCCCGCCGGGCCGGACCCCGGTACGCTACTCGGCGGCCCTCCTGCCATCATCCTCGACCCGCCATGATCCGACCTTCCCGTGTCGCCCTCCCCGCGGTGCTCATCGGCGCCGCGCTCGCGCCGGCGCAGGGCACCAAAGTGGTGCCGCCCGCCTACGCTCTAAAGCCGGGGTCCTCGCTCGACGTGGAACCGTTCGGTGTCGACCAGATCCGGCACGCCACCTGGATCGACGTCTCCAACCTAACCGGCCTGCCGGCCAGCAAGCAGATCAGTGAGGTCCGCTACCGGCGGGAAGAGAACCGCCTGGACAAGGTGTTCAGCACCTACGAGCCGATGCACCGCGACCCGGCGACGGGGACCTTGAACTGGCGCATCCGGATGGCGAACTCCACCACCTCGTACACCAACCTGGTGCCGCAGTACGAGAACCGGGCCAACGGCGTTGCGGCGTGGACCACGGTGTTCGCCGCCGCGCTGGACCTGAACACCAACACCCCGACGATCCCGTACCCGACCAACCCCGCCAACCCGGCGCCGTTCTCGATCACGTTCCCGTTCAACGTGCAGCCGTTCACCCACAACGGCACCAACTTGGTCGTCGAGCACTACGCGTACGCGTCGCGCAACCGCACGCACATCTACTACATCGATGCGGTGGAGAGCCAGCCGAACAACGGTGGCACGGTCGACCTGATCACACCCTCGAGCCTGGGCTGCCCGCAGGACGCCAACCGCGTCCACGGCACGGCTCCCAATCCCGGGGCCGGCAACGTCGACCTGCACTTGTTCGGCGCGCCCAACAGCGTTCCGGTGGTGTGCTACTTCGGCGCCAGCTCGACGCTGTGGAACGGCGTTCCGCTGCCGCTGTCGCTGGCATTCATGGGGCTCACCGGCTGCAACGTCTACACCGACCTGACCTTCCCGGTCGCGGCCCAGACCAACGCGTTCGGCGTCGCCTCGCTGTCGATCCCGGTGCCCGCCAACAGCGCGTACATCAACGCCAGCCTCTACAGCCAGTGGGGCGTCGCCGACCAACGGGTCAACCCGAACCTCGGCTTCGCGATGTCCGATGGCGTGAAGATCACACTCGGGAGCACCGTCGGCCAGGAGACCATCGCCATGTCGGTGATCTCGGGTCAAGCCGGTGCCGCCAGCGGCACGGTGGGCTTCCTGCAGCTCAACCGCGGACCGGTGATGGAGCTGGTCCACAACTAGGCGAACGCGCTGGCCGCGATCCCCGAAGGCTCAGTGCTGTGTTGGCGGCACCGCAGCACCTGTCTGGCGGGCAATCCGCTCGGCGATCCCGCCGAGCGCCGCGTCTACGTCTACCTACCGCCGGGACGTGGTGAGCACGATTGCGCCGGGTTGCCGGCGCTGTTCCTGCTCCCGGGATTCGTCGGGCGCGGGCGCGGCATGCTGGCGGACAACTTGTTCGCACCGGCAATCGACGACCGGATGAATCGGTTGATCGCCGCCGGCTGCCCACCCGCGGTGCTGGTGCTCGTCGACTGCAGCACCAGACTGGGCGGCAGCCAATACCTCGACTCGCCCGCGGTCGGCCACTACCAGGAGTATCTCGCCGAGGAGTTGGTCGCGCTGGTGCGCGAGCGGTTGGGGGTCGGGCCGCTGGGGGTCGCCGGGAAGAGCAGCGGCGGATTCGGCGCGTTGCGGGTCGTGATGGACCGGCCGGGCACGTTCGCGGCCGCGGCCTGCCACAGCGGCGACTGCTACTTCGAGTACGGCTACCTCCCGGACATCCCCAAGGCGGCGGCGGCGATCGCCCGCGCGGGTTCGGTGAACGCGTTCCTCGACCAGCTGTCGGTGGGCGAGAAGAAGAGCTCCGAGCAGATCATCACGCTCAGCATGGTGGCGATGGCCGCGTGCTACTCGCCGCTGGTGGACGGTGGCTACCAGTTGCCGTTCGACCCGAACACCGGTGCGTTCCGCGAGGACGTGTTCGCCCGCTGGCTCGAACACGATCCGTACCGGCGGGTCGCCGACCATCTCGGAGCACTGCGCGCCTTGCAGTTGCTGTTCATCGACGTCGGGACCAGGGACGAGTACCACCTGCAGCTCGGGGCACGCCTGCTGCACCGCCGACTCGGCGACCTCGAGGTACCGCACCACTACGAGGAGTTCGACGACGGGCACTTCGGCACCAGCTACCGCTACGACACGTCGATCCCGGCCCTGGTGCGGGCGCTGACTGGCGGGCGCTAGTGGGGTGTGTCCGAAGTTCGTTGCACAAGTCGTCGAGTCATGCGGTTCGCTCGCAAGGAGCCGCGACGACACGGCTTGTTGGTGGACAAGCTGAGGAGCTGCGACGCCGCGAGCGGGTCGAATGGCCGGGCACATGTGCTGCGAACTCCGGACGCGGGGCACTAGCGAGCGCGCTGCCGCACCCCTGACCAGACGGCGACGCCCTTGGGCGCGAGCAAGGCGACCAAGCGGGACGCCGCAGACGCGGGGAAGGTGTGGCATGGAAGCCGCAGCCCGAGCGGAATGCGAACTCGGCCCAGGCGCCGCGAGACCTCGATCGCAGCGCTCCTCCCCGACCACGCGACGCAGATCGAGACCCGCGGCGCGGCCTTGCTCAACATCGGTTCGCACGGTGTCCGACACACCCACAGCGCCACACCTCGGTGCGGGGGGAAACGACAGCACAGCAGTGAAGAACCGACCGAACAAGCCCGTCACGCCGGTCCAAGCCACGCTGGCGGCGTTCGCGATCGGTCTGAGCAGCCTGCTGTACGTCGGCCTCGCACCAGCCAGCGCGTCGCCACCGGTGCCACCGGGCATGGATGCACCGCTCGAAGGACCGGCGGAGCCGATCCGCGCCGAAATCCACTCGCCGGTAGCGACGGTTCCGGCGGCCCCCGGACCCGGCGGTGCAGGCACGAGCGAGCCGGCGCGCGGCAGCGTGGCCCCGCCGGCGCCCCGCGTGCGACTCGACGTGTTCTGTTCACCCACCGCGCACCGTTTGATCGGCGCCGCGCTCGAACGTGGCTTCGAACGGGCCCACCCGAACCACGACGTAGTGTTGCACCGCGCCGAAGACCGCGCCTGCCTCGATCACTTGCTGCTCGACGACGCGGACGTGGCTCTGGTCGGCTGCGAGCTCTCGGCCCGGGAACAGGGACACGGTCTCCAACAGCAGGTGGTGGGCCACCGCATCCTGGCTCCGGTGATCCACCTGTCCAACCCGGTCCACTCGATCCGATACGAGCAGTTGCGCGACCTGGTGGAGGGCAAGGTGACTTCCTGGCAACCGCTCGGCTGGTCGGACGATTCGATCGAACCGGTGTGCCTGCTCGGCAACACGGATGACGACGCCGCGGCACAGTGGATGCAGTTCCAGGGCAAGGCCGCCAACCTGGCCGTCTGTCTGCGCACGCCGGAAGAGGTCCTGGCACACGTCAGCAACCACCCGTTCGCGATCGGCCTGGTGCCGCTCGCCGCAGCACAGGGGTCCACCACCGTCCGGGGTCTCGAAGTCGATCGAGTGCGACCGACCCGCGACCAGTTGGAGCGCGGCGCGTGGCGTTTCGGGTGCACGTTCCGTGCGGTCACCCGCAGCCACCCGGACGAGGCCATCCTCGCCTGGCTCGCCTACGTGCAGAGCAACGAAGCACGGTTGGTGCTCCGGCGCAGCATGACGCTGCCTCGCTGAACGCGCGCGACCGTGCGATGCAACCCGAGGGGGCGACGCCTCCGACCGCCCTTCCTCTCGCCCACGAGCACGCGTAGCGGGGTCGCCGGCGGAAGCGCAACGCCCTGAACCCGGTGGAAGGCTCGTTTCGCGGTGCCTCGCGCCCTTCGGGCTTCCCAGCGACGAACGGACCGAGCTTTGGCGCGGCTCGGTTCAGAAGTTCAAGCCGACACCGACGTACCAGCCGTGCAGGTGCAGGTCGGTATCGAACTTCTGTGCATCGACGATGCCCCGCGCATCGATCTTGATGTAGCGGTAGCCGCCGAACACGTCGACGTTGGGGATCGGCCGGAAGCTGATCATTCCGTCGAGGTCGAGGAACACGCCCTTGGCGTCCTGCAGGCCCGCATTCATCCACCCGAGGCTGACCTCGGCGCCGACCGGCCCGACGTCGACCGCAGCGCGTGCGAACAGCATCGGGACTGGCGCGCGGTAGTCGGTGTTCTCGTAGCTGGTCGCCGGCGCGGGCAGCGGGTTCTTCGCGCGCACGTCCATGTCGATGTCGAAGTAGTCGAGACACACGCCCGCGGCGAGGTTGACCACCCCGAGGTCGAGCAGCGAGTAGGTGAGTGCACCCTTGGCGTTCACCGCCCCGAAACTGCTGTTGACCTCGGTCCCCGACGGCATGTCGCCGAACTGCGCCGACAAGCGCGAATCCGAGCGGTCCTTGTAGCGGAACCCCGACAGCTCCAGATTCCAATCGCTGGCGGTCAGGTCGAGCCGGAGGTACGGCGCACTCGCGTTGTCGAGACTGAAGCCATCGCCGAGGTTGATCTTCACATCGGAGAGCTGCCGCGTGTGGGCCGCGTCCTCGAGCCCGAGATCGCCGCCCGGCGTGACGTGAAGGTATGCCGCGTGCATCCGAACTCCCACCGGCGAGACGCAGGAGCACAGCACGGGCAGCAGGATGAGGGCGAGGCGGGTTCTCATGGGCATGCCATCGATCGTTTGGCGTCTTTCACCATAGCAGATGGTGTGGGAATTCCCGACAGCACCGGAGCCCGGGTGGCTCGATCACCCGGCGGGCTCTTCGAGCCACGCATCCGCCCCACCCCATCGGCCGCACGACACGCACCGCGATCAGGCGCCGGATACGCGTGGTAACAACAACAGCAACAATGCGAGGGGTTCCGGGACCGGTTCGCGGAGCTCCAACCGCTCCTGCCCCCATTCGGTGATCACCGCGCCGACCGGCCGACCGTCGATGGTCAGCGACTTGTCGCTGCGCCGCAGCTCGAGCGACTCCCCGCTACCGAGCTGCATGTGGATCGCGAACGGGTCCCAGGTGCCGAGGCGAGCCAGCACCACTCCGCGACGCTCGACCACCCACCGACCGGTGATCTGCAGTTCGGCGGAGGGCGATCCGCCATCCGATCCCTCGGCGCGCAGGACCGACACGCTGTCGTCCGGTTCGCGCTGCACTTGGAACTCGTGGATCCCGGTGGTCAGCAGGGTGCAGTTGCCGCGCGCCAACTCGATGTCGTGCTTGGCACGGAGCACCATGTGCTGCCACGGGAACAAATCGGCCCAGGTCCACGCCGCCAGGTAGCGCAGGTCATCCTCGCCGGCCACCGAACACAGCGACCCGGCGGCGAACCGCTCGACGTGCGCAACCAGCCGTTCGAACTCGTCCTCGATCGCCAACGCCGGGATCGAGACAAACGCCTCGCAATCGTGCTTCGCGCCGCGGAACCCCCAGCCGAGCGTGACGCCGGGCGGCGAAGTGTGCAGCTCGATTCCACCGAGCGCCCGCAGGGGCAGCGACACGCGACGGCTGTCGCCGAAGCGCGGTGCCCATTCGACCTCGAACGACTCGGGTCCGAGTTCGCACCAAGTCGTCAGGCGTCGCTGCACCCTGGTGAGCAGGCGGAACGACAGCACCGCGACGCCGATCATCACCACCGCAGACACCGCGATCGTGATCGCCTGATGGACACCGGATCGGTGCAGGATCCAACCGACCAAGCCCGCAGACGCCGTGCTGCTGATGGCCGCTGCGCCGATCGCGAAACCCAACGACGGCGCGCGGGCCAAGGCGTTGTCCGACTGGTGCCGCCCGAGCACCAACCGGTCGGGGTCGCTGCGCGCCGCTTCGCCCACCGTCCTCAGCCGATCTCCGCGCGCGCTGCCGCGAGGTCTTCGGGAGTGTCCAGGTCGCGGTGGATCCACGCATCGGTGACCGGCACCGCGACGATCCGAACCGGATCGCGACCCACCACGTCGCGCAACGTCACGATGTCGCCGTTCACTTCGCATGCGACCGCACGCGACAGACCGATCGGATGGCCCGGACGTCCCTCGGACACCGGAAGCGCCACCGCGGCACCGCGGTGCAGCGCCGCCAGCAACGCGGAGACCGTCGCCTCGGCGACCATCGCGTGATCGACCGGGAACACCAACACGGCGCGGCACTCGGGAGGTAGCGCGCGCACCCCGGCACGCACGCTCTCGACCATGTCCGAGCCTTCGCTGAGCACCGACTCGGCGGCGAGCCCGTCGGGGAGCGGCGCCGCTCCTCGGGAACGCACCACGGTGACACCGGCCACACCGCCGGCGCGGCAGATCCGCACCACCCGTTCGACCGCGGATTCACCACCCAGCAGCAGCAACGCCTTGTCCGCGCCCATCCGCCGTCCTCGCCCCGCCGCCAGAACCACCGCGTGCGCCACCTTCGGTCAGTAGCTCAGACCGTTCTTGCGGGTGTGCGTCAACGGAGCCTCGGCCAGGTCGGCACACGATCCCGACAGCACCTCGCCGCACACGATCACGTGGTCCGACCAGGCGGTCTCGCCCAGCACGCGACACACCAGATGTGCATGCGCCTGCGGCAGGAAAGGCACACCGCACTCGGCGAATCGCGTGTCGATGCCGGCGAACGCGTTCTCGCCGGGGCCGAAGCCGCGCGCGAAGTGCTTCATCAGCGCCATGCTGGATGGAGCGAGCACCGAGATGCAGAAGTGTCCGCACCGGGCGAGCAGCTCGCGAATCGGTCGGTCGCGCTGCACCGCGACAGTGACCGCGGGCGGCGCGAAACCCGCCTGCATCACCCACGAGCCGAGGAACCCCGTGGCGGCATCGCCGGTCCCGGTGGTTACCACGTAGAGGCCGCTCGACACCCGTCCGAGCGCCGCGGCCAGGTCGCGCGGCGCGTCGCTCACGAACCACCCCCCGAGTCCGTGCCTGCAGCCGACAGCCGGTCGTGCTCGATGTCGTGCAGCATCTCCTGGGTCACGTCGCCGGTCGGGTACTCGCCCGCGAAACACGCCTTGCAGAACTCGATCTCGTGCGCGGCATGGGCATTGGTCGCCGCCACCATGTCGTCGATGGTCTGGAACAGCAGGTAGTCACAGCCCAGTTCCTCGGCGACCTGCTCGACGCTCCTGTCGAGCGCGATGAAGTCCCGCTTGGTCGACATGTCGATGCCGTACAGGCACGGGTGAAGCAGCGGCGGTGAGTACGACGCCAGGTAGACCTTCGCGGCGCCCATCTGGCGGGCGATCTTCACCAACTGACGGCTGGTGTGCCCACGGACGATCGAGTCGTCGACGATCAGCACCCGCTTGCCCTCGAACTCCGAGCGGATCGGATTCAGCTTGTCGCGCACCGAGTCACGGCGCAGTTCGTCGTTGGCCATGATGAAGGTTCGGCCGACATAGCGGTTCTTCACCAAACCCTCGCGGTACGGCACACCCAGCTCTTCGGCCATGGTCTGCGCCGCGGTGCGGGCGGACTCGGGCACCGGCATCACGGCGTCGACCTCGAGGCCGGTTTCACGCCACGCCGCAGCGAGTCGCTTGCCGGACTCGAGCCGCGCTTCGTACACCGAGATCCCGTCCAAGGTGCTGTCGGGACGGGCGAAGTACATGTACTCGAAGATGCACGGGCGATGCGGGCGGTCGCCGACCTGGAAGAACTGCGGCTTCCTCGCCTCGTCGATCCACAACAGCTCGCCGGCCGCCAGGTCGCGGTGCCGCTCGAAGCCCGCGACATCGAGAACCACGGACTCCGAAGCAACCGCGAAGGTGGGGCCGTCCGGGTCGTGCCGCTCGCCCATGATGATCGGCTTGATGCCGTACGGGTCGCGGAACGCGAACATCCCGGCGCCGGCGATGTAGCCGACCACCGAGTAGGCACCCTTCACCACGCGGAACACCTCGGCCACCGCCGCCTGCAGCGCCTGCGGCGTGATCGGATCGCTGCCGCGCGCCGCGACCAGCGCCCCGGCGAACACGTAGAGCACCGCCTCGAGGTCGCAATCGCTGTGCAGGTGGATGTTGCGCTGCCGAAAGTAGGTGCGCTTGAGCTGCTGGAAGTTGGTGACGTTGCCGTTGTGGGCCATCGCGATCCCGAGCGGGAAATCGATGGTGAACGGCTGCACGTCGGTTCCGCTTCCGGTGCCCACGGTCGGGTAGCGCACGTGGGCGACCACCGCCGGACCGGCCAGGCGTTTCAGATGCTTCTGCTGGAACACCTCACGGACCAGTCCCAGCCCCTTCTTGGTCTCGAACTTCTTGTCGAATGCGACCACGCCGGCCGCATCCTGTCCGCGGTGCTGGATCGCCAGCAGCCCGCTCAACGCATCGCGTACGACGTCGGACCCCGGGGGACCGAAGATCGAGATGAATCCACACATGCTGCGGCTCGGCTGGGACGGTGGCGCGGGAAACGCTCAATCTAGGAGCCACCGGCGCGGAAAGCTACAACCATGCACCAGTGCCCGCGCCCGGCGATTCGCGACGGACTCCGGACGCGGGGCAAGAGCGACCATGACCAACCTGTGCAACGTCGACGGCCGCATCGTGCCGGAAGCCGAGGCCACCGTGTCGGTGATGGACCGGGGTTTCTTGTTCGGCGACTCGGTCTACGAAGTCATCCGGACCAGGGCCGGGATCCCGTTCGCTTGGCCGGAGCACCTGGCGCGGCTGCACCGTTCCGCTGCCGGCCTGATGCTCGAGTTGGACCTCAGTGACGGAGCGCTGACGCGGCGGCTGGTCGACACCCTCGCGGCGGCCGGCAATCGGGACAGCTACGTGCGGGTGATCGTGACGCGGGGTCGCGGCACCGCACCGAACATCGACGTGTCGTACGCCACCGGACCGAACACCTGCGTGATCCTGGTGCGCGAACTGCCGCCCAGGCGCAGCGGCCCATCCCACTTGGCGATCGTGCCGCGCCAGCGCCTGCCCGGCCACGCGCTCGACCCATCGATCAAGAGCGGCAGCTACGTCCACAACGTGATGGGCCTGGCGGAGGCGCGTTCGCGCGGCGCCACCGACTGCTTGTTCGTCAACACCGATGGCCGCCTGTCCGAGGCGTCGACCGCGAACCTGTGGATCATCAGCGGTGACACGGTGGTCACGCCGCCGCTGAGCGCCGGGTTGCTGGCGGGCGTGACCCGCGGCCTGGTGCTCGAGATGTGCTCGCGCGAGGGGATTCCCTGTGTCGAGCGGGATCTGTTCGAGTCGGACGTGCGCGGCGCCGACGCGGTGTTCCTCACCGCGACGCTGCGCGACATCGCGCCGGTCGACATCCTCGACGGTGCGCCGGTGCGCCACAGCGCACTGCTCGCCGAGCTGCAGGCGAAGTTCACCGCATTCTGCGACGCGCGGGCGGAGCAGGTCTACCGCCCGGCGATCGACGCACTCGTGGCGAGTCCCTGACGGTCGGTTCGACCGGCTCGGCTGGACTCTGCGCCACGGAAGGGCGATTCAGGAGGTGCGTGGTTTTCGGCGCAGGTCGCCGCCCGAAGGCGCAGCCAAATCGGTGGATTCGGCGAGGCTTGCGGGGGGTGACGGGTGCTGGAAGGCGCGGATCTCATGGGTTGTCATCCCGTGGCGCAGATTCCTAGCAACACGAACGATGCCCCCCGCCGGGTCGTCCCCAAACTTGCTGGCTACACCGATCTGGCGGCGACACGGCGAAGCAGCACCGGCCTGCAGCAAGCGCTTTCGCTGGCCGATCCCTCCGAGCATGAAGCGGCGTCCGCCCGCGGGCACTCGGCGCGACGGCCAGGCGCGCAGCACCGTCCACAGCGCCTATGCTGTCGCCCCGTGGCCACCTTGCTGCCCCCCTTCCGCGACCCGGTGCCGTGGCGCCGACTCGACGTCCGACTGCTGACCGTCGACTGCGGCAACAGCACGCTGGACTGCATGGTGCACGACGACGAGCCAGCCCACCGGTCGCAGCTCGGGCACACCGACCGAGGTGCGCTCGCGGCTCTGCTCGAACGCGCGCCCTGCGCCATCGCAGCGACTTCGAACGTCGCCGGCGGACTCGACACACTCGCCGCGCTGGCCGCGGAGCGGCGCATCCCGTTCGCGGTCGCCGGGCACCAGCTGCCCTGTCCGCTGGAGTCCGACTACACCACCCCGGCGACCTTGGGTAGCGACCGCTGGGTCGCGGCGTTCGCCGCGCACCACGGGTTCGGCGAAGCGTGCGTCGTGGTCGACTGTGGCACCGCGGTCACCATCGACCTGGTCGACGCGAACGGGCGGTTCCGCGGCGGGATGATCGCGCCCGGGGCGGCCACCATGGCGTTCGGCCTGGCGCAGCGCGCGCCGGTCTTGCCAGCCGCGGACCTCGGCGCGGTGCCGCTCGCCGTGCCACGCAGCTCCAAGGACGCGGTCAGCAGCGGCGTCCTGCACGCCTTCTGCGGGGTAGTCGAGCGCGCGGTGCGCGCGCTGGCGGACGCGGCCGACGACCCGCAGCTGCGCGTCGTGCTCACCGGCGGGGAAGCGGCGATCTACGCCAAGCACGGCACGCTGCCGGTGACCCCGGTGCCCGATCTCGTGCACCGCGGACTGGTCGAGCTGTGGTCGCGGCTCCAACCGCAGTCCAACGGCTGACGACCGCGCTGCGGACGGTGCGATCGGCCGCGCTCACTTGCGCACGTCGATCGACTCGCCGGGCGCCAGGATCACCGACGGGCACGGCTTCAACTTGCTCTGCAGTGCCAGCGCCTTGGCGTACGAAACCCGACCACCGAACTGCGCCGGGTACTCCTCCGCGATCAGGGTGTCGTCGAGGACGATGCACTTCGGCGCGATGCGCGTGGCGACGTGCGCGGCCGAGTCGTGCGCCGCGGACAACAGCAAGACGTCGGGGCGGACCTTCACCTTGGCGAGCTCCTTGTCCGAGACCGAGAGCCCGGCCGCCATCAGCGAGCGGCCGTCTTCCCATTCGACCAGGTAGCCGTAGCTCATGGTGACCTTGCCGTCCGCGGTCATCATCCCTATCGGTGTGACGCGGCGCAGCCCGCCCACCCGGTAGTCGGTGAACGGCTTCACCACCGACATGCTGCCCGGTACCGCACCGGTGAGGTGGAACTGCAGGTGAGTGAAGAACTGCCGCTTCGGCTTGGCGGCCGACATGCGCACCAGCAACGGGTCCTGCCGCCGGGTCACCTCGGCCGGGCGCGTCAGCACCACGAAGTCGATGCCCCCTTCGACGAACAGGCGCTCGACCCCGACGCCGCACGGATCGACGGCGAAGTTGACCGTGTCGCTACGCACGTAGAACCCGCCCTGCGGGAGGCGGAACACGCGGATCGTGCCCTTGGGCGGCGCCGGGGTGGCGCGCCGTTGCAGGTCGCGCATCGTCTGGTCCCAGTAGAACGGCAACCCGCTCTGCACCAACCCGGCGATCTCGCGCACCATCCTGCGCTGCACCCGGTGGTGGAAGCCGAGGTTGTCGAGGCGCGGGTAGCTGCGCAGGAACCCCTCGAGATCGAGCAGCGCCTGGTGTCGCGCGGATCCGCCTACCAGCGCCGGGTCGGCATCCGACTCGGTGACGAAGGCCGGCGGCAGACCGCGGATCTTGCGCAGCAGTTCGATCCAGTACTCGCGTTCCGGCACGCTGCTGCGCACCGCGGGCGGCGGTGGGAATGCGGGCATCGCCTCGCCACCCAGATCCTGCTGGCCGATCAGCATGATCGAGCCCCACAGCGCCGGGGAGATCTGCGGACCCATGCCGAAGGTCCAGCCGACGCGGGTCTGCGGCAGCGAGTCGGTCGCTTCGTCGAAGTCGTCGACCAGGATCTGCAGGTCGAGCACCCGCCCGAGCTGCGGGTGCTGGCCGGGCGGCAACACCGCGTCCCAGGGAATGCGCGCCTCGTAGATCGTCACCCCCTCCTTGTCGCGCCGGGTGACCTGCAGGCTCCCGCCCGGCGTCACGGTCTTGCTGCCGCGCAGCAGGTCCCAGGTGATCAGCTTGCCGGCGGTGCGCTCCAGGTCGGCGAGGTAGAAGCCGCGATCCTCGACCCGCCCTCGGTCGTCGCCCATGTCGCGGGTGTTGCGCTCCGGATCGAAGATCAACATCACGTGGTCGACCGGTGGGATCTCCTGGCGCAGGCCGGCCTTGCTCGGCAGTCCGCGGTGCCAGTCGTCGAGCACTTGTGCAGCCACGTAGAGGTACTGCGCATCCCACAGCATGTACAGCTGCGCCGAGATGTCGTTGGGTCCGCGGTAGGCACCGAGCGCAGTGCCCGAGACCTGACGCGGATCGCGCAGCGAGATCGGCACGACCTTCGGCCAGTCGTCCAGCGCGCCGTCGATGGTGATCTTGCGGTCGCCGAGTGCCTTCACCAGGGCGCGGGGGATCGGCACCGGCTTGAACCGCGGCGCGTCGGCCTGCGCGGACTTCTGGCCGGACTCGTCCGGCTTGGTGGGCTTGGGACTTCCCTGCGGCAGCAGACTCGCGGCAGCAAAGACGGCGTGGATCCAGCTCATGGCGCGTTCATCCTTCGCAGCGACAGGTAGTTGATCAAGGCGTGGGCCACCGCGGCCGACAGCAGACCCAGTCCGGCGTCGACCAGCAGACCGAACGCGAGCCCCAGCGCACCCGCGATCACCGTCCATATCCGCATGCCCGACCCGGTGTGCAGCAGACCGAACACCGCGGCGGCCCAGTACGGACCGACCCACTCCTGCAGCGCGCCGCGGAAGAAGGTCTCTTCGCCGACCGCGGACACGACGGCGATCGCCACGATCTCTGCTTCGGTGAGCTCGCCCATCGCTTCGCGGATGTTCTTCTCTAGCTCCCGGATCGGCGCCAAGTAACGCCCGGCGACCGCGAGCAGGCCGGCGGCGGTGAGGCCCAGCGCAGCGCCCGATGCGGTGGCCGCGACGACCCCTCGTTCGCCAACCGCGAGCTCGGCGAGCCGACCGGGCCGCGCACCCCAATGCAGCCACAGCACCGCGGCGAAGAACATCAGGCCATAGGCGACCGTGGCGACCAGCGCCACCGAGACCCCCGGCACCTCGGACGGCGGCTGCGGTCGACCGTTCACCGGGCCAGCCACTTGCGACGGCGGCGGGGCGCGAGGATGGCGATCGGTCGGCCGATCAACCGGCGCCGGGCCACCGGGGGTCGGCTCCGTGAGTCCGCACTGTCGTGGGTGTTGTCGCCGAGCAGGAACATCTCGCCGGGGCCGAGCTCGTACACGCCGTTGTTCCGGGCCATCCGCCCGGGGTCGCTGGCGATCGGGATGTCGTGGAATGCGGTGATGTGCTCGATGCGCGCCGAGCCGTCGCACAGCCCGAGCTGCAGCCGATTCTGCCGCAGGTAGCTCTTCTCGTTGGGGTCGAGCTCGAGCGCGAAGTAGGCCAGCACGGTGTCGTCACTGGTGAGGAACAGGTGTCCGTCGAGGTAGCCGAACGCGAGTTCCGCGGTACGGTCGGCGACCATCGGCGCGGCGCGCGGCAACTCGGTCGGGGCTGCTCCCCGCCGAAACGACCACATGCGCCCGGACTGTTCCCACGCGAGCGCATAGACCCGTTCGCGGTGCTCGAGCACGAACACGAACGCGGCCGGGGGCGAGGCGATGTGAACCCGCACGGCCAGCCCGACGTCGGCAAACCAGCTACGACCCACGCCCTCGCGGCGGCCGGACGGATTCAGGTAGGAGGTGTCGATCGGCTTGTGGGTCGCGATGAACCCCGGTAGCGGCGGCGCCATCGCGCGTCCCGCGGTCACGGCCTGCGCGAGCCGCCCGCGGACCGTCGGCAGGTCGCCCGAACTGCCGAGCATCACCGTGCCATCCGAGGCGGCGACCGCAATGCCGGAGGGCAGGTGGAAGAAGTCCTCGAGACCCTGCTCGCAGGACGGGTCGGGGTGGCGGAACACGGGGATGCGCAGATCACGGTGGGTGATCGGGTGCTTGCACACCCGCTGCAGCGCGCCCCCGTCACGACGCGCGAACAAGTCGCCGCCGGCGATCCGTAGCTCGGTGGGTCCCATCGCCACCATGCGCTTCACCAAGTGGCTGGCGCCGGCCTGGGCGGCGCGCACCGTGACGAGGTCCCACGGCTCGGGATCGCGGAACCACCACGCCGACTTGTCGACCAGCACCAAGTCGCCGTGCACGGGGTCGCCGTGCAGGGTCGGCTCCATGCTCTTCGAGGGAATCCGGTAGGCCCGCAACAGGTGCTCGCGGATCAGGAAGAACACCACCAGGGCGACGCAGGCGATCGGCACCGCGTCCGCCCCGGCCCTCACCCACCGCCCGGCGGGCCTCAAACCACCCCCCCGGACGGGGCCAATACAGGGAAAATCTTCCCGGTTCTGGCCGTGCGGCCCAGCGCATTTTCGGCCTCGGTCGTTGCCAGAAAAGGGGTTCGGAAACCACTCCAGAATGCCCCACGGTGCACCGCAACAGAGGGTTGCTTGCACCCTCCATCCACGGTGGATAATAGACCAGCGGCTGGTGAAGCCCCTCGCACTAGCTTCGATCTACAAAGCACTTATGAAGAGCCCCCGCAGAAGCCCGGAGTTGCGCAAGCTGCTGAGTACCTGTGAGGATCTGCAGCAGATCCGCACCCGCTTGAGCGATCCCGAGCTGGCGCGTGAAGCACGCACGCGACTGCGTCGCCAATCGCAGCGCAAGCACGATCAACTGACGCGCGACCTGCGCGCGTACCAGTTCCGCGGTCCGCTCGCGCGCGTGGTGCAGACGTTTCCACTGGCTCCGGAGCACTTCCAGATTCTAGCGGTCCTGCTGTACCGGCAAACGCGCTGCGAAGACCCGGCGCTGCAGGGGCGGCTGGTGCTCGCGGCGATCTTCGAGAGCGCGTACGACGTGCTGGCACGCGCCGACTTGTTGCTGCCCGACGCACCCCTGCGCGCGTCGGGACTGGTGGTACTCGAGGACGACGAGGAGAACCCGGACGACGTGCTCGAGGCGCGGTTCGTGCTCTCCGAAGAGGCACTGGACGGCTTCCGGCAGGAGGTCGCAGGCCGGCGCAGCGCGGCGCGGCGCCCCGGACGTCACGACCCGTACGCCAGCAACCGCGAGCTCCTGGTCGACCTTCACGTCATCCAGAACCTGTACCAGCAGCGTTCCGATCGGGTGTTCAGCCACGATCGATGGCACCGGCTGCACAACACGACCTACCGGCCCGGCCGGTCGCTGTCGATGCGCATCGAGGCCGCCTGGACGCGCTTGCGGGCCCGGCTGGAAGCCACGGAGAACGCCGCCAAACTGCCGGCCATGCGTCTGATGCGCGAGTACGCGCTGACCGAGGAGGAGATGGTCATCATCATCCACCTGCTGTTCAAGGAGCTGTACGAGGGTAGCGCCTACGCCGACGTGGCCGACCTGCTGAAGCTCATCAGCCGCAGCGAGACCGACCTGATCCAGAACCGGCGGATCGCCGCGGAGGGCTCTTCGCTGCTGAAGCACGACATCCTGCGGCTGGAGCCGATGATCGAAGGCCGGTCGCTGACCGGGGAATCCAGCCTGGCCGACTGGGTGGTGAACTACCTGTTCGGCAGCAACGTGGTCGAGGACATCCGCGCCGACGAACGGATCGACTGGCACGTCTACCTGCACCAGCTCGAGGACACCAGCGGGTTCTACCGCGACCTGGACGCCAACTGAGCACCCTGCTCGCGCCGGGCCGACGAGGCCCGCACCACGCGCAACCGAGCGGCGCACTTGGCTGCTCGGTCCAAACACGTCAACCCTTCGCGAGCAGGCACAGGGTCGCCAAGCTCGCCGCGTGGCATGACGCCGCGGCCGCGGTGCCGCCGCACCCGAACACCCATCCGGTGACCGCGCCCTGGAGGAACGCCGCCGGCCAAAGCCACGGCGGTGCGCCAAGCATCGACAGACCGGCGCCGAGGGGGACCGCGGCGGGGATCCGCAACGCGAGCAGACCGCGCAAGACCATGCCGCGGTGGATCCACTCGAACACCGCGGGCGCCAACACCACCCCGGCCAGCAGCCGCAGCACATCGCGTTCCTCCACAGCGAACGGCACGGTCGGGAAGGCGTGAGCCAGCGCAGCGTGGTCGAGCCCGACCGCCCACACGTAGCCGAGCGTCACCGACCCACACAGCGCGCCGACCAGCACCGCCACCGCGATCCAGCCGATCCGCGTCTGCGGCGCCTCGACGTCGCCGCGCCATGCGCACCCGCGCAGCAGGCGACCGATCGCAACGCACGCACCGACGGCGAGCACCGCAGCAGCAGGGACCAAGGTGTCCGGCGCGCCGGCGACCGACCTGCCGAGCACGAAGCACACCAGGGACGCCACCGCACCCTCGGCGAACCCGGGATCGCGCGGCACCGCCGCGTGGGCGTCCACCAGGCAACGCTCGCGCGCGCGCACCCGCTGCCACAACGCCGCGGCACACGACGCTGCCAGCACGACGGTCGCGAACCGCGTCACGCCGTCCCCGGCATAGACCGCGTGTCCGTAGAGCCCGGCGAGCGCCAAGAACAGCACGAACGCACTGGAACGAACCCGACGCTCGACGGCCGGCAAGCCCCGCCCGGCACACAGCACCGCGATCGCCGCGGCGAGGAACGCATGGATCCACACCCCGCCGACCACCACCGCGGCCAGCGCCAGCAGCTCCGGCAACGCCGCCCCCCGAGCACCGGGCGCCGTCCACAGCACGACCGCCGCGTACAGCCCGCCGATCGAGGCCCAGACCCGCACCTTGCCGTGCAGCATCGCGCCGATCGGCCGCGGGAAGGTGTAGAGCAGCCACAACGCTCCACCCTCGCCACCGAGCACCGCGCCGCAGCCGGCAGCGACCACATACGCCCCCACCGCGAATGCCAGCATCGCCGCGTGTTGCGGTCCCTCACCCGCAGCGGTGAGCAGGGCTGGGTTGATCAGCAGCTGGAAGCCCAACACGACCACCGGCAGGACCAACGTCTGCACCATCAGGGTGCGGTCGCGGAGCAGCAGCCGCACCTCCTTGCCGACGATCCCGTGACCAGCCAACGCGGCAACTGCCGCCGACGCGCGACGGCATCGACTGGCTCGGGCGGGCGACGCGGGGCCGAGCCGGAGCACGCCGGCGGTCGCGACCAACAGCACGGCGACCACTACCGCGCTGCTGCCGAACACCAGCGCACCCGCAGCCGTAGGGTGCGATGCGGCGCCGATGCCCAGCACCGGCACGCCGCAAGGCAGCCAGGCGAGCGCGTCGGGGAGCGCCGCCAGCAGCTCCGGCAGCCACTCCGGCTTGGTCGGCGCCAGAGCCAGGTACGACACGGCGTAGAGCGTCAACACGCCGAGCAGGGTGCACCCGCCCTGGATGTTGCGGATGCGCTCCGCGCTGGCGGCGCGGCGCAACCAGACCTCGGCGAGCAGTCGCGCAGCGCCCGCCATCGCGCTCAGGCACAGCGTGGCTCCGATCGCGATCAAGAGCGCCGCGCCGCTCGGCTCGGTACGCAGGGCCAGCGCCACGGTGAGTGGCAACAGCACCAGCCACGCAGTCGGCTGGATCAAGGCGTACTCGACCACCTTGCCGAGCAACAGAGCGTGGCGCGACACCGGCAGGGTGAGCAACCCCGGGAAGGTCCACTCGGCGCGGCCGAGCTCACGGTTGCCGGTACCGAGTCCGAGGAGCACTACGGCTGCGAACGACAGCCCCAGCAGCAACGATGCGCCGCGGACGAACAGCGCCTCGGCCGTCCCCGCCGCGGACGCCGCGGCATCCGCGAGCACGTGCAGCACCTGGCCAGCGAGCAAGACACCGTTGGTCGCCAGCAGCAGACCGATGGCGAGCGCGATCGGCGCCGCCACGCCGAGTCGAACGGGTGCAGCACCGCGGACCGTGGGACGGCGGGTGCGGCGCCGAGTGGCGAACAGTGCGGAGCAGCGGTTGCTCAGCCGGCGGACCGCCAAGCGTCCGAGGATGACGCTGGCGGCGAGCATCCCCGGCGGTTGCAGCGCGGCGGTCACACCGGGACCCCAGGCGGCGACTCGGCCGGCGCGCTCGCCGACCGCTCCGCGACGACCGCGAAGAACGCGTCCTCCAAACTCGCCCCCGGCGCGAGCGAACCGCGCAACTGCTCCGGGGTGCCCATCGCCGCCAGCCGTGCCCCCTTCAGGATGGCAATCCGCTGGCACACGCGTTCCGCCTGGTCCAGCAGGTGGGTGCTGTAGAACACCGCCACGCCGTCGTACGCCAGCTCGGCGATCAGCGCGTACAAGGTGCGCATCGCGAACGGGTCGAGCCCGTTGGTCGGCTCGTCCAGGATCAGCAGCTGCGGGCCGTGCAGCAGTGCACAGGCGAGCGCGAGCCGCTTCCGCATCCCCTTCGAGTAGTGGACCGCGAAGTCGTCGAGCGCCTCGCCGAGGTCGAGCCGTTCGACCAGCGCACCGATCCGCGCCGCGCGGCTCGTACGGTCGAGGCCGTGCATCTCGGCGACGAACTGCAGCACCTCGCTGCCGCGCAGGTAGTCGTGGAACGTCGGCTCATCCGGCAGGTACCCGACGTGCCGCATCACCTGCGGCCGCTCCCGGTAGCAGTCGTGGCCGAAGACCCGGGCCGAGCCGGAACTCGGCGCCAGCAGCCCGGTCACCATGCGGATCGTCGTGGTCTTGCCGGCGCCGTTCGGCCCCAACAACCCGAGGATCTCGCCCGGCGCGACCGCGATGTCGAGATTCTCGACGGCGAGGGCGTCGCCGTAGGCCTTGGTCAGGCCGCAGATCTCGAGGACGAACCGGGACATGGCGCAGCGATGGGGACAGGGGCTGCTTCGGCGCACCCTGCCCCCGGACCTGAGGCTCGGCAGCGTCCCGGCGGATCCGGACGCCGCGGGGTCAGTGGTCCGCTGCGCCGAGCTGGATCGGCCGGTAGCCACCGCGGACGCGGAAGTAGAGCGCGATCAGCCCGAACGCGAGCACCAGCACCAGCGGAACCGTGGAGGCGAAGGTCAGCGCGTCGCGACCGGCGTCCGACTCGCTGCGGTCGATGATCTTGGTCAACCCGGCCTTCTCGGCGGCGGGCAGGCCGCGCCCGGCGTCGAACGCGGACCGCTCCTCTGGGGTGTAGGACGCCACCGGGTGTTTCGGGTCGACCTTCTTCTGTCCCGTGCCGACCAGGAATGCGTCCCGTCGCACGGGAAGGACCGCCATGTAGTCGTAGCCGAAGTACGACTTCTGTTCCGCCGCGACGCGGGCGAGCGCGGGCACCTGCTTCTCGAGCGAACCGTAGGTCGAGCGGTCGAACGCGACCCCGAGCACCTGCGTGCCGATGATCCCCGCTGACAACAGCCCGATCGCCGACACCGTATTCAGAGTCAGCGCGCCACCCTGCGGGTACCGCTCCGAGGTGAAACCCAGCACACAGGGCCAGTAGTAGGTCTGGCCCAGCGCGTAGATGACGAACGCCACGAAGATCGCGATCCCCGTCGCACCGGACAGCCAGTAGAGGCCGACCGCGGAGAACAAACCGCTGAGGCACAACAGGGTCGGCGGAGAGAAGCGGCGCAGGATCCCGCCGGCGAACACTCGGAACACCAGCATGATCGCCGCCGAGAACACCAGCCCGAGCGCGGGGTTCCACTGCTTGCTCTCCAGCACCGGCGCCATCAGGTTCTTGATCCAGCCGTCGGTGCCGAGCTCGACCGTGGCGATCGGGATCATCAGGACGCACAGCAGGAAGAACAGCGGTTGCCCGACGGCGCGCACCGCGATGCCGAACGCCGCGCCGAAGCCGAGCCCGAAGTAGATGCTGAGCGAGAACCAGTTGGCCGGCAGCTTGCACAGTCCCAGCTCGGCCGACTGCCTCCCGATCTCGTAGGTCAGCAGGAACGAGGTCAGTGCCGCGCCCAGGAAACCGAGCTGCTTGAGCATCACCCGGTACGGCACTCCAGCCTGTACCCGCTCGTCGACCGGGAACTTGCACGGCAAGTACATGAGGAAGTAGGCACCCGCGGGCAGCAGGATCCACAGCGCATGGACCTTCCAGCTCCAGTCCGCCGGCGCGAGGATGATCGCCAACGTGCCGAACATGAGACCCGCCGGCCACGCAGCGTGGAGGATCGTCAGCCGCTTGGTCTTCTCGTGTGGGTACACCGCCGCACACACCGGGTTGATCACCGCTTCGACGATCCCGTGCCCGAGACCGGCGCACAGAGCGGCGAGATACAGCGTCAGGTAGCTGTCCGCGAAGTAGGTACCGATTCCGGAAGCTGCCTGCAGCACGAACGCGCCGACCATCGGCCATTTGTAGCCAGTGCGGTCGACGACCAGGCTGAACCCGATCATGGTCAACGCGATCGGCCACAACGTGGCACCGAACACCTGACCGACCTGGTGGTTGGTCAGGTGGAACACTTCCTTGTAGGCACCTCCCATCGCGACGCGGAACGCGAACCCGAAGCCCGCTGCCGCCAGCGCCAGGAAGCTGGCCCAGAACAACAGGGTGCGCTCGCTGCGGGTGAGGTCGGATCCTTTGACGAGGGTGGTCATGCAGCTTCCATGTGGGGGCGGCCGTCGCGGGACGCGACGTGGGACGGGACGAGCGGCGTTGGTTTACCACACCGCCACCACCGGGCATGCCGGCAAACAGCCGCGCGCGGCCCTCAGCGACCGGTGCTCGCCGGGGCAGCGTCCGCCACGTGCGCCGGGAGCGCGCCCTCGGCCGCGAGGTAGTCGGCGATCGGCACCGGCGCGGTCGGCATCGCGCGCAGCAGGCGGCGCAACTTGCGCTCGGCGCCGCGCAGCCCGATGTAGGTGACCAGCGCGTCGCGGCGCGGCAACTTCAAGCGCGGCTGGTCGGGGTCGATCTCACGCGGGTGCAGGTAGTACATCACCGGCCGCCCGGCGGCGTGCACCCGACGCCCCGCCCAGCGCAACGCGGTGTACGGCAGCGCGCGCAGGTAGAACCCACCGCTGAACGGCATCCGGCGTCCCGCCACTTCGGCGACCGTGGTGGGCACTTCGACCATCGTTCCGTCGCCCGGTCGGAACCAACCGAGCGGTGCCGAGCTGTCGCCGTACAGGTAAGTGGTGAACGGGAACAGGCTGGCCGAGTACGCCAACCCGAGCTCCGCCAGGACCTCGTAGAACCACGGCGTCTCGCGGTCGGGGCGAATCGACCACGACGGCGCGCGGTAGCCGCGAATCGGCGCCGAGGTCAAGTCTTGCAGGATCGCCAGGCTCCGCGCCACGTCGGCCCGGAAGGCGTCGCGCGACTGACTGTAGACCAGTTCGTGGGCGTAGCCGTGCGACGCGATCTCGTGACCTGCGGCGGCGGCGGCGCGCACCAGTTCGGGGTACTCCTCGGCGACCGAGCCGAGGAAGAAGAACGTCGCCCGGGCCCCGTGTTCGGCGAACAGCGCGAGCAGCCGCTCGGTGTTCCGCTCGACCCGCGGCTCGAAGTCACGGCGTTCGACGCCCGCCATCGCGTCGTAGTTGAGGTGGTACCAGTCCTCGACATCGACACTCAGCGTGTCGGGCCGCGCGATCACGTGCCGACCTCGGTCGAGGAGGGTGCGGGGTGCGGGGTCGCCGTGCGGGACGGGCGCGGGATCTCGACTTCGGGGTGAACCGCGGCCGTCAGCCGGGCGCGCGTTCGCGCCAACCGCGCCGAGCCGCGCTGCAGCGGCTCGACCGGCGCCGACTGCACATCCAGCAGGATCGCCTGCAGGATGAACTGCGCCCCCAGCGTGATCGACAGCACCGAGAGCATGATCGTGCCCAGCGGCGCGCCTTCACCACGACCGGTGTAGTAGACCCAGTTGGAGATGCCGAACACCGCCCCGTAGCTCAGCAGACACAAGCCGGCGATCAGGAACAGCGATAGCAGCCCGAAGTCGCGCACGAAGTAGTGCACCCAGATGCGGCGCACGAACCCGCGCAGCAAGCGCGGTGGGAAGCCGAGCAGCGAGCGCATCGGTGAGAGGCTGCTCTGCTCGTCGCCGTAGCGCGCCGGGATGTAGACGTCGCGCACCACCGCGCCGGCCAGGCTCAACTCCACCAGCATGCTGGTCTCGAAGAAGTAGCGGCGGGCGATCGCCTTCTGGTCCAGGTAACCGAACGCGCGTGCGTGCAGCGCGGTGAAACCGTTGGTCGGATCGAACACACCCCAGTAGCCCGACGCCAGTTTGGACAGGAACGACAGCCCGACGTTGCCGAGCCGCCGCACCAACGGCATCGCGTCGAGCCGCTGCGCGTGGATGAAACGGTTGCCCTTGGTGTAGTCCGCCGAGCCGTCGAGGATCGGCCCGAGCAGCTCCGGCAGCCGCAACGGATCCATCTGATCGTCCGCGTCCATCTTCACCATCACCTCGGCTCCGAGCTCCACCGCTTGGCAGTAGCCGGCGAGCGTCGCGCCGCCGACCCCGAGGTTGTGCGGCAGCCGCACGCAGTGGATCCGCGGGTCGTCCACCGAACCGATCACTTGTATCGAGCGATCCGGGCTCTGGTCGTCGACCGCCACGATGGTGCGCACGAACGGCGGAATGCCGCGCAGCACCTTGGCGATGTGCGCCTCGGCGCGAAACACCGGGATGACCACCGCGATGTGTGGCACCGGGGCACCAACCGGTCCGCCGGCGGGATCCTCGGGTTCGGCGCTCGTCGTGTCGCGCATGCGATCAGTGCCCCTCGTTCGAAGTCTGTCGTGGATGTGACCGCGTCAGTCGATTCGTTCGCGAGGAGCTGCGACGACACGAATCGTGGGTGGACACGCGGAGGAGCTGCGACGCTGCAGGTGAATGGCCCGGCTGGCCCGCGTGCCGCCGCGGGTCACGGACCGCCGATCTCCTGAACTTGTACGGCGCGAACCCGCGCCACGCCACCCGACAGGTACACAAACGCCTTGCTGGCCCCCTGCGGGGCGGTCTGCCAGAACTCGAAGCGGCCCGGGCACTCGGGCACCACCGCGCGCCGCCAGAACAGCAACAGCCGGTCGGCGGCGTCGAGCCAGTTGATCTGGACGGTGAAGGCGCCGCCCGGATCCACGGTGCCATCGACCGAGAGTGCGTAGAGCGTGCCGGCACGCACCGTGATGGCGCGCGTCAACTGGGTACCGGCGGGCAGCACCAGCACACCATCCTCGGCGCGCGGTTGGCCACCGGCGACGTTCCAGTCGCGCAGCGGATCCGCCGTCACCGGCCACACGTCGCGCCGCGGCGGCGGCGGCTGGTCGGCGGCGCGCGGCGCGGCGCGCACGGCCAGCAGGCGCATGCCGCGGTCGGCGAAGCAGGGCTCGAGGTAGCGGTCGGTGAAGGCGGGGCGGAACAAGCCGGTGCGCCGGCTGTCGGGCAGACCGTTCAACCGCACGTCGAGGGTCGAGTAGAGCACGTGGGTGTAGCCGTGCTGGCACAGCGCGCGGTGCGCCGTCGCGTCGTCGCGCCAGCCTCCAGGCTCGAACAACGCATTCATCGGATCGATCAGCGACCGGATGCCGTGCACCAGCGAGGTCGCCGGCGCCTCGAAGTACAGGTGGTCGCGCAGTCCGTAGACCTGCAGCACCCGCGCCGCCGCACCGTGCGCGTCGTTGAGCCAACGAGCGGAGGTGTACGTCTCGCGGTGGACCGCGAGGTAGCGATCGATCGGCTCGTCACCCAGCACCACGGCGGCCGGCAGCGCCGGTCCGCGGATCCCGCGCCACAGCCAGGATTCCTTGCGCGCCACCATCGAGCCGAACCCCGCAAGGCAGAGTCCCAACACCGCGACACCGAGTAGACCGCCGCCCGTGGGACCCAGTCGCCGGCGCCAACTCTCGATCCCGAGGCCGAGCGCGACGGTGGCGAACAGCAACACGAACAAGCTGTAGCGCGCGTTCTGCTCGGTGAGCGCCCAACAGCCGCCCGCCACGACCGCGGCGATCCACCACGGCATGTTCGCCCCGGAACCCGCCGCGGAACGACGCAGCAGCAGGGCGGCGACACCGAGCGGGAGCAGGGCGAGCAGCGCCGGGTGGTAGGCGCCGACCTCGACGAACTTGCCGGGATCGAAGAACAGGGTCCACGGCAGGCGCGCGAGATCGGGCAGTGCGGTACCGACGCCGAACGAGTGCGAAGGCGGCTCCACGTCGATCAACGGGCTGCGGAACAGCCGGTTGGCGAACGGGAACACCGGGTTGCCGGCGACCCACCAGGAACGCACGAGCCACGGTCCCAGACCCGCGAGCACTCCCCCGCCGAGCCGCAGCGAGTCTGCCAGCAGCGCGCGCCATCCGGCGCGAAACGACGGCCCGACCCACAACACCCCCACCACCACGGCTGCGATCCCGCCGTTGAGCTTGACCGCCGCGGCCGTGCCGGCACACAGCCCCGCGGCCCACAGCCACCCCGGGTCGCGCGCGCTGCGCCGCCAGTGCCACACCGCGAGCACCGCGGCGTACATGAAGAACAGCTGGGTCACGTCGACGAAGCCCCACGCGAACTGCACCCACAAAAGGGTGCTGCCGCAGAACATCAACGGCCACAGTGCCGCGTGGCCTGCCCGCTCGGCGGCGAACGGCTCGCGCCGCATGCTGGCGAGGATCAGCACCCCCAGCAGCAGCTGGACGATCTTGCCCACCGGCACGCCGAGCGCCGGCAGCGCCAGCAGATAGAGCATCTCGCCAGCACACGCGCCGTAGCTGCCGGTCATCTCCGGCAGCGGACGAATCGCACCGGCGCGCAGCCAGTGCACCGGTCCGGCAGTGCGAAAGCCCAGCGCATCGGGCCCGACTTCCGGCGCCAGGGCGGCGATCCAGTAGATGCCGATCAGCGCGACCAGTGCCGCGCGGGCAGCCGCACCGACGTAGCTGGGCGGCGGGTCGAAGCGCAGCGCCGACACCGAGGCCACCACGTGCCGCCACAGCAAGACGGTGGTCACGCCGAGGACCCCGAACAACACGGCGCGCGAGCACATCCCCAAGGTTCCGAGCGCGAGGGTGACCGCGATCCACACCGCGAACCCGACCGCGGTCACGGTCAGCCCGGTGGCGCGTCGCAGCAGCACTCGACCTGTCGCGTGCGCGATCACGCCCAGCCACACCACCGCCAGCAGGCGCAGTCCAGCCCCCGCGACGAGGGTGCCGAGCAGCACCGGCACCGCGCAGAACACCGCGAACGCACGACCGAACCACGCGGAGTCCGCGGCACCGCCGATCGCGCCGCCGAGTCGGAACCCCGCCCCGGCCCCTGCAGCTGCGAGCAGCGCCACCCACGCCGCCGCACCGTCTTCGAGCACCAGCAGCGGACGCAGCGCCGCCGCTACCTGCGGGATCCACCACGCGGCGACCGCCGCCGACAACAGCGCCAGCGTTGCGATCGCTGCTGCGGCGGTCCGCCGCGCCACCCACCATCCCAACGCTGTCGCGACCGCCCCGCCGAACAACGCGCAAGCCAAGCCCGCTGCGGGAACGCGCGGGAAGCCGGCGACCATCACGTAGCGCCATGCGACCAGCACAGCCCACGCACACGCGACTGCCAGCGATGCACGCACGATGCGCCGGCGCGCCTTGCCCTCCATCACCGGGATTGCTGCCTCGACGGACACGTGGCGGTCGGCGACACCCCACATCAGCCCGGACCATTCAGGATCGAGCTGCTGCGACTCGGCTTGTCGTGGACGAGCTGAAGATCTGCGGCGCAGCGATCGGGCCGGCGACACACGGGAAGAACTCTGGCGACGCGCCAAATCGTGGCGCGAACGCCTTCGCGGCGACGCGTCGTCGCACACCTCGTGCGGGCGCGGCAGCCGGCCGCCGTCAAGACTGCGGCGTCGCGCACCCGTTGACCCGGAACGGCTTGACGATCTCCGGCGGCGGCGATTCCGGGTCCCATGTGCGATAGCTGTGGGCAACCCACTCGCGACCCCACTTGGCTTCGAACTTCTTCTTGTTGCTCTCGAAGATCGCGCGGTACTCGGGTCGCTGCAGCTTGCCGAACGAGCCTTCACCCCAGTGGTGCACGAACACGTCCTCGGCACACACCGTTCGCCACCCGGCCTCGCGCACGCGCAGCGAGAAGTCGTCGTCCTCGAACATGCCGACCCCGTAGCGCTCATCGAGCGGCCCGATCCGGTCGACCACCTCGCGACGCATCGCGACGCAGAACATCGCCAGCACCCCGATGTCGAAGTGCAGCCCGTCGTGCCGAGCCGTGTAGTCGGCGGCGAACGCGTCGATCCCCGCAGGGTCGGTGTAGCGGACCGGGATCTTGGCCTCGTTGCCTGCGAAGCTGGTCACCGGCCCGACCATCCCCACTTCCGGGTTCTTGAGGTAGCGGACCAGCCCGAACAGCCACCCCGGAGTGACGATCGTGTCGTTGTTGAGCAGCACCAGGTACTCGGCGTCGCTGGCCGCTTCGATGCCTTGGTTGTTTGCTCGGGCGAATCCGTGGTTGGCCTCGTTGAGGATCAGCCGGATGCGCGGGTCGGCTGCTGCAGCGTTTACGAGGTAGTCGACGACGTCGCGGTTCGACGCATTGTCGACCACGATCACCTCGAAGTTCGGGTACGCGGTCTTGCCGAGGATGCTCTCCAGACACTGCCGCATGTAGTCCGGGTTCTGGTAGCTGACGACGATGATGGCGACCTTGCCGAATCCGGTGCGGATCGCGCCCTCCAGCACCTCGTAGCGACGTCGCCAAGTGTGTTGGGCCGCGAACTCGCGCCGCCGGCCTGCACGTTGTTCGTCGTCCTCGGCCAACGCTCGCTCGGCAGCGCGCACGAACTCGCCGGCATCGGTGGCCGCGTAGAAGAACTCGCGGAACGGGTGCAGCTCGTTGAGCTCGACCGCCACCACCGGCTTGCCGGCGGCCAGGTACTCGAAGAACTTCACCGGGTTGGTGGCGCGGGTCAGCTCGTTGTCGAGGAACGGGATGCACGCGACATCGAAGCCGTGCAAGTAGCACGGCAGCTCCGAGTACGGCACCTCGCCCAGCAGCCGGACATTCGGCAGTCGGCTGAAGACTCCGACGTCGGCGCCATCGGTGTGGCCGATCAGCACGAAGGTCCAGTCGGGGCGAGCAGCCGCGGCCTCGGCGATCATCGCCACGTCGAACCAGTGGCTGATCGCCCCGTAGTAGCCGATCACCGGGCGCTTCAGCTCACGGAACATCTCGTGCGGGTCGCCGTGCTGGAAGTGCTCCAAGTCGCCGGCGTTGGGCACCTCGAGCACCGAATCGGTGACGCGTCGCGCCTTCTCGGTGAGCAGCCGCGCAGTGGTCACCACCAGATCGCTGTCGCGCAGCAGGTCGTCCTCGGTGGCGACCATGTGGCTGGTGTTGGTGGCGAACCCGGCGTGCTCGTCCATGCAGTCGTAGACCACCCGCCAACCCCAGCGATCGCGCAGCGCATTGGCGAGTGGCGCCCAGAACGGCAGGTGGACGACCACCACCGCCTCGTGGATCCGCTCCCGGCGGCGCAACTCGGCGATCGCCGTGACGAACGCGCTCAACGCCTGCGGAGTGAGCACGTCGCGGTAGAGGTTGAGCCGCTGCGGCGAGGGCAGCGTGACGCCGACCACACCCGGCATGATGCGGCGGCACTTCGCGGCGCGTCCCTCCTGGTGGAAGGCTGTGCGCAGGTAGAACACCCGATGGCCATCGCGGGCGAACTCGCGCAGCAGCTGCTGCGGTCGTTGGAAGCGGAACTCCCAGTCGATCACCGGCAGGCAGAACACATCGAAGCTGCGCGCCGGCGGCAGCTCCGCGCGCAGCGACCCGCCGGTCGAGCTGCGCGGCAGCTGGTGGGTGCGTGGCCCCAGAGCCCGACGCATCGGCACGAGGACCGTGTCCGCCGCGCGCCACAGGGTGTGGGTCAGCCGGTAGATCTTGGACGAGAAGATCTGCGCGATGGTCTCTTCCTTCTCGGCGAGTTGGTCGGCCAGCCGCTCGGCGCGTTCCTCGGTTTCCTCGAGACGAACCCCGAGGCGTTCGATCTCCTTCTCGAGCTCCGCGACTCGCCTGGCCAGCCTCGACGAGGTGCGTCCAGCTTCTCCGATCGGGGTGTCCAAGGGACCGAACGATAGCGCCCTCCGCGGACCCGGGCAACCTTCCACGGCGTGGGCCGGTCAGCCGAAGAACCGCCGGTGCAGCGCGTTGACGGCCCGCGCCAGATCGGCCTGGTCGATCACCAGCGCGATGTTGACCTTGATGGCCCCCTGGCTGATGACCCGCACCCGCACGCGGTGCTCCGCGAGCGTTCCGAGCACCTGCGCGGCAACCCCCGGCTCCGCCGCGATGCCCTGTCCGACGACGCAGACCATGGCGTGCCCGGACTCCACCGACACTTCGCCGAGTCCGCCGAGCGCATCGCGGAACCCCTGCAGGTGGTCCGCGCGGTCGGCGGTCATGGTGATCGAGACCTCCGAGGTAGCCACCAGGTCGACGTCCACCTCGTGCTCGGCGGCAGCCGCGAACACCCTGGCCAGGAACCCGTGCTGCTGCAGCATCGGTGGAGAGACCAGGGTGATCAGGTGGATGCCCGGCTTGTGCACGACGGCGCGGACTGGCACACCGGGCTCGGAGTAACGCGGCAGGATCACCGTGCCGGGGCTGTCCGGCCGGTGGGTGTTGAGCACCCGCACCGGGATGTTCTTCTGCATCGCCGGCAGGATCGTGGCGGGGTGCAGGACCTTGCCGCCGTAGTACGCCAACTCGCTGGCTTCGCCGAAACTCATGGTCGGGATCGGGCGGGTACCTTCGACCAACCGTGGGTCGGCGGTCATCACGCCGTCGACATCGGTCCAGATCTGGATTTCGCGCACGTCCAGCGCATTGCCGAACAAGGCCGCCGAGTAGTCGGAGCCGTTGCGACCCAGGGTGGTGATGTTGCCGTGTTTGTCCGCAGCCAAGAAACCCGTGATCACAGGTAACCCGGTTTGCCGCGCCTCGTCGATCGCCCGGGCGATGCGGCCGTCGTCCGGCACGGGCCGCGCGCGGCCGAAGTTGCTGTCGCTGCGCAGCCCGGCAGCGAACGCATCGACCGCGACCGCGGGCATTCCCTGGGCGGTGAAGTAGGCCGCGACCACGCGCGCCGAACACCGCTCGCCGTAGCTCAGCAGTAGGTCCATCGCCCGCGGGCTCGCTTCCTTCACCAACTGCATGCCTCGGGTCAGGTCGGCGAGTTCGCCCAGGAGCGGGTCCAGGAGATCGCCCGGAAGGCGAAGGTCGGCGAGCATCTGCCGGTGGCGGAGGGTGATCGGCCCGAGGTCGGCCGCGCCGCGCGGTGCCGAGTTGCCGAGCTCCACCAGCGCGTTGGTGACGCCGGAAAACGCCGACACCACTACGACGGGGTCTTCGGCGCGCCGCTGCTGCACCAGCTGCAGGACGTTGGCGATCGACTGCGGCGTACCCACGGAGGTACCGCCGAACTTCATGATGATCATGGCGCGGTGGCAGACTCGGGCGCGCTGAACTGGGCGCCTGCGCCAGGGATGCTACAATCGCGGCACATGCGGCGCATCGAAGACCTGATCTACGACTGGAACGTGCACCGAGACGCGTTCCACCCGACCAAGCCGGTTTACCTGAACGACGAGACGCTGCGCGACGGACTGCAGTCGCCCTCCGTCGCCGATCCGTCGGTGGAGGCCAAGCTGGAACTGATCCACCTGATGGAGGCGCTCGGTCTGCACGGGGTCGACCTCGGGCTGCCCGGCGCAGGCGAGCGGCCGCGCGAGGACATCCTGCGGCTGGCGAAGGAGATCGCGGACCACCGCATGGCGATCCGCCCGAACGTCGCGTGCCGCACCCTCGTGCAGGACATCGAGCCGGTGATCGAGCTGTCCCAGCGGGCCGGGGTCGCGGTCGAAGTCTGCACGTTCATCGGCAGCAGCTCGATTCGACAGTTCGCCGAGGACTGGAGTATCGACCTGCTGCTCAAGCACACCGAGACGGCACTGAGCTACTGCCGCGACAACGACCTTCCGGTGATGTACGTCACCGAGGACACCACGCGGGCCCACCCCGACACGGTGCGCCGCCTCTACACGCTGGCGATCGAGCTCGGTGCCAAGCGGCTGTGTGTGTGTGACACCGTGGGCCACGCGACCCCGCCCGGCGTGCGGGCGGTGGTCGGTTTCGTCTCCGAGCTGGCCAAGGCGTCCGACCCGAACATCCAGATCGACTGGCACGGCCATCGCGACCGCGGGTTCGGATTGGCCAACTGCCTGGCGGCCATCGCAGCCGGTGCGGACCGGATCCACGCCACCGCGCTGGGGATCGGCGAACGGGCCGGCAACGCCGAGATGGACCTGCTGCTGGTGAACCTGCGGCTGCTCGGTTGGATCGACAACGACCTCACCCGGCTGCGCGACTACGCCCAGACGGCCGCCAAGGCCGTGGACGTGCCCATTCCCGACAACTATCCGGTGTTCGGCAGCGACGCGTTCGAGACCGCCACCGGCGTGCACGCTGCAGCCGTCATCAAGGCCTACCGCAAGGGCGACGTGGCGCTGGCGGACATGGTCTATTCGGGCGTACCGGCGGCGATGGTCGGGCTCGAGCAGAAGATCGGCGTGGGGCCGATGAGTGGCCGCTCGAACGTGATGTGGGTGCTCGAGCGCATGGGGATCGAGCCGACCGACGCGCGGATCCAGCGGGTCCTGGATGGCGGCAAGGCGAGCAAACGCCTGCTCTCCGAGGCACGCATCCGCGAGCTGGCCGAGGGCTGACCGACCGGCGCTGTGCCGAGTCGCCCTTGGTGCCGACGCAGCGGCTGGGAGTCGGCGCCACAGGATGACGATCCACGAGATCCACGCCCCCCATCCGTCACCCCCTGAGCTGCAGGGACCGCGGATCGTGCCGTACGCGAGATTCGTCTGTACCTCCCATGACACGTGGCAGTTGTTTCGCTGGCATGCAGCGGCCCCGGAAGCTCAAGCAAGCAAGCGGCCCAGGCCTCATGGCAGCGCGCAGCACCGCGCCCACCCAAGTCTTTGGGTGCAGCTTTGGCCGCGATAGGAGCCTCGCCGAATCCACCGGCCGTTCGACGAAGTCAGCAGCGACCTTGCGCGATCGCAGCGGCAGGTCAGCAATCGTCCGGGCTAACGGCCGAGGTCCGCCGGGTTCTGCTGCCCGGCCGCACCGTTCTGGCCGACCAGCGCGGTGCCGTTGCGGCCGGCGCTCCCCTCGTGCTGGTAGCCCGCGGGTTTGCCGCGGAACACGCAGCGGTGGCACTTGTGGTAGAACTCGCGTTGTCGCTCCACGCACAGGCACTCGGCGATGGAGTGGGCGATGAGGGGGCGCTCATCACCCGTCAGGGTCGGGCATTGCCGCATGCGAATCCGGGGGAAGGGAGTTGCGGGCCCCGCGGGACCCGAGCCAAGCTCGGAGGATAGGCGGTGGCGGAGGCGCGTCAACGGTGCGGCGGCGTTTCCCCTTCACAGGATTTCCTTTCCTGTGGGCGCATTTGTTGCGCTGACCAGACCTGTCGCGCACGGAAACTTGCCGTAAGTGCGGTCCGATTCGACGGCCGGCGCACGGGGTCGCGGGCCCCGAGGGTCGATAACCGGACCGTGAAGGACCACCCGCAGGCAGTCCGACCGCCCAGTTCGTCCGCAGGTTTCACCCTGCTGGAGATGCTCATCACCATCGCGATCCTCGCCGTGGTGGCCGCGATCGGCATCCCGTACTACCGGTCCTCGCTCACGACCTCGCGGATCACGCGAGCGCGTGAGGAGCTCCGGGTCATCGCCGAGGCGATCGACGTGTTCCGCACCAAGGACTCGACCGTCGTCCTTCCGGCCACCCTCGCCGACGTCGGCTACGGCGGCAAACTCGACCCCTGGGGGCATCCCTACCTGTACCTCAACTTCGAGGCGGGCACCGGCAACGGCATGCAGTACGCCCTCGACCACGGCCTGGTCGATCCCGCACTGGCGAGCGGCGGAGGGGGAGGTGGCGGAGGAGCGCTGAGCGCCGTCACCGGCGGCGCGGCGACGGTAGCGCTCAATGCCGCCGACAAGCTCCAGCTGCAGAGCCTGGGGATCGCGGTGCCCCTGGATGCGGATTCGCAGTGGCTGAGCAGCGCCCAGAGCGTGCTGACGAATCGCGCGGCGGCGACCGCCAGCGTGAAGCGCAAGGACAAGTTCCTGTTCCCGATCAACTCCGACTACGACCTGTTCAGCCTGGGACCGAACGGCACGACCCGGCCCGAGCTCACCGACAAGGCGTCGCTCGATGATGTGATCCGCGCCAACAACGGCGCCTTCTACGGTCAGGCAAAGGATTACTGATCGACCCCTCCCAGAGCCGATAGACCACTCGTGCGCGGACTCGCCCAACAGCACCGGGAGCGGGGATTCACCCTGCTCGAGATGATGATCTCGGTGGCCATCCTCGCCGTGCTCGCGGCGATCGGCGTCCCGTACTACCGCGCGTCGGTGGATCGGGCGCGCGTGACCCGAGCCAAGGAAGAGCTGCGGATCATCGCCGAGGCGATCGACGTGTTCCGCACCAGGGACTCCGACGTGAAGTTGCCGGTGACGCTCGAGGAGGTGGGGTACGGGAACAAGCTCGACCCGTGGGGTAGCCCGTACATGTACCTCAACTTCGAGGCGGGCACCGGCAACGGCATGCAGTACGCCTTGGAGAACGACTTGATCGATCCCGCAGCGGCTGCTGGCGGTGGTGGTCCGCCCGGCGGTGGTCCGCCCGGCGGTGGGGCGCCGCCCGTCGCTCCCTCGGCCGCCGAGATCGCCAGCGCCAAGACCCTCGGCTTCAAGGTCCCGCAGGGCGACGCGGTCGGCTGGTGGCGGAACTTCCGCGCGTTCCAGGCCAACCGGTCGAGCGCCTCGCAGAAGACCAAGCGCAAGGACAAGTTCCTGTTCCCGATCAACACCGACTACGACCTGTTCAGCCTGGGGCCGAACGGCAAGTCGCAGCCCGAACTGACCGGCAAGCTCTCGCTCGACGACGTGATCCGCGCCAACAACGGCGCGTTCTACGGCCAGGCGAAGGACTACTGATCCGCGCCGCCCGCGGCGTGGAACACCCGGGCACACACCGCCAGCGCCTCCGGAGCGCAGTGGCTGGAGCGTGACAGCTCGAAGCACACCGGCCCGCGGTAGCCCGCCGCCCGGAGCGCCCCGAACACCGCCGCGAAGTCGACGTCGCCCTCGCCGGGGAGGAGGTGCTCGTGCACACCCACCCGCATGTCCTCGAGGTGCACTTGGCGCAGCTGCATCGCGACCGACGGGACGAGTTGTGCGGGCTCCCCCTCGCGGTTGGCGTACAGGTGGCCGATGTCGAGCGTGATCGCCGGGGCCGACCCGCCGAGCGCGGTGCACAGCCCCAGGTAGTCCGCGGTGGTCGCCACCGCCATGCCGGGCTCCGGCTCGAGCGCCGGTTCGAGGCCGGCGCCGCGAATCGCGGCACACGCCACCTCGATCCCGGACCGCAGCACCGCGCCGCTGTCCGCGCCGGGCGCGCGGTCGATGCCGGAGAAGAACGACACCACCCGGGCCCCCAACACCGCGCCGATCTCCGCGACACGCTGCAGGAACGCCACCCGCCGCGCCCGCCCCTGCGGGTCGCGGGTCATCAGGGTCGGCTCGTGCTTGTGCCGTGAGTCGAGCAGGAAGCGCGCCCCGGTCTCGATCACCGGGGTCAACCCCAGCCGGTCGAGCAGCGCCGCGACCTCGTCGATCTCCCGGGCGCTACAGGTGAACGGGTCGAGGTGTCCGACGTCGGGCGTCAGCGCCACCGCGCGGTAGCCGGAGTCCGCCAGCAGGTGCAGCGCGTCGCCGAGCCGGTGATTCTGCAGACCGTTGGTGTTGTAGCCGAGCAGCACCCCGCGCGGTCACTTCTGCCGGTTGGGCTTCGCCTTGCGCACCCGACCCTTCAGCTTGTCGTACTGGTTGAACCGCCGCTGCAGCTGCCGGTAGATCCCCGGCATCTCCCAGCCCTCCATGTCGGCCTCCTCGAGCCAGTTGGTGTACGGCTCCAGGTGCTTGTCGAGCTTGGTGAGCGTCTCCCAGCTGTCGTTGATCAACGTGTTGAACTTCTGCTGGTCGCCCGCCGCCTGGGCTTTGCGGGCGTCGAGGTCGAGCGTCTTGGCCTTGTTGTAGAGTTCGTCCGCGGCGGTGAGGGTCGCGGTCTCGAGAGTCGGTGGGGCCTTGGTCGGCGGCTTGCCGGGCTTGGCCTGCATCGCCGGTTCGGGCAACGAACTCTTGGCCGCCGGCTTCTCCGGTTCGGTCTTCGCCGCCGGCGTCTTCGGCTTCGGCTTCGGCGCCTCCGTCTTGCTCGACATCATCGAGAGCACCACGATGAGGACGCCGACCACCACCACACCACCGACGATGATCGGCATGTAGTTGGGTGCGGGGGCGGCGCGCCGGGCACCGGAACGGGATTGCGAGCTTCTGCGGGCGGCCATGGGGGCGGAAGTCATAGCAGGAAGGTCCCGGCCCGGACAGCAGCAGAGGCCCGCGTCAGCCGACGCGCAGCACCGCGAAGTACCCGCCGTCACACCCGAAGGGTTCCGGCAGCGTGAGTTGCTCGCGGAGCAACTCGCGGCCCGGGCCCTGCGCGAGAGCCGCGTCGACCACCTGGCGGTTCTCCTCCGGTTCGATCGAGCAGGTCGAGTAGACCACCGTGCCACCGGGCCGACACGCCGCCAGCCCGCGCGACAACAGTTCGGTCTGCGCGGCGGCCAGGGTCGCGAACGCGGCTCCGTCGAGCCGCCGACGCACCTCCACCCGCCGCGCCAGGACCCCGGTGTTGGAGCACGGCACGTCGACCAGAACCCGATCGACCAGGGGTGACTCCGGACCCGGCGGCAGCGCGTCGGCCGGGATCACGGCGACCCGCGCGGTCAGCTGCAGCCGTCGCGCGTTCTCGCCGATCCGTTCCGCGCGCGAGGGGTCGCGGTCGTGCGCCAACACTCGACCGGCGTCCCCTACCGCCTCGGCGAGCAGCATCGTCTTTGTGCCCGGAGCCGCGCACAGGTCGAGCACCGTGTCGCCGGACTGCGCTTCCACCGCGCGGGCGGCAGCCACCGCGGTGGGGTCTTGGGCGATGCACCATCCGGCGCGGAACGGCTCGGTGGCAAACGGTTGGCCGTCTTCCACCACCAGCAGGTCGTCGTCGATCGCGCGGGCGGTGACCCCGGCGCGGCGCAGGGCGTCTTGCAACTCCGCGGTGGAAGGCGCCAGCCAGGTGCGGCGCAGCACCACTTCCGGGGGCAGGCTGGCGGCCACCGCGCACATCTCCGCGTCGGCGAAGCCGAACGCGTCGACCCAGCGCCGGGTCAGGAAGTCCGGCAGCCCGTAGCGCACGGCGAGAAACTCCGCGGTGCCCGCCGTGGGCAGGACGTCACCGTCGAACACCAGCGCGCGCGCACCACCTGGACCCTCCGGGAGCGGGATCTCGCGCCGAGGCGTCGTCGGCTCGGCGGCGCGACCGAGCACCGTGGTCGCCAGCCGGCGCAGGACCGCGTTGACGAACGCGCCGTGCGGGGTCCGCGTCTCGGGGTCGGGCTGCAGCAGCGCGACGGTCTCGTGCACCACGGCGTGCTGCGGGATGCGCGACGAGAACAGCAGTTGGTAGGCGCCGAGCCGCAGCGCCGAACGAAGCTCCGGTTCGCCCGGCAGCTTGCGGGTGACCAGCCGCGCCAACACGAAGTCGAGCAGCAGGTGGTTGCGCTCGGTCCCCTGGCAGAGTTCGAACGCCAACCCGCGGTCGGCCGGCGACAACCCCTCGACCTGCAACGCGTCGCGCAGCCGCGGGCGCGCACCGCTCTCCACCGCGATCAGTGCCTGCCAGGCCGCGTGGCGGGCGGTCGACGCGCGCCCCGGCGTCGCGCTCGCTGCGGGGCGCCGGCAGCCGTTCCGTTCGCGCCGCGGTTCCCGCGCCCTCTTCGGCTCGCGCTTCGGCGTCACCGGTCGCGCGCCGCGGACGGGAAGCCGTAGCTCATCCGAACCGAGCGTCCGGTGGCAACGGATGGCCGCGCACCCACTCACCGGCGGTCATTCGGCGGCCGTTCTCCGGCTTGATCGTGGTGATCCGGTACAGCTCCTTGCCGGTGCACACGCGGATTCCCTCCTCGCCCGCCGACTGGATCGCCCCGGTCACGCCGAGCCCGTAGTAGTCCGGCTCGACCTCGCCTTCCATCACGATGAAGCGCCGCGAGCCGAGCCGGGTCTGGCCGCCCGGCTTGGGGGACATGGCGCGCACCAGCAGCTCGATCTCCTCGGCGGTCTTCGACCAATCGATGATCCCGTCGGCCTTCTCGATCTTCGGCGCGACCGTCGCCTTGGCGTGGTCCTGCGGCGTGTAGGTGTCCTTGCCGGCATCGATGCGCTGCAGCGCCTTCACCACGGCCTTGCCGGACAGCTCGCTGAGCTCCTTGTAGAGCGAGCCGGCGGTCGCCTTGGGGTCGATCGGGTGCTTCTCCGCCAACAGGATGTCGCCGGTGTCGATCCCGTCGGCGAGCCGGAAGATCGTCACCCCGGTCTCGTCACGCCCATCGCGGATCGCCGGCTGGATCGGCGCGGCGCCGCGGTACAGCGGCAGCAGCGACGCGTGCGCGTTGATGCACCCCTTGGCGGGCAGGTCGTAGAGCTCGGGCTTCATGATCACCCCGTAGCTGACCACCACGCCGATGTCCGCGCCGACCGCGGCGAGCTTCTTCATGAACTCGGGATCGTGCACGTCCTTGGGCTGCGCGCAATCGAGGCCGAGCTGCTCGCTCTCGAGCCGGACCTCCTGCGGGTAGATCTTGCGGCCCCGCCCACGTGGCGAATCCGGCTTGGTCACGACCAATTGCGGCACGAACCCGGCCTCGACCATCGCCCGCAGGCTGGGCAGGGCGTAGTCGCTGGTGCCGAAGAAGAGGATCTTCAATGCGAGTTTGGAGCAGGAATGAAGATCCGCGGAGCGTATCGGCCGGCGAAGGTCGGGGGCAAGCGCGCGCAGGGATTCCGAGCGCGTGGCGCAGCGGCGCGCCACGCCGGCGAGCGGCGAGGAGTTGCGCGAACGCCGCGACCAGGGGATGACTGGTCTGCATTCCGAGTCCGATGCACACCCCACCGATTCCCGACGATCCGTTCGCCCTGGTCGAACACCCACCGCTGGCGGCGGCCGGCGAGGCCGAAGTGCGGGTGTTCGGGGCGCCGGCGCGGATGCTCGCGCTGCCACAGCGGCGGCAACGCCGCGGGATCCCCGACCGCCGCCGGCCGGTGTTCCAGGAGTGTCGCGCGGAGGCGATCATCCGCACGGAGGCGGTGTGGCGAGCGCCGGGGATGGCCCTCACCGGCAACGCATTCCCGTTCGCCGCCCGCCAGCTGGTGCTGTGGGCGACCGAGCGGCGCCGCGAACCGACGCACGAGATGTTGGCGGTTGCCTGCACGGTCTGCGACGTGGCACCGGCATCGGCGATGGTCAACAGCATGGGCGCCGCGGGTTCGATCACCCGCAGCCACGTGCACCTGGTCGCCGACGTCGAGCCGTTCCTCGATTCGCTGCCGTGCTCGGGCATCGCGCCCGCCGCGGTTCACCTGACCGACGCGCAGGCCGCGGGCTGCACCCTGTTGCAGCTCGACCCACCGTTCCCCGCGGTAGCCGTGGGGATCCGCGGCCCCGCCGCGGCGCGGGCGGCGGCGATGCACCACCTGCTCGAATGCCGGACCACACCGTCGTTCAACCTGGTCGGCGTGCCGGGCACGCTGTGGCTGCTCCCGCGCGCGGTCGAGACTCCGGCGCCGCACTTCGACCAGGCGCTGGGCGGCGCGGAGCTGTGGGGTCGGTGGTGCTTCAACGACACCGACGCGTTCTCCCGGGCGACCTCCGACGATCTCGAGGCGGCGCTGGCGCACGCCTGCTGCCCGCGCGCCTGAAGCTGGCTCGGAGCGGGCTCGGGCTACTCGGCGCCCGCCGCGTCCTCGAGCGGGTCGAACCCCTGGCGGTCGCCCCGCAGGATCTCGTCCGGCGTGACGTCCATCCGCGGGCCGCGGAACGCGACCACGATGCGCCGCGTCGCGTCGTCTTGGTAGGCGCTCAGGTAGCCCTGCTTCATCATCTCCAAGCACGCGGTGAACACGCCGATCAACTCGTAGCGACCACGGCTGGGGTCGAACAGCGACACGAAATCCACTTCGCGGGCCGTGGCGCCGCGCAGGTGGTCGAGGATCTGCGCGACGAAGTCGTCGACGGTCCGGCGCGCGACGTCGAAGTGCAGCTCGCGATCCGAACCGGTCTCCTCCAGCAGGCGCGCGAACGCCTCGGTGAGGTCCCAGATCTGGATGTTGCCGAGGTCGAAGGTTCGCTCCTCGTCGGGCTTGGTGTCCGGCAGCTCGGGTGGCGCAGGCAATACCGGCGGCAGCATCTGACCGCGCCGCTCCATCATCGCGGCGAGCCGCCGGGAGATGTCGCGGTAGCGCTTGTACTCCAGCAGGCGCTGGATCAAGTCGTCCTTGGGGTCGAGGTCCTGCTCCAGGTCGATCTCCTCGCGCGGCAGCAGCTCGCGCGACTTGATCTCCATCAGCGTGCTGGCCATCACCACGAAATCGCCGAGGTCGGACAGGTCCAGCGCCTCGAGCACGTCCAGGTGGGCGAGGTACTGGTCGAGCACGGTGGCGATGCGCACGTCGTGGATGTCCACTTCCTGCTGCTTCACCAGGTGGAGCAGCAGGTCCATGGGCCCGGAGAAGACCGGCAGCTCGACGCGGTACGACATGCGCTTTCGGAGTGTAGCGCCCGCCGCAGCGCGAAGCGATTCCGGGGCGCGGCAGGCCGCGGGTGAGGGCGGAATGCCCGGCGGGAATGACCGGCGGCGTGCTACGCTGCTGCGGCCTGATGGACTCCAGGATCGAACTGGCCAAGCTGATCATCAAGCAGGAGGCGGAGGCGGTGGGCCAGGTCGCCGAGCGCTTGGGGGAGAGCTTCGTCACCGTGGTCGAACGCATGCTGGCGCTGCGCGGCCGGGTGGTGACCGCCGGCATGGGCAAGGCGGGGATCATCGCCGAGAAGGCATCCGCCACCTTCGCCTCGACCGGCACCCCTTCGATCTTCCTCCACCCCGCCGAAGCGGTGCACGGCGACCTCGGTCGGGTGATGTCGGGCGATCTGCTGCTCGCGTTCTCGAAATCGGGCGAAACCGAAGAGGTGCTGCGGCTCCTCGGGCCGGTGAAGGGAGAAGGCGTACCGGTAGTGGCGATCACCCAGAGCCCGACCTCGAGCCTCGGACGCCACTCCGACCACGTGCTCGAGCTCGGCAACATCGCCGAGGCGGGGGCGTTCGGCCTCGCCCCTTCCGCCTCGACCACCGCGATGCTGGCGCTGGCCGACGCTTTGGCGCTGGTGGTGATGGAGGGCCGCCGCTTCGGCCCGGACGAGTTCGCGCGGTTCCACCCCGGCGGCACGCTCGGCCGGCGGTTGATGAAGGTCAACGAACTGATGCGACGCGGCGACCGCAACCCGACCGTGAAAGCCGGGTCATCGGTGCTCGAGGCGATCCGCGTGATGAGCCAGACCGCCGGGCGCCCGGGTGCGACCACGGTGGTCGACGACAAGGGGTTGCTGGTCGGGTTCTTCACGGACGGCGATCTGCGGCGGCTGCTGGAGTCCGGCCGCGACTCGGTGCGCGACATCCTGATCGACGAGGTGATGACCGCGGCGCCAAAGACCATCGCCCCCGATACGTTCGCCCTCGAGGCGCTCGCGTACTTGCACAAGCACCGGGTCGACTCGATGCCGGTGGTCGACCACGACGGCATCGCACTGGGTCTGCTCGACGTCCAGGACCTGCTCGACCTCAAGATCGGATGACCGCGCAACCCGCACCTGTCGCCGCCGAGAAGCTGACCAAGATCCGCTTCCTGTTGACCGACGTCGACGGCGTGCTGACCAACGGCGACCTGCACTACGACCACGCCGGCAACGAGTCGAAGGTGTTCCACGTGCTCGACGGGGCGGGCTTCGCGTACTGGCACCGCGCCGGGTTCGCTTCCGGGTTCCTGTCGGGCCGACCTTGCGCCGCGGTCGAACACCGCGCGCGCCATTTGAAGATCCACGAGGTGCACTTGGGCAACCTCGACAAGCTCCCGGTGCTGTTGGACATCGCTGCGCGCTGGGAGCTCCAGCTCGACGAGATCGCCTACATCGGCGACGACCTACTCGACCTCGCGGTGCTGCGCCAGGTCGGGCTGGCGGTGACCGTGCCGAACGGGCGCCCCGAGGTGCATGCCGCGGCCGACTTCATCACCGCCACCCCCGGTGGTCGTGGCGTGGTTCGCGAAGTGGTCGAGATGCTGCTGAAGGCCAAGGGGATGTGGGACGAGGTCGTGGCCACGGACGGGCGGGCATGATCCGGCGCGCGTTGTTGTTCCTGCTGCTGCTCGTCGGCGGGTTCGCGGCCGTGCTCTACCTGACCCGCGAGGCGCCGAGGAAGCCGATCCACGCGTCGACCGGCGACGCGCCGAAGGGTCCGCCGGAACCCCGGCGCGGTCCCGGGATCACCGCGGCGACCAAGGGCAACGAGACGCCGGTGACCGTGGTGCCGCGCGGCGCGATCCGCTTTCCGGCGCGCACTCGCGAAGTGAAGCTGGCCTCCGGCAGCATCCAGCAGCTGCCGCTCTACACCGTCGCCGCCGAGGACAGCCATGCGGAGCGCGACAACAAGCTGGTGCTGGAGCGCGTCACCGTGGAGACCTACACGCTGGAAGACGACGAGCGCGGCGTTCCGCATTCGCGCAAGTCGGGGGTGATGACCGCATCGCGCGCGCGACTGGAGCTCAGTCAGGGCAGCGACCGGATGGTGCGGGTCGCCGAAGACAAGCTGATGGAGTTCCACGACCTGGTCTACACCACCACCGATCCGGACTCGGAGCGGACCACGGTGGTGCGGCTGGGCCACGCGCTGGTGCTGAACACCGACGAAGAGCTCCGCCTGTGGACGCCCGACGAGATGCAGCCGGTGCACATCGAGGTGCGTGGCCGGCGGAGTTTCGAAGTGCTCGGCAAGGGGCTGCGCGCCACCGCCGCCACGCTGCGCAGCGAGCGCGGCGACGTGCGGTTGAACGGCACCGCACTGTCGCACGTCGAGGTGCTGCACGATCCGATTCTGCGGCAGGAAGGCAGCGAACTGCACAGCCGCGGGCCGCTGCAGATCGACGAGGATCCGCGCACCGGCGCGACGAAGGTGACCATGCGCGACGAAGTCCGCATGCAGATCGACTCGGGGCTCGGACGAACGACTGCGCCACGCCGCGGCGACGCGGCGCGCGGCACGTTCACCGCGCTCGGCGACCGGCTGGTTGCGACCTTGGTGCGCGGCCCGAAGGAGAAAGGCCGGGCCGGTGAAACGCGTTCGGCGCTCGGCTGGTCGGAGCTCCAGCTGGTCGGCAATCCGGCGCGGTTGCGCGACGGCGCGCAGGTCGAGCTCACCTGTGCCCGACTGGTGGTGCTGCCCGACTCCAGCGGCGCACCCTACTGGATCACCGCCCATCCGGACGCGACCCACCGACCTCGGGTGCACTACGTGCAGGACGGCAAGTCCAGCGAGTTCGACACCGACGGCAAGGTTCACATCGTGCGGTTGCAGCAGCAACACGGCAGCTTGCTCACGGCGTTCGGTGTGCCGGTGGCGATGGTCGCCGACGGCTACGAGCAGATGATCCTGTTCGAGCGGCGCAGCACGGTCACCAGCGAACGCGATCAGCTGGCGCTCACTGCCGCGGAGGGGCTCACGGTGCTGCGCAGCTCCCAGCAGGCACTGCGCGACTCGCTGGTGGTGCAGGGTCACGGCGCGATCGAAGTACTCGCCGAAGGGCTGCACGCCACCGGCAACCGCGGGTTCACCGCGCTGCAGGGTCGGGCCCACGCAGATCCCGCCGCGACCGCGACCCCCGGACCCGTAGTGCGCTTCATCCGCCTCGGTCCGCTGGCGCAGGATGGCAGCCACCGCTACCGGGTCCTGCGCAACGACACCGCAACGCGCGGGCGCGGGTCGCCGCGGGCGGTGCGCAACCGCGATCGCGGCAACCGGGACCTGGAACTCACCGGATCGGGATCCTGCACGATCCGGCTGCGCGAACGCGTGGTGGAACAGCTACTGCTGGCTTCGCCACTGCAGGACATCAAGGTCGTGATGCACGGCACCGCCAACCGACTCGAGGAGCTGGGCTCGGTGGTCGCGGTCTACGACCCCGAACACGGCACCGGCTCGTGGACCGGCAAGGGCTCGCGGGTGCACGCGACGTTCGAGACCCGCCGCGGCACGGTGCACGGGTTCGCCGAAGAGATCCACCAGCCGACCGCGGACACCCTGCGGCTGGTCGGTGAACGCGCCGAGGTTCGCCACCCCGACTACGGCGTGCTGCGCGGCCGCGAGATCCGGCTGCGGCGGTTCGGCGCCGCCGCGCGCAGCCTCGACGAGGACGTCGAACTGAGCGCGTGGCAGGACGCCAAGCTACTCGTCGACCACACCGATGCCGACAGCGGTGAGCGCACCAAGTCGATCCTGCAGGCCGATGAGCTGCACATCGAGCCGTTCGCCGTCCCGCCCGGCGTCGCGCGCGTGCACCAGGGTTGGATGCCGACCGGTCTCGACCTGTGGCTCGACGGCCGCTACCTCCTGGCGCGCGGCAACGTGCTGCTCGACATCGAGCACCACCGTGGCACCGAGGTGACGCACGGCCACGGCACCGGGAACCGCTTGGTGCTGCGCACCGACCGCGCCGGGCGCGCATTCGCCGACGGGTTCCTCAGCGGCGAGCCAGCGAGGTTCCGCAGCCGAGGAGCCCGCGGTCAACCGATGGCCGCCGCAGCGACGACGATCCGCTGTTTCCTCCGCGCCGAGCAGCAGTACTTGGTGTTGGTCGACTCCCCGCGGTTCCAACCGCAGCTGATCCTGGACGGCTCACTCGGCGGCCACCAGTCAGACGTGCGCACGGTGATGACGTGCGCCGGCGACATCGAGGTGTTGCCCCGTCGCATTGCATACCACGGGCCGGTCCAGGTTCGCACCGTCGACCACAACGGTGGCGAGCAGCGCGACGGCACCCGGTTCGACGCCGCGCAGCTCGAAATGCGGCGCGGTCCCGACGGGCAGGTAAACTACATCGCCTGCCGCGACCGGGTGCGCTTCCGTTGGGGCGAGGTGCACGGTACCTGTGACGAGCTGGTGCTCGACGCCCAGCACACCCGGCTGATGGCGCGCGGAGTCGACAAGCCTGCGGTGATCCAGCTACCCGACCGGCAGATCACGGTCCGCCAGGTGAACTACAACTACCGCACCCGAATGGCGCAGTGTTGGCAGGGGAGCGCAAAGGACCTGCTGACCGCGCGATGATCCCGCTACGCAGCACGTCAGGTGCTTCTCGTCCGCGCGGGGCGAGTCTCCGCGGGGCCGGATGTCCCGGCCTGACTTCGGCCGCGATCCGCCGGATTACCGCCCTCGCCGCCGTCGGATTCGTCTTGGCGCCGGTGACCGCGCAGGGGACCACGCAGGGGACCACGCGAAACTCGCAACCCGGGATCCGGCAGGACTACTGGGAAACCCGTCAGGTCGGAGACGTGGTGGAGATGAGCCTCACCAACGGCATCACCTACCGGATCGGCCGACGTGAGCTGCGGGCCGACGCCGCGGTGATCACGTTCGACCGCGACGAGTACCGCCGTGCCACCGCCCCGGCCGCCGTGTCGACCGGACGGCCCCCCGCGGGGGATCCCTCGGGCGCGCATCCGCGCCGCGGGATGAGTCTGCCCGACGACCGCCGCGTGTTGTCACCCGCCCTGCTGTTGCGCCGGTTCGACCAGTTCCTGCAATCGCTCGGCCGCAGCCCCACCGAGAGCACGCCGGAGCAGCGGGCCTGGATCTCGCTGATCCGCAGCGTCTACGTCGAGGGCAACATCGTGGTGCTCGACGGCGGCGTCGAAGTGCTGCGAGCTTCCAACGTGATGTTCTCGGTGCCGGACAACCGCGCTGTTCTGGAGAACGTCACCCTGCGCCTGATCACGCGTTCTCGGGACGGTTTCGAGCGGCAGATGATCCTGCGCGCTCCCAAGCTGGAGAAGTTGGGGTCGCGCACCTCCGGGCGCAAGGTCTCGATGACCACGTGCACCGCGGGCGAGCCGCACTTCGCGATCGGCTCCGGGCAAGTCGAGATCATCGAACGCGGCGACGAGTTCGAGGTGCGCACCCGCGACAACGAGCTGGTGTTCTCCGGCCGTCATTCGGTGCCACTCCCCGACACCCGCTTCTTCACCAAGGAGCAGAGCCAGGTGCCGATCAAGGGCGTGAGCGGCAACTACTCGCAGCTCGGCGGCTTCTCGGGCACGATCGACCTCGGCAGCTCGTTCAACGAGACCGGCGGGGCCTTGCACGAGTTCCTGTTCGGCCGCCCGGCGCACGAGTTCCGCGGGGACTGGCGACTCGGACTGACTGCCAGCGAGACGCGTGGCAATCCGATCGACGGTGAGGTGCGGTTCCGCGCTGGCGACCTCTACCAGGGCCAGATGCTCGGCCTCTACCAGACCAACGACACCGGCAAGAACCGCTACGCGATCCGCAACTACATCGACGGCGTGCCGATCACCCAGCGCGAGCGGGAGATGTTCCAGACCGAGACCCGGGTGAACTTCGGCGACGGCTGGCGAATGGACCTCACCGCGTTCTCTTCGAACGATCCGTCCCTGCTCCCCGAGTTCTACCTGTCGCAACTGCACAACCACGAACTGCCGGAGACCAGCCTCTACCTGCGCCACGCCGAGGACAACCACCTGTTCACGGTCACCGGGCGCACCAATCTGAACACGTTCTCGTACGGCGACGATCGGGCGTTGGAGACCGGGTTCCGCGAAGAGGCACCGCTCGTCACCTACGACGTGTTCTCGGAGCCGCTGCTGTCGCTCGGCGAGGTCGATCTGCTGCTCACCAGCTCGACCAGCGCGGGCTGGCTGCGCCACGAGTTCGACTCACGGTACGCGATGCCGGTGCAGGACCGAACCTTCCGCTTCGACCAGGAAGTCGAATTGGCCGCGCCGTTCCACGTCGGTCCGTTCGCCGTGCGACCCCGCAGCTCGGCCCGCTTCACCCACTACGACAACAGCGTCGCCGGCCTGACGCGGAACCGCTGGGCGTTCGACGCCGGGATCTCCGCCACCACTCGCCTGGCACGCACGTTCCACGGCACCAACGCCGACGGGTCGCAGTGGCACGCGCAACACACGATGTACCCGTCGATCTCGTTCGGGCACAGCTTCCAAGTCGATCAGAACCCGGAGCTGCTCTACCAGTTCGACGAGGTCGACGCGCTCAACGAGAAGGGCGTGGTCCGCGTCGGCCTGCTCAACCGGGTGCAGACCAAGTCCAGCACCGAGGCCCCGCGGCGGGTCGGCGTGATCCGCGAGAACTCGCCGCGGCGGGGCGATTGGCTCGACCCGGTCAACGTGAAGACCGCGCAGTCGCAAGAGGTGCTGTGGGTCGACGTGGCGCAGAACTTCTTCCCGACCGCCGACCGCGACAACCAAGGTCACCCGCTGGGGTTGTTCGAGTACGAAGTGATCCTGCGGCCGCGTGACCCGTGGTCACCGGTACCGGGACTGAAGGTCTTGTTGGAGGGCGAGCACGACTGGAACACCGGGCGGGCGCGGACGCTCAACACCGAACTGCGCTTCGGCAAGGTGATCGGCATGGACTGGATGGCCGGCTACCGCGCCGACTCGGCGATGAGCGGCACGCTGCGCTACGGCGCCGGCACGCAGCTGTTCGGCCGCTTCGCGTTGATCGGGATGGGTGCCTACGACCTGCAGTCCCACAAGCAGCTCAACTACCTGGCTCAGGTGATCCGCCGCGATCACGACTGGGTACTGCGGTTGGCGATGACCTACGACATCCTGAGCGACAACCTGTCGTTCACCGTCAACTTCGAGCCGCTGTTCGGCGGACTGTTCCGCTCGCGGGCAGCCGATTTCGCCGGAATGCGCGGCGAAGGCGTCGACGCGCTTCTGGAACGCTGAGCGACAACCAACGCCGGACTTCCATGTGCAGCGTCGCGAGACCCCAACCCGCACTTCTCTCGAGTCGACGGCTGCGGCTCGAGGAACGGGTTCCGAGTCGCGACGATGGCTGTAGCGACCTCGTGCGGTCGCCGCTGCTCGGTGATGGGCAGCTCGGGATAGGCAACGGATGGTCGGGATGATCGAGCAGGCCGATCCAGCCGGCGCCCCGGGCCTGGCGATGCGGCGCATCGTCGCCTGCTGGTGGCCGCTGGCGATGAGCTGGTTGATGATGGGCGCCGAGATGCCGATGGTGGCCGCTGTCATCGGCCGCCTGCCGAGCGAGGAGCCGAACCTCGCGGCGCTGGCCGCGATCGTCTACCCGGTGTCGATCCTCATCGAGGCACCGATCATCATGCTGTTGGCGGCTTCAACCGCCTTGGTGAAGGACTGGTCGAGCTACTGCAAGCTGCGGCGCTTCACCCACACCGCCGCCGCGGTGCTCACCGCGATCCACGTGGTCACAGCCTTCACTCCGCTCTACGGTTGGCTGGCGCGGGAAGTGATCCACGCCGCCGAGCCGGTGGTCGAACCCGGGCGGATCGGGCTGCAGATCATGACGCCGTGGACTTGGGCGATCGCGATGCGGCGCTTCCAACAGGGCGTGTTGATCCGCAACGAACGGTCGCGGGTGGTCGTCGCGGGCACGCTGGTGCGGCTGCTGACGGTCGCGGGGATCCTCGGTGTCGGGCTGCTTTCGCCGGTGCGCAGTCACTTCGAGGCGCCGCTGTACGGCATCGTGCTCGGATCGCTGGCGATCGCCTGCGGGGTGCTCACCGAGGCGGTGTTCATCGCCGTGCAGACCCGACCGGTGTTGCGCGACCGGGTGCGGCGCGCAGCACCGGCGGCCGAAGCCTGGTCCTGGCGCGGCTTCGGCCAGTTCTACGTGCCCTTGGCGATGGCTCCGGTCCTGTCGATCGCCCTGCAGCCTGCCGGAGCCGCGGCGATGAATCGAATGCGCGAGCCGCTCGCGTCCACCGCCTGTTGGTCGTCGGTCTACGGGCTGATCTTCTTGCTGCGCAGCGCCGGGTTCGCATTCAACGAAGTCGTGGTCGCGTTGCTCGGCGAGCCGGGTGCCGCCCGCGCGCTGTGGCGCGCCGCGTCGCGCGCCGCGCTGGCGGCGGTCGGTCTGCTGCTGTTGATCGCCGTAACCCCGCTCGGCCGCTGGTGGTTCGCCAACGTGATGGACCTCTCGGCCGAGCTGACCGCGGTCGCGGCGCGTGCGGTCGGGATCGGGGTGTTGTGGCCCGGCTACGCCATGCTGCAGAGCTACTACCAGGGGACGCTGGTGTACGCCCGCCGCACCCGCGCGGTCACCGAGGCGGTGGTGCTGTACGTGGTAGTCAGCGGCGTGCTGTTGCTGGTCGGCGTCCATCTCGTGCCGCTGCGGGGGATCGACTACGTGCTGTGCGCCTTCGCGGTGGCAGGGATCGCCCAGACGCTGTGGTTGTGGCAGCGAAGTCAGTCGATCCTGCGGCAGCTGCGCGCGTGAGTTCAGCGGCGACGCGCCGACCAAACAGTCGTTTCGCCCGGGCGCGCCCTGACACGGTCTCGCAAGTCTGCTGAGGATCCGTCGGTGCCGGTCCGAGCCTCGAGCGAGTCTCAGCTCCCGTTAAGCGACGGTGCGGAGGATTGCATGTGAGCCGATGCCCACACTCCGCAAGACCACTCCGCCAGTGGAACGCTACGCACTGCTCGCTTCGCTCGCCGGCGGGGCTTTGCTGTGTCTCACCGTTCCGGTATTCAGCCAGGAGGCCTACTACTGGACCTACGCGCAGCGCCTCGACCTCTCCTACTTCGATCATCCACCGATGGTGGCCTGGCTGATCTGGGTGGGGACCCGTTTCCTTGGCGACGGGGGCATGGGTATCCGAGCCTGCACGCTGGCGTGCGCCCTCGCCGTGACGCTCGTCGGGCTGAGTCTGTTGCGCGCGTTCGGGGTGGACCAAAAGGGGCGCCTCGCGTGGATCGCACTGGGCTTCGGTGTGCCCAACTACGCCGTCCTGCACGTGGTGGCGAACCCGGACCCACCGTTGTCGGCGTGCTGGGGGCTGTCGATGCTGTGTCTGTGGCGGGCGCGCGGCGGCGAGACCCGTTGGTGGGTGCTCTCCGGCATCGCCGCGGGACTCGGGTTGGTGAGCAAGTACAACGCCGCGTTCCTCGCGGTCAGCGGGCTTGTGCTGTTGGCGGTCGATCCCGCGATCCGGCGACAACTGCGTCGGCCTGGTCCGTGGCTCGCCGTGGCCCTCGCCTGCGCAGTGTTCACACCGGTCGTGGTGTGGAATGTCGACAACCACTTCGCATCGTTCCGCTTCCAGACCGAGGGCCGATGGTCGAAGGCGCACCTGGGTGTGCATTGGCTGTTCGAATGTGCCGCCGGTCAGCTGTTCGTCGTCAACCCCGGTATCGCGCTACTGGTCCCGTTCGCCGTTGCATGGCTGTGGCGGAAGTCACGCGCGGACGACATGCGGGCGCGTTGGTTGCTCGCGTTCGGCTTGCCGATGCCGCTGTTCCTGCTCGCCAGCTCGCTGTTCGTCCAGGTCAAGATCAACTGGTTTCAACCCGCCTACCTGCCGCTGTTGCTGGGTGTAATCGTGTGGTGGCGGGAGGCTGGCGACACCGCACGACCGCAGCTGTGCTCGTTCGCGAGACGCTGTGCGCTCGCTGCACTCTGTGTGGTACCCCTCGCGCCGCTGGTCCGCCTGATCCCTCAGGGAGGCGGATCGTCCTGGAGTGGTTGGGACGAAATCGCTGCCGCTGCGCTCGACACCCAGCACCGGCTCTACGGCGAGCAACCGCGGCCGTCGGAGGTCTTCCTGTTCGCCTCGAACTACAAGGACTCGGCGCAGCTCGGGCGCTCACTCAGGATCCTGTGCGGCGACTCGCTGCCGGGCGCGGTGCTGGCACAGAACGTGGTCGGCCGGGCCGCGCTCCAGTTCGACCATTGGGAGCCACCCGAGGCTCATCTGGGTGATGACGCGATCTTCGTGCTGACGCGTCCCGACTCGCGCCAACCCGAGGTGGACCGTTGCCGCGACCACTTCGCTTCGGTCGAAGCGGCTCGGCACGTTCGCGTCACCACACTCGGGATCGAGGTGCTCGACGCGTGCATCTTCATCTGTCGAGACTACCGCGGCCCGCGGTGACGGCCCAGGCGCGGGCCGTCAAGGCGATACGTCCCCCGGCGATCCCGCCGAGCGAGTTCCGCAGCTCGCATTCGAGCCGATCGCGTTGTGCGCGAGTCAGGTCGGCGACGAACGCGGGTGCCGGGCCGGTGCCGCCGAGGAAGGGTCGCCACAGATCGCCGAAGTCTTCGAAGACGGTCGGGATCTCGATCGCTTCGATACACACCTCGTGGGCTCCCCCGGCGCGGAACGCACTCTCGAGTCCCTCCGCGTTGCACAACGGGAAACGGCAGCCCTCGTGCAGTGCGGCAGCTCGCGGTTCGACGCGGACCGCGGCGTCCCAGAAGTGACGCAAGAGCTGCATCCCGTCGCCGTAATCCCAGACCGCAGCGGCGACGCGGCCACCGAGGCGGAGGAGTGACAGCTGCTCCTCCACCGCGCGTCGCGGATCGGGGAAGAAGTTGAGAGCGAGGCACGAGGCGACGACGTCGTAACCGACCGGATGTGCGGGAAGTGATCCGCTGCCGGCGCTCACCCAGGTGACCCGGGGATCCGCCAAGCGGTGCCTCGCACTGTCGAGGAGTGCCGTCGCGGGGTCGCACGCCACCACCGACGAGGGCTCCGCGAACTCGCAGATCGCCGCGGTGAGTGCACCGGTTCCGCACCCCACGTCGAGCCACGCACTCTGCGGTCGGGGATCGAGCCAAGCGACGAACGCGCGCGCCAAGACGCGACTCCACCGGCCCATGAACGCCTCGTAGGCGTCACCGGCGGCCCATCCATCGCTCGCTGGTCCGGACGCGTTCATCCGCAGCGTGGCTGTACCGTGCGGCTCCGACTCCGGCAACGTGCAGCGGGGAATCCCGTACCGCGCCGCTGGGCCGCTCTCGAACCCTCAGGCAACAGCCGCGGCGCTTGGCAGTCGGCGAACGGTCCCGGCTAGCCCGGACTATTCGTGAGCAGCGTCGCGAGATCGTGCAAGGTTGTTGCTGGCGCGGAGAACGGCAGGTTCTGCCCGGAGGCGGGGTGCCTCCCCGTCGAGGAGCAGGTTCTGACGTTCGACGAAGCCAGCAGCGAACTTGCGCGATCGCAGCAGCTCGGTCACGAATAGTCCGGGCTGGGAGTCTGCGCCACAGAATGACAACCCTTGAGATCCGCGCCTTCCAACACCCGTCACCACCCGAAAGCCTCGCCGAATCCACCAATTCGGCTGCGTTTTCGGCCGGCGACCTGCGCCGAAATCCACGCACCTCCTGAGTCGCCCTTCTGTGGCGCAGACTCCTAGAGACTGTCCAAGTAGTGCCCCGGCTCGTAGTTGCCGAGGTCGATGATGCGCGAGCAGATCCGGTCCAGGAAGTACCGGTCGTGCGAGACCACCACCATGCACCCGGGGAAGTTCTGGATGCCTTCCTCGAGCACCCGAAGGGTGTCCAGGTCGAGGTCGTTGGTCGGTTCGTCGAGCAGGATGAGGTTGCCGCCGCGCGCCAGCATCTTGGCCAGCTGAACGCGGTTGCGCTGCCCGCCGGACAGCGTCCCCACCTTCTGCTGTTGATCGGATCCGGTGAAGTTGAACTTGGCGACGTAGCTGCGGCTGTTGACCTCGACCTTGCCCAGCTTGAGGAAGTCGTGGCCACCGGAGATCTCCTGCCAGACGGTCTTGTCGGAATCGAGGGTCTCGCGTTCCTGGTCGACGTGGCACAGCTCGACCGTGGGGCCCACCGTCACGGTTCCCGAGTCGGGCTTCAGCCGACCGGTGATCAGCTTCAGCGTGGTGGTCTTGCCGGTGCCGTTGGGCCCGACGATGCCGAGGATGTCACCCGGTTGCAGATCGAACGACAGGTCGCGCACCACCTGGTTGTCGCCGTACGAGAAGTTGACCTTCTGGAAGCGCAGCACCAAGTCGCCGAGTCGCTTGCCCGGCGGGATGTGCAGGTCGATCGAGCCCTCCTTCTCCTCGAAACCCTCGGCGACCATGCGTTCGTAGTTCTTCACGCGCGCCTTGTTCTTGGCGGTCCGCGCGGCCGGGTTCATGCGGATCCACTCCAGCTCGCGCTCCAGGAACTTGCCCCGCTTGCGCTCGCTGGTCTCCTGCTGCTCCATCAGCTTGGCCTTCTGCTCGAGGTAGGTCGAGTAGTTGCCCTTGTACGGGATGGCGCGAGCGTGGAAGATCTCGAGCATCCAGTCGACCACCCGATCGAGGAACATCCGGTCGTGGGTGATCATGATGACCGAGCCGGTGTAGTCCTTGAGCGTCTGCTCGAGCCACGCCACGGTCTCGGCGTCGAGGTGGTTGGTCGGCTCGTCGAGCAGCAGCAGGTCGGGGTGCTCCAACAGCGTCCGGCACAATGCGACGCGGCGCCGCTCACCGCCCGAGCACTCGCGCACCATCGCATCGGCAGGCGGCAGGTGCAGCTTGGTCATCGCGGTCTCGACGTGGCGGTCGAGCTCCCATGCGTCCTTGTGCTCGATCTCGCTCTGCACCCGGCCGAGTTCGTCCAGCACCTTCTCCATCTCCTCCGGCGAGAGGTCGCCGGCGAGCTTCTCGTTGAGCTGGTCGTGGTTCTCGAGCAAGGCGCGGATCGGCCGCACCGCGAGCTCGACGTTCTCACGCACGGTGAGATCTTCGGCCAGCTTGGGCTCCTGCGGCACGTAGCCGATCGTCAGGCCGTCGCGCGGCCGGGCGACCCCATCGTATTCCTTGTCCACACCGGCCATGATGCGAAGCAGCGTCGACTTGCCGGCGCCGTTGCTGCCGATGACGCCGATCTTGGCACCGTCGAGGAAGGTCAAGCTGACGTCCTTCAGCACCGGCTTCTTGATGTCGTAGGCCTTGGTCAGCCGCTCCAAGGAGTAAATGGGCTTGTCGCTCATGAGGGCGGAGGAGCCTATCCAAATCGCCGCGGGATGCACGTTCGGGTACGCCTGGCGCCAGTTGACAGGCCGCCGCGGCGTCCCGATCATCACCGCGGATGAACGCGCCGGTCGTCGAGCTCGCCTACTTCCTGCCCGGGGCAACCGAGTGGGTGGTGATCCTCGTGGTCGGAATCATGCTGTTCGGTCGCCGGCTTCCCGAGGTCGGCCGCACCGTCGGCAAGACCATCGTGCAGATGCGTCAGGGCCTGCACAAGCTGAAGATGGAGATGGACCTCGACCGCGACCTGGCGGACGTGCGCGACAGCGTGCGCGACTTGCGGACCGATCTCGACCGGTCGGTCGAGGCACCGCGGAAGCTGCTCCGCGACCCGGGCAGCGTGCTGATGAACCTGACCGACGAGACCCTTTCGACCACCGAGTCGGCACCGCAGCCGCCGAAGGCTGATCGCTAGCCCGGACGAATCACGAGCTGCGTCGCGAGCTCGTGCGCGGTCGTCTGGCAAGAGGACGGTAGGTTCTGCCCGGAGGTGGGGTGCCGCTGCGTCGAGGAGCAGATTCCGATGTTCGACAGCAGAAAGAGTTCAGCATCGAGCCGAGCTACGTGCGCACCAACTGGGTCGCCGATAGTCGGGCGTCGGCGAGTAGGTGACTGGCGCAATCCGCCCGGCCCACCCGACACGGTCGCTCGCGCGGATCAGCGGCGCGGCCGCCGGCCGATCGAACTCTGCACCGCCTGGTCCGCTTCGTCGAACAGGTCGGCCCACTCGCCGGCACCCGGTGCGTTGGCCGCGCGCTTCGCCGCGGCTGCTCGGCGCTCGCGTTCTTCGGCAGCGCTCTTTTGCCACGCCTTGAAGTCGGCGAACTCGTCGCTGAGCACCTTCTTGTTCTCCGAGATGAGGCCGACGTAGGGGAAGATCTCGACGTCGTACTTCTTCTGCAGCCCCATCAGCACGTCGGCGGTCACCAGCACCGGCATCGAGACGGTGAGGATGTCGCCGAACAACCCCATCGGGACCAGCATGTGCTGGAAGAAGTCGATGTCCTCGATCCTCGCCCGGGTCTCCTGAGAGATGTCGTAGTTGCCCGCCAGGATGAACGGCAGCTGGAAGTTCTCGACCACCACGCGGGCCAAGTCCCACTCGGCGATGTGACCGGCCTCGACCAGGATGTCGACGAACGGTTCGCCTTCCTTGTCCTGGATGTAGAGCGCGTCGGTGATCACCTCCGCCGCGACCACGCCCTTCTGCGTCAGCACCTCGGCGAGGCGCATGCTGGTGAGCTTGTCGAGTCCCTTCACAGTCGGACTATCGGCGCGCCGCTCGCGGGCCTTGAAGTCCCCAGGTCCCGGAGCGGTCAGGTGAACTGCCAGACGGTGAACAACCCGTGGACCAGCAGCGTGGTCAACATCCCGACGACGATGCTCTGATTGACCGCATCTCCGACGTCCTGGCCCGAACGCTTCGGTCCCATGGCCAGGTGGTAGGTGGACACCGAGACCAGGTAGCCCGACAGCACCGCCTTGGCCAATACCGCCCGCAGGTCGGGTAGGCCGGTGCTGTGGAAGAATGCGGCACAGAATCGCACCATGGTGACGTCGCTGACCAGCCCCGCGGCGGCCGCCGATGCCAAGGTCGCCAGCACGATCGCCCCCAGGGTGACGAGGGGCAGCGCGAGGACGAACCCGTAGGTCAACGGGGTGAGCAGGTAGTCGGCGGGCCGCACCCCCATCAGCATCAGCGCCGAGACCTGGTTGCTGCGCTTCATCGTGCCGAGGCGCGCTGCCGCGCCTGCGGCGATCCGTGCGGTGAAGAAGAACCCGGACATCAGCGGTGCCAGCACTCCGACCAGGACCTTCCCCACGCCGATCAGGATCTGGTCCTCGAAGGCCCCCTCGAGTGGGCTGTTGCGCAGCGCGAAGAAGGTGGTCAGGAAGCCCAGCAGCAGCGTGCCGAGGCCGGCGAAGAACGCCGACTCGATCAGGCAGCGCCAGACTGTGCGGACGCACAGGACCGGGTAGACCGGTGGCAGGTGCAGCACGCTGGTCAGCAGCGTGTGGGTGAGCGAGCCCAACTCCCCGATACTGCGCCCCACCGCGGCCAACACCGGATCCTCGGCCCGGTGCGCCACGACGCCGGGCCGCGGCAGGTGTGGCTCGGCGTGCAGGCCCGGGTCGTCGGGGCTGCGCAACCGCAACGTGTGGGAGGCATCGTCGATCTCCACGACCTTGTCCGCCAGGTCGGCGAACGCCTGCAGGTCGTGCGTGATCACCAGCGTGGTGCGCGGCCGAGCCGCGTCACGGTGCGTGTCGCGCAACAGGGTGGCGAGCTGTCGTCCCGCTGGCCCATCGAGTCCGGCTGTCGGCTCGTCGAACAGGAACAGCTCAGGCTCGGCGGCCAAGCCGCGCGCTACCCCGGCGCGCTTGCGCATTCCCCCGGACAGCGCCGATACCCGGGCCGGTAGTTCGCGGAGCCCGACTTGGTTGAGCAACCCTACGGCGAGCTTGGTCGAGCGGCGCGCGGCGGTGAGCGCCAGCTCCACGTTCTCGCGCGGCGACAAGTCGTCGAGCAGTCCTTCGTCCTGCAACACCGCCGCGACGCGACCACGCAGCGCGCGCGGGTAGGTCCGGTCGATACGCAGTCCGAGCACCGCGCAGGTCCCCGAGACGATGGCCCGATTGTCGCGTGGGTCGAACAGACCGGTCAACCAGCGCAGCAACGTCGACTTGCCGGACCCGCTGCGCCCGACCACCAGGTAGAAACCACCCGCCGCGAGCTCGAAGTTGCATCGCTGCAGGACGGGACGGCGTCCCTCGGGGGTCGCGAGCGCGAGGCTGAACTCGACCAGCCGCAGCGCCGGTTGGCTCACCGTTTGGGCCTCAGCGACTCCGGCAGGGGTTTGAGGCCGAGCACCGTCGGCTTCGGTGCCTTGACGCCGCGCTGCGCCGCGACGCCGACCACCTTGCCCCCCCGCAACACCGCGCCCCCACGGGTCGCGCCGAGATCGAACGCGGTCGGCGCGAGCGATGCGGGCTCGCGGGTTGCCCCGTCCGTGCCCGTGCACTGCACTTGCAGTCCGTCGCTGCCCACCTCGGCGTCACCGACGAACTCGAACAACTCGGGCCGGGAAGTAGCGTGTTTCAACGGCAGACCGTCGACCCGCAGCACGAGCAGGTCGGTGCCGTTGGGCGCCACCCAGAGGCGCGTCGCGGGGAGTGCCTGGCCGCTCGCCAGCTGCACGCGGATGCGCTCGTTCTTGATCTCCGGAGCGATACCGAACGCCTCGACGTGGTAGTAGGCCGCGTCGCACACGCTGCGGCAGGTGAGCACCAAGGCGGTGCCCCGCGCGTCGAGGTAGAGCACGCCGGTGCCTTCGCGGCGCAGCAAGTCGTTCGGCGTCAGCCAATCGACGTCCTCGGCGGCGTACACGATCCGCACCAGGACGATGCCGCTCGACGTGCTCGGTGCTTTGCTCGGCGGCTTGGCGCGTAGCGCGGCCGGCGGTACATCGCTGATCGCGATTGCCGGGCGATCGGCTGCAGCCGCGACGCGGTAGCCGTCGGGAACCGGTGCGCCCCGTTTGGGGCCATTCGGCACCGTGTAGTAGGCGAGGAACGGGCTGATCAGCGCCCCCAGTTCGTGCATCGCGACCGGGTTGGACAAGCTGAACTGCAGGTTGACTTGCGGCTTGGCCACCCAGAACACCGAGGTGTCGGTGACCGTGGTGCGAAACTCGGCCGCGATCCGCATATCGACCACCACGTGGCTGCCGTCCGCCGCGAGGGTGAGCTCGCGAACCTCACCGGTCTCCATGCCGCGGTACATCAACCTGGCGCCAACCGCGATGCCGTGGTTCTCCGGCAGCAACACCTGTAGGCGCAGATCGTCGCGTTGCACCGGCGGCAGGATCACGTCGCGACGCAACGCGGCAGGCGCCTCTTCGCCGACCAGGCGACTGCCCGCCGGAACCGGTTCGCCGAACGGCACGGGGGTAGCGAACGACAGGTAGGCATCGCGGACCAGCGTCTCGAGACCGGACACCCCGCCGCCAAAGCCGTGGAAGCGCGGGGTCACGATCCAGAAGCGGCTGTTGTTGCACACCAACCGGCGCGCATCGTCACGGATGGTCAGCGACACGATCGCGCGCGCGCCATCTTCGTCGACCTCGACGTTCTGCACCGAGCCCACCCGGATCCCGCGGTAGTGCACGTCCGCGCCCGACTTCAAGCCACGCCCATCGAGGAACGACACCTCGATGCCGTACTGTTCCCGGTCACCGCCAGGACGAGCTTGGCGGTACAGATACCAACCCCCGGTCGCCATCACCGCCAGCGTGACGACGCCGAGGACGTACCGGATGCGGTCCATTCACACGTCCAGGTTGGTGGCCTCGAGAGCGTGCTTCTCGATGAACTCGCGGCGCGGCTCGACGTCCGGTCCCATCAACACCGTGAACATCTCGTCGGTCTTCACGGCGTCCTCGATGGTCACGCGGTACAGCGTTCGCCTCTCCGGATCCATGGTCGACTCGTAGAGCTGCGAACCGTTCATCTCGCCAAGGCCCTTGTAGCGATCGACCACCAGATCGGTCTCACACAACTTCTGGATCGCGGCGTAGGCGTCCTGCAGCCGCTCGTACTCGGTCTGGGTCTCGCCGTTCTGGATGGTCACCTTGCCGCCGCGGGGCGACAGCAGGTCTGGCGACAGCCCCAGTCCCAGCAGCGCTTGGAGCGTCGGCGTGAGGTCCTTGCCGACGTGCAGCGAGTAGACCTCCACATCGGCCTCCTCCCGATTGCAGCTCGAGCCCGGTCCCTCGTAGACCCGCAGCGTTCCGCCGCCGCGGAGTTCCGCCAGGCGGGCTTCGAGCTGCGCCGCGGTGTCGAGGAACTCGGTGTGCTCGCCGCGTCGCAAGTAGAACGCCGGCAACTCCATGCCCGGGACGCGCGCCTGTGCGACGTAGTCGGCGAACGGCACCTCGGCCTCGGTGGGGAGTCGGCGGGGGAAGTTCAGCAGCTTGCCGAGGAGCTTCATCAGTTGCTGCAGTTGCTCGCCGGCGAACGAGCGCTTCTGTCCGTCCATCACCGGGACGATCAGCTCGGTGTTGCCGACGCCCATCGACATGACGATCGCGTCGCGCTCCTCCTCGGTGATCGCGTAGCGGTAGTTCTTGGTGGGGTTCTTCTTGCTCTTGACCAAGTACAGCGGCGGCTGCGCGACGAACACGTAGCCGCGTTCCACCAGCTGCGGCATCTTGCGGTAGAACAGGGTGAGCAGCAGGGTTCGGATGTGGCTGCCGTCCACATCCGCGTCGGTCATGATGATGATCTTGCCGTAGCGCAGCTTGGTCTCGTCGAACTCGTCGGTCAGGAACCCCGTGCCGAGCGCGGTGACGATCGTGCGGATCTCCTCGTGGTTGAGGATGCTGTCGACCGGCGCTTTCTCGACGTTGAGGATCTTGCCGCGCAACGGCAGGATCGCCTGGAACGAAGCTCGACCCTGCTTGGCGGTGCCGCCTGCCGAGTCACCCTCGACCACGAACAGCTCTGCGTCTTCGCGCTTGGTGCCCTTGTGGCAGTCGGCGAGCTTCGCCGGCAGGGAGTTGCCCTCCAGCGCCGATTTCCGCCGCACCAGCTCGCGGGCCTTGCGGGCTGCCTCGCGGGCACGCAACGCCTCCATCGCCTTGGTGAAGATCGCTTTCGGCGCCACCGGGTTCTCCTCGAAGAACTCGCGCAGACCCTCGCCGATGATCGTCTCGACGATTCCCTGCACCTCCCGGTTGCCCAACTTGGTCTTGGTCTGCCCCTCGAACTGCGGCTCGGGAACACGCACCGACAGCACGGTGGTCAGTCCTTCGCGCAGGTCGTCACCACCGGGGGGGTTCTCCTTCGCCTTGATGAGATTGTGGGCCCGCGCGTAGTTGTTCAGTGACCGCGTGAGCGCGGTGCGGAACCCCACCAAGTGCGAACCACCTTCGACAGTGTTGATGCTGTTGACAAAGGTGAAGATGCTCTCGTTGTAGCCGTCGTTGTACTGCAGGGCGAGTTCGACCTCGTACTCCTGGTCTTCGACAGTCGGCGAAGGCACCGTCTTGGTCACGTACACGGTGTCGTGGATGACCGTCTTGGCGCGGTTGAGGTGCTTGACGAACTCGCGCAGTCCGCCGGGGAAGCAGAACGTGTCACTCTGCCCGGACCGCTCGTCGGTCAGCGTCAGCGTCAGACCGTTGCGCCCCATCAGGTAGGCCAATTCGCGCAGACGCTGGCGCAGCACTTCGTAACTGAACTCGTTCTGGTCCATCACCGTGAAGTCGGGATGGAAGCGCACCAGAGTTCCGGTGTGATCCGGGTCGGCCGTCTCGCCGATCACCTTCATGTCGCTGGTCTTCTCACCGCGACCGAAGGTCATCTTGTAGATCTTGCCGTCGCGGAACACCTCGACCTCGAGCCAATCCGACAAGGCGTTGACCACCGAGATGCCGACGCCGTGCAACCCGCCGGACACCTTGTAGCTACCCTTGTCGAACTTGCCGCCGGCGTGCAGTTTGGTGAGGATCACCTCGAGCGCCGGGACCCCGGTCTCGTGCATGTCCACCGGGATCCCCCGGCCGTTGTCGCGCACCGACACCGAACCGTCCTTCTCGACGCGCACGTCGACCCGGTCGGCGCGCTTCTGCATCACCTCGTCGATCGAGTTGTCGACGACCTCCCACACCAAGTGGTGTAGGCCCTTGAGTCCGGTGTCGCCGATGTACATCGACGGGCGCGTGCGCACCGCGAGCAGACCCTCGAGCACCTTGATCGAGCTCGCGTCGTAGCGGGGCTCGCCCTGACTCCCTTTGCGGGACTCCTCAGACATGTCCGGTTCCACCCATCCGAAACGTAATGCTGGCGACCTTTCGCTTGGTCAGAATCTCGTTCATCCGCTCCCGGATCTCCTCACGACGGAACCCGGACAGCTCGGCATAGAGCGGCGACGAGTCCACCTCGACCACCAACTTGCCGCTGCGAAAACCACGCACCGTGCAGTGCGTCGACTGTTGCTCGCCCAGCACCTGTTCCAGCGCGTCGACGAGATCACCCCGGCGGGACTCGGCCTTGACCTCACGGATGATTCCCTTGAGCAGGTCTCCTGCCCGCGTTGGGTCCCCCACGTTCAGGAACCGCTGATCGGCATGAGGATGTAGGTGAACGACTCGCCGAGCGTCATCTTCACCGGGGTCGAATCGTCGCCCATGTCGAGGCGAAGCTGCTCCAGGTCGCACACCTTGAGCGCCTCCAACACGAAATCGGGGTTGAAGCTCAGGCTACCGCCCGCGCCCCGCACGTCGACGTCCATCACCTGCTCGGCACGCCCCACACCGGTGCTCTCGGCGGACATCTCCAAGGTCTGACTGCCGAAGTTCATCTGCACCAGACGCATGTCGCCGCTGCTGAGGATCGCGACCTTGCGCACGTTCCGCTCCAAGAGATCCCGGCTGATCTCGCACGTCGTGTCGGCGGCCTTGGGAATCACCACCTCGTAGTCGGGGAAGTTGCACTCGAGCAGCTGGGAGACCAACAGCGAGGTCTCGAAGCGGAACGCGACCTGGTTTTCGGTGAAGGTGACGGTGACCTCGGCCTGCGAGTCATCGTGGATTGCCTTGCCGAGCAGCTGCAGGGTGCGGATCGGAATCACCGCCTTGAACTCGGGGACCTGTCCGCCGTGCCCATCGAGGTTCTCGTAGGTGAGGGCCAGCCGGCGCCCATCGGTGGCCACCACCCGCAGGCACGCCTCACGGCAATCGAACAGCACGCCGTTGATGGTGTAGCGCGACTCCTCCTTGGCGGCGGCGAACATCGTCTTGCGGACCATGTCGAGCAACCGCGCGGCGGGGAGCCGGATCGAGTGGCCGTGTTCGGGCGACGCAGGTCGTGGGAAGCGCTCCGGCTCGTCCCCGACCAGCACGAACGAACCGCCACCGCTCTCGATGGTGCACCGGAGCTCGGTGCTGCGCATGGTCACCGTGGGCTCCGAGAGTTCGCGCACCAGGGCGGTGATCTGCTTGGCCGGCAACAGCATGCTGCCCGGTTGGTGCACCTTCACGGTCTCCAGCACCACGCTGCCCGAGATTTCGTTGTCGGTAGCCGACAGAGTCAGGGAGTCACCGGTCGCTTCCAGCAGCACGTTCTGCAGGATCGGCTTGGTGGTCTTCAGCGGCACCAGCCCGGCGACGAACGAGAGTGCATCCGAGAGCTGGTGTCGGTCGCAGAGGATCTTCATCGGATCAGGCTCGAGGAGACCGGCAGGACGCCCACGCCGGCCGGTACCTAGGGTTGTCGCCAGACGGGGTGTCGAGCATGCGAACGAGCTCTGGATCATGAAGAGAACAAGAGAAGATCTTCTCTCTTCTCTCTCTCGTACACCTCGTCTGAGGAGTGGAAATGGTAGCGGAACGGTCCCCGGGATTCGATCGACAAGCCCGTTCCAGGCCGGCTTTCGGCGAGTCACCCACCGCGCTCGACGTGGTGTAGAACCACCCCGACGCAGGTCGCGCTGAGCGGAAACCCGTGGGCGCGCGGTGGAGGCTGAAGACGGTGAGCGAGCAACCGTCCCGAAACCGCACAGAGGACTCGACGAACCCTCCCGGCCCGCTCGGCAAATCCTCGATCGCTTCGACACCGACCCCATGTGGCGTCCCGCGGAAGGAGGTCCCAGGACAGGTCGAGGGTTTGGGGAGACTCTGGGGAAACCGTCGAAGGGGGAAACTGGTCGGGGTGCGTCCGCCGGTCGGTGTGGGACGCCAAGGGCGTCGGCGGGGGCGCGCTTCACGTCTCCCCCCAGAGCCGCGGCGCTGGAACGGCGGCCGACGTGCGGCGATCGCCGGCCCCCGCTGAACTTCCCAGCGGCCACGCTGGTCCTGGTCGGCCGCGGCCAACGGTCCGACCGTGGGTGTTGGCGGGCCGGAACCGGAGCTCTGCGGGGCCGCACCACCGAACTCGCTCCCTCCGCGGCTCCCCCGACGTGCGGATCACCGCAGCGGGCGCGAGGCGTTCCGAGGCGGCCAGCCAACGGCCCCGCAAGTCGCTCCATCGGGCACCGTGAGCCGATCCGCCGGACCCGCATCCTCCCGGGTCGAGCTCTGCGAAGGAGTCCTCAGTCCTTGCGGGCCGGGCGGTCCAGGTTGCCCGACTCCAGCCGGCTGGCCAAGCGCGCCAGCAGCTCGCGAAACGACTTGTCGGTGGTGGAGCGCTCCTTGATGCGCGAGACCGAGTACATCACCGTCGTGTGGTCGCGGCTGAACTGGTGGCCGATCTCCTCGAGCGACAGGTCGGTGAACTTCCGCGACAGGTACATCCCGATCTGGCGCGGCAAGCTGACTCGGCTGGTGCGACAACGCCCGGTCAGATCGCGGGGAGTGATCGAGAACTCGTTGGTCACCAGGCTGATGATGTCCGGGACGGTGATCTGGCGGGTGCGAACCGCGCCGCTGATGCCCCGCAGGGCCTCCTCCGCGAGTGCGAGCGTGATCGGTCGCTGGGTGACCGCGGCAACCCCGATGACGCGAATCACCGCGCCCTCCACTTCCCGGATGTTGGTGGTGATCCGCTCGGCGATCAGTGCCGCGACCTCGTCGTCGAGATCGGCGCCGCGCAGCAAGCCCTTGCGCTTGACGATCGCGAAGCGGGTCTCCAGGCACGGTGGCTGCACGTCGGTGACCAATCCCCACTTGAAGCGCGAGACCAGCCGCTCCTCGATGCCTGGGATTTCCGCGGGTGAGCGGTCGGACGAGAAGACGATCTGCTTGCCGTTGTCGTAGAGGGCGTTGAAGTTGTGGAACAGCTCCTCCTGAGTCTTCTCCTTGCCCACCAGGAACTGCACGTCGTCGATCACCAGCACGTCGGCAGATCGGTAGTGGTCGCGGAACTTCGCCAGGCCGCTGTTCTGGATCGCGGAGATGAACCGGTTGGTGAACTCCTCGCACCCGAGGTAGAGCACCCGGGAAGCTGGGCTCCGCTTGCCGACCGCGTGGCAGATCGACTGCAGGAGGTGGGTCTTGCCCATCCCGACGTTGCCGTGCACGAACAGTGGGTTGTAGCCCTTGCCGGGATTCGCCCCGACCGCCTCGGCGGCGGCGTGGGCCAGCTGGTTGGATGGTCCGACGACGTAGTGGTCGAACGTGTAGTCGCGATTCAGCCGCACCGGAGCCGTGATGCGGTCGGATGGTGCACTGACCAGCCGTGCTTTCGGCAGATCTTCGACACCACAAGATGTGGCAGGGTCGACGAGTTGCTCCACCGCTGAAGAGACGAGTTGCTGTGCAGAACCGTCTTGGTCGCGTCGCGCGTCGCCACTGCGCAGCGCGCCGTGGATTGGGATCGGCTCGGCGCCACCCGTCGCGGGGACTTCACCCAGGACGCTGCGCCCCAAGATGATGCGAACGCGGCGACGCGGCCAGCCCATCGCGTCGAGCACGGTGTCCAGGGCGCCCTGAATGCGGTCGTAGTAGTTGCGGTTCAACCAGTCGCGGACGAAACCGCTGGGTGCGGTGAACTCGAGTTCGTCCTGGGACAGTTCCCCTACGCCGAAGGCGCGGTACCAGGTATCGAACTGCTCGGGACGCATCTGCGCGCGCAGCCGACCCAGGACCGAATCCAGCACGAAGGTCAGCTCATCGGATGGAGGTTCAGGAGCTTGCAGCGCGGCGTTCTTTGGGGGGTGCATGAATCTCTCGACCTGGGCAAGAGCGGGCCGCTCCGGCCAGCACGCGGGGCACGACGCAACACGGCATTCGGCGACAGGCAAGCGCCGAAGGGAGTGGCACGCAGCGTCGATCGACGGCCCTCAACCGGCGATCGAAAGCGTGGACTGAGCGAAAGCGACAGGAGGGGAAGCGACGAGGTCGGGTCTCCGCGTTGCGCGAGGACTCGTCCCTCAACGGTCCCGTCTTAGCAACCCGAGCGCGGTGATTCCATGCGTTGCATCGAGGTTCTTTCTGCCGCGGTTTCGGAACACGTCGCTTGTGCGTCCTCACGTTTCGTTGCATGCACGAGTTCACGAAGTTCGGCGCGACTCGTGTCGTGCTCGTCAGCTGGTCCGCAACCGCGACAACGCAGCGCACAACAAGTGTCCACCGTCCGCGGCGTAGCGAGCATCGCTCGTCGGCGAGAAGCTGAAGCGCACGCAGCGTCGCGACGCGGCATCGTCGAAGCCGATCGCACGCAGGATCGCCGGAGGCGTGGGTGCGCCAGAAGAGCACGCAGACCCGTGTGAAGCGTCGATTCCGGCGAGGTCGAGTGCAGGCAGCAACTGTCGTCCATCGGTCACGTCGTCGAACCGGAGCATCACCGTGTTGGGCAGCGAATGCGCTGGCGTCACGCGATGCACGCCGGGCGACGTCGCGAGATCCAGCGCGTCGAGGAACGCATCGCGTGCGCGGCGCATCGCCGTCGCGCGCGACGCGGTCTCGGCGACCGCGAGTTCGACCGCGAGCGCGGTCGCGAGACACAGCGCGACCGGCTCGGTTCCCGGCCGTCGATCCCGTTGCTGACCACCGCCGTGCAGCAGCGGTGATCTGCGCTCGCTGCGGTCGATGAGCACACCCGAACCGACCACCCCGCCCGCCTTGTGGGTCGAGAGTGTGATGGTGTCCGCAGTTGCGACGACCTCATCGAGCGCGCACCTTCCGAGTGTCTGGGATGCGTCGACGTGGAACGGTACGCCGAGCGCGCGTGCCAGTGCGCCAGCGGCGGCGATCGGCTGCAGCGTCCCGACCTCGCTCTGGCCGTGCACCAGGCAGACCAACCCCACAGGATCAGGTGGCGGGGTGACCACGGCGGAGCCGGTAGCGTCGACCGCCCACTCCACCGCTCCGCGGTGCGCCGCCGGCGCCAACACCGAAGCGTGTTCGCTCGGCGCGAGGAGCACCGGGCGCGAGAGATCACCGTGGCCGAGCACGACCAGGTTGTTGGCCTCGGTGCCGCCGGACACGAACACCACGCTGGCCGCCGGTACACCGAGGGCGGCCGCGACCCGCTCGCGCGCCTCCTCCAGCCGGCCCCGCGCCCGACGCCCGGTCGTGTGCAGGCTGCTCGCGTTCCCCCGACAACCAGCGGCGACCTCGGCGAGGTAGGCCAGGACGCGCGGGTCGGGCTGCCCACCGGCGTTGTAGTCGAACTCGAACCGCCGCGGCGCCTGGGCTTCCATCACCTGATCGCCCGGGTCCACCGCCGGGTGGCTCCCGCCGGTCCCGGCACTTGACCGGTTCGCGACGGGTCTTGCACGATTGCACCTCCTGGCCGGCGGCGCGGCACCCGGCCTCCGGTCACCGCCCGCGAGGCTCCATGCGGGCAACTGGCTGGCGCGATTTCGCCCGGACCACCCTCGGCCCGTCGATCCCGCGGCCCGCTCGGGACTCTGCAGGCTGGCGTCCTCACTCTCACCCTCCGGCGAGGATCCGCCGGTAGAGCTCGAAGTACCGCTCCGCGACTCGGTCCTGGGCAAAGCACTCGACTGCTCGCGCGCGGGCCGCCGCGCTCACCCGCCGGTGCAGCGCCTCGTCGGTGAGCAGATCGAGCGCGGCTTCGGCCATCGCGTCGAGGTCGCCGAACGGCGTCGCGCTACCGGCGACGCCCCCGAGCACCTCTTGCACGCCGCCGACCGCGGTGCTGACACAGGGCACACCACAGCTCATCGCCTCGAGCATCGACAGGCCGAAGCTCTCGGTTTCCGACGCCAGCAGGAACAGATCGGCGTCGGCCAGCACGCGTTCCGTCGCCTCGCTCGGGCCCAGGTGCTGGACCCGATCCTGGACACCGGTGTCGGCGGCGATCGCCATCACGTGCTCGCGGTCCGGGCCGTCACCGACCAGGATCAACCGGGCGGGGACATGCCGCTGGAAGATCGCGAACGCCCGCACCACGTCGGCGACCCGTTTCACCGGGCGGAAGTTGCTGACGTGCACGACGATCCGCTCGTCGGAGTCGCGCTCGTAGTAGCGGCCGGCGCGACCCGGTGCGTAGCGTGCGGTGTCGACGAAGTTCGGGATCACCTCGATTGGCGTGTCCACCCCGAAGATCTTCTTGGTCTCGCACGCCAGAAACTCGCTGACCGCCGTGACCGCGTCCGACTGGGCAATCGCGAACCGGGTCGGGCGGCCGTACGCCGGGTCCGCGCCGACCACTGTGATGTCCGTGCCGTGCAGCGTGGTCACGCACCGCAGTTGCCCGTTCGACATCGAACGGGCGAGGAACGCGCTCACCGCGTGCGGGATCGCGTAGTGGACGTGGAACACGTCGATTCCGTGGTTCTCCTGCACCTCGAGCATTCGGGTCGCGAGCGCGAGGTCGTACGGCGGGTAGCGGAACAGCGGGTACGCCGACACCTGGACGTTGTGGTAACGGACCGCGTTGTCGCGCGCCGCGAGCCGCGCGGGCCGGTCGTAGCTCAGCAGATGGACTTCGTGGCCCTGTGCCGCGGCGTACATGGCCATCTCGGTGGCGACCACCCCGCTGCCGCCGATGGTCGGGTAGCAGACGATGCCCAGCTTGAGGCTGGAGGGTTCCGGGCGGGGAGCTGTGGGTGCGGCCATCGCCGCGCAGTCTACGGCGCGGCCGAGCCGTGCGCGATGTCGTCCACCAACCGCATGGTGACGACCAGCCGCTCCGCTTCCTGCTCGATCCGCAGGTCGCCGCCGATACCGAACACCAGGTCGGCCAAGGTCATGCTGTGCAGCTTGATGTCGAGCGACGGGTCGGCGATTCGACCGGCGGAGCGACCCTCGACGCGGATGCAGGCGTCCCGCCGCGCCGCGCTCGTGGTCACCGTCAGTTCACTGCCGGCCCCGAGGTGTCGGAGGCACAGCTTGAGCGCCCGATGCACCACCGCCAACACCAGGTCCTCGGCCAGCGCCAAGTCCGGGACCAAGGGGTCGGTGCTGGTCCGCACCACCACCGGCCAGGTCGAGGTGAGGAGCAGCTCACGGCGGGCGACGTCGACCAGGCGGTTGATCTGCGCCCTCCTGTGCGAGTGTCCGTCGATGTCCCGCATCAGCTTCTCGATGCACTCGGACAGCCGCGAAGTGTCGGCATCGAGTTCGGCCATCACCTCATCCGGATCGGTCACGCCGCCCCGAGCACACAGGGCCGCCATCCGGTCGTCGATGCGCTCCAGTTGGGCGAACAGGTCGAGGTCCCGGGGGTCGGTCGGGGACCGATGGCGCGCGTCATCGTGGGGCAGCACTGCCCACCGCATCGGCAGAATCGCGGCGGCGCTTGAGCGACGGTGGCGGGCGCCGTTTCCGGTTCGGACCCGACGGGCCACTGGACCCCAAGCGAGGTGCGCCCGGACCGGGGCGGTGCATGAGCCACCGTGCTGATCCTCGGCCACGGAACCCAGGCCCCGGGCAACGTCCGGTCGACCGGAGGCCGTGACGGCGCGGTCAGCCCTCGGCTGCGTGGTGCCGTTCGCCGGCGTTTTCGTGCGACTCGACCGCGGTGGTCCGGTCCGCCGGAGCCGGCCCGGAGACCCTCGTGGTGGTCTCGGCGGGGGAGCTCTCGGTGATCCCGTCCGCTGCGGATTCGTCCAATGCGTCCTGGGCGGGGGGAGCTGCCGAGTCCGCGGGTTCGCTGTCCGCCGCCTCGGTCGTGGTCGCCTGGGTCGTGGTCGCCTGGGGGGGGGTGGTCTCGGCGGCCAGGGGTTCGGCCGCGGGCACCTCTTCTGCGGGTGCCGGTTCGAGCCCCTGCCGCTGGAGGAACTCGGCGGTCACCGCCCGGTAGTCGGCTGCCCCGTTCGAGTCGGGGGCGTGTTCGAAGATCGACACCCCGAAACTCGGGGCCTCGGCCAGCTTCACGTTCGATCGCACCGAGGTGCGCGCCAGCGCCTGGCCGAAGTGCTCGCGCAGCTCGGCCAGCACTTCGCTCGACAGGTTGGTCCGCGGATTCACCATGCAGGGGAGGATCATCAGCAGATCGAGGCTCGGGTTGAGGCGGCGCTTCACCAGCTCCATCACCTCCATGAGCTTGGTCATCCCCTGCAGCGAGAAGTACTCGGCCTGCATCGGGATGATGACCTGATCGACCGCGACCAGGGCGTTGGCCGACAGCACTCCGAGCGCCGGTGGACAATCGACGATCACGAAGTCGAACGGCGTGCCGTGGTAGTCCTCGAACGCCTCACGCAGAATCGTCTCGCGGCCGATGCGGTTGGCGAGCACCTGCTCGACCCCCGACAGGGACGTGTCCGCGGGCACCATGAACAGGTTGTCGATGGCGGTCGGCAGAATCACCGCCTCCAGGGGTCGGGTGTCGACCAGGAGGTGGGTCATCGTCGGCGTCTCGAGCTCGGGTTGGCGGTCGAGATGCAGGGTCATGTTGGCCTGCGGATCCATGTCCAGCAGCAGGACCCGCGCGCCGCGGTGTGCCAACCCGGCACCGAGGTTGACCGTGGTCGTGGTCTTCCCCACTCCGCCCTTCTGGTTGATGACCGCGATGCTCTTCACGACGACGCCCGGCATTGCACCGCAGAACGGCACGGGAATCCACGTCCAGCCCCGATCTCAGGGTCACCGGTTCGCGCATGCGTCGGCATCGTGTGGCGACGATCTCGCCGACGAGTCGAGCGGGCGCGCGGCTCGCAACGGGCGACGGCGAGAAACTGGGCGATCGCGAAGGCGCCGATGGCCGGCGCGGCCGAGACCGGCGGGCGGCAGGAGGCGATGACGGGCGAACGCGGTCGCTGCACGGTGTCCGCGTATCGGGCCGGCGCGGCCCGGATCGGGCAGGCGGGTCGACGGACCGGATTCTGGTGGGCCGGGGTGCGGTCAGAGCAACGGCTCGAACCCGGACAGGCGCAACGGCCCGCGCACCATGAACGGCTCGGCGGCCCGGCAGCCGGTTTGGATGCCGAAGTAGCGGTCGCGGGCCTCGATCCTCTCCAGCGGGTTCACCTTGCGCGCGAAGTGTGCCGTGTCCGGCCCGCCCACCTGGGTTGCGTAGCACTCGATCAGCGCCCGCTTGTCGGCGACGTACGCGCTGATGTCGACGCAGAAGCTCGGCTCGAGGTGGTCGTTGTTGAGGTACTGGACCAACCGCTCGGGGCGGAAAGGTGCGCCGAGGTCGGCGCGGTAGTTCACCAGGCCGCTGTGGAAGAAGGCCCGCTCGGCAACCAACCCGGTGGCGACGTGGTCGGGGTGGACGTCGTGCGGCACCATCGCCAACAGCACGCGTGGCCGCAGTGCGCGAATCACCCCCACCACCGCGGCGAGCGCTTGGTCGTCGTCGCGCAGCGCGGTGTCCGGGAGCTTCAGGTTGATCCGCGGCGGGTCACCGAGCAGCCGGGTGGCGGCGGCGCACTCGGTCCGCCGGGACTCGACCGTGCCGGCCGTCCCCTTCTCTCCCTCGGTCATGTCGGCGATGCCGAACCTGCGACCGGCGGCGCGCAGGGCCAACAGGGTGCCGCCACAGCCGATCTCAGCGTCGTCGGGGTGGGCGGCCAGGACCAGCACGTCGAGTGGTTCGGTGTTCACAGCTCGAGGATTCCGTGGCTGGAGGTGAACGGGTCGGCTGCTGCCACCAGCACGTCGCCGAGCTGCGGGCCGTGCGCGGCCATGAAGGGCACGACCGTCAGCACGCGTTCCTGAGGACGGCCCCGCGGCCGCAGCGTGTTGGCCAGGCGGCGGATCTGCCGCAGGCCGGTGCCCTCGCGGTTCTGCCGCGAGTTGCGCAACTTGGCGAGCAGACGCCCGAGTTCCTCCTGCGCCTTGTCGCGGGTCCGCTCGAGCGCGCGCAGCAGCTGCGGATCGCGCTGCTCCAAGTCGGTCGCCAGCTGATCGAGGTCACTCCCGAGGCGTTGGATCAACCCCTCCAACGTCTCTTCGGTCGCGTTCGAATCGTCGCCGACTGCGTCCTGGAACAGCTTCTCCGGACCGACGTCGAGGTCGGTCAGCTCCCAGCCGAAACGCTTCAAAAGCTTGGCGATCGACGGCTCGACCAGGGTCAGCGACGCGCGGGGCACCAGCACCGGTGCAGGGACCCCCAGCTGGCGATAGAGCGGCCCCGCGACCGAGAGGTAGGCGAGCTCGCCAGGTCCCACCACCGACGCGATCGTCGGCAGGCAGGCATCCTGCCACAACGGTCGGAGCAGGACACCCGGACTCAGATCGGTGGCGTGGTGCACCGGATCCCCCTCCACCATCGCGGTACGCCGCCCGCCCTGGGTCTGGAACATCAACGTGGCGCCCGGATCCATGGTGATCTCGAGGCCGAGCTCCAGCAGTACCTCGATGGTGGGACGGATGGTGGACTGGATCTGCTCCGCCATCGACCACCAGCGTGGCAGCACGTCGAACGCCTCACGCGGCAGGTCGCGCGGCTCGATCACCAGCAACCCGAAGCGTCCGAACAGGCGGAACAGCAGGCGTGCCAGGCCGTCGCCGAAGTGCTCGTCGGGGTGTCGCGCCGCGAACGTCTCGAGGGTCTGATCGCGGAACTCGTTGTGCGGCAGGAGGTCGGTCACCGCCGCGAGTCCTTGCTCCAGCTTGTGCCCGATGCCGATGTCGCGTAGTGCCTCGCCGCTGCGTTCGAGGCTGAGGCGGATCCGCTGCACTTCGTGGTGGTTGTTGACGAAGTACGCGCGGTTGGCTTCCTCCAGGTCGTGATCGTCGGTGTGGTTCCAGAACAACGGGATCGCCAGTGGACGGCCGGCGTGAGCGTTGATCTCCTGCGCCAGCCGCACAGCGGTCGCCACCTTGTGCACGGTGTACAGCGGCCCACCGAACAGCCCTGGCTGTTGGCCGGTGACGATCAGCTGCGCCTCGCCCGAGGCGACTCGATCGACACTGGCCAGCACTTCCTCGCCCGCTTCGTGTCGCTCGGCGTAGCGACGCAGGGCCGGTGCGAGCTGGGCCGGCGACACCAACCTGCGGGCATCCTTGGGGGCCCGGCGCAGTAGGTCGTCGACGTTGCGCGGCCGGCGGCCGAGGAACGGCTCGAGGTCCGGGTCTTCCTCGAGGTAGCGCAGGTGGGCAGGCGACGAGCCGAGCGTGCGGATCGGGATGTGACGCAGGCTGTGGGTCATCGCTCGCCCTGCCCGGTGCCCGCGACCGTGTGCACCTCGGCGGCGAATGCGGCGGCCGCCGCGGCGATCCTGTCTCGCCAGTCCGGATCGCCCGGGGCGAATGCCTGCATCACGCCGCGGCTCTGCGCCACCAGCGCGCCGCGCCCGCGCGGGTCGAACGCCGCCGCGACGTCCGACACGGTTGCGCCCTGCGCCCCGACCCCGGGCAGTAGCAGCCAGGCGCGCGGCATGCAGCGCCGCAGGTGCTCGATCTGTCCAGGCCACGTGGCCCCGACCACTGCCCCCACGTGCGCGTAGCCGTCCGGATCCCCCGTGCCCTCGCCCCAACGGTCGACCGCGCGTGCCACGGCCGTCGACAGGTCGGCTTCCCCCACCTGCAGGTCCTGGAACTCGGCGGCCGACGGATTGCTCGTGCGCACCAGGACGAACAGCCCCTTGCCCGCCGTTCTGGACAGCGAGAGGAACGGCTCGAGGGAGTCGGAACCCAAATATGGGTGCAGAGTTACAGCGTCCGCGACCCGCAGGTGGAACGCCGCATAGGCCGCCGCGGTGGTGCCTATGTCGCCGCGCTTGATGTCGCCGACCACGAGCATCCCGAGCTCCTGCGCCAGTGCGCAGGTCGATTCGTAGGCGCGGAAACCGCTCCATCCGAACTGCTCGAAGAACGCGATGTTGGGCTTCACCACGCCGACGTGCGGTGCGAGTCGCGGCAGGCTCTCGCGGTAGAACGCACAAATGCGCTCAACCGGGTCATCGACCCCACCGAGCTCCGCCGGCAGCGCGTCGAGCCGCGGGTCGAGTCCGATGATCGCCGGCGCGAAACCTGCGCGGACCCGCTGCTCGAGCGCCTGTGCGAAGCCGATCGCCATCGCGGCAGAGCCTACCCTGCCGCGGGCCGGAGTCATCCGGCGACCGGTCTCGCCGTGGCAAATCCGGGCGGGTGGTGACCGCGCGGCAAAGCACCAGAAAGAGAGTGCACACACCGCGCCGAGCTGGTTCGCTTTGTGCCCCCGATAGATCCCACACACCCGGACACACCACTGCCAGGACCACAGCTGGCCGTTCCGGAACCGTCGAGGAGGTTCGATCGCGCGATGGCTGTCGCTTTCATTCCCAAGGAAACCCACGGCACCGAGACCCGAGTGGCCGGCACACCGGACACGGTGAAGGCGCTGGTCAAGGCCGGCCTGCAGGTTCAAGTGCAGTCCGGTGCGGGGTCGTCCGCCGGCTTCCCCGACGACGAGTTCACGGCGGCCGGCGCGAGCATCGTCACGGATGCGGCTGCGGCGCGCGGCGGTGCCGACCTGGTGCTCGGCATCCACGTGCCGCCACCGGCCGAGTGCAAGCAGCTCAAGCGCGGCGCGATGCTGGTGTGCGGCATGCAGCCCCTGCTGCAGCTGGACTCGGTGGCAGCGCTGCGCGATGCGGGTGTGCAGGCATTCGCCATGGACCTCATGCCGCGCATCACCCGCGCGCAGAAGATGGACATCCTGAGCAGCCAAGCGACCGCGGGCGGCTATCAGGCCGTCTTGCTGGCCGCCGCGCGGCTGCCGCGTTTCTTCCCGCTGTTGATGACCGCGGCCGGCACGATCAAGCCGGCACGGGTGTTCGTGCTCGGAGCCGGCGTCGCGGGCCTGCAGGCCATCGCCACCTCCCGGCGGCTCGGCGCGGTGGTCGAGGCGAACGACATCCGCCCGGCGGTGAAGGAACAGGTCGAGAGCCTCGGTGCGAAGTTCGTCGACACCGGCACCCCGCCGCAGGCGGAGAGCACCGGCGGCTACGCGCGGGAGACCACGGAGGAGTACCAGCGCAAGCAGCGCGAGATCCTCACCGCGCACGTCGCCGACGCTGACGTGGTGATCACCACCGCACTGATTCCCGGCCGCAAGGCGCCGGTGCTGCTAAGCGAGGACATGGTGAAGCGGATGCGGCTCGGCTCGGTGATCGTCGACATGGCGGTCGAGATGGGCGGCAACGTCGAAGGCAGCGAGAAGGGCAAGACCGTGACGAAGCACGGTGTCACGATCATCGGTGAACTCAACTTGCCCGGCATGGTCCCCTACGACGCGAGCCGCATGTTCGCCAAGAACGTGCAGGGTTTCCTCGAGCTGGTGCTGGGCGACGGCAAGCTCGATCCGAAGTGGGACGACGAGGTCGTCACCGCGATCTGCGTCTGCCGCGACGGCAAGGTGTCCCACGCCGCATCCGCCGAGGCGCTCGCCGCCGGGAGGAGTTCCTGATGACCTTCGAGTTGACCTTCTTCGTGTTCGTCCTCGCCTCGGTGGTCGGTTTCGAGATCATCACCAAGGTCCCGCCGACGCTGCACACGCCGCTGATGTCGGGCAGCAACGCGATCTCCGGAGTCACGATCGTCGGCGCGATTGCGTCGCTGCACGCCGACTACACCGGGCTCGGGTTGACGCTCGCGGTCGTCGCGCTGGTGTTCGCCACCATCAACGTGGTCGGCGGATTCCTGGTGACCGATCGCATGCTGTCGATGTTCGCCAGCAAGAAGCGCAACCAGTGAGGCACCGAGCGCACGCGTGAACGCCATGATCAGCCTCCTGCAGGACGAACCCGCGCCGAACCAGGCGCTCTATACCTATCTGTACCTGGCGGCGACGGTGCTCTTCATCTGGGGCATCAAGCGGTTGGGCAAGGTCAAGACGGCGCGCTCGGGCAACCAGTTGGCCGCCGTCGGAATGTTGATCGCGACCGTGACGGCGATCGCCGAGACGCAGAAGGTCAGCTGGACGCTGATCGCGGTCGGGTTGATCCTCGGCACGTTGATCGGCGCGGTGCTGGCGCGCCGCGTCGCGATGACCGCGATGCCCGAACTCGTCGCGGCGTTCAACGGACTCGGTGGTGCGGCGTCGATGTTCGTCGGGCTGGCATTCCTGGCGGTCAACGTCCGCTCTGAAGGAAACGCCACCGCCGGCATGACGATGTCGCAGTTGGTGACCGTGCCGCTGAGCATCCTGATCGGTGGCGCGACGCTCACCGGGAGCGGCGTCGCGTACCTGAAGCTGTCCGGCAAGAAGATCGTCCACCCGTTCTCCGGCGCCTCTCGGCACGGTGTGCACGCGGTGCTGGCAATCCTGCTGGTGCTCAGCGGTCTGTGGATGTCGACGCTGGCGGAGTCCGCCCCGCAGGTGGCGATGGCCGCGATGGTGATCGTCGCGATCTCCTGTCTGCTCGGGGTGTTCCTGGTGATGCCGATCGGTGGCGCCGACATGCCGGTGGTGGTCGCGCTGCTCAACAGCTACTCCGGGCTGGCCGCGGCGGCGAGCGGGTTCGTGATCGGCAACTTGCTGCTGGTGGTGTCGGGAGCGTTGGTCGGCGCGTCGGGGCTGATCCTGACGCAGATCATGTGCAAGGCGATGAACCGCTCGCTCGGCAACGTGCTGTTGGGCGGCATCGGCGACGACAGCGTGGCGAAGGACGCCCGCGACTACACGGGCATCAAGGAGACCTCGCCGGAAGAGGTCGCGATGCTGCTCGACGCCGCGAGCTCGATCATCATCGTGCCGGGCTACGGGCTGGCGGTGGCGCAGGCGCAGCACGTCACGCGGGAACTCGGGCAGGAGCTGGAGAAGCGCGGCAAGCAGGTTCGCTACGCCATCCACCCGGTCGCCGGTCGCATGCCCGGGCACATGAACGTGCTGCTGGCCGAGGCCGACGTGCCGTACGACCGCCTGTTCGAGTTGGAGCGCATCAACGGCGACTTCGTCAACACCGATCTGGTGCTGATCCTGGGCGCCAACGACGTGGTCAACCCGGCGGCTCGCGAGGACAAGACCAGCCCGATCTACGGCATGCCGATCCTGGACGTCGACTACGCTCGGACCGTGGTGATGGTCAAGCGCTCGCTCAGCCCCGGCTACGCCGGCATCAAGAACCCGCTGTTCGAGAAGGACAACACCTTGATGGTGTTCCTCGACGCCAAGGAAGCGATCCAGGCGTTCGTCACCGAGGTCAAGGAGCTCTGATCCGCCTCGCGCGCGGGTGGCGACACGCCGCCCGATCGTCGCGCCGCACAGTTGACAGCTGAGGCGACCGCGCGAGGTCGCTTGAAGACGTCGAGCGCATGACCTGCTCCTCGAAGGCGCTGCATCCTTGCCTCGGGCAGTCCTGCTGCTGTGCTCGCCGGCGATTCGACCGCGCGACGCCGCTCATCGGTGCGATTCGGCGGGCACGTCGGTGAGCGGCGAGGTCGACAGTCCGGTGGTGCCGGGTCAGGTGCCCAGGAACTCCTCGCCGACGGTGTTGCCGAACAGCTGACCGAAAGGGGTCAGCAGCAACCGGGAGCCACGGCGCTCGACTAGGTCCTGTCCGATCAGTTTGGCGACGGCCGGCGCGAACTCGCGGTCGATGTCGAAGCCCAGGCGCTCGGCGATCGCCGCGGTGTCGACTCCCGCGGTGCGCCGCAGACCGAGCCACAGCGCCTCTGCGGCGCGCTGGCGCAGCGTCAAGGTCTCGGCGCTCGCCGTCGGCCGAAGGCCGCGTTCGAGCGAATCGGCCCACGCGCCGAGCGGCTTGAGGTTGGTCGAGCGCACGCCGTCGCGGTGGTCGCTCGCACCCGGACCGAGCCCGAGGTAGTTGCCCTGCAGCCAGTAGTGGTCGTTGTGGCGGCAAGGTCCCCCACCACCGGCGAAGTTGCTGGTCTCGTACGCGGTGAAGCCCGCGGCGGCGAGGATCTCGCGGGTGCGCTCGAACATCGCGCGGTCGAGCTCGTCGCTGTTCGCGGTCACGCGACCCTGCTGTCGGTCGCGGGTGAGGCGCGTGCCGAGCTCGTAGGTCAGGTTGTAGCAGGACAGGTGGTCGGGCTCGAGCTCGAGCGCCGCGCGCAGGTCGGACTCCCACTCGGCCATCGTCTGGCCGGGGATGGAGAACATCAGGTCGAGGCTGATGTTGCGGAACCCGGCGTCGCGCAGCACGCGGAACGCCGTGCGGGTCCGTTCGGCATCGTGGGCGCGGTCGAGGAAACGCAGGTAGCGGTCGTCGAAGCTCTGCGCGCCGAGGCTCACTCGGTTGACCCCGGCGTCGCGCATCAGTTGGGCCTTCTCCGGCGTCACGCTCTCGGGGTTCGCCTCCATGGTGACTTCGCTCCGACCGCGGAGATCGAGGCGGCGTCCGGTGATTGCGAACAGGCGTCGCAGGCGGTCCGGGTCGAGGAAGGTCGGAGTGCCGCCGCCGAAGAACACCGAGCAGGCACCGGGCGGCAACGGAACCAGGTCCAACTCGATGTGCAGGGCGTCGAGGAAGCGATCGAGTGCCGACCCCGGGTCGGCACTCGGAGCTCCAGTCTGGCGCGCCGCCTGCTCAGGGGTGAACGAGTTGAAGTCGCAGTAGCCGCACTTGACCACGCAGAACGGCACGTGCACGTAGACGCTGGTGGCGGTCGGGTCGGGGTCCGCCGGCCACTCCGCAACCGCGTCCGGCGTCACCCCGCGTTGCTCGGGTAGTTGAGCAGGTGGTGCGCGAGGATCGACCCGGCGTAGCCGAGCAGGATCACCGGGAACCACTTGAGGTGCGAGGTGAACGTGTACTTGCCGTGCGCGGTACCCATGAGCGCTACACCTGCGGCCGAACCGACCGACAGCAGCGATCCACCGACGCCGGCGGTCAGCGTGATCAGCAGCCAGTGGAAGTGCTGCACCTCCGGGGTGGCCCCCATGTTGGGGTTCATCCCGATCACCGCGAACATCACGGGGACGTTGTCGAGCACCGCGGAAACCCCGCCGACTGCCACGTTGGACACGTACGGGCCGAGTTGGACGTACATTTTCTGTGCCGCCAGCTCGAGGAAGCCGAGTTCCTTGAGCCCGCCGACGCACATGATCACGCCGAAGAAGAACAACATCGTGTCCCACTCCACGTCGGCCACGTTGTTGAGCACGTCGAGCGGCTCGTCGAACTGCATGCGGATCTCCTTCAGCCGGCGCAGGAAGCCGTAGATGAAGAAGTAGCCGAGGCCGGACGTCATGCCGAGGAAAGGCGGCAGGTGGTAGACACTGTGGAACACTACCGCCGTGCAGATGGTCGCCAGGAACATCAAGATCACCAGCCACCAGCCGTCCTTGAGCTCGACCTTCTCGGTCAGGGGCGCCGGCCGTTCCTTGGGCACGAACATCGTCATGGCGATCGCGGGGATCAGCCAGTTGACCAACGAGGGCACGAAGATCTTGAAGAACTCCGTCGCCTCGACCTTCTGTGCCGCCCACACCATCAGCGTGGTGATGTCGCCGAACGGCGAGAACGCGCCACCGGCGTTCGCCGCGACGACGATGTTGCAACAGCTCAAGCTGATGAACCGGAGGTTCTTGCCGCCGACCGTGACCACCACCGCGCCCATCAACAGTGCGGTGGTCAGGTTGTCGGCGATCGGCGAGATGAGGAAAGCCAGCCCGCCCGTGGTCCAGAACACCGTCCGCAGGCCGAACCCCGCGGAGATCAGCCAGGCGTTGATCCGCAGGAACACGTTGCGCTCCGCGATCGCGCTGATGTAGGTCATCGCGACCATCAGGAACAGGAACAACGCGCCGAAGTCGGAGACGTGGTGCAACACCAGGTGCTCGAGCAGCTTCTCCCGGTTCTCGGTGGCCGACTTCTGCGCGTCGGGAATCCACTGGTGCGACTGGTAGAACGCCTCGACCTGGTGCTGGTCGAGCGTTGCGATGGCGAACGCCACACACACCCAGATGAACCCGGCGGCGATCACCACCGGCTTGGACTTGCGCAGCTTGATCACGTCCTCGAGCACCACCAGCAGGTAGGCGAAGACGAACGCGCCGACCGCCAGGATTCCGTAGGTGGACCCGGTGAAGTCGGAGCCGAGCAGTGAGAGTTGGGCCAAGGCTTCGCCTCTTGCCGAGCGGGTGTGGGAGGGACCCTAGTCCGGCGAGATCGGGGGGCGGAAGGACGTCGCGGCGGCGTCGGGAGGGGTCGCGGAGAACCGACAGCGTTCGGTTCGCGCTGGTGCGACTCAACAAGAATCGCGGCAAAAAGCGCGCGACCGGGCGCTGAGCGAGGCCACACGTGCGAGTCGCGGTGCCCCTTGCGCTCGCGGCAGGAAGCTACCCGCCGTCGCCGTCCGGCGGGGGCGTCGTCTCGGTGTCGTTCTCGACGTACGCGGCCAGCGCCTTGCGCAACGCGGCGGTCACCGTGGTCGACGTGACCCCGAGCAGCCGCCGAACCTGACCCGGGGAGAGCGTGCTCTCCAGGTCGCCGTCTTCGCCCTCGGGGAACAGGATCGGTTCCTCGGAGGCCCCGAACGCCAGGGTGGGAAGGTCGTCGCCCCCGGTGCGTCGAGCCTGTTCCAGCAACCCACCGAGATCGACCCCACGCATGACCAGGAGCTCCCAGGGTTGGGTCTCCAAGCGGCGGGCGAACAGTTCGTGCACCGCGAGAATGTGGCGGCACGGACGGTCGGGGTCGGCACAGGTGCATGCGTAGGTGACGCGGCGGGACTCCGGAAAGATCGGCTCGCCGGCGATCCGCGCCACCAGCCGGTCGAAGGAGCGCGGCACCCGGCCGTTGCTCAGTGCTTCGAGCATGCTGGCCGAGCGGCGCAGCACGCGCGCCACCTGCGGCCAGATCTTGCTCGGCAGCACCGGGGCGTGGATGTTCACCTCGTGGATCGAGCCCATCAGCCCCTCGAGCTCGGCGTGGATCGAACCCATGTTGATCCGCACCATCGACTGGCGGATGGTGGGCATCGTGTCGACGGCCGCCTTGAGCAGCTCGTCGTTCACGTCGCGGGTGGCCTCACGCCGCCACCGCTCGCTGAGGGAGACCGGCTTGCGCTCGCTCACTCCATCGCCTCCGACGGGTCGAGGGTGAGCAGGCTGCGCAGCTCCTCGTTGGACAGTTCGGTGATCCAGCCCTCGCCAGCGCTGAGCAGGTTGTCGGACACCTCTCGCTTGCGGTCGAGCATCTCCTGGATCCGCTCTTCGAGCGTGCCGGTGCAGACGAACTTGTGCACGAACACGTTCCGCTGCTGGCCGATGCGGAACGCCCGGTCGGTCGCTTGATCTTCCACCGCCGGATTCCACCAACGGTCGAAGTGGAACACCCGGTTCGCGGCGGTCAGGTTCAGCCCGGTACCGCCGGCCTTGAGCGACAGGATGAAGATCCGCGGACTGTCTTCGTCGAGCCGCTGGAAGTGCTCCACCATGTCCTCGCGCTCCTTCTGCGGCACGCCACCGTGCAGGAACAGCACCTTCTCGCCGAGGGTGCCTTCGAGGTGGGTCTTCAGCAGGGTGCCCATCTCCTTGAACTGCGAGAACACCAGACACCGGTCGCCCTCGGCGAGCGCCTCCTCGAGCATCTCGGTGAGCAGGTCCAGCTTGTTGGAACGGTTGGCCAGCGGGGAACCGTCGGCGAGGTAGTGCGCCGGGTGGTTGCACACCTGCTTGAGGCGCAGCAGGGTGGTGAGGATCGCGCCGCGCCGCGCGATGCCCTCGGCGGACTGCTCGACTTCTTCGAGTCCTTGGTTGGCGACCTTTTCGTAGAGCGCCGCCTGCTCCTTGCTCAGCCCGGTCAGCACCACCTGCTCGGTCTTCTCCGGCAGATCGTCGATGATCTCCGGATCGGTCTTGAGGCGCCGGAGCACGAAGGGCCGCACCAACTTGGCCAGCACGTTGGCCTGCGTCTTGCTCTGCTGGCGGATGATCGGGTGCTCGAGCGTCTTGAGGAAGTGCGACTTGTTGCCGAGCAGGCCTTCGTTGAGGAAGTCCATGATCGACCACAGGTCGAGCGGGCGGTTCTCCAGCGGCGTGCCGGTCAGCGCGATGCGGAACCCACCGTGCAGCTTGCGTGCCGACTTGGACTGCCGCGTGTTCGGGTTCTTGATGTTCTGCGCCTCGTCGAGGATCACACCGCCGTACGAGCAATCCTGGAACAACGCTTCGTCGCGCTGCAACAGGCTGTAGCTGGTCAGCACCACGTCGTGTGCGCCGAGGTCCTGGCGGAACGCCTCGACCTCACGGGAACGCAGCTTGCCGTGGTGCAGCACCACGTCGAGTTCCGGGGCGAAGCGGAGGAACTCCCGCCGCCAGTTGCCGAGCACGCTCACCGGACAGACGATCAACACGGGCAGGTGCGGTCGACCCTCGTCGCGCGAACGCTTCAACCAGTCGAGGATGAGCACGATCGCCTGCACCGTCTTGCCGAGACCCATGTCGTCGGCGAGGCACGCGCCGAAACCCTGGTCGACCAAGTAGAACAGCCACGCGTGACCGCGTGACTGGTAGGGGCGCAGTGCACCGATGAACTCGCCCGGACAGGGGCGTTCCTCGACCATGCGCGCCTGCTCCAGGCTCTGCACCAAGCGGTCGAGTCGCGGGCTCGGACCCAGCGATTCGAGCACCAAGCCGTGCAGGTGCGTGGCTCCGCCGAGGCGTAGCCGCAGTGCTTCGAAGAACGAGATGCGCTGGCCGGACTCGCCCATGCGCTTCTGGAAGTTCTGCAGTGCCTCCCGGTCGCTCGGGGTGAGCAGCACGGTGCCGTTCTTGAGCTGCACCAGCGGCGACTTGGACGCGAGCAGAGTCTCGAGGTCCTCTGCGTCCAGCTTGTGGCCACCCACCGTGATCGTCCAATCGAAAGTGAACCACGGGCGCGGACCACCGCTGCCGTCGTCTTCCTCGGACAGGGTCACGTGCGCCGCGACCCGCTCGAAGCCTTCGTGCCCCGGCAGGGTGATCTGGAAGCCCTCGGCCTTGAGGAACGGCATGTGGTCGAGCACGGCGTCGAGCTCCTGGCGGTTGAGCGACGCCTTGCCGTCCATCATGTTCATGGCGCGCCGGAACACCGGCACCTTCTTGGCCAGCGCTTCGAGCATCCGCTCGAGCTTGGCCGCCGCGTGCACGTTGTGGCTCTCGACGAACAGCCCGTCCGACAATCGGAGCCGGAACTCCTCGAGGCTCAAGTTCAAGTCCAGCCCCGGCACCGGGCGGAACAGCAGGTGGATGCCCCACGGCACGCCTTCCTCGAGCTCGCTCTCCGGCACGAGGATCTCCAGCACGGGCTCGATCGGCGGCCGCCAGAAGCTCTGGGGGGGGCGTTCGGCGACTGCATGGCGGGCTGAGAAGTTGGCGCAGCAGGCGTCCAGCGCGTGGCCGACCAGCGCGAGGACCAGGTTGTGCGGTGTCTCGTGGTAGACCGGTTGCTCCCCCTCGACGAACCGCGCGGTCAGCAGCGACTCGGGGACCATCTCGGTGAGCCCGGCGAGCACCAACAGCGACTCGCGTCCGAAGTGCGGCACGAAGTGCAGCAGCTTGGGATTCTGCGCCGGGGCGAAGTCGCCGCGTTCGACCATCGCCATCACCAGCCGGGCCGAGTAGGCGAGCAGCCGCAAGCCGGGCTCGGCATGCTCCGGGTCGAGCTCCGCGAGCATTGGGATCGCGGTGGCCAGGTCGAGCGCCTTTCCGGGGATCTGCCACAGCGCCGGGGCGATCCGGACGCCGGGCTTGAGCCCCTTGCGCGCCAGTTCGACGGTGTACGGCGTCAGGTCGGACTCACCGCAGGGGAGCAGGATCTGGAAGTCCAGGTCCTGCAGTGCGCCGAGCACGTGCTCGGGGAGTTCGGTCGCAACGGAACCCGGGCCCGAGGTGGCGAAGAAGACGATGCGAGCTTCGCTGGGGAGTCGCGCGTTGAGGTATGCGGCTTCCAATGGTGCCCCGGTCCGGAGCCGGGCATGAAGGGTGGCGGCGGTCTCTGCGCCGCGCAGGCGAGCTACTCCTAGGAGTCTGCGCCACGGAAGGGCGATTCAGGAGGTGCGTGGATTTCGGCGCCGGTCGCCGCCCGAAAACGCAGCCGAATTGGTGGATTCGGTGAGGCTTTCGGGGGGTGACGGGTGCTGGAAGGCGCGGATCTCATGGATTGTCATCCCGTGGCGCAGAGTCCTAGTGCCCCTTCGCTTTCCCGTTCTTCTCTCGGTTCTTGAACTGCTCGAAGAACTTGTGCTCCTTGGTGCCGGGGCCCCACTCGCTGATGTCCGAGGCATCCAAGGGCGCCGGGCGAGCGTGCGCCTTGACGAGATCGCCGCGCGCCAGCAGGTCGGCGAAGGCGAACAGGAAGAACAGGCCGAGGAACAGGAAGCTCGAGAGGAAGAAGATCCGGTTGATGGTGGTGTCCCAGAGCACGTGCATGAACACGGAGATCACCAGCGACGCCTTGACCGCGGCGATCGCCATCGCGATCCACATGTTGAATCGACCGAAGTCGAAGTGGGACACGCCTACGGTGAGGACGGTCAGCACGAACAGGATCAGGAGGATGCCGACGAACGTCGGCACGCCGCACACGTGGTGGTCGTGCTCGTGCCCGTGAGCTTCGGCGTGCGCGCTGTGGCCGTGGCCGTGGCCGTGGCCGGGGGCGGCCGCATCGAGGGTTGTCATGGGACCAGGTAGAGCAGGGGGAACAGGAAGATCCAGATCAGGTCGACCAAGTGCCAGTACAGGCCGACGATGTCCACGGGCATGTAGTGCTTGGCGTGCAGCTCGCCCTTGGCGCCGCGCCAGATCAGCCAGGCGATGACCACCATGCCGCACAGCACGTGGAAGCCGTGGATCCCGGTCATCGTCCAGTAGAGCGCGAAGAACATCGACAGTCCTTCGTAGCCGAGCAGCTGGGGATCATGCGGGTGGAACATGCTTCCGGCACCGAGGCCGTGATCGATCTTGGCAGAGTACTCGAAGTACTTGACGACCAAGAAGCCGCAGGCGCAGAGGAACGTCAGCACCAGGTAGGTGAGCATGGCCTTCTTCTGGCTGAGCTGCGCCGAGCGCACGCCCATGGCCATCGTGAAGGAGCTGAACAACAGCACGGCAGTGTTCGTGGTGCCGAGTTTCCAGCTGAGCTGCTTGCCACCGATGGAGAACGCGTCGTGGTGGACGGTGTGGTAGTAGAAGTACGCGACGAACAACCCGCCGAACAGCAGGATCTCGGTGACCAGGAACAACCAGAACCCGAGCTTGGCGGACTGGTACTCCTGCTCCTGCGACTCGAAGTGGTGCGCGACGGTGTGCGGGACGAAGCCCGCCGGAGCGGGGACGGTGTGACCTGCGTGGCTCATGCGTTCTGCACCCGCTGCTTGGCCTCTTCGAGGATCAGGGTGTAGTCGTACGGCTCGCGTTCGACGATCGGCTGATCGTCGAAGTTCTCGAGCACGGGCGGGGTGGAGGTGTGGGTCCAGTCCAGAGTGGGGCTGCCCCACGGGTTGCCTTCGGCCTTCTTGCCGCCGAACAGCGAAGCGAGCAGGTAGCCGACCATGATCGCGATCCCGGTAGCCAGGAGCAGCGCACCGATCGTCGAGGCCTGGTGGTAGCCCTGGAACTCGGGCACGTAGTGGGCATAGCGGCGCGGCATTCCCATGCTGCCCATCACGAACTGCGGGATGAACGTCGCGTTGAAGCCGATGAAGATGACGAGGGCGCCGATGGTGGCCCAGAAGCGGGAGTACATCACTCCGAACATCTTCGGCCACCAGTAGTGGAGGCCGGCGAAGAACGCCATCGCGGTCGACCCCATCATCACGTAGTGGAAGTGCGCCACCACGAAGTAGGTGTCGTGCAGGTGGATGTCGAGGTTGAGCGTGCCGAGGATCACGCCGGTCAGTCCGCCGATCGCGAAGATCACCAGGAACGACAGCGCGTAGAGCATCGGTGCTTCCAGCGAGATCGAGCCCTTCCAGATGGTGGCCACCCAGTTGAACTCCTTGATCGCGGACGGGAGGGCGACGAAGAAGGTCAGGAAGGAGAACAGGAACAGCGCCAGCTCGGACTGCCCGCTGGTGAACATGTGGTGGCCCCACACGATGAACGAGATGATCGCGATGGCCAGCGAGGAGAAGGCGATCAGCCGGTAGCCGAAGATCGGCTTGCGGGAGAACACCGACACCACCTCCGACATGATCCCCATCGCCGGCAGGATCATGATGTAGACCGCCGGGTGCGAGTAGAACCAAAAGAAGTGCTGGAACAGCACCGGGTCACCACCGAACTGCGGGTCGAAGATTCCGATGTGATAGAGCCGCTCGAATCCGAGTAGCAGCACGGTCACGCCGAGCACGGGGGTGGCGACTACCTGCAGCAGTGCGGTGGCGTAAACCGCCCAGACGAACAGCGGCATGCGGAACCACCCCTGGCCCGGGGCGCGCAGCTTGTGGGTCGTGACGATGAAGTTCAGGCCGGTGAAGATCGACGAGAAGCCGAGCACGAACACCGACAGCCCCATCATCACCACGGCCTTCTGCGTGTAGATGCTGTAGGGCGTGTAGAACGTCCACCCAGTGTCGACCTGGCCGAGCAGCATCGAAGCGATCGCCATGATGGTGCCGGCGAGCCACAGGTAGAAGCTGGCCAGGTTGAGGCGCGGCAGGGCCACGTCCTTTGCGCCGAGCATCAGCGGCAGCGCGAAGTTGCCGAGCGAGGCCGGGATCGCCGGGATGATGAACATGAACACCATGAACACGCCGTGCATGGTGAAGTACTGATTGTACTTGCCCGGCTCGAACAGGCCGCCGCTCTTGACGCCCGTGGCGACATCGACCGTGGCGTCCCATAGGTGCAGCCGCACCAGCAACGCGAACAAGCCGCCCACCAGGAACGCGAACATCACGCCGGTGAGGTACATCAGGCCGATGCGCTTGTGGTCGAGCGTGCCGGCCCAGGACATGAACGAAGAGTCTCGGTTGAGGTAGTTCTTGCGCTCGGCGTGGGTCTCGTGGACCGAAGTTGCAGAGATGGCAGTCATGGCAGCAGCGGTGGAACTACTTGAGCGTCTTGAGGAAGGCGATGATCCACTCGATGCGCTCGTCGGGGACCTCGGAGGTGGAGAACTTGGTCATCGGCGAAGGCGGGCCGTACTTGGGGTCCCCCTTGGCGATGTGGCGGTTCGGGTCGCGCACCGACATCCGCACGTAGGCCTCGTCGAAGGCCATCTGGACGTCTTGGCCGGTAGCGGTGTCGAGGACCGGTTTGGTCGTGCCCCAGGAGCCCTTGAAGCTCGGACCCGTTCCCGGGGATCCGTCGGTCGAGTGACAGCTGCTGCACTTCTGCTGGTAGAACTTCTTGCCGTCGACCGCGGCGTCACCGGTCCACGCGTTCCACGGTGGCTGCTTGGCGCCGGACATGAAGGCGTCCCATTCCGCCTCGGTCACGACGTGGACGGTGCCGATCATCAACGAGTGCTGGTCGCCGCAGTACTCGGTGCAGAAGATGTGGTAGTCACCGACCATCGTCGGCTTGAACCAGAGAGTCTGGTAGCGCCCCGGCAACACGTCGCGCTTCACGCGGAACGCCGGGATGTAGAAGCTGTGCAGCACGTCGCGGCTGCTCATGGTGAGCTGGCAGGGCCGGTTGACCGGTACCCAGAGCTCGCGAGTGTAGAACTCGTCGTGGCCTGGGTGCTTGAACGACCACTCCCAACGGCGGGCACTGACCTCGAACTGCAGCGAGTCGCCAGGCGCCAACGACATCTCGGCGTAGCCCTTCCACCCCAGCGCGAAGATGACCATCACCACGATCAGCGGAATCACCGTCCATGTGACCTCCATCGCGGTGTTGTGGGTGGACGTGGATGCGGGCGGTTGGTCCTCGCGGCGGCGGCGATAGCGGACCACCGAGTAGAACAGGACCGCCATGATCCCGAAGAAGAACACGTAGTTGATCCACTCCACGAACGTGTATAGCTGATCGTGTTCGGTGGCGAACGACGAGGCCTTGACCGGGAGTTGCCAGTGCTGGTCGGGCTTCTGCGGGTCTTGCGCGGCGGGGACGCCGAGCGAGAGCAACGCGGGGGCGTGCGCACCGGCCCAATGGAGAGCTGAGGTGATCATGATGCGGATGCGGAAGCTTGGGCTGGCTGGCGGTGGCGCTGGCGCTCGTTGCGGAACAGGAAGAACAGCAGGGTTCCGAGACCGAGGAGGGTCAGGGCACCACCCGCCGCCATGACGTTGGGGCCGATGGTGCTGTAGGTGCCGGTCAGGGGATCGTAGCCGTAGCAGGTCAGGCGAAAACGGTCGAGGGCCGTGCCGACCTTGCCGTTGGATGCCTCGACGATGGCCAGTCGGAAGGTCGCCGGGTCGTAGTAGGCGCCGCGGAAGTAGCGGGTGATCTTGCCGTCGGGGGCCAGGAAGATCAGGGCCGCGCGGTGATCGAAGTCCTTGCGGGTGGTGTTCCAGCGGAAACCGTACCCGACCGATTCGGTGAGCTTGCGGATCGACGCCTCGTCACCGGTCAGGAAGTGCCAGTGTTCGGCGGCACCGGGCTTGGGGCATGCGGTGAGCACCGACTTCTTCTTGTAGCTGGCGAGGTCCTGCTTCTCGCGGTGGTCGAAGCTCACCGAGAGCACGGTGTAGTCGCCGGGCTGCAGTGAGATCGCGTTGACCGCCTGCAGCAGGCCACGGATCACCGGGCCGCACAGCGAAGGACAGCTGTACCACTGCAGGTTGAGGACCACCGGCCGGGCTCCGTTCAGGTAGTCACCGATGCGCACCTCGCGTCCGGTCTCGTCGCGGAAGGTCGCATCCTTGGCGGCGAAGGCGCCGAGCTTCTGCTGGATCAGCGTGGCCTCGTCCTCCACCTGGAGTCCGATGGTCTGGGCGGACAGCCCGCCGGCGAGCATCGCGACGCACGCCGCGGCGGCCAGCTTCAGCCGGTGCCGGGGTCGTTCGAGGGTGGACGGACGTGGAGTCATGGGGGAGGGCTACTTCTTCAGGTAGGCCTGGATCGCGTCGTCGATCGAGATCGACCCGTGTCCCTGGCGCTTGCCGGCGAGTTCTTGGGCCTCGAGCTTGCGCATCTCGTCGAGCTCGATGGTGGGGGCGATCTCGATCTTGTTGTGGCGCTCCACGCGGATCAGCTGGGCGTACATGCGCGACATGCCCCAGATCATCGCGACGATCAGGAGGACGGTGCCGAACACGCCCAGCGTGGTCTTGAGTCCGTCGATGTCGTGCAGCGGATCGTGGTGGTCGTCCGCGGCCGAGGTGGCGCCGTGCGGCGCGGAGCCGTGCTCGTGCTTCGGGGCTTCGGTCTGGGTCATGGTTCTGGTCGGCCTAGATGTTCACGAACCGCATGGACTCGCGGAGCTTGGGATCACGGACCGGGATTAGGTTGGTGGAGGCGACGCCGCGCACCGTCAAGCCGAGGAAGACACACAGCGTGCCCAACAGCGTCGTGACGTCGAACCAGGAGAGCGAGAAGTGGTCGGCGTGGTTCGGCATGATCACGAAGTGCATGTCGACCCAGTGCATGAACAGGAGGAACACAGCCGCCACCGCGAGCGTCAGGCGACTCCGCTTGATGTGCCGGGACAGCAGGAACACGAACGGCACCATGAAGTGGCCGATGACCAGCGCGGCTCCGACCAACGGCCAGTTGCCGAGTCGGCGCGCCTGGAACCACACGGTTTCCTCCGGCAGGTCCGCGTACTGGATCAGGAAGTACTGCGAGAAATTCACGTACGACCAGAACACCATGAACGCGAACATCAGCTTGCCGATGTCGTGGTAGTGCTCGGTGTTCACCACCGACAGCAGTTGCTTCTTGCGCAACCACAGGCAGAACAGCGCCAGCAGGGCGAGGAACGACATCTCGGCGCCCGCGAAGTAGGTGACGCCGAACATGGTCGAGAACCAGTGTGGGTTCAGCGACATCATCCAGTCGAACGCGGCGAACGTGATCGCCAGGCCGAACAGGATCAGGCCGGGTGCACTCGTGCGGGCGAGCGTGAGGCTGACCGCCGGGTTGCCGTTCTCGTCTTGGGCGAGCGAGCGGCTGCGGAAGAACCAGGCGAGGCCCAGCCAGATGGCGAAGTAGGCGGCGGCGCGGGAGAAGAAGAACGGCTTGTTGAGGTAGCCCGACTTCGCCGCGATCAGCGCATCGAACCCTGGAGACTTGGGGTCCAAGTCCGCGTGCATCCAGTGGGCGAACAGGGTGTCGCTGAACAGGATGACGGGAATGAACAACACGAACAGCGCGACGAAACTCGCGGTCATGTTCTCGGCGATGCGTCGTACCACGATGCTCCAGCCAGCACGTGCCACGTGCTGGACGAGCACGAAGAACAGTGCACCCAGCGCGAGGCTGAGGGTGAACATGTACGACACCAGGTAGCTGAACTGAAAGTGCTCCTGGGTGTCGTGGTCGAGCATGAAGTAGCCGCCGAGGCTGCCCAGCAGCGACACCGCACCGAGGCCCAGCAGCAGCGATGCGGAGCCTGATAGGGAGCCTTCGGGGGCGCGGGTGACCGTGCCGGGGGCGTAGCTCTCGACGGGGGGAATCGTGGTCGCGGTCATGATCAGTGCTCCGCCCGGTACTGGAGCGCGCGGATGTAGTGGACGATCGCCCAGCGATCCTCGACGGTGACTTGGTAGCGGTACGGTTGCATGGTTCCCGAGCCGTTGCTGATGATCTCGAAGAAGCGACCGTCCTTGTACTTCTGCATGTCGGGCCACTTGTCGACCCGCGTGCTCTTGTCCTCTTCGGTGGACGGCTTGACGAGGATCGGCGGCTTGACGGCGAGTCGGCGACCGACGATGCCGAGGCGCCCGGCGCGACCGTGGCACACCGCGCAGTTGATCTCGAAACGCTGGCGGCCGCGCGCCAACACCGCGGCGGTGGCGGGCAGCGGATTGTCGACGTAGTTGCCAGCCGTGTCCTTGAATACGTGCAGCTTGGCCAACTGCGGGTCAGTGCTCAACGGACCGAGGGCGCCGCGGGCGATCGTGCCCTTGACCGGCAGGCGCATGCCACGGCCGTCGGTCCAGTTGGCGAACTTGGACTCCGACTGGGCCTTCAGTTTGGCCTGGAAGTCCATGTTGGGGACGATGTGGATGGGCGGCTGATTGCTGATCTCACCACGGCATCCGACGGCGACCAGGAGCGGCAACAGCAGCAGGGTGTAGTTTCGCGACGGCAGGTGCATGGCTCAGTCCTCCACCAGCTCGATGTTGTGGGCGCCGATGCCCTGGAGGAATTGGACCGTCCGGGCGCGGTCGAACTTCGGGTCGGTGGCCTCGATCGACAGGAAGAAGCGGTCGTCGCTGAAGCGGTGAAACGACGAGTGGCTGAACAGCGGGTGGTTGAGGCGCGGCAGCTTGTTCAGGCCGAACATGCCGAACACTGCACCGAAGGCCGACAGCAGCACCATGCACTCGAAGGTGATCGGCACGGTGGTCGGCCAGTCGTACGGGCGCTTGCCGGCGACCACGACCGGGTAGTCGTACGCGTTCATCCAGTACATCATCAGCTGCGCGCCACCGATGCCGAGCGCGCCCATGACGATCACGATCCAGCCGAGGTGGCTGGGACCGTGGCGCAGCGCCTTCTCGATGCCGTGCACCGGGAACGGGGTGTGGCTGTCGACGCGGGTGTAGCCCTCGGCGGTGACCTTCTCCGCAGCGTGGTAGATGTCCGCCGCGGACTCGAACTCGGCGACGACTCCGTAGAGGGTGGTCATCAGTGGGCTCCGGAGTGGCTGTGGCCGTGGTCGTGGTGGCCGTGGTGCGGGTTGGCTTGGGGCATCACACCCTTCACTTCGCTCAGGGCGATGATCGGGAGGAAACGGCAGAACAGCAGGAAGAAGGTCATGAACAGGCCGAACGAGCCCACGAACACCAGCACGTCGAACACCGTCGGCGAGAAGTAGCCCCAGTTGGCCGGCAAGAACTCGCGCACCAGGGAGGTGACGATGATGACGAACCGCTCGAACCACATGCCGATGTTCACGAAGATCGACACGATGAACAGGATGGTCGGATCACGTCGTGCCTTGCGGAACCAGAAGATCTGCGGCGACACGACGTTGCAGAAGATCATGATCCAGTAGGCCCACCAGTAGGGGCCGAACGCGCGGTTGATGAAGCAGAACTGCTCGAACTCCGCACCGCTGTACCACGCGATGAAGAACTCCATCCCGTACGCGTAGCCCACCAGCGTGCCGGTGAGCAGCAGGATCTTGGCGATGTTGTCGAGGTGGTTCAGCGTGATCAAGTCGTGCAGCTTGAGCCAGCGCCGCGCCGGGATCACCAGCGTCAGCACCATGCCGAACCCGGAGAAGATCGCGCCCGCGACGAAGTACGGCGGGAAGATCGTCGTGTGCCAGCCGGGCAGCTTCGACACCGCGAAGTCGAACGACACGATGCTGTGCACCGAGAGCACCAGCGGCGTGCTGAGCCCGGCGAGGATCATGTAGGCCTTCTCGTAGTTCAGCCAGTGGCGGTTGCTGCCGTGCCAGCCGAGCGAGAACAGGCCGTAGAGGAACGCTGCCGTCTTGCGGCCGCCGCGCTTCGCGCGGTCGCGGAAGGTCGCGAGGTCGGGGACCAGGCCGACGTACCAGAACAGCAGGGAGACGGTGAAGTAGGTGCTGACCGCGAACACGTCCCACAGCAGTGGGCTCTTGAAGTTCGGCCAGATCGACATCTGGTTGGGCACCGGGTAGACCCAGTAGATCACCCAGATTCGGCCGACGTGGATCGCCGGGTAGATGCCGGCTGCCATCACCGCGAAGATCGTCATCGCCTCGGAGGCGCGGTTGATCGCGGTCCGCCATTTCTGGCGGAACAGGAACAAGATCGCCGAGATGAGGGTTCCGGCGTGGCCGATGCCGATCCAGAACACGAAGTTGACGATTGGCCAACCCCAGAACGCCGGCGAGTTGTTGCCCCAGATACCGACGCCGGTCCAGAACAGGTAGGCCACGCACGCGCCGAGGTTGAGCAGCGCGGCCACCGAGATGCCGAACAGCAGGTACCAGCCGCGTGGTGTCTTGTCTTCGGCGACGCGGGCGACGAGGTCCGTGACGGTAGCGAAGTTGTGCGTGCCTTCGACCAGGAGCGCGCGCTCCGCGGGGTTTTCGGGCTCGTCGATGACGGTGATCGTGGTCATGGCGCCGTGGTCTTCAGCTGGCGTTGCCGGCGAGCTTCGGGTGGGGGTTCCGGATCTTGGCGAGATAGGTGGTGCGCGGGCGCATGTTGAGCTCCGCGAGCAGACCGTAGTTGAGGTTGGACCGCTTCAACTTGGCGACTCTGCTGGTCGGATCGATGGTGTTGCCGAACGTGATGGCTTGGGTCGGACAGCTCTGTTCGCAGGCGGTCTGGACCTCGCCATCGCGCAGCTCTCGGCGCCCGTCGAGCTTGGCCTCGATCTTGGAGCGGTTGATCCGCTGCACGCAGTAGGTGCACTTCTCCATCACGCCGCGGCTGCGGATCGTGACGTCGGGGTTGCGCGCCATCTTGACGGTCTCGGGCACCGGACCGTTGAGCCCGTGGAAGTCGAGGTAGTTGAAGTGCCGCACTTTGTACGGGCAGTTGTTGCCGCAGTAGCGGGTCCCGATGCAGCGGTTGTAGGCCATGTCGTTCAGGCCTTCCGGGCTGTGCGTGGTGGCCGCCACCGGGCAGACCACCTCGCACGAGGCGTTCTCGCACTGCATGCAAGGAACCATCTGGTGCACCACCCGCGGGTTCTCGGCGGTGGGGATGGCGTTGAACTCGGGCACCAGTCCCGCGCTCTTGATGTTGCTCTCGACCTCGCTACCGAAGTAGCGGTCGATGCGGTTCCAGAACATCTCGCGGCCGACCGCGATCTGGTCCTTGCCGACCATCGCGATGTTGTTTTCGGACACGCACGCGGCGACGCAGGCGTTGCAACCGATGCAGGTGTTCAGGTCGATCACCATGCCCCATTGGTTGCCGTCCTTGTAGCTGTACTCCTTCGGCAGGTCCTTCTGGTCCCACAGCGAGCGCATGAAGTCGTTCGCGGTGAGGTCGTGGCCGTGCTGCTTGTCCGGTGCGTGGTGCTCCTTGTCCGGTGCGTGCGCCGCGTCCTTGTGGTGGCGCTTGTGCGCTTCGTTGTGGACCCGTGCGGCGGCAGCCAGCGGATTGGCATCCGGGGCGAAGGTGGGGTGCTTGCGGTAGTCCTCGACCGTCGCTTCACGGACGATCGCACGACCTTCCATGCTGCCGTGCTCCTGCGTCACTGCGAGCTTGTATTGCTTGCCGGTCCCGCGTGCGGTGGCACCCGTGGCCAGGTGTTGGCTGGCGCCGGTGCGCAGCGGGTAGGCGTCGAAACCCGCACCGTGGGAGATGCGGAAGTGGTCGGCGTCGAGGCGGCGACCGTAGCCGAGGGTCATCGTCACGCTGTAGTCGGCGTGGCCTGGCAGCACCCAGACCGGCGCGATGACCTTCTTGCCGCCGAGAGTGAACTCGGTCAGCTCACCCTGCTTCAGGCCGCACTCGCGCAGGGTCTTGAGGCTCAACAGGGCCGCGTTGTCCCAGCTGAGCTTGGTCATCGGGTCGGGCAGCTCCATCAGCCAAGCGTTGTTGGCGTTGCGACCGTCGAGCATGTTGAACGACGGCCGGAACTGGACCTCGAGGTCGCCGCGGGAACCGGCCTTGGCCCGCGTGTTGCTCTGCACCGCGGCGGTGATCGCGGCAGGTTGCGGGGCGTTGCCGAGTACGGGCGCGGCAGTGTTCGGTACCACGCCGTCGTGCAGCGCGCGCGCCCACCACGTCTCGAAGTTGCCGGTGGCCTTGGTCTTCCAGTAGCTCCGCACCAGGTCGTAGGCGTCGGGCAGCTTGCCCTCGGGGGCGCCGTCGGTGAGCAGCGCGATCATCTCCAGCACGCTGACTCCGTGGTACAGGGGAGCGATCAGCGGCTGCATGAGGGTTGCGGTCCCGTCGTGCGCCAGGATGTCCCCCCAGGCCTCGAGGTCGTGTGCTCGGTTGACGTGCCACCCGTTGCCCTTGACCACCACCTCGCTGGTCTCGTCGCGGTACTGCGAGAGGTGCACCGAGTAGGTGATCTTCTCCAGGGCACTGCGGAAGCCGAGATCCGCGGGGGCGTCGTACACCGGGTTGCCACCGAGGATCACCAGCGCCTTGACCTTGCCGGTGTTCAGTGCGGTGCAGAGTTCGGTCAACGACTTGGCACAGGAGCCGGCCAGACCCTCCGGGGTCTTGGTCAGCTTGACTGTCTTGCCGTGGTTGCCGAGCGCGTGGTTCAGCGCGTGCAACACCACCTGCACGTGGACCGGGAGGCGCGGGCCGACGAGCAGCGCGCAGCGACCGCGGTTCTTGTGGAGGTCGTCGGCGAGGATCGGCAGCCAGGGCTTGCCGTTCCACTTCAGGCTCCCTGCGAGGTCCTGGTAGGCGCTGCAGTCGACACCGAGCTTGGTGCCCAGCTTCTCCAACTCGTGGGCCAGCGCGAGGACCACGTCACCGATCTCGCTGGCGCGGACACGGAACCGGTGATCGGCGTTCGAGCCGGTCAGCGAGTGGTAACTCTCCACGGCGTAGAGCCGCGACAGGGTCGCTGCGCCGGTTTCCGAGGTGACGCGACGGCGAGTGGTGTAGTCGCGAGCCTCGCGCACCGAGTTGCCGTCCTGGCCCATGAAGTCGCACTCGAAGCTGACCACCACGTCGGCGGCGGACAGGTCGTACTGCGTCGTGCAGGGGGCGGCGAACAGGCGGTTGGTGGCGTCGTTCTCCGCGTCGCGATGGATCGGCGACCAGGTGTGTACGACGGCTTGCGGGTTCTTGGCGCGGAAGCGGTTCAGCGCCGCGTGGATGCTTGGGGAGCTGGTCGGCTCCATGAGCAAGTGCAGGCCCTCGCCGTTCTTCGGCGCGTGGGCGGCCCAGTCCTTGGCGAAGTCGGCCACGGAGAAGGCGTGCTCGTGGTCATGGTCGTGATCCCCACCGTGCCCGTGATCGCCGCCATGCCCGTGGTCCTTCGCGCCCTCGTTGGCGTGGACGTGATGGGTGAACGCGTGCTGCGACCGCGTGGGGTCGTAGAGGTTCATCAGCTCCGCCTGCATCAGGTGGGTGGTCCCACCCGCGGCGTCGCCCGGGCGCGCGCTGCTCGGGTGCAGCGGATTGCCTTCGACCTTGGTGGGGCGCCCGTCGGAGCTCTTCACCAGGATGCCGGTGCCGATGCCGTGCTGCACGTGGGCGGTGGCGTAGTAGGTCGGGTTGCCAGGTACCAAGTCCTCGGGGCGGATGCCGAACGGCAGGATCTTGGTGAACGGCTTGCGGCAGCTCGTCATCCCGGCCACGGCGGCGGTCGCGGCGGCGAGTCCGAAGAAGCTGCGCCGCGAGACGTCGTCGAGCACCGGGGGCTCGGAGTTGCCGGGCGCGAACTCGTCATGGTGTCGCGCGTGGAACGCCGCCGGGTCCTCCAGCTGCTCGACGCTCCGCCAGTAGCCGTCTGAGGGGGCGGGACCCTGCTCGGGAGCGGAGTTCGAGGTCGGTTCGTGGATCGTGCTCATCGGTGGCAGGCGGAGCAGTGGGTCGGGGGGTTGATCTTCTTCGCAGCGATGAGCTTCTTGGCCAGCGCTTCGTCGTGCCGGTAGTTCATGTTGGTGATCTCGCTGACCGGGCGGACGTGCTTGGCGGGATCGCGGTGGCACTCGAGGCACCAGCCCATGCTCAGCGGCTTCTCCTGGCGGACGACCTCCATCTGGTCGACCCGGCCGTGGCAGCTGATGCAACCGACGCCGGCGGTGACGTGGACGGAGTGATCGAAGTAGGCGTAGTCCGGCAGCATGTGGACCTTGATCCACGGCACCGGGCGGTCTGACTCACCCTTGGCCAGAGCTTCGAAGCTCGCGCGCACGGGGGCGAGCAGCGGGCTGTCCTTCTTGACCTGCACGTGGCAGTTCATGCAGGTCTGGGTCGGCGGGACGGTGGCGTGCGGACCGCGCTCGACGTTCTGGTGGCAGTAGCGGCAGTCCATGCCGAACATGCCAGCGTGCAGCTTGTGGTTGTAGGGGACCGGCTGGTCCGGCGCGTAGCCGACCTCGAGGTACCAGGGGGAGAAGTAGTACCAGACCATGAACACGAGCGTGGGCGCGCCGAGGACGGCGAGCACCGTCGCGACGGCCGGAAGCCGGTTGGTCCACTTGGGGAAGAGCTGGTTCAAGAGTCCGGCCTCGGTGTTTGGTCGGAAGGTGGGCTAGAGAGCAGGTCAGGATTGTTTCGCCGGACCGCATTGGAGCTGTAAGTCAGCGCCATGAAGAAGGTTGGGGAACAATCCCGGACGAACTCCGAGCAACGATCCATGCCTGGGGGTGTTTCCGGACCCCGTCGCCTCCCGCTGCGCAGGGCGGGGATCGCCAGGGGGGGCCCGATCGCGAAGTTCCTAAAAGATCCACCTGAGGTGGTCAATTTCAGTCTCGAAGAAAGTCCCTTCCCCCCATGCCAAGCACGGCTTCCGAGCGAGGTTCGTCTCGGCCACCCGCGATGCGGCACGCCTGGAGGGTCGCCCCCGCGGACTCGGTCCGGCCGGACCGCCAAGTCGGGTTAGGCTTCAGCCGCGGTGGCGCCCGCCGCCGACCTCGTCCCATCGTCGCTCGGACCCCCGACAGTTGCCGGGTTCTTCACCGCCAGGTGCGCGGCCCATTGCTAGGATCTCCCCCCCGACCATGCCGACCCACATCCTTGGCATCTCAGCCTTCTACCACGACTCGGCGGCCTGCCTGGTGCGCGACGGAGAGGTGGTGGCCGCGGCGCAAGAGGAGCGTTTCACCCGCAAGAAGCACGATCCGGACTTCCCCAGCGAGGCGGTGAAGTTCTGTCTGGAGCAGGGCGGGATCGACCTCTCGTCGATCGACTACGTCGGGTTCTATGACAAGCCGCTGCTCAAGTTCGACCGCTTGCTGGAGACCTACCTCGCGTTCGCGCCGCGCGGCTACGCGTCGTTTGCCAAAGCGATGCCCGTCTGGCTGGGAGAGAAGCTGCACATCCCGCGGGTGCTGACCCGGCACTTGGGAGGCAAGCCCAAGAACCGCTACGTGTTCACCGAGCACCACGAGAGTCACGCGGCGAGCGCGTTCTTTCCGTCGCCGTTCGAGAACGCTGCGGTGTTGACGATGGACGGGGTCGGCGAGTGGGCAACCACCAGCATCGCCAGCGGCGAGGGCAACAAGCTGCGGATGCTCAAGGAGATCCGATTCCCGCACTCGCTCGGCCTGCTGTACTCGGCGTTCACCTACTACTGCGGGTTCCGGGTCAACTCGGGCGAGTACAAGCTCATGGGGCTCGCACCGTACGGCGAGCCGCGCTTCGTCGATCGGATGATGGAGAACCTGATCGATCTCAAGGAGGACGGCAGCTACCGGCTCAACCTCGAGTACTTCGAGTACCCCGTGGGTCTCCGGATGACCGGGGCGCGGATGGCGGAGCTGTTCGGCCAACCCGAGCGCAAGTCCGAGTCTGATCTGACGCAGTTCCACATGGATGTGGCGGCCTCGGTGCAGAAGGTGACCGAGGAGGTGGTGTTGCGCACCGTGCGGTACGCCCATCAGCTGACTGGTCACGACAACCTGTGCCTCGCCGGTGGTGTCGCGCTCAACTGTGTCGGCAACGGCCGAATCCTGCGCGAAGGACCGTTCCGCAACGTGTGGATCCAGCCGGCTTCGGGTGATGCCGGGGGCGCTCTCGGAGCCGCCATGTTCATCTGGCATCACTTGATGAACAAGCCGCGCCAGGTAGTCGGTGCCGACACCCAGCGTGGCAGCTTGCTCGGGCCGCGGTTCCGCAACAGTGAGATCCGAGCCTTGTTGGACCGCGAGAAGGTCGAGTACGAGGCGTACGAGGGCGATGAAGCGGCGTTGACCGACCGAGTCGCGGAGCTGATCGCCGACGAGAACGTGATCGGCTGGTTCCAGGGCCCGATGGAGTTCGGGCCGCGTGCGCTCGGTTCGCGCAGCATCATCGGCGACGCACGGTCGCCGCGGATGCAGAGCGTGATGAACCTCAAGATCAAGTTCCGCGAGTCGTTCCGCCCGTTCGCGCCGATCGTACTCCGCGAAGATGCGCCAGAGTACTTCCAGATCGAGGCCGATCAGGAGAGTCCGTACATGCTGATCGTGGCGCCGGTGCGCGAGTCGATCCGCAAGCAGGTCGATCCGGGCAAGCGTGGTCTCGAGAAGTTGAGCCAACAACGATCTACCGTACCGGCGGTGACCCACGTCGACTACTCGGCGCGGGTCCAGACGGTCGACGAGTCGCGGAACCCACGGCTCACCGCGCTGCTACGGCGCTTCAAGGCACGCACCGGATGTCCGGTGCTGATCAACACCAGCTTCAACGTCCGCGGCGAACCGATCGTGTGCGATCCCGCCAACGCGCTGCGCTGCTTCTGGGGCACCGAGATGGACGTGCTGGTGCTCGAGGACTTCGTGATCTGCCGCAAGACCCAGAAGAACGCTCCCAAGGTGGACCGGAAGGAGTACCTTTCGGCGTTCGCACTCGACTGATCATGATCAAGCTCGATCTTCGTCCCGATCCGTCCAAGCTGCGGCAGTTCGGTTTCTTCGGACTGTTCGGCTTCCCGATGATCGCCGTGGTAATCGGCAAGATGGTGACACGGTCCAGCTTGTCCGAAATGGCGAGCACGGTGTTCGCGGGCACCGCGCCGTGGTGGGTGTACGCGGTCGGCGCGCTGGGTGTGGTCTGTGGGCTGCTCGCCGCGGTAGCCCCACCGCTGCTGCGCCCGATCTACGTGCTGGCGATGCTGCTCGCGGTGCCGATCGGGCTGGTGTTGTCGGCCGTGCTGCTGCGCGCCATCTACTACTTGCTGTTCACGCCGATCGCGTGGGTGTTCCGCCTGCGTGGGCGGGACGCGATGCACCGCAAGCTCGAGCCGGAACTCGCCAGCTACTGGCAAGACCACCGCGATGTTACGCGGCCCCGAGCACCTGCGAGCTACTTCCGCTTGTACTGACCGACCGCTCTTCGAACCCTCCGATGACTGACAACGACGACTCCTTCGAACAGGCTTCCCAGTCCGCGCAGGGTGGTGGGCTGTTTTCCGACCTGTGGGCGTTCATGGCCGAGAACGCCAAGTGGTGGCTGATCCCGATCGTGGTGGTGCTCGGCCTGCTCGGCGTGTTGCTGGTGCTGGGTGCGACCGGCGCGGCGCCGTTCATCTACACGCTGTTCTGATCCGAGGCGCCCACCGGCGCGTTGGATCCGTCGGTCTCCCGGGGCCCGTTCCACGGGGCTCGGGGGCCGCATTCCCGGTGCCAGCGGCGAGTCCGGTGCAGGATGTCGAAGCACCATGCAGCGGCGTGGGAATCCTCGACAGTCGCATCAAGTTGGCTCTGTGCGGTGCTCGATATCTGAGCACTACTTCAAAGGGGCACAGCTTGAGAGACCACGGACTGGACACCTACCTGGCGGACATCAACGAAGTGCCGCTGCTCGCCGCCGAGGAGGAGATCGCCCTCGCAGTGCGCATCGGGCAGGGTGACGCAGAGGCGCGTGAGCACATGATCCGTGCGAACCTGCGTCTGGTGGTTTCGATCGCCAAGAACTACGTGAACCGTGGGCTCACGTTCATGGACCTCATCGAGGAGGGGAACATCGGCCTGATGAAGGCGGTCGAGAAGTTCGATCCCGCGGCGGGCTGCCGGTTCTCGACCTACGCGACGTGGTGGATCAAACAGGGCATCCGGCGGGCGCTGGTCAACAGCGTCAAGACGGTGCGGGTGCCGTCGTACATGTCGGAGATCGTCTCGCGCTGGAAGACCATGGCGATGGAGCTCAACTACCGCCTCGGGCGGGCGCCGACTTCGGCGGAGATCGCCGAAGAGCTGGGTCTGCCGCACTCCAACTGGAACGTGGTGCGCGAGACCGTGCTCTCGAACTCGCAGCCGGTGCACTCGATGAACGAGGACGCCTCGTCGGTGTTCACCGACATGCTCGAGGACCCGCGCACCAAGACACCGGAGGAGGAGATCTTCACCAACCTCGAGCAACAGCGCCTGGCCGAGCTTCTGGAGGCGATCGATGCGCGCGAGGCGGCGATCCTCCGGATGCGCTACGGCCTGTCGACCGGCACCGCGATGACGCTGAAGGCGATCGGTGACGAACTCGGGTTGACGCGCGAGCGGGTGCGGCAGATGGAGCAAGAGGCGCTGCGCAAGCTGCACGGCACGATGGCGCAGGAGTTCGGTCAGGAGGATCGGGAGTTCGTCCCGCCCCCGCGCAAGCGCCGGCGCAGCGTGTGATTCGTCAGACGCCGAGCGCCAGCCGGTTTGCCAACACGGGGGGCAGCCCGGCGGCGAGGATCTTCCGCTGGGCGCTCGTGATGTCGTACGCAACCCGCCGAATGCTGGCCTCGCCGGTGACGGTATCGAAGATCGCGTAGGCAGCGCGCGGATCTTCATCGCGCGGTTGGCCCACGCTGCCGACGTTCATCAGCACCTTGGCGCTCGGCTTGGTCATCGCGTGGACCTCCGGGCTGAACACCACGTGGACGTCATCCGCATCGGCGGAAGACTGCAGGTAGATCGCCGGTACGTGTGAGTGACCGACGAAGCAGACGTGGGTTCGTTGGTGGCGCAGCGAATCCTTGGCCTCGACGATGCTCATCACGTAGCCGAATTGGTCGGGCTGGTGCAGGGTGCCGTGCACGACCGTGTATTCCGCCCGCTCGACCAGCAGTGGAAGTTGGCGCAGGAATTCCAGGTCTTCGGTGCGGAGTCGTGCGCGCGTCCACTCGACCGCTTGCCTGGCGTACGGGTTGAAGTACTCCGTGGAGAGCTGACCGACTACCGCGGCGTCGTGGTTGCCGATGCAGATGGTGCAGTTGAGCTCGCGAATCAGGTCGATGCACTCGGAGGGTTCGGCACCGTAGCCGACGATGTCACCCACCTGCACCCAGTGGTCGACCCCCTCCTCGCGGACTTTGGCCACGACCACCTCGAGAGCATCCATGTTGCCGTGGACATCGCCGAGGATTCCGATCCGCATGTCAGTTCCGTAGTCGGTAGTGTCGCAACGCGAGGGACAGGACCAGACCGCCCGCGCTCGCCAGTACAGTGGAAACGATGCCGCGAAGTCCGTCGGAAGCGAGGGAGTTTTCCGGCTCGGCCGAGCTCGGGCCGACGTGGCAGAGTACGGCGCTGGACACGACGATCCACCCCAGGGTGATGGACGAAGTCGACCACGGGAGTAGCCGCACCGCAGGGGTCAGGGCAGAGGTCGCGAGCAGGAAGCTCAGGGGGTTCACGAGGCACGACGCGGGCAGGTGGGCTTGGGTAGATAAAATCCGCTCTACCGTATACGAGACGGCGGCCCCAATGGCGAGCACGGTGCAGCCGTAGCCGAGAGTTCCCAGCCAGACAGCCAACACCTCTTCCCACGGACGTCGAGCCACGCGAGTCAGGAGCGTCCATCCGTCCCCTTCGCGGGCAAGGCGCTCGACCAACGGAAGGCACCCGAGCATCGCGAGCCAAAGCGCCTGCACGCTGCTCCAGTAGAAGGGAACCCCCTGTCGGGCGAAGAAGCTCGGCTCCTGGAGCTTGGTCACCAGCGGCCACGCGAACAATATCAAGAACGGCCACGGACCGAGGGTACGCGCCAATCCCAGGGTCTGCAGGATGCTGAGGCGCACCACGAACATGGGGCCGCAAGATGGCGCCCTGTCCCCTCGTGAGCCAGCTCTTTTTCTGGCAGTCCCTTCCGTGCCAGGGGCACTCGGGCTACACCACACCGCGATGGCGGCTTGGGTGGGTGTCGGTCCGTGAGGTCCATCGCACTGGCGAACCAGAAGGGCGGGGTTGGCAAGACCACCACCGCGATTCACCTCGCCCATGGCCTCACTCTGGCCGGTCAGCGGACGGTCCTGTTCGACCTCGACCCGCAGGGCAACGCGACCCTGGCGATGCAGGGTATGGATGACGGGGGTCACGACCCCACGGGTGCGTTCGCCCCGCTGCGGCCGCTCGGTCCAGACCTGTGGATCCTCCCGTCCCCGGGGGCGGAACGGGTCGTGCCACGAACCGCCCAGCTCGATGTGCGGCGCCTCGTACAGCTGGCGGACTCGCTCGCCAGTGAGGGGGTCGACTGGCTGGTCATCGACTGCCCGCCGCGAATGGACGCGTGGGGATGGGCGGGCCTGCAGCTGTCCCAAGAGGTGCTGATTCCGGTGCCACCGGAGTTCTTTCCCATGCACGGGCTGTCACAGATGGTGGCTACCCTGCGGGAGGCCGCAGCCGAGTTCCCCGGCCGCGCGGGGCTCATGGGCTACTTGGTTACTATGCTCGATCCACGAGAATCGGTCGCCCTCGAGGTCCTCGAGGACTTGCGAGAGAACCTCGGGGATCGGTTGCTGAGCACGCTGGTCTACAGAGATCCCCGTCTGGTGGAAGCCGCCAGCCACGGGGAAACCGTGTTTCGCTACAATGTGTTCTCGAAGGGTGCTCGCGCCTACGGCGAGCTGGTGCGGGAGGTGATGTATGGTCGGTAGACGCCTGGGTCGAGGTTTGGAGTTCTTCTTGTCGGATAACCGGGGTGGGGACGCTCCCACTCCTGAGGGCGCTCCGTCGACGCATCCCGCCGGGCAGACCGTTTCCGAGCTTCCACTCGATGCGATCACGGCGAGTCCCTATCAACCCCGAACCGAGTTCGATCCGCAGGAACTGGAACAGCTCGCAAGTTCGCTGCGAAGCTCCGGCGTGCTTCAGCCCATCCTGGTACGGCCGGTTGATGGTGGCTTTCAGATCATCGCCGGAGAGCGTCGCTGGCGCGCCGCACAGCTTGCAGGACTGAAGACGGTCCCAGCTCTGGTTCGGGAGATCGCAGATGACTCGGCTGCGGTGATTGCCCTGGTCGAGAACGTTCAGCGCACGGATCTGAACGCGATCGAAAAGGCGAAGGCGTTCAAGCGCCTCCAGGCCCTGACGAAGGCGAGTCAGGCTGATGTCGCGAAGCAAGTCGGGCTGGAGCGGTCCACGGTCACCAACATGCTCCGGCTGCTCGAGCTACCGGAGGACGTGCAGCAGATGGTTTCACGTGGAACACTGACCATGGGGCACGCACGGGCGCTGCTCGCGCTGGCAGGGGCCGAGGAGCAACGGGCCTTCGCCGAGGAGGTCCTGCGCCGGAAGTGGAGCGTCCGAGAGGTCGAGGCGAAGATCCAGGAGCTCAACGACCGAACCCAGCCCCCGGGAAAGGCCGCTACCCAGGCGCCCGGCAAGGCACCGGCGGGGCGTCCCGTGTGGCTGAACGAGATCGAGGAGCAGCTGGTCACGGCCCTGGGGACGGCTGTCTCCGTTCGATATGGACGGAAGCGCTCCCGGATCACGATCGAGTGCCTTGGCCGTGAGGAGTTCGAGCGCGTCTACGGGTTGCTGAAGGGCCTCGCCGGGGACCACGACTAGCCTGGCGCCCCGGAAGGGCGCTTCAGGCGGTGCGTGGATCCGGCCTAGGGTCGCCGCCGGAAAGCGCAGCCGATTTGGATCTCGGCGAGGCTATCGGGGGGATGAGACAATCCCTTCCAGTACCCCTCCAGACTGCCACGAGCGAAGTGCCCCGACTGGCTCTGTAGCGGCGCACGTGCCTCGGTTGCACGTGCGAGGTTTCCCCCGGAAGGCGGGGGATCTCGTGAGCAGGTCCGCGCAGATCTCTCCGTGCCGGCCCGCGAGCTCGGAGGTGCCGAGCCACACAGCTCGGCTCGACTCCGAGGATCTACCTCTTGGGCACCAGGGTGCAAGACTCGACCAGCACTTCACGCGCCGGACGACCCTCGCCCCGCTTCGCCTCGGACTCGTCGAGCATGTCCCCGCTGACGATGTCCTGCAGCACCTCCATGCCGCGGGTGACCTTGCCAAAGATCACGTACTCCCCGTCCAGGGTGGCGGCACCGTCCGTCACGGCGATGAAGAAGCGCTTGCCCGAGGACTTGCCCTCTTTCTCCTGCTCGGCCGCGACCATGCCGGGGAAGAAGCTCAGCCGATTCTCCTCGAACGGCAGCACGTCCTCGTCCTTGCTCTTGACCTCCTCGAGCCACTTGCTGCGGTCCTGGTCCTTCGACTTGGGATTGCCCAGGTAGACCAGGTGCGGTGCCGAGTCGTTGGGCGATCCCTTTGAGTTGCGCTTGATCTTGTGCACGCGCATGCCCTTGTAGAGGCCGCCCAGGAAGTTCTTGGTGAACGCCTCGACGTGCGCCTTGGCAGCGGACGGGAACAGCGTGATCTCCACCTCACCCACGTCCGCGAACTTGATCACGACCGAGTCCCCGGCAGCCGGCTGCTCGGCCTTGAAGAACCCACTCTGACTGCTGCGGAAGGCCTCGTCCTTGGCTATCGCGGCGAGCAGGTTGTCCACCATGCTCCCGGCCTTGGCGTCCTCGAGCTTCGGCTTGTCCTTCTTGGTGGTCGCTTCCTTCTTGTCCTTCTTCTTCTTCTTGTCCGGGTCTTCCTTCTCCGCGAGCACCTGCGGGGGGTGTGACGTGCGCTGGCAGAGGACGTGGTTGGCGAACCGAGTCTTGAGGTCGTTCAAGAGGTTGCGCGCCCCCGCGAAGTCCGCCGCGGAGTACGCTCGGTTCGCCGCGACCCAGACCAACCATGGCTCCTGGGGCGTGCCCTTCGCGTCGGCGATCTTCTTCGTCAACTGCGCCTTGTCGGTGGACAAGAGGTCGTGCTGCATCGCGCTAACCTGTTTGTCCATATGAGATTGGAGGAAATACCCCCAATACTGCTCGAGATTGCGCCCGGCGGGGAGGTCGGCCTTCTTGGAGAACTCGATCGCCAGCCCGGTGGACGATGTGAAGTCCGACCAAGCACGATCGCGCTTCGTCCTCTCCAATTCCTCCATACCGTATTTCACACCGAGCGCGACCACCACGAGTGCGGCGGCGGCGTAGAGCCAGCGCTTGTTCTTCTCATAGAAGATCTCCAGGGGATTCGGGCCGTCCTCCTGGCCGAGCATCTGCGGGGGAACCGTTTGTGACATGTGCGGGATAGCGATGGATCAGAGATTCGTGCGGACTCGGATCTCCAGGCGAGTCCGATACTCTTGCTTGCGGATCTGGCATTCCGAGCGAAACCGGCCGCGCTGGAACACCAACACCTGGTGATCCTGCCCGGGCTTGTCGTCGGACACCAGGCGGTACGAGTGCTGCTGCATCCGGTCCGTCAGGTACGACGCGATCTGCGGGACCGGTACGAGGCCCTCGTAGACGAGGTCCGCGTAGCGGTAGCCCTCACCGACCTCGAGGGTGTGGCTCTGGTGCTCGTGGGTGACCAACGACATCCGCGCCGGCACCGGAATGTCCAACGGCTGCACGGCCTGGAGGCCGTCGGAAGGGTAGGTCACACACCCGGCCAGGACCGTCAGGGCGGCCGCAGCGACTGTCCGGAGAGTTCTCATGATGTGCGAAGCGGGTCGGGTTACGGGCCGGTTGCCCGAGGGAAGCCGCGGAGTGTAGCTCCCGCTCCGAGCGGTCGCCAGCGCGCGATCCTGCCCTGGCGATTCCACGCGGGGATGGCCAGAGGTCGCGAAACGGCTCCGATCTTGCACCCGCCTGCCCACGTTTACATCCGGGCTGCGCCGCGCTACACCAACGGGTCGTGATCCCCCCGGGGCCGCCCGGGAACCGCGCAGGCGCCAAACATGCGATCCATCCTATTGCTCGTCGTCTCGACCCTGCTGCTGGGGGGAACCCTCGCCGCGCAGCGGGCGAACCCCAAGGGGACCTTCCAGAACCTGGTGAAGTCGGCCAAGAACGACCCGGACCAACTGCTCGATGCTGCGCGATACGCCCGAGAGCACAAGCTGGAGAAGGAGGCTTCCGCGCTCCTCAAGAAGCTCGTGAAGCAGTTCCCCGACCACGCCGGCATCAACGAGGCCGCCGGTCGCGTGAAGCACGAAGGCAAGTGGATGGATGCCAAGGCTGCCGAGAAGCTGGTCAGTGCGGAGCTGCGGGAGAAGTACAAGGCCAAGGGGCTGGTCGAGGTCCGTGGGATCTGGGTCGAGAAGGACCAAGTCGAGAAGGCCAAGAAGGGGATCTTCTTCCACGAAGGCGAGCAGGTGACTCGTTGGGAGAAGCGCCAGTTCCTGCAGGGAAGCGTCCGGCACCCGGTGACCGGCGGTCTGATCAAGGCCGAGGACTTGCAGAAGGCCAAGGACGGGATGTTCCCGCTGGGCGACGGCAAGTGGGGTGACAAGGAGGCGGCGGACAAGCTGCACGCGTCGATGCGCCGACCCTGGATCGTGCGATCCAACTACTGCACGGTGCTGGCGAACCTGCCGATCGACACCCTGACCAGCAAGGTGCTCCCGCAGATCGATCAGGCGTACACGCGTCTGCTGCCGGTGCTCGGCGGTCAGGCACCGCACCCGGCCCGACGGCCCCTGGTGCACGTCGTGGCGAAGTCGGGGGAGTACCAGGACCTCGGCCAGCGGTTCGGCGGCGGTGGCTCGACCTACGGTGCGTTCCACATGGGCGTGCAGTTCAACGGAGTTCGCGGGCGCGAGGGCGTGGCGCTGTGGGCCGAGGGATGGGGCCCCTTCTACGTACGCCACGCGACCGGACTGGCGCTGTGCTACAGCGTGCTGGCGGACGAGTGGGATGACGTCCCCGAGTGGTTCTACCGAGCGGTCGGCAGCTACGTCGACAAGCATGCGAGCAGTGCCGAGATGCAGCACTTCGGCAAGAGCCACCGAAAGCGCGGCGGGGTGAAGGACCTCGCGAAGTGGCTCAAGGGCTATGAGATCAGCTCGGAGCTGCCCGGCGATGGTGTCGGCTGTCTCGACTACAACATCTTCCAGGCCGGCTTGCTGCTGTCCTTCTGCATGCGCGGTGGGGATGCCGACGCGACCAAGGGTTTGCAGGCGGTGACCGACGCGCTCCGCGACGGCAAGAAGGCCGTGCCGGCGATCCTGGCGCTGCAGAAGATCCTGTCAGGCAAGGAAGAGCAGCTGCGAGCCTACTTCGAGAAGCTAATGAAGTAGGTCGGGCCGCCCCCAACTCGCCCGACAGTCGCGGCCGATCGGCGGCCACCCAGTGTCGGGCTGGCACATGTTTCGTCCCTGCGAAATAGCCAGGCCTCGCCAACAGACCGCACCACCCAAGAACCCGACGGAGATCGTTCGCATGTACTTCAACCGAGTCGGCCTCGCGCTGACCGCCGGCGTGGCCCTCGCTGGCGCCACCCGTGCACAGAGCATTTCCTTCAAGGACGTGCTCCCCACCGACACCCTGATGTTCTTCAGTGCTCCCGACCTCGACACGACGGTGGCGGAGTTCCAGCACACCGCGCTGGCGAAGATGTGGCGCGAGACCCAGATGCAGGACTTCCTCAAGGAGGCACTGCAGCTCGGCACCAAGAAGTGGGGCGAGCTGATGGGGCAGGTCAAGCAGATGCACGACGGCGGCGGGTTCCCCCTCTCCGCCGAGGAAGTGCAGAAGCTGCGCGTCTCCAGCCTCACCGCTGCGCTGACCAGCGTCGAAATCAAGGTCGGCCAATTCGGCCCCGAGCCGAAGATCGGCGTCCTCCTGCACGCCGACTTCGGCGCGAGCGCAGCGAGCTGGGGCAAGCTGGTCCGGTTCGGCATCGAAGCCCTGATGCAGCAGCCCCGCAACAAGTTCGAGCGCACCAGCGGCAAGATCGGGGACGTCGAGCTGATCACGCTGGTCCCGCCGCGCACCGAGATGTCGCTCAACATCGCGTTCGTCGGCAACGGCATCGTGATCGGACTGGGCAAGGATCAGGTGCAGAAGGCGGTCGAGGCGCTGCAGGCGCGCAAGCCGATCCTCGCAAAGTCCCCGGACTACATCGCGACCACGGGGCACCTCGACAATGCAGGTGCGGAGGTCGAGGGCTACTTCCACTTCGGCAAGCTCTTGGATGCGGTCATGGGGATGCTCAAGGTCGCGGAGCGCGAGGCGCCCAACTGGCCGCAGCAACTCGATCTCGCCGGGATCGAGCGCGCGGTGACGGCGTTGGGACTGCGCTCGGTGCGGACGCTCGGACTGGCATCCAAGTACAAGGGCGAGAAGGCGCTCACCCGCTCCTTCATGCTCTCGCCCGAAGCCGACCGCAAGGGTTGGTGTGCCGGCAAGCAGGTCGACGTCGACCTGGGATTCCTGAAGTGGGTTCCCAAGGACGTGGCGCAGGTGTCGGCATCGTCTCTCGATTTCCCGGTGGTCTACCAGGGGCTGGTTCAGGCCCTGCGCGCGTACAACCCGGATGTCGCGGACCAGCTGCTGGCCCGTCTCGGCAAGCTCGAAGAGCAAGTCGGCATGACCCTCAAGGACGATCTGTTCGGCGCGTTCGGCGACCAGATGGCGTACTGGTCGATGGGTTTCAGCGGCCTGGGAGCTGCCCCCGAGGGAGCGGCCGTGATCAAGGTCAAGGACGCCAAGCGTCTGGTCGAGACGCTGCAGAAAGTCGCCAAGATGACCGACGGCTTGATCGAGTTCCCGTCGAGCGAGCGTCGAGGCGTCACCACGTGGCGTCTCGAGGTCAACGCGAACCGCGTGCCCCAGGCGGCAGCGATGGCTCTCGCCACGCTCCAGCCGTCGTTTGCCTTCAAGCAGGGCTACATGGTGATCGCGCTGTCGGCCGGTGACGTCCGCCGGACGCTCAAGCGGATGGACCGCACCGGCGAGGACCAGGATGATGTCCGTTCCAACAAGCAGTTCGCGGCGTACTTGAGCGAGATCAAGCAGACCGGCTCGCTCAATTCGCTGAGCTGGACGGATTGGCGGTCGACATTCGAGGCGCTCTACGGCGCGGCTTCGACCGGATTGGCACTGCTGGCCAACCAGGAGACCCTTCCGGTGAACATGACGCTGCTGCCCGAGGTCGAGACATTGAGCCGCCACCTGTTCAGCTCGATGTCCAAGTCGACCGTCCTCAAGGACGGCTTCCTGTCCACCTCGGTGAGCCCGATCGGCACCGAGGTCGTCGTCGGCGCCGTGTTGCTGGCAGCCGGTGGCAGCGCGTTCGCCTTCGGCCAACGCGCGGCGATGGCCCCTCGTGCGATGCGTGTGCGGGCTGTTCGGCCCGCCCCCGCGCGGCCCAAGAAGGGCGAAGAAGCGGGAAAGGAGGCCGGGGACCAGGGCGGTAAGGGCTCCGGAGACAAGGGCTCCGGCGACAAGGGCTCGGGCACCAACCGAAAGTAGGCGGTCGCCGCCCATGGCGACCGGCACGCGGCTCGACGGGGTGCAGCGTGGCTTCGGCCGGCTCACCGCCGCATGCGTGCTGGGTTGCCTCACTCCCGCGCTGAGCGCCCAGGCCGACACCCTGGCGCGCCTGCGCGGCACCCGCGACAGCGGGTACGTAGCACTGCAGCAAGCCGTGCGCGACGCGGGAGCGGATGCCCGAGTCCTCCTGGTTGCGTCCCACCCGGACGACCGCTGGGTGCTCCCAGCAGCCTACCTGCGCTTCCGCATGGGACTGCGGGTCGCTCTCGTGTTGGCTACCCGTGGCGGTGGCGGCCAGAACAGCCTCGGACCGGAGACCGGAGACGCGTTGGCGCGGATTCGAACGCTCGAGGCGGAGAGCTGCGCCGCGCACCTGGGGGTCTCGGTCTACTACCTGAACCGCCCCGACAACGGATTCAGTCGTTCGGCCGAGGAGACCGAGAGCGACTGGGACGAGCGTTCGACCGTCGCCGACTTGGCACGCCTGATCCGCAAGATCCAACCCGACGTCGTGCTGACGCCGCACCACCCCGAAGAGACACACGGCCACGACCTCGCTCTGCTGGCGATCCTGCCGAAAGCGATCCTGAAAGCCGGCGAGTCGACGTTCCGAACGCCCGGCCTGCCCGCGTTCAGCGTCTCGCGGGCGTTCCGGGGTGCGGGGACGCGCGACGAGGAACGGGTCGCGGTCAGTCTGCCGATGGACGTGTGGGATCAGGCGCGCGGTGCGACCTACCGGCAACTCGCCTACCGCGCAATGCAGGAGCACCACAGCCAGACGCCGCTGCAACCGCTCGAAGAGCTGCTCGAGCCGATCGTCGAGCTCGTGCCGATCCAGGTCGGCGACGAGCCGCCGCCGCGCACCCTGCTGCGCGACGTCCCGGATCTGTTCCACGCCCTGGCCGGCGTGGTGCCACCATCGCAGTTGGCCGAGCTGCGAGACCGCGAGTTTCCTGCGCTCGGCGCGAAGATCGGCTCGCTACCGGCGCTCGCCGCCCACGCAGTCGGATTGCTGGGCAGGCTTCGGGCGATCAGCGCGCCCCCGAACTCCGAGCTGCACCGACGGCTGCGGCGACGCATCCTCGCGCTCAACCGCGTGGTCCTGCAGAGTGCCGGCGTCCACGTGTTCCTGCCCAAGCCGTCGCGCGAGGCCGCACCCGGCGACGAGATGCCGCTGGTCGCCTGGTTGCGCAATGAAGGTCGCCACCGAATCGGCGGGATCGCGATCGAGCCGATCGGCGGTGGCGCAGTGCGGCGGGTCGGCCCAGCGCGTGGACAGGTAGTCCTCGAGCCCGAGAGTTCGCTGGCGCTGGACATGCGCTACCGGCCGCCGGACCTGTCGGAACGCGATCTCCGGGCGCTGTTCTCGCGGGACACCTACGCCGACCCCTTGCGGTTGCGCCTCCGGCTCACCGTCGATGGGTTGCCGTTGAGTATCGAGCAGGCGATCGACACCAAGCTTCAGTCGGCGGTGAAGATCACCGTGGCGCCTGCAACCCTGCTGCTTCCCCGAGGCGCCACGCAGGTGCGGTTCGTGGTCGGAATCGAGCGCAAGACCAGCCGTCCCGTCGATCTACGGCTGCGGATCAACCCGCCGGCGGGTACCGCCGTGCCCGATCACGTGCGCCAAGTGACGATGGCCGAACGCGAGCGGTTTCGTGAGTTCACGTTCACCCTCCATGCGCCCGAAATGGCACCGGGAGTGACCGCGATGCACGTGCACCTCGGGGACTACCGTGCCAAGGTCCACGTGCACAAGGTGGATGTCGCGGTCGACCCTGTGGTTCGCGTCGGGCTCATGCCCGGAGTGGACACTTCGACCCAAGAGGTGCTGCAGGCGCTGATCGGCAACTCGCGGTTGGAGAAATTCGAGCCGGCTCGCCCGATCCCGATCCTCGACCGCCAGCGCCTCCAGGTAGTGGTTGCGGACATTCGCGCGTTGCGCAGCGCGAGGTTTCGGGCCGGATTCGCACGGGTCCTCGACTTCGTGCGCGAGGGTGGTCGCCTGGTCGTCTTCTACCACAAGGATGTCGAGTTCAACCTCGACGACGCGGGGTTCCGCGGGGCCCCGTTCCCCTTGCACATCGGCAAGGGACGTGTCACGAGGCAGGACGCGCCGGTGGTGGTGTTGCAACCCAAACACGTCCTGTTCAACCACCCGAATCGGGTCGGTGCGGTGGACTGGGACGGTTGGAAGCAGGAACGTGGGTTGTACTTCCCCGATCGATACGACCCCCGGCAGTTCCAAGAGCTGCTGCAGATGAACGACCCGGGGCAGCCGGTGGAACGCGGTGCGCTGTTGTACGCGCGCTACGGTCAGGGTGACTACGTCTACTGCGCGCTGTCGCTGTACCGCCAGCTCAAGAACCGTCACCCCGGGGCGTGCCGACTGTTCGCCAACCTGATCTCGCCGCGCGCACCCGAATAGCGGAGTGTCCTCGCGCGGTCACTCGCCAGCGATCCGCTGCCAAGCGTCGTCGATCGCCGCGGCGACGTCGGTTGGCGCGTCCGGGTCAGCCATCGACGGAGCCACCGGACCCGCTTCACCGATCAGCCCCAGCTCGAGCAACTCGTCGAACTCCTCGGCGGCACACTCTGGCTCGATTCTGCGGTCGCGGGCGAAGCGCACCAGGGTGCGGTAGATGTCGTGCAGTGGAATCCCCACTGCCGCGCCGATCTGTTGCGGGCTCGCACCGGCGCGCACTGCATCGAGGATTCTGCGTTCGTGCGGGGTAAGCACTGCGTCGCGCTGCTCGTCGGCGTCTCCGATGCCGCGCAGCGGCGCATCCGGGTCCGGAAACACCTTGAGCACCACCAACCAGTCCTCCTCGCGATTGCGCGCCTCGATCAGCAGCGGCGCGACCGGAACGTCGACCCGGAAGCGGCTGGCCGACTCGGGGAGTTGCTGCAGCTTCGAGTAGCGGAACCGCACGTTGCTCTGCCGATGCAGGAGGTCGAAGAACACCTCTGCGCCCAGCAGATAGCCGGTCTCGCATACTTCGCTGGTCTCGAGGATGCCCTCTTGAGCCAAGCTGACCACGATCGGCTTGCCGGATTCCATCAGGCGTCGTTCGGCGCGGGTCAGCACACCGCGTGGCAGCTCCCGGTGCATCGGCAGGTCCTCGCCGGCCAGCACCGAGCGGAGGAAGTGCATCGGGCTGAAGAAGGCGATCACCTGGTTGTCGAAGAACAGATCGAGCCGATTGGATTCGGTTTCCAGGGTGAGCACACCCCGGTGCTGGGCGCTGACCAGCAGCTGTACCACCGCTTCGATCGGAATGAAGCTCGAGTTGCCGGCGAAGCTGTGGATCTCTTCGTGCTGGCGCTCCGCCGTCACCCGCTCGATGGCCGTGGCCAGCCGGCTGAACTCATGCGCGACGATCGCCGCCCCGGCGAACCAATCCACCACGCCCTTTCCCGTCGGCAGCTGTCCACCGCGCACCAGATCGCGGAGCTGATCGATCAGCGAGGCGCGAAGCTGGGCGGTGATCGCGTCGCGAATCGGCCCGTCCGGGTTGCGCTTCAGCGCTTGATCACGGAACGCGCCGTCGAGCTTGAACAGCAGCCGGCGCAGGGCGTTGATCGCGTCGCGTTCATTGCCACGCTGGACGCCACGCATCGCGCCTTCGAACAGATCCCACAACTCGTGCAGGGTCTGCTTGCGGTCGCCCGCCGCCTCCGGCTTTGTTTCGGTGTGGGGTCCCCCCACGGTCGGTCCGTCTCCATGGGCACACGTGTGACCCGCCCTTGCATCGGGTGTTTCGGGCCTCTGGGTTGATGGAGTCCCGCAACCCTGGCCCGCAGTTCCTCACCAGGCGGTGGGCGATTCGCCGCACTTGCCGGCGGATGCAGGGAAGGCGACCGAGCTCGACGGAGACGCAGTTGCCGCTAGAGTGTCGACATCGGCGACACCTCCGCCCTGCTCCTGCGGATCGAACCGCTCAGCGCAGCAACAGGACCTGTCCGTAGGAAGTCGGATAATACGGTCCGTACTGAGCAGTCGGCCCGAACGCGGTCCAGTTGTACACATAGTCGCCGAGCCCGCTCGTGCCGACGATCGACGACATCATGTTGGTCGACACGAAGTTGGCCGGATTGGTCGTCGGCTCCGGGTGCGCCGCCTGGGCGTACACCATCAGCGCCACGCTCGGTACCACCGTGCCGGTCAGCGTGGTCCTACCGCTCGAGTCGCTGATCTGCGTAGCGGTGATCGACGGCCGCAGATCGAGCGTGCAGTTGGTCATCCCGATCGGCCCCAGGTCGAGTGGCAGCGTCGCACCGGCGTAGGTCCGGTTGTCGATCCCGAGGTAGATGTTGATCGGCGCCAGGGCAGGCGCGCCCGTGACCGTCAGGGTGTGGCTGTTCCCCGATCGAGTCCACGACAACGTACTCTTGCCGCACGACGATCCCGTGGAATACACCGACGCAGTACCGGTGAACCCATCGCACAGGCGACCGGTGTTGGTCGGTGTGGAACTCGTTTGCACGTCGGTCTGCACCAGCAGATTGGGTCCGGTGTAGACCATCACCGTGTCGCCGGGGATCCACGGATTGGGTGTGTCCGGTGATTGGTTGTTGGTGACCGCCGGCAGGCTGATCGTCTTCAGCTTGACGAACTGGGTCGGTGAATTGCTCAGGTTGGCGGTGAACGTCTTGGACAGACCACCGGCTACCACCGACGAGTTGTCGAGCACGATCCCGAGCACCATCGAGCTGGCGCCATACGTCACTGCGCGCGGCGTCCGATAGCCCATTGCCGTGATCGCTAGGATCGGTGGGAGGCTGTCTCCGCGGTACCAATGCTGCCCGAAGTACTGGGTGCGGCCGAACGGCGACGAATGCGGGGTGGTCGCGAACGTGCCTCGGAAGATGTTCGGAACTACGGTCTGCGCGACACACGGTGGCGCCACCGCGAGGGCAAGGACCGTGACCGAGACGAACGGAGTGCAGGTGTGCTTCATCGGGAGAACGCGAGGACCAATCGTGCCGGGCAGTCTACTCGGTTCGCGCGGTGCTGCCCGGTCGGGTCGTGGTCAGGGGCGCGCGCCCGGACCGCCGGACCGATGGCGCCGACGGATCGTTCGCCGCGGGGCGGATCCAACGACCCGGCGACCGTTGGCTCAGTTCGGCTGCAACCGATAGGTGAGGAAGAAAGCGTCGATGGTCGGCGTGACCGGAGGATCCGCTACCACGTTGCTGCGCACGGTGAAGCGCCAGTCCACGTAGCGCACGTCGCCCGGGTCGAAACTCTCGGACGGGCCGCTGAAGCGGTTGGTGAACGTGCTGTCGACCAAGCGGTTGGGGTCCTCCGTGTAGTCGGTCACGGTGCGGTTGTAGGGGTGTGTCCACCACTCCCGCCGGTTGTTGGTGCCCACCGGGCGATCGTCGTAGTGGCGCAGACCGGCGTCGCCGGACTTGCGCGGATCGAGTGGGAAGTTGTCCTCCGTGGGGATGTTGCCCGGGGCGCAGTTCTGCGGCATCTGGGCGACCCGTGGCCACCGGGTGCTCCGCGTGTCGAGTGGGCTCGCGCCGCGGAACTCGACCACCACGGAGGTGCCCGCGGGGAACGCGCCGTCGCCGGCGATCATCCCGTAGTCGAACTGCGGCAGGTGAGTCGCCAGCGGGTAGGGACCCAGGCGCGGGTCGCCACCGGCCGGCATGCGGTGCGGGTTGGCGAGGTCGACGAAGCCGGCGGTCACCACCGTGGTGCGCTTCAGGAAGTCGATCATCGCCCAGTAGACCGTGTTGTCGCCCCACCGGGTGGCCTGATTGAGGTTCGGATCCCAGCCTCCGGAGGCGACGCGCCAGCCCGGGCTGCTGGTGGTCATGGGCACGGGCGGAGGACCGGGCAGGCCCGCCGAGTACACCCGGAAGTTCGGCGTCGCACCGGCGGTCGTGCCCAAGCTGACTTGCCAGCCGTTCGCGCCGGTCGCGACGTACGGGTCGCTAACCGGCAGCTCGGCGGAATCCGGGTAGACCCAGAAGTCGGCCAACAGCGGCAACGCCAGCACGCCGACCAGCCCATCGGTGATCGGGTCGGTGGACCCGTCACTGAGGTTCTGGTTGATCGCGTTGTCCCACGCCGGCGTCGCGTTGCAGAACGCTCCGTTGACGTCGAACACCGCGCGACCCAGGCCCGCCAGGAACGGCGAGACGATGTACGGCGGGAGCACGTTGGGCGAGACCCCACTGATGCCACCCTGCAGCGGCTCGAGCTCGTTGCGGTACACGAACAGCGGGTTGCGGAACTGACCGCCGACCGAGACTTCGTCGAACTTGGGGAGCGGGAGGTACTTGTTCGGACCGTTCGGTGCGACGATCGCGTTGTTGCCGTTGATCACCAACGGCTTGTCGACGAACGCCGGGTGCGGCACCGGCTGGTACTCGACGCGACCTTGGGTGTCGAGGTTGCGCGCGTAGTTGTTCTGGAAGGTCTGCTGCAATCCGGAGTTCGGCAGCGAAGGGAAGCGTGACAACGAGTCGACGCACGGCTCGGGACGGAACTCGGCGTGCCCGAGGAACATGCTGACGCGGTCGAACTCGTCGAAGTAGATCTCCTGGCCGGCGAACGGTGCCCAGTACATCTGCTCGACATCCAGGTTGAAGTCCTGCGCGCTGGTGCGCGACAGGCTCAGGTCGAGTTCGCGCCAGCTCATCTGCATGCGGCAACCGAGTGGGTTGAGCGGATTCTGCACCCGCCTGCCGAAGGGAGTGTTGGCGGTCGGGTTGATGATCTGCGCCGAGTTGATGGTCAACGGACACCAGCGGAGCACCGAACTCTGATCCGGTGGGGCCAGCTGGTTGAAGTCATCGATCACCTTGCGCAACCGGCTCGCCGTGCGCGGCAGCAGTAGGCCGTCGTCGGAATGCGAGATCGCCCCGAACAGGTCGGCATTCTCCAGCGCCTGAACCGGCACCGTCGAACCGACCTTGTTGAGCTCGCCGTCCAAGTAGTAGCTCGGTCGCTCGTCCTCGTCGGCCCGCGAGAACCGCCGGACGATGCTCACCGCCAGGTTGTCGGGGACGCGCGGCGTGGTCGTCCCCGACGCGTAGCGGGTGTCGACGCTGAACTCCATCGCGACGAAGTCGACCGGCGGCTTGCCTTCGACGCTCACCGTCTGGAAGTCCAGGCTGTTGCCGGACAGGTCGCGGATTCCCCGGGTCCCGCCGACCAGGTGCAGGAAGTAGTGGTGCCGCTGCTCCTGGAACGGCTTGGCCTCGTCCTCCTGGGCATGCTTGCGCATCACCTCGTCGAGGTAGAGTCCCATGGGCACGCGGAGTCGGATGACGGTCTGCGATCCGTCCTCGTCGTTGGCGCGCGTCGCCACGAGGTGTGGCGTGCGGAACTTGTCGAGCGAGAACCACGACGGCTCGATGCGTCGCGCCGCCAGGAAGGTGGCGATGTCCTCGAACGGCCGCGCCACCGAACTCTGGTAGGTGAGCACGTCGCGCGTGGCGATGAACAGGGTGTCGAACCCGTCCAGCGTCGTCAGGTCGATCGGCTTGCTGAAGCGCACGATCGCGTCGGCGAACGGCGATACGTTGCGCGCCGGTTCGAACGTGCCACCCGACGCGGTCGGCGACGGATTGAAGGACAGGAAGTAGCGCGTGTCGTCGCCGTAGTAGGCATCTGGATCGTTCGGGGATCGGTTCGGCCTGAGGCGAAGGTGGGTGTATGCGGCCACCAACACCGCGCGCGTCGCCTGGTCGCGCAGGAAGCGCAGTCGCTCGCTGCCGTTCTCGAGCGGATAGCCCGGCAGCCGACTCGGGTCGAGCGATTCGAGTACGTCGCGTCCCTCGGGCGTCCGCACCGGGCGAACCAGAACCCGCACGTGCTGCGCCTCCGGCCGACCGAAGTCGTCGGCCGGGTCGGCGATCACCTCGGTGGTGGCGAGGATCCGCCCGGTGCCGGGCTCGGCGAGCTGAACCACGTCTCCCTGGTCGATTTCGTGCGCGACGTCATCCTTGTAGATCGTCAGCTCGGTGGCGTTTGCACTGACCGGACGCACCTTCTCCAACAGCATGCGGATGGCACCGATCAAGCGGGGTGGCTCCGGATCGCGTAGGAAGCCGCGGGAAATGTCCGGAGTCGAATCGGCCGGGTGCCCGGAACGGAAGTCGCGCACCACCGCGCGCACCTTGTCGTTGTTCGTGCCGACCAGCGTGTCGGCGAAGATCCCCGGGATCGCCAGTGGACCATCGAGTGCCACGGCGAGGCGAATGTTGGCCTGCACCTGGTTGGCTGCCGCGGGCAGGCCGACCGCGCTGTTCTTGGCGCCGAGCTGCAGACCCTCGGAGCCGAGCAGCACCGGATCGACCACCACGGTGTTGCCGCGCACCACGATCCTGCACGCGATCTGCTGGAAGTCCCCGTCGAGCGTCGCGTCGTTGGGGTTGCCGACGATGCGCAGCAGTTGGATCGCCTGCGTGTTCTTCACGCCGCTGATCCGACCCTGCTCGTCACGCTCGTAGAAGAACGACGAATCGACCGGGAGCCGCTCGCTGAAGGTCAGCCGCAGCGCCCCGTTGCGGGGCACCACCGAGTGGGCGACCGGGCCCGGGCGGTCGCGGACCATGGTCGGCGATACCAGGCGCAGTCCAACGTCCAGCAGGGCGAACACCGCAGTGAACTCCTCCGAGTCGATCTCGCGGGGTATCAGCAATCGCGGCTGCAACGTGTCCGGGTTCGCATTCAGGAAGTCGAAGCGGATCTCCTCGTCGCGCAGGGTGCTGTCCTGGGGTCGCTCATCGACGATGTCGGGCGAGATCACCACATCGGCGCGGAACAACTCGAGCGACTTCTGGCCGTCCGCCGTGCGGTAGCCGTACACATCGACCAGCTTGCCGGTGTGCACCGACAGGAGTCGGTTGTTGCCGGTGGGAGGATCGATGATCAGGGTCGCACTGCGCCCCGAGCAGCCGAAACTCGATCCGAGGAGTGCGAACGCGAGGACGTAGCGGGTGACGGTCATGAGGCCTCCGAGAGCGACGGGAGACCTCGAGTACGCGGGTCGCGTGACGCGGTAACGCTGTGCGGATTGCCTCGTCAGCGAGCGGTTTCGAGCGCCGGCGGACGGGTCGGGGCGCGCGGTTCTGCGACTCGGTGTGCGGCGTCGCGCACCCGCCGCGACAGTCCCGGGGAAACCCGCCCTACTTGCGCGGATTCGCTCCGGGGGTTCCGACTGCGCCAAGCATCGGTTCGCGACGAGTCCACACATCGGCCGGTGCGGTCACGTTGACCGCGACATCGGTGAGCTCGATCGCGCGACCGCGACCGACCGCCGGTCGCGACAGCGAAAGCCACAGCGGGCCGACGCGGCAGTACCCGGCGAAGGCCCACGAGCGCGGCGAGGCGGTGTCCACCGTCGGGAAGTAGTCCCAGCGCAGCACCTGGCCGTCCCGGCGGTCGACGTGCAGCACGTATTGGTTCTGCGGGGTCAGTCCGACGCCGTGGAAGCGCAGCCGAAGCCGCGCGGTGTGCTTGTCGTCACCCTCGCGCGGCGCTTCGACTGCCAACCGCACCCCGGCGTCGAGCACCTTCAACGGTGCCAGCAGCCAGTAGGTGTCGTTGATCCACACTCCCTCGGCCGAGCGGGCGACACCGCGCGATGCGGGGTGCACGAGGGTGTTCTTGCGCGCCGCGGTGTCATAGACGGTGATCTGTCCACGGCCACGCCCGTCCAGCACTTCGACCCGGACCTTGCCGGCACGCCGGTCCCAATACAGCCGCCGCCCGCCGGCGAAGGTGAACACGAGGTTGTCGACCTGTCGCCAACCCGTGTGGCCCCCGCGGCGAGCCACTGCGGTGGCCAGCGCGAGTGCCTCGGGAGTTCCGCTGGCTCGCTCGATCGCCGGCGCGTCGGCTTGCGCGTGGAGGCCGAACGCGTCGATCGGCTCGAGCTTCCCGTCCGGTGCGCTGCGCAGCCACAGCTCGACCGTGTAGTCACCCGCGGCGGTGATCCCTGGGTCGAACGAGACGCTCGCCGTGCCGTGCTCCCCCGGCGCGGGGCGCGAGGTCAACGCGACCCGGATCCGGTGCGCGGCATCCGGCTTCGCCACCGAGTCGACGGTGATCGCCTGGCCGCGCCAATGTGCGGCGAGTTCCGCGACGACGCGTGGCTTTGCGGGGTCACGTTCCAAGTACAGCCCTTCGATCGCCGGTGCGGCGCGGCGTAGGCGAGTGGCCCAACTACTTCCGGCTTGCGGGGCGCTCGCCTCGAGCAGCACCGTGCTGGTCGATCGCCGTTGGTTTGGTGGCTCGTCGCCCATCCGGACCTCGAGCAGATAGCGGCCGGTCTTGCAGGACCCCAGCGCCAAACGCGCGCGGCGAGGCTCGGGACGCATGCCGCTCACGAACGTCGACACGCTGATCGTGGACTGGATTCGACCGTCGGCGTCGGCTGCCTTGAGCTCCTGCAACCGCACTCTGCCGAGCGGGGCGAGGCCCGAGGGAGTGAGCTGCAGCGCGAACTGCGGCGGGGCGGACTCCATGGTCTCGACTTCGAGCTCGCCGACCCAGGTCGGCAGCACCTGCAGGTGGAGCGGACGCGGCTCGGCAGGTGTGGTCGGGCGGCTGGTTTGGGCGGTCAGGGTCGCCCCCAGGCAGCAAGTCAGGAGCAGGCAGGGTGTGGACTTCATGATTGGTCGGCGCGGAGCGGATGGGAGCGCGGTCCCGACGGCGAAGACGCGCGAGGACTCCTGGTCGCGAGGGTTGATTGGCCGAGCGGGCGACGTGCACGATGCCGCGCGCGGCGAGGCGACCACGTCGATCGTAGCCTGCCCGCGGCATGACGCTCGGACTCGCGCGAAGGGATCCGGCACCCCCCGATGGGGCACCCGCAGCGATCCGCTCTCGCGGACCACTCCGCGTCTCACACCGTCACGGTGCGTGCGCGGCTGCCGAGTTCGCGAAGTCGCTCGCCGATCTCGTGCTCGTAGATCGGGTTCATCACCAGCACCACGTCGGCGTCGTGCTGCCCCAGCCACTCGGGTTGGTGGATGCACTGCCCGGTACCCGGGACGAAGCGGTCGGTCTTGCGCGGGTTGATGTCGATCACCCCGGCGACCGAAGCGCCGTTCTCGACCACGTTGAGGAACGTCACGCCCTTCGACCCGGCTCCCCACAGCACGACCCGGGCGCCTTCTTCCCGCAACGCGCCGAGTCGCTGGTTCCAGGTGTCGACCTTGGCCCGTAGTTGTTCGCCGAACGCATCCGCCAGCGCAGCCACCTCGGCCACGGGGAGGTCGGGTTGTGGAGCAGGGGCGGGGCTGCGTGTCGCTTCGACCCACAGGAACTGCTCGCCGAACTCGGTGGCGAACGCGCGCGGCCAGTAGCCGGCGCTGCGGAACACTTCGAGCAGCGCCGCCGCGGTGAAGTACGAGCAGTGCTCGTAGATCAGGTCCCAGATGCCGAGGTCGCGCAGCGTCCACAAGCCGTTCGGCACCTCGAAGAACAAGGTCGCCGCAGGCCCGTCCTTCAGCCCCTGAGCCATCCGCCGTACGAACTCGGTGGGCTCTGCGATGTGCTCGAGTACGTGACGGCTTACCAACAGGTCGGCCCGCTCGCGATGCGTCTCGGCGTCGAAGAACTCGCTGCGGATCGAAAGACCGGGGACGTCCGCGGTCGGGTTCACACGCTCCTCGAAGCTCGCATCGAAGCCGACGCAGCGGTTCGCGCCACCGGCGGTCAACAGCACCAGGAAGTCCCCCTTGCCGCAGCCGATCTCCAGGATGTCGAGGTCCGCTCCGCCGTGGTCGCGCAACAAGCGGCCGGCGAGCCGGTCCGCGTAGTCGCGGAAGCGCGGCGAGAAGTGCAGGGAGTTCTCGTACTCCTGGTCGTAGCTGAGCCGCGCCGGATCGAAGGTGACGTTGTGCACCAGGCTGCACGCGTCGCAGAAGCCGAGCGTGATGTCGCCGCGGCTCGCGGACCGCGCCGCCGTGGCGTCGTCGTACAGCACGTTGCAGTGCACCGGCACGCCGGGCAGCTCGGCGAACACCCGCAGTGGGGCGCGGCCGCAGGCCGGACACGTCCGGTCGGTGTGCGTCATACCGCCATGAGCTCGGGGGTCAGGCCCATCTTCTTCAGGTCGGCGCCGATCTCCTCGAGGTAGATCGGGTTCATCGCCACCACCAAGTCGGGACGCAGCGTGGCGAGTTCCGCTGGAGGCACGATGCGGTGGCCGGTGCCGGGCATGAACATCCCCTGGCGGTACGGGTTGATGTCGGTGACCGCGTCGACTTCGCTGCCGAGGCCGAGGCTGGTCATGAAGGCGACGGCCTTGGAGCCCGAGCCCCAGATGGCGGTCTTCTTGCCCTGCTGCTTGGCGCGCTGGAACGTGTCCCGCCAGCGTGCGGCGGTGCGCGGCAGATCGACCTCGAATCGCGCCACCAGGTCCCTGATGTGCTGCAGGTCGTCCTCCTGGGGCAGTGACGCACTCGTGGGTACATCCACCGGACGTGCATCGATCAGCAGGTACTGGCCGTCGTACACCTTCTCCAGGGCGAACACGTCGAACCCGCAGCTGCGGAACAGGCGCGCCAGCGACCCCATGCTGAAGTACGAGCAGTGCTCGTAGTAGATATCCCAGAAGCCCTGGTACTCGAGGACTCGCTCCAGATCCGGCAGCTCGAAGCAAACCACGGTGTTCGGCCGATCGCCGATCGAGCGGCGCACCATCTGCATGAACTCGCGGGTCGGCTGGATGTGCTCCAGGGTGTGCCGGCAGATCACGATGTCCGCCTGCAGGTGCGTGTAGCGCTCCGAGTAGAAGTCCTGGATGAACTCGATGCGGTCGGCGGCCGGGCTGTTGGTCCGCTCCGGTCGGTACCCGGGGTCGATGCCGATCCCGCGACATCCACCGACCTCGCACATCCGCACCAAGAACTCGCCCTTGCCGCAGCCGATCTCCAGCACCGATTTGCCGGCCAGACCGATCATCTGGTCGTAGCGCGCAACCAGCTCGTCGACGAACCGGTTGAAGCGCGGCGAGAACGCCTGCGTTTCCTCGTAACGGGTCGAGTACTCGTGCACCGTCGGATCGAACGCCGAGTTCTGCACGAACCCACAGGTGTCGCACACCGCCAGCTGCAGCTCACCGCGAGGGTAGCCGACCGCCGCTTCGCGACTCGGCATCAGCAGGCAGCTGTGCACCGGGATGTCGTCGATGCGGTAGAAGACGCGAGTCTGCTCCGACCCGCAGTTGAAGCAGGCGACCTTGGTGGCGATGGGCGCGTTCATCGGGAGACCAGTTCGCCGCTCACGATCTGCGGGGTCGGCACCGGGACGATGAACTGTCCGCCGCGGCGGGCGTACTCCGCCTGCTGCGTCATGATCTCGTCCTTGAAGTTCCAGGGCAGGATCAGCAGGTAGTCAGGCATCCGCTCGAGGATCACCTTCGGGTCGAAGATCTCGACCGCGACACCGGGCATGAACTTGCCCTGCTTGTGCACGTTGCGGTCGACGCAGAAGTCGATCACCTGCTCGTCGAGGCCGGCGTAATTGAGCATGATCGCGCCCTTTGCCGCGGCGCCGTAGGCTGCGATCGACTTGCCCTGGTCCTTGAGCCGCGACACCAGGTTGCGCAGCTCGGTGCGCAGGTTCTGCACCCGCCCGCCGAAGTCCTGGTAGTAGTCCAGTTGGTCGACGCCGAGCTCCCGTTCCTCCGCCAACATCCGCTCGACGCTGCCGTCGGGTGATTCGGTCGGGCTGGCGTAGTAGCGCAGCGACCCACCGTGGATGTCGAGGTGCTCGACCTTGTTCAGGTGCAACCCGTGGCGGGCGAACAGCCGCTGCGCGGCGGTCACCGAGTAGTAGCACAGGTGCTCGTGGTAGATCGTGTCGAACTGGCACCCGTCGATCAGGTCACGCACGTACGGTGCTTCGATCGAAGTCGTGCCGTCCTCGGCGAGCAGCATCGCGATCCCGGCGACGAACCCGTTGAGGTCGGGAACGTGAGCCAACACGTTGTTGGCCACGATCACGTCGGCGCGGCGCCCCTCGGCGCGCAGCTTCTCCGCCAGCTGTCGGGTGAAGAACGTGTTGATCGTCTCGATGCCCTTGGCGATCGCCGCGTTGGCCGGTCCCGCTGCGGGATCGATGCCGAGCACCGGGATGCCCTGCGCGACGAAGTACTGCAGCAGGTAGCCGTCGTTGCTCGCGAGCTCGATGACCAGACTGTCCGCGGTCAAGCCACGGGTCTGGATCAGCTGGTCGACGTTGGCCTTCGAGTGGCGCAACAGCGAGTCGGTGAACGACGAGAAGTACGGGTAGTCGTTGCAGAACAACTCCTCGGGGTCGACTTCCTCGAGGATCTGCACCAGTGCGCAGGCGTCGCAGAACGCCACCTCGAGCGGGTAGCGCGACTCCGCGGCGCTCATCTGCTCCGGCTTGCGTAGCCCGTCGGACAGCGGCATCGCGCCGAGGTCGAGGAAAGTGCGCAGCTGCTCCGCGCCGCAGGATCTACAGGCGGGCATGGTCGGTGGGGCGGTTCGAAGTGGACGGGTTGGTCAGACGCAGGTCGTCGCTCAGGCGGCCATTGTCCCGCAGCTTCAGGACGTGCTTGATCCGCAGGTAGCGGTCGCTGACGAACTCGTCGTAGGTCAACTCGTTGGCGACGTAGGCGGCATACAGCTCCTCGACGCCCTTGCGCACCGTCCAGGTCGGCTGGAACTCGGGCAGCACCTCGCGGATCTTGTCGCAGCGCACGTTGTAGTTGCGCAGGTCCGGGCTCGCGCCTTCGGCGAACTTGACCACGCTGTTCGGAACCACGTCGGCGACGATCTCCGCCACGTCGCGGATCCGGTAGTTCTCCGCGGTGATCCCCACGTTGAACGCCTGGTTGTGGACCTTCTCGCGCGGCGCGTGCAGTGCGGCGACGAACGCGCGGGAGATGTCCTCGATGTGCACCAGCGGTCGCCAGGATGTCCCCGCGCTCTTCAGCAGCACTTCACCGGAGGTCAGTGCGTACCCGGTGAGGTTGTTGATCACCAGATCGCCCCGCAGCCGTGCCGATACGCCGTAGGCGGTCGCGTTGCGCAGGAAGGTCGGCGAGAACCCGTCGTCGGCCATCGCCGACACGTCCTGCTCGACCTTCACCTTGGAGATGCCGTACGGCGTCACCGGATTGAACTTCGACTCTTCGTCGAGCATGTCATCGCCGGCCGCGCCGTAGTTGCTGCACGACGACGAGAAGATGAACCGCTCGATGCCGGCCTTCTTGGCCAGCTCGGCGAGACGGACCGACGCCAGGTGGTTGATGTCGTAGGTCGCCTGTGCCGCCAGGTCGCCCAGCGGGTCGTTGGACAGCCCTGCGAGGTGCATGATCGCGTCGATCCCCTCCAGGTGTTGAGGTTCCACGTCGCGGATGTCGACCCGGTACGAAGCGACGTCCGGGACGTCCTGCCCGAAGGTGCACTCGCCGAACAAGTAGTTGTCGAGGCCCACGACTTCGTGTCCCGCGGCCTGGACCATCGGGACCAGGACGCAGCCGATGTAGCCGTTGTGGCCGGTGATCAGCACTCTCATGATCGGTTCTCCTCCCTTGCTCAGTTGCGCGGCTTCAGCCAAGTCGCCCAGGGTGCGTTGCCACGCGACCACAGGTCCTCGAGGATCTGCTTCTCGCGCAGTGTGTCCATACACTGCCAGAAGCCGGTGTGCTTGTAGGCCATCAGCTGGCCGTCGGCGGCGAGGCGCTCCATCGGCGCGTGCTCGAACATCACCGCATCGTCGGCGATGTAGTCCAGCACCTGCGGCTCGAGCACGAAGAACGCGCCGTTGATCCAACCCTCGCCGAGTTGCGGCTTCTCGGTGAAGCGGATCACCTGATCGCCGTCCATCTCGAGTAGGCCGTAGCGCGCCGCCGGTCGCACCGCCGTCACCGTGGCGAGCTTGCCGTGGCTGCGGTGGAACTTCAGCAGGTCGCCGATGTCGACGTCGGCGACCCCGTCACCCCAGGTGAGCATGAACGTCTCGTTGCCGAGCGCCGGACCGAGTCGCTTGACCCGGCCGCCGGTCATGGTGCGGTACCCCGTGTCGATCAGCTCGACCCGCCAGTCGAGCGCATTCTGCCCGCTGGCCTCGACCCGACCGCTGGCCAGATCGACGGTGACATCGCCGCTCAGCGCGCAGTAGTCGCGGAAGTACTTCTTGATGTAGTCGCCCTTGTAGCCCAGCGCGACGACGAAGTCCTTGAACCCGTAGGTCGCGTAGTGGTGCATGATGTGCCACAGGATCGGCCGCCCGCCGATCTCGACCATCGGCTTGGGGCGGATCTCGGTCTCTTCGGCGAGGCGGGAGCCGAAGCCGCCGGCGAGGAACGCGACCTTCATGATGGATCGGCTGGTTGGGTTGCGGGGCAGGCGTGTGCGACCAGCCCACCGCAGGGGAGAGACGGGCGTACGATGCTATCAGCGCACATACGGCCTGACGGTACTGGATAGGCTAGGAAAAACATGTTCGACTCGAACCGCTTCGACGACTGGGTTGTCGCAGCGTCCACACCCGAACACCCGCGACACGATGGTGTCTTCGGCTGATCCGCATCCCGTGCCCAAACCGGACCGCACAGTTCCTTCGCGCGCGCGCCGTTCCCTGAGCGTACTGGGGGGGCTGTTGCTCCTCCTGGTCGTCGCCCTGGTGGCCTGGGTGGTGTTCGCGCCGGACCCCCCGGATTCCGGATGCGGCCCCAGGGGGCCGATCTCGCCCCCGCCAGCCCCACAGACCGGGGGGGGTGACACGGGTGTGCTGGCGAACAACGGATCCGCCCCGCAGCGTCAGCGCCTGATCGACGAGAACGCGGCCTACGAGGCGGCACTCTCCGGCTTCCGCGGGCGTCTGATCGACCACCTGCGGCGTCCGGCCGCGGACCGGGCGGTGCGCTTCTACCGGATCGATCCGGAGCTGCTGCAGAACCCGGGTCTGTTCACCCAAGGAGATGACGAGCTGGCGCCCCGGCTGCAGATCCACACCGGTCGGACGGATGCGGCTGGTGAGTTCTTGATCACCGGTGCGTGGCCCCACTCCGTCTACATCCTCGAGGCGGACGCCGACGGTGACGACCGCTTGGAGATGCCCGTCGATCGCTCCCCGGCGCCCGGGGAGATCATCGATCTCGGCGACATCCAACTGCGGCAGCTCGGGGTGATCACCGGGCGCGTGGTCACCGAAGACGGCCGCCCCTTGCCCGACGTGACGGTGCGGGCCGCCGACATCCCGGGGTCGATCCTCGACCTCGCGCCGCTCGAGCGGTTCGATCCGGAGGGTGCCCTGATCGTGCGCGAGGGTTCACGGCCGGCGGTCGTCGAGATGCCGCGCTTCGTCAAGCGCGTCTACGACCTCGTGATGCGGCCGCGAACCGTCACCGATGCGCAGGGTCGGTTCCGCCTCGCCGGGGTCCAGCCGGCCGACAACGCGGTCGCGTTCAACGTTCGCGGCTACGTTCCGGAGGTCAAGCGCGCCGTACGCGTTCACCCTGGCGAGACGAAAGACATCGGTACGGTGCGGCTGCGCAGCGGCGAAGAGGCGTTCGTGCGGGTGCGCGACAGCGACGACAAGCCGGTGGCGGGCGCCGAGGTGTTGGTGGCGCCGACGACCGTACTGTTCCGCGTCGACTTCGCGTTGCGCGCCGGCCGCACCGACGACAAGGGTGAGCTCGCGGTCGCCGGGCTCCCGGCTGGCCGGGTGACCGTCGCCGCCCGTCGGGACCGCAACCAACCCTGGGTGATCGTCGAGCCGACGCCAGTGTCGCGCGACGTCGTGGTGCGTGTGCCCGGCGCGCACCATCTCGACCTCACACTGCGCAGCGCGCTCGGCCGCGAACTGACCAACCCGCGCTTCAAGCTACTGCCGTCCCCCGATGAGGGCATGCCGCTCGATGCCGGAGCGATGGGGTTCGTGAAGTGGCTCGACGTGCAGCGCCGCGTGCGGCGGCTGGAGGACAGTCGATACCGCATCGACGATCTGATCCCGGGCAAGTACACGTTGGCCGTCACCGCGGACGGCCACGCCGCTGGCAAGGTCCACTTCCGCATCGACAAGGACGCGACCGCCGAGCTCGAACTCGCGGCGAGCACCGAGTTCGACGTGCTGGTGACCGACCACGCCGGCAAGCCGGTGTCACGGGCGCGCATCTACATGCGTTGCAACAAGCGCGACGCGGGTCCGCGGATGCTCGAGATGCCAGTGGTCGCTGGCGAGACCGATCGATCGGGTCGACTCCACGTGCCGCACGGCGAGGCCGGCACGTTCCGCATCTCGGCGAGCCACCCGGCGTTCGGTTTCGCCCACCGTGAGTTCGTGCTGCCGGTCCGCGAGCCGGTGGTGTTGCAGATGGCTGCGCCTGGACAGCTGTCCGGAGCGCTGACCGAACGCGGCCGACCGCCGGTGCCCGGCAAGTGGACCGTGGTCGTCGAGCCGCGCCGCGGCGGTGACCGTGGCGCCATGCCGGATCTGCCGAAGTTCACGATCCCCGACTTCGAGGGCAAGTTCGTGGCTGGGGGGTTGCGGCCCGGGAAGTACCGCCTGCGCGCCGTGCGCTCGATCCGAACCCTGACGTCGGCCGGCGGCCTGATCGGCTACGTGATGCGCGCCAGGCTGGTGCGCGAAGACGCGACCACGGACGTCGAGGTGGAGCCCGGCAAGACGACCTTCGTCGAATTGGAGGCGATCCGCGAACCGGACCAGGTGGAGGGCCCGGCGGCGCGCGTGGCCGGCACGGTGCTGCTCAATGGTCGCCCGGGCAAGGACCTGTTGGTGTCGGTGCGCGGCCGGCGACGCCACGGGGTGACCGTAGACGCCGCGGGGCGCTTCGATCTCGGTCCGCTGCCGGTCGGCACGACGCGCCTCACGGTGCGCGACCCGGCGCGCGCCGACGTGATCGACATGCGCATGGAGAGCCACCTCTACGGTGCGACGGTCGAGGTGAGCGAGGGTCGAGACCTCGAATTGGACATCCACATCGAGACGGGTGCGCTGCGCGGGTTCGTGACTTCCGGCGCGGGTGAGGCGGTCAGTGCGGTGCGCGTCAAGGCCACGGGCCGGGTCGCGGCGGGCGAAGGACGACCGGAGCGCACCGCTACCGCTCTGGTGTTGAGCGACCAGCGCGGCGCGTTCGCGTTCGATCACCTACCCGCGGGGACCTACCGCGTCGAGGTGCAGGACCGCGAGCGTGGCTACGGTCGCTCGGAGACGATCGAAGTGACGCTGCGCGGGTTGGTCGGCGGAGTGTCGATCCGCCTGGGAAAGACGTTCACGGTCGGCGGTCACCTCGACGTGAAGAAACTCGCCGAGCCACGCCCACGCTGGTGCTTCGTGCTGCTCGAGGGTGCTGACGGCGCGCGACAGCAGGGTGGCCGAGTGCGTGGTGATGGTACGTTCGTGGTGCGCGGCATGCCCTCCGGGACGTTCCGCGCCAAGGTCGTGTTCGGTGGCGACGACGGAGAGCGTCATGAGCGCGCAGCGACCGAGCAGATCGTGATCACCGACCGCGACCTCCAAGGAATCGAGCTGTCGGTTGCCCGACAGGATCCCGTGACCCCCGGCGCCGGGCTTCGGCCGCCGGGCAAGTGACACCTCAAGCCCCATGAAGAGTTTCCTCGTCGTTCTCGTCTGCCTCGGCGTGCTCGGCATCGCCTGGTTCCTGTTCCAGGCCCCGCCGACCAAGATCCCCAGCATCCCGGTCGAGTCCGGTCCCGCGGTGGATTCGGCGGGGGCGATCTCCACGTCGGGTCCCGCGACTTCCTCCGCGGTGGATGCGACCGGCGTCAAGTCGGTCCGCGAGGAGTTGGTGGCGAAGGGCAAGGAGACCGATCCCGTGATCCTCGCCGCACTGGCGGGCTTCCGCGGTCAGTTGGTGACCGAGGAAGGACAACCCCTGTCCGGCAAGCGGGTGCGCTTCCTGCGGCTCGATCTCGAGGCGGTCGCGATGCCCTATGTGTTCGCTCCGGACCTGCCGCAGATGGAGCCGAACGTCGAGATGTACGAGGCGACCAGTGGGTCGGACGGCACCTTCGAGGTCCGCGGGGTGTGGCCGCAGGTGATCTATGTCATGGTCGCGGACCAGGGCGGGGACAGTCAGCTCACCCGAGTGGTCGAGCGGACGCCGGGACCCGGCGAGGTCATCGATCTCGGGCGCATCGTGCTGCAGGCACTCGGCACCATCGTCGGTCGCATCGAGAACGAGGACGGCGAACCGGTCCGCGGCGCCCTGGTGCACGCGCTGAACCTCCCCGGCCCGGCGTTCGACGCGGTGCCGCTGGAGCGCTTCGATCCGCACGGAGGGATGATCATTCGCGAGGGCGGGACCACCGTGGTGGCGACTTTCCCACCGACCGTGAAACGGCTGTACGACATGCTGCCGTTGCCGGTCGCGCAGTCCGACGACAAGGGTGCGTTCGAGCTGCGCGGAGTGCAGCCCGGCGACAACGTGGTGGTGATCAACAAGCGTGGTCTCCAACCGCTGGTCAAGAAGGCATTGCGCGTCAAGTCCGGGGCCGAGAAGGATGCCGGCACTCTGCGGATGCGCGAGGGCGAGATCGTGCGCGGCAAGGTCGTGGACAGCGCCGGACAACCGATTGCCGGCGCCCAGGTGCTGCTGGCCAACAAGTCCTTGATCGCACCGGTGCACTTCGCGAGCTATGCCAAGCCGACGGATGCCAAGGGGAACTTCTCGCTCACCGGGATGAGCCCCGGCCAGGTGTTCGTCGCTGTGCGGCGCTCGGACAAGGACGGGTGGACGACTCGCGGTCCGGAGAGCGTGAACGCGGATCTCGAGATCAAGCTGGCCGCGCGCCGCACGCTGACCATTCGCTTCCGCCCCGAGGCCGGCGCAGTGCCGGAGAAGGTGGACATGCGGATGATCGGCGTGAAGGGTGGCAACGGCCCTCCGGTGTTCGATCTGGCGCTGTCCGGCATGTTGCCCTGGATCAACCTCGACGGTCGGATCACCCGGCTCGACGACGGCCGGTTTCGCATCACGGACCTCGACGCGGGCGACTACGCGCTCGCGGTCAAGGCTCCGGGATTCGCCGCCGCCAAGCACGAGCTCACGCTGGACTCGGATGCCGAGGTCGAAATCGCACTGATACCCGCGATCACGGCGAAGGTGCAGGTGGTCGACGAAGCCGGCAAGCCGGTGCGCAACGCGAGCATCTACGTGGAGCTGCGCGGCAAGAAGCGCAGCGAACGCGTGCAGCAGGCGCCGATCGCGGTCGGCCGCACCGACGAAGGCGGCGAGCTGTTGGTCGAGAACGCACAGCGCGGCGGGGCGCGGCTCAGCGCGTCGCACCCGGCGTACGGCTTCTACCACCTGCAAGTCGAGCTCCCGTCGGCCCAGCCGATCGTGTTCCGGGTGTTCAAGGCCGGGTGGCTGGAGGGCACCCTGCTCGACAAGGGCAAGCCGGTGCTGCCCGGCAAGCACACGCTGCTGGTGATGCGTCACTGGCAGGAGACCCGCGGCGCGCTCGAGGTGCCGCCGCGCATGTCGACGTCCGGCGCCGAAGGCGCGTTCCGAGTCAACGGCTTGGCTCCCGGCCGCTACTGGGTGCAGGCGATTCCGAGCATCGGGCTGTTGGGGACCCCCGGCGGTATCGCTGAAATGGCGATGGGTCGGCACCGGCACGTCGAGATGCAGGAGGTGGTGATCGAGTCCGGCCGGGGGTCGACGCTCGAGTTCGACCTCTCGGGCAAGCGCAAGATCACCGGACCCTCCGCCCGCATCTCCGGTACCGTGCTGCTCAACGGGCGTCCGGGCGCGGGCTTGATGGTGCAGGGCTGGGGTCAGAACCAACTGTACGCAGACGTCGATGAAGCGGGGCGATTCGACCTCGGCCAGGTCGAAGTCGGGCACTTCAACATCAGTCTGCGGTACGGCGAGTCGGCAAAGGTGGAGCCAGGTCGGCGCGAGACCGTGTTCTGGAGCCGCAGCGGGAAGGTCGAGGAGGGCAAGGACCTGGTGTTCGACATCGTGATCGACACCGGGTCGATCCGCGGGCAGGTGGTCGACAGCAGCGGACGCCCCGCGGCGGGAATCCAGTTGAGGGCGGTCTCCCAGGTCATCCCCAAACCGGGGCAGCAGCCCCAGCCCGGCGGTGCGTCACAGAAGGTGACCAGCGACGCCAACGGCGAGTTCCACTTCCAGGAAGTCGCGACCGGCAAGTACGTCGTCAAGGCAGAGAACAACGGTTTCGGCCGCTCTTCCCAGTTCGAGGTGCAGGCCGGCGCACCCACGGCCGGTGTGCGCATCGAACTGCAGACCGTCTACAAGGTGGAGGGGTCGATCGACCTGTCCGTCTATCCGAAGCAGCCCGAGCACCTCTACATCCACGTCCGGGGACCGGTCGCCCGGGGCAACTACCAGCGGATCGAGAAAGACGGCAAGTTCCATCTCGAGAACCTGCCGGCCGGGAGCTACCGGATGCAGATCTACTGCTGGAGCTCGGAGATCGACAACAAGTTCCGCAACGGCTACGCCCCGCAGAAGATCGAGGTGCGCGGCGACATGAAGGACGTGCGGATCGTCCCGGTGTTCGTCAACCCGGAGAGCAAGCGCAAGTAGCCGATTCGCTGGAGGCGCGTCGGCGGTCAGAGGATCCGTCAACTCGCCGCGCGGGCACGCAAGCTTCGCTTGCCCGTGAGCTGGACGTGGCTGGGACTCCGGTCGGTCTGATCCCGAGTCCATCGGACCGTCGGTCGAAGACCCGATTCACGGGGCAGGCTTCGCCCGGGGGCAATACGATCTGTGGCCGAATCGTGCGGCACCCACCCGAAAGCGCTGATCCCGGATCCGGCCGGAGGCTGCTGGTCCGCATCGCGATCCTCGTTATCACAGTGGCCGCCGGGTTGTGGTGGTGGCCCGGGCTCGCCGCGGCGGATGCGTCGCCGGTTGGTGTGGACGACATGGCGGAGTCGCCCGCAGGGGCTGTCGCCGCGGCAGTGGAGCCGGAACGGCCCGGTACACCGGCCCAGACCACCGAGTCCCGCAACTCACTCGAAGCAGTGCCGGTGTTGCACGTGATTCGAGAGGACACTGGCGCGGCCTTGGCCCGGGCGGTCGTGCTCGGGAGTTCGGGGGAGACGCCGGTTCCGAAGATCGTCCGTCTGGGGATGACCGACCACGAAGGCCGGCTCGCACTGGGCGCGTCGAGCTACCGCGATGTCGTCGTGTTCATGCTCGGCTACTCGTTGCACCGGCGACCCTGGCCGCAGGGGCGAACAGTCGTGGCGATGCGCCACCGACCCTCGATCAGCTGCACCATCCGTGGCGTGGGTGAGCGCGAGGCGCGAGCCTACCGGCTCGGCGTGCGGGTGCGCGCGCCCAGTGATGCACTGCGGGAGCTGGTTTCCGCGCAGGCCGGAAGCCTCGATCGAAGCACTTGGCCGGTGTCGCGGCTCGATCATGTGGAAATAGCGGCGCCCAGCTACGACCCGTGCACGGTCGAGCTGGTCGCTTGGCCTCGTTGTCCGACCGCGACGCCACGCGTCGCGTCGGTGGCGGTGCCGCGGTTGAGTGCGAATCAGTGCGTCGAGCTCCGGTTCGATCCGGAACTGCAGCTCGACGAAGTGGCGGTGACCCTGGACTTCCAGGTGCTCGGTCTCGATGCGCGCGGCCTTCGGTTCCACGTCTCCGGGCCGTTGCCCGCCGCCAGCGGTCCGCCGGAGGCACACGAACCGACCGAGCTGACGTTGGACGCGGATTCGGCGAACTCCGTGCGGCAGGAGAGGCGATTGCCGTTCGGGTTCTACGACTGCGCGGTGTCCGTTCCGAACGTCGGCCGGTTCCCGCTGCACCGCTTCGAGGTGTCCGGACCGACGCGCGTTGTCGTGCACCGAAGCCTGCCGCTGGTGACGGGCGAGATCGAGGTGCCTCTCGAACGCAAGTTCGCGACGCGGGAGCTGATCGTGCGCCTCACGGACGGGGAGCGCGTCCTGGTGCGGCGCGTCCTGCGGCCGTCGAATACGAACGAGCCGATGCGGTGCACCTACGCCGTGCCGCGCGGATCCGTGGCATGGGCGTTCGTGGAGGCCAGCCCGGCGGGTTGGCGCACGTTGCCGCAGCGCGTGCCGACGGAGCGAAGCGGCGCCAGGGTCGTGGCGACCCATTGGATGCTGAAGAGCTCGGTGATGTTCCTCACGGGCACGACGGCCAAGCTCGACCGGCCGCACTGGATCGAAGTGGAGTGCCTCGTCACCGGATTGATCCGGCGCACACGTGCCTCCGAAGGCCCAGCCTTCAGCGTCGATCAACTGTACCACGGCGAGCATCGGGCCCGGGTGGTTTGGGAGGGCGGTGCCGCGGAGTGGCTGCGGTTTCGCCTACCGCGATCGAACCACACGATGTGGCTACCGAACTGATTCGCCCCGGTTCGGGGCGCCCGGATCCGACGCCGGACGGTGCGCAGGGTCGTGCCGTGGCGGTTGCCGCCACGAGGCCTTAGGCTCGCCGTTCGCTGCGAGTTCCGAAGCGAGGTCTCGGACCTTGCTCGGCAGTCCTCGCCGTTGGACGGGCAGCGGCACCGAGACGAGGAAACCCAGAGAATGAACACCAGCCGGGCGATCGACATCCTCACGACCCGAGTCGCCTCGACCCTCGGCCTCGGCCTCGGCCTCTGCGCCGGCTGTGCGGCGTACGTCCCGGTCGCGAGCAATGTGTCGATCGCACACTGCGAACTTCGGCGCTCACCCACACCGGCCCAGGCCTCGACGTTCCTGGATTCCTGGAAAGGGGCGGTCCACGATGCGGCTCTCTCCGTGGCGTCCACGTGCGAGCACTTCACCGACGTGTTCTCGATCGGTCGGAAACCACCGAGCCGGGTCCGAGGCGAGGTAACGCTCCACCTGAGGCATCGTGGTGAGAAGCTCTGCGTGCAGTACGGGCTGTTCCTCGACGGACAGGTGTCCCTGAGACTCGATCGGATCGAGCGAACGGGGCAGGGGCAGAAGGAGTTGAGTCACCGCGAGTGCGAACTGCTCGTCGAGACGCTGTTCGCGATGGCTGCGCTCGCTGCGTTCCCGCAGCTCGACCTTGCCGATCCGGACGCGTACCGAAAGGACCTGGGTGCGCGGATCGAGCTGCTCACCCGCAACGCACCGTTCGACAGGGATCCGTGGACCCGTGTCCGCGAACTCGCTGCGAGACGTTCCAAGTAGTCCGCACTGATCACCGTCCGATGGCTGCGAAACCCCAGTGCCCCTCTTCGGAAGTTCGCAGCAAGTGTGGCTGCGTCAGTCGATTCGCGCGCAAGGCGCTGCGACGACACGGCTTGTTGGTGGACAAGCTGAGGAGCAGCAACGCAGCGAGCGGATCGAATGACCGGGCACATGTGCTGCGAACTCCGGACGCGGGGCACTAGATGCCCGCCCCTGCTGCGTCGGCCTCGGTCGCATTCCTCGATACATCTACCGATGCGCCTCTGGTTGGCTCGGTTGCCTTCCGTGTGTCCACACACACCTGCGACGGGCCAACCCGGACGTGCGTGACCGATCTGCTGCGATTGCGCAAGGTCGCTGCAGGCTGCGGAGCCCACGTGCGGAGCCATCCCCCCACGTCGCACGACCCGCGTGCGCTCCTCGCGCTGCCCGTCGCGTTCGTCATCGCGGCCTGCGCGGCTTCGCAGTCCGCCCGAGGCACCGAGACCCGATCGCCGCCAGTCGAGCCGGGCAGCTTCGACCCAGCGCGAATCGACGCCGGACGCTGGGGAATCCTCCGGGACCGGCTGGCTTCGCTGCGCACGCGACTCGGGCTCGGAATGCAGTTCTTCCGCTGCGGTGGCCGCGGCGCGTTCCTCGAGGAGCTGCGCAAGGTTCGCACGCCGTTCGCCGCACGCGTGGAGATCGGTTGGGTCACTCCGGGGGACGGTCGCTATGTCGGCACGCACCTGTCCCGCACCCCGCGGCAGATCGAGGCGATGTCCGACGCGGCGTTCGTGCAGTGGCGCCGGTCGTGGTCAGTCGTCGGCGAGCTCGAGCACCGGCGGTTCCATCCGCTCCCGGACGAGCTGCGCGGCTACGGTGGTCCCGAGGCCAGGGAACGCGTGCTGCACAACCTCCGCTTGCTGATGGCGGCGAAGGATCGGGACGCGTTCCTGGCGTCGGTGGAGGACCGGATCGAGAACGGCTACTTGTCGGTCCTCTTCCCGCCGAAGGGCGGCCAGGGGCCGACGTGGTACGGGTTCTCGGTCGGCGAAGTGGCGGCGCTGGACGAGCGCGGGTTCCGGACTTGGCGCCAGCGCTTTCTCCGCTGGGTCGAAACCCACACGCCGGGCCAGTCGCGGGTCCGCCTGTTCGGTACCGCGACCGACGCGGCGTTCGAGCAGCTGTACAACGAGTCGAAGGATCGGCAGGGTCGACATGACATCCGCCGCGCGTTCGCGAGCCTCCGCGAGCGCACGGGAATCCGGCTGCGCTACCCGCGCTTCGCCGAGGGCCGGACCGCTGCAGTCGTCGCGAGTGTCGCGCCCGGATCCGAAGCGGCGCGGTGCGGGCTGACCGAAGGGGACACGGTGCTCGCGGTCGAGGGTGCGAGGGTCCCCGACTGGGACGACTTCACCTACCACCTGGGCGCGTACCGGCCTGATTCGATCGTCGCCCTGCAGGTGCGGACGAACCTCGGCACCGCCGCTGTGCGGTACTTCCGGGTCGGTCCGACCCACTGAGCTTCGGCGCAACCTCGGGCCGGTGGCGGCCTCCAGGAACCGCCACACGCGCCACGCTCGCAGCTCAGGAGATCTCGCGCACCGTCCCTGCCGGCGACCCGACCAGGACGCGACCGGCCATGCCGACGAACAAGCCGTTGTCGAGCACTCCGGGGATCGCGTTGAGCTCGCGTTCGAGTTCGCGCGGCGCGTGGATCCCGTCGTCGAAGGCGCAGTCGAGGATGCGGTTGCCGTTGTCGGTGCGCAGCGCCTCGCCGTCGGAGCCGCAGCGCAGCTCCGTGCTGCAGCCGAGCGTCTCGATCCGCCGTGCCGCTTGGCGCCAACCGAACTCCAGCACCTCGACCGGCAGGCGGAACGAGCGACCGAGCACTTCGACGAGCTTGTTCTCGCCGACCATCACCACCATTTCGGTGGCCGCGGCGGCGACGATCTTCTCGCGGACCAGGGCGGCGCCGCCGCCCTTGATCATGTCCTTGCGTGGGTCGATCTCGTCTGCACCATCGATCGTGAGGTCGAGTCGTTCGACCTGGTCCAGGCGCAGCAGGGGAATGCCGAGGTTTCGGGCCCGCTGCGCCGTGGCCTCGCTGGCCGGCACCCCTGCGACCTCGAGTCCTGCGCGCACCCGCGCGGCCAGGTGGTCGAGGAAGCACCACAGGGTCGTGCCGCTGCCGAACCCGAGGCGCATCCCGGGCTCGACGAACTCGGCGGCTGCGCGCGCGGCGGCATCCTTGGCCGGGTCGAACGCTTCGGTCATGCCGCCACCATAGCCGTACGGTGCGCGAAAGCCGGCGCCCATCCTCGTGAGGACGACGACTCGGAAACCCGCCACCGAGCCGTGCGGGACCCGTACCCGTCCCTCGGGATCCAGCCACCGGGCTTGTGGATCCGCGGGCCAACCGCGGGCACCGGTGAACGCTGCGTCGCGTACAGCGTTGGCCGACGGGCTATGCTCGCCCTCGGCCGGCGTGCGCCGGTCCTCCGATGGCCAACGACCCGCAACCCGCAACCCCTCCCTCGCCGAACCTGCGGGGCCGACCGCTGCGCCAACGCCACGGTGGGGACGCCCCGCGCTCGATGTGGCGTGCCATGCCCGCCTACCGCAAGGTGCTGATCCCGGGGCTGCTGGCGAGTGCGTTCGGGATCAGCTATCGCGAGCCGCTGGTGGAATGGGTGCGTTCGCTGCGGCCTGCGAGCTGCTCGGTGGTGCTGATCGACGATGCCGACCAACCGGTGGTCCCGCGCGGCAGGATAGACGTGTTCGAGCTGGACCGCTCCAGCCACCTGCCGTCGCCCGCGCCGCTGCTCGGGTCGATCGCGCTGTCGGGCGAGGCCCCCGGGGAGGAGATCGAGATCGACTCGCGGCGCTTTCCACCGTCGATCCAACTGCGCTTCCACGTCCCCGGATTCGGTGTCGACTACCGCAGCGTCGAACTCGCGACCGACCGGACCTACCGCATGCAGTTGAGCGAGCCGGTGACGGTCCGTGGTTGCGTGCGGAACGCGCACCAACCCCTGGCCGGAGCCCGCGTACTCGCGCTGGGTGGCGGGCCGCGCGGCGTGCTACTCGCCGAGGCGCGAACCGATGCCGACGGTTGCTACCGGCTGGTCGGGATCGCCCGCGCGGCCAAGTGGTTCACGTTCCGCGTGCTGCTGCCCGGGTACACGATGTGCGAGCGGGACTACCGGCTGGAGGCGAAAGACCGCGAGGCCGGCGACAGGGACTTCTACCTCGACCCCGTGCCTCCGGTGTGTGGTGTGGTCCACGGCCCGTCGGACCTCCCGCTCGACGGATTGGAGGTCGGAGCGCTGGTGCTCGGTGGTCTGCGCGCCGCGGTCGCGACCGATGGCAGTTTCGAGCTGCACCACCTGCGGGCCGGTCAAGGGGTGCGTCTGTTGGTGCGCGGCTTACCCCCCGAGTTCACCCAGCGGGCGGTGCGGGCCGCGGCGGGGGAACGCGTGGTGATCGAGGTGTGTCGCCGGGCGGAGTTGCGCGGCAAGGTGGTGTCGCGGCAGGCTCGCTTCGGGCTCGGCGGAGTCGAAGTGTGGCACGACGACAGCGACCGCGGCACGGAGATGGTCCGCACTGACGCCTCGGGCAACTTCCAACTGCAACACGCGCCGACCGGTTCGCTGGTGTTGCACTTCGCGGTGCCCGCGGGTCCGCGCTTCCCGCAGGGGCGCGTGCTCCGGCGCGAGGTGGTCGCCGGTGTCGGATCCGAGTTGGTCGTTCCGATCGACTGAGAGGTGCGCGCGGTGCGCGACCGTATCGAACCTCGTTCGCGCGCGGGGGGGTAACCCGGGCTAGAGGCCTAGGCCCGGCGAAGCCGGGGCATTTGAGTCAAGTTTCGGTCGAGACAAGCAGAACTACCCCCCCTCCCGCGAGAACAGACGCGAGGCCAATCGGCGAACGACATGGCGTGAGCGAGGCCACGCGAAGGTGGCGCGAGTTGACGTGGAGTGTCGAAGTCTCCGACAAGCAGAGAGCCGACCGCGAGATGCGGGCTTTGAAGGGCGCCGGGCGTAAGCCGTTGCAACCTCGTTCGAGCCAGGAGCAAGAGATGCTATCCGAACACCGCTCGTCGGGCTGGGGCGAAGGCCCGTTGGGAGTCTGCGCGTGGGGATGACAATCCATGAGATCCGCGCCTTCCAGCACCCGTCACCGCCCGCAAGCCTCGCCGAATCCACCGATTCGGTGCCTTCGGGCGGCGACCTGCGCCGAAATCCACGAACCTCCTGAGTCACCCTTCTGTGGCGCAGACTCCTAGGACCCTGCGGCGTGGTCCCCCGGCGACGGCTCGAGGTGAACGTGCACCTCGGTGATGTCCGGTGTCGCTTCACGGATCCGGTCCTCGACCAGATGCGCGATTCCGTGCGCTTCGCGGACCGACAGCGACCCGTCGACCCCGACGCTCATGTCGAGTCGGTAGAAGCCGCCGAGTGGCTGAACCCGCACGCGATGCACGCTGCGAACGCCCGCCACCGCTCCAGCGAGTCGACCGGCCTGCTCCGCCATGTCGGGTGGGGCGGCATGCATCAGGATTGCAGTGTTGTCGCGCAGCGGCTTGACCGACAACCACGTGATGTAGATGCCGATCGCGATCCCGGCGAATGCGTCGAAGCGCGGGTAGCCATGGCGCGCGATCCAGATGCCGGCCAACGCGACCAGCCCGGCGACCACGTCGGCGCCGTGGTCGCGCGCGGAGGCCAGCAGCGTCGGGGAGCGTTGGCGCGTCCCGACCCGAACCGAGACCGTGTAGAGCACCGCCTTGATCAGGGCGGTTGCGAGCGCCGCCCAGATCGCTGCCTCGCCGGGGGCCTGCGGGGGTCGGTCCTGGCTCATGCCGACCACCCCTTCCACGCAGATGAAGCAGCCGGTGGCGGTCAGCATCCCGCCGAGCAACAGCCCGCCCAGCGCCTCGGCGTTCTGGTGCCCGTAGTGGTGGTCGTCGTCGGGTGGTCGGCGGCCGTAGCGGAACGCCAGCCAGGCGACGAACGTCGCCACCACGTCGCCGGCCGAGTTGAAAGCGTCGGCGATCAGCGCCCGCGAACCGGCGAGCGTGCCGACCACGAACTTCAGCAGTGCGAGGCTGAGGTTGGTCAGCAATGCGATCAACTGCACGCTCACCCGTGGGACTCTATTCGCGAGGGTCGATGGCGCAAGCGAGCTGATCCGGACCCGCGCCGATGCCCCGTCCGCATGCTCCGGCGAGCGGGAGGCGAACGCGACACACATCGATGGGCCCTCGCCGGGGTCGGTTTCCATCCCGGCACTCGCACGGTCGCGCGACTTCCGCCCGGCGGCCGGCGGGAACGCGGGGCAGGCGCGACAGTGCCCGCCGACGTCTGGCGGGTGCCGGCCTCATCGAGTCGAATGGTCGCGGATGGACGAACACAACCCCTACCAAGCTCCCGAGACCGTGAAGGCCCCGCCCCGGCAACGCCGCACCGGAGAGCTGGCGCCGCGCGGGGCGCGGTTGATCGCATCGATGATCGACTTCGTCTTGATGACGATCGCTGCCACACCGCTGTTCGTGATCGGCTACCTCAACGGCTGGGTGACCGGCGACGATTCGGCGCGGGAAGGCTTGATCATGACCGCGGCGTTCCTGTTCGGCTATGTGGTGCTGAACGGCTGGACGCTGCACTCCAGGGCGCAGACGCTCGGCAAGTTGATGCTCGATATCCGGATCCAGCGAATCGACGGCTCGCACCCCGGTCTTACCAGATTGCTGGTCCACCGCACCCTGTTGCCCAACCTGATCTCACTGCTGCCATTCATCGGTATCGTGGTGTCGATCGTCGGCGTTCTGATGATCTTCCGACGCGACCGGCGCTGCATGCACGACTTCCTGGCGGGCACCCGAGTGGTCCATGCCTGATGTCGCGGAGTCGTTGGTCCTCGCGCTACGCGACGCCCGTCGGCGCACGCTGGCGCTGATCGACGACCTGAGCGACCGGCAGCTCGAAGTTCAGCAGCTCGGCATGCTCAACCCACTGCGCTGGGAACTCGGGCACGTTGCGTTCTTCTTCGATGCGAACGTGCTCGGCTTTCTCGACGGCACGCCGCCGCTGCTGCCCGAGGCGGTGGAGCTCTACGACTCGTTTCGGGTCGACCACGATGAGCGGTGGGACCTGCCACTGCCATCGCGCCGCGCCACCCTCGACTACATGCGGCGCGTCGCCACCGCAGTGGAGCGCCGCGTCGTCGAGTGCTGCACCGAGCGCGACCGCTATTGCTACGAGCTCGCCTTGCTGCACGAGGACATGCACGGCGAGGCGTTCCTCACCATGCGGCAGGTGCTCGGCTACCCCCCGCCCGCGCTACCCGAGCCCGGACCACCGCGCCGACCGCCGGTTGACGCAGGCCCCTGTCCGGGCGATGTGCACGTCGCGGGTGGCCGCTTCGAGCTCGGCGCGCACCCCGGTCGACCGCAGTTCGTGTTCGACAACGAGAAGTGGTCGCATCCGGTCGACGTCGCGTCGTTCGCGATCGCGCGCGCCCCGGTGACCAATGCCGAGTTCATGGCCTTCGTCGATGACGGCGGATATGCGTGCCGCGCGCTGTGGAGCGCACCGGGTTGGCGCTGGCGCTGCAAACACGCCATCGAATCCCCGCAGTACTGGAGCCGCGATTCGGGCACCGGCGCGTGGCATCGGCGGGTGTTCGACCGGCACGTGCCATTGGCACCCCACCAACCGATGGTGCACGTCGGCTATCACGAGGCCGAGGCGTTCTGTGCGTGGGCCGGACGCCGTCTGCCGAGCGAAGCCGAATGGGAGATGGCCGCCAGCGTGAACGTCTCGAGCGGCGGCAAACAGCTCTATCCCTGGGGTAACGAGCTTCCGCCGCTCCCACCGGCCAACCTCGACGCGGCGCTCCTCGGCTGTGTGGACGTCGCGGCGCACCCGGGCGGCGACAGCGCGGTCGGCTGCCGGCAGATGCTCGGCAACGTGTGGGAGTGGACCAGCTCGTCGTTCTACCCCTACCCCGGGTACGTGGTCGACCTGCCGTACCGCGAGTACTCCGCCCCGTGGTTCGGCTACCGCAAGGTGTTGCGCGGCGGCTCCTTCGCGACCCGCGCTCGGCTGGTGAGCACCACCTACCGCAACTTCTTCACGCCGGACCGTCGCGACATTTTTGCCGGGTTCCGAACCTGCGCGCGGACCGTGTGATCGCCTCGGGTTGTGGCCCCCTCGCGACCGAGTAAAGTGACGGGGACCCCCAGTGATCGACCCCTCCGGCTTCGGCCGACATCTCAGGAGGTGATTCGAATGAAGCAGCTCTTCTGTGTGGCGCTGTGCGTCGCACTCGCTCCCACACTGACGGCGCAGCGTCCGATGGACGCAGAGGACGTGCCGCACAGCAACAAGTCGATGCGCGACGCGCGTCGTTTCCAGCAGTTCAAACTCGAGGGTCGCGACACGCTCGCGGCGGTGCGTCGAGTTCGCAAGGAATTGCGATGGCACCCCTCGGTGGCCAGCGCGCAGCGAGCGGCGGCCGAATCGGGGCGCCCCATCGTGATGATCCAGGCGCTCGGCGATCTCAATGGCTTCTGTTGAAGCGCCGCGCAGAGCTTGAGGGGAGTTTCCCTTCCGAACCCAGAGGTCCTGTCGCTGCTCGACGACAAGTTCGTGGTCGCCTGGACCAACATCCGCCGCAAGAAGTACGTCGGCAACAGCTACGGCTACGGGCTGACCGACTCCGCGGTCGGCACGACCAACGGTGCCGGGGCGCACAACGTGCAGATCCTGATGCTGTCCCCCGACCTGCACGTGCTGCACGCCCTGCCCGGGTTCTGGCATCCGCAGGACCTGGCGCGCGAACTGCGGTTGGCGCTCGAGCTGCACCGGCTGTGGCGCGACCAGGGCCGTTCACCGGAGCAGAAGCGCGACATGTACCGGCGCCTGCAGCTGAGTGCGGTGCGGCACCACCCCACCGAAACGTTCGCGCGCAGTGGTTGGCAGGGCTTCGATGTGCATGCCGAGACGACCAAGCGCAAGCTCGGCGAGCGCGACACGTTCTTTGCACAGGGTCGGGTCAAGCCGATCAACGTGATCGTGCACGAACGTATGGCGAGTCGCCCGTTCCAGGCACTGAGCAGCTTCGACATCGAGTCGTTCGCCGACATCGGCAAGAAGTTCTACGACCTCAACGCGCAGGTCGACGGGCGCGGCAAGCCGTTCCCGACCGCGGCTGCTGCGGCGCAGCGCGCCGACGCCAAGCTCTACAAGGAGCTGGGCAAGGTGATGAAGGCCGAGGCACGCGAGCGGGCGCGCCTGGGCAAGCTCGCCAAGCCGGCGAAGATGCAGGGCTGAGCCGACTCCTGTGGAGTCGGGCTCGCCATCGCCCGCGCGCAGGACCGGCGCGCGGGCGCTCCGCCTCGCTCACTGCGGGTGCCCGCGTTGCATTCTCGCCCGGTATCGCCTGAGATGAGAGGATGAACCCCGGCACCTTGCTCGGAACGGTCGCCGTGCTGCTCGTCGCGGTCGCGTCGTTTCGCGGTCCCGACCGGAGCATCGAACGCGTCGAGTCCGCGGCGGTCCCGCAGGACAAGGTCCCCAAGGGCGAGCCGAAACAGGGCAAGTCCGCGTCGGACAAACCCACCCCGGGCAGGGCGCACGCCGAACCATCCCGAGACCCCGGCAAGCCGAGGCAGGAGAAGTCCGCGCAGGACAAGCCGGGGAAGGACGGGCCGAAGAAGCCCGCCCCGGCGACGACGTCCCCGTCCCTTCCCGCACCCCCGCCGGATCGACAGGGCACGCCGCTGCCACCCGTGCTCGACCCACCGCGTTCGGCCGTCGAACGCCGCGACCTGTTGCAGCGCTTCAAGCCGCGCAATCCGATCGAGGGCTTCTACCGGGTGCGCAGCATGACTGACGGTAGCGGCGGGCCGGTTGCCGGAGCGCGAGGCTACTTGGTAGTCGGCCGTGACCACCTGTCGATGCACCTGATGGCGCCCACCTCCGACCCCAAGCGCGCGGTGCTGCAGAGTGTGGTGCGGCGCTACCGGATCCTCGGCGACAAGTTGGTCATGTCGTCCCTGGTGGGCCACCGCAGTCTGCGCAACGGCGACATCGCTTTGGAGAAGCCGGGCACCGTGATCGAGCGGCGCTTCCAGCTGGTCGGCGCGGTGTTGCGCTTGTTCCGCGGCAGCGGCCACGTCGATCTGGTGCGGATCGAGTGACGACCGGCCGTCGCGGAACATTCGCGACCGAGCTCTAGTGGGGTGTGTCCGAAGTTCGTTGCATAAGTCGTCGAGTCATGCGGTTCGCTCGCAAGGAGCTGCGACGACACGGCTTGTTGGTGGACAAGCTGAGGAGCTGCGACGCCGCGAGCGGGCCGTAGGGCCGGCGACTTATGTGACCAACTTCGGACACGCCCCACTACCCCGGACTATCCATGACCGAGCTGCTGCGATCGCGGAAGTTCGCTGCTGGCTTCGTCGAACGTCAGAACCTGCTCCTCGACGGGGAGGCACCCCGCCTCCGGGCAGAACCTGCCGTTCTCCTTGCCAGCAACAACCATGCACGATCTCGCGACGCCGCTCATGAATAGTCCGCGCTAGCGAACGCGCGTGAACGCGGCCGGACGCGCGACTGCCCGGAGCGCCCCTCTCCAACACACCCTCCTGCCCGACCACCGGTGAACGGCGCCGCGCGTGCCTCGACGCGGCTCGTGATCGCCGCTCAGCGCATCTTCACGTGCCGCACGCCGAGCAGCCACAGCACCCCGCCGTAGCAGAACACGCCGCAGGCCATCGGCAGGGCGACGCGCAGCGTGAGCGTCCCGAGTCGGGATTGCGCACCCGTGAGCTGCAGCACACCCCACACCGCGACGCCCATCACCACAGTGGCGAGCACCGTCTTGCCGAGGTCCCATGGTTCGCCCTGCGCACCGGAACGATGCACTCGCCGGCGCAGTACGGCGGCGTGCAACCAGGACGCGACCGTTGTGGCGAGCGCCAGTCCGGGAGCGCCGAAACCGAGGCCGAGCACCAGCGCGAAGTCGAGCACCGCGTTGATGCACAGCAACCAGAACGAAACGACGGCGGCGAAGCGGTACTCCCCGAGCGCGTAGAGCGCTCGGGCGTGCAGTTGGGCGACGCCGATCGCCGGGAGGGACGCGACCATGCACATGGTGGTGTGCGCGGCGGTGTCGAGGTCGTGCGCGGTCGTGCGTTCCCCGGCGAACATCGTCTCGATCAACCCCGGGGCGACGAGCATCATGCCGAGCGTCGCGGGTACCGCGACGCGCAGGGTGTGACGGCAGGCCTTGTCGAGGTGGCGACGCAGGCCGGCGAGATCGCCATCACCACCGAGTTCGGCGAAGCGCGGGAACACCGCGGTCGCCAACGACAGGCTGGTCAGCGCGTGTGGGAACAGCAGTAGCCGGTTCGCGGTGTAGAGGAAGCTCGGCGCGTTCGGATCGATCAGGTAGAGGGCGAGCGTCTGGTCGAGAATGGTGCTGAGCTGCACCAGCGACATGCCGACGACCGTTGGTGCCATGTTGCGCAGCACCTGTCGAGCGGGGTCGCCCGACTGTGGGAAGTGCAGCGGCCCGACCCGGCGGTGGCGCAGCAACGGCACCAGGGACAGGGCCATCTGCGCCAGCCCTCCTGCCAGCAGGAACATCGCCACCAGGCTGACCACGAGCGTGGGGTCGCGCAGCGCCAGGGCCCAGACGAGGGCCAGGGCGGCGATCCAGAACACGTTCAGCACCACCGGGGCAGCCGCCGGCAGGGCGAACGAGCCGTGGGTGTTGAGCGCGCCGGCGAAGATCGCCGCCAGGCAGATCGGGATCGCGTACGGAAACAGGATGATGGTCAGGTCGAGCAGCAGCCGACCCTGCTGGTGCGCGCTCACGTCGCCACTCGAATCGACACTGGCTTTGCCCACCCATTCCGCTGGCACCCACCAGCAGGACAACAGCACCGCGGCGGTCAGGCCGCCCAGTACCAAGAGCAGCAACGCGGTGATCGAGCCGAGCAGTCGCCGCGCAGCGTCGGGCCCCTCGCGCTTCACCGTCCGCGCGTAGATCGGCACGAACGAGGCCGAGATCGCTCCCTCGCCGAACAGCCGGCGCAGCAAGTTGGGCACCATCCACGCCAGCGCGAACGTCCCGGTGGCCCAGGAGAAGCCCAGGGTGCGGATCATCAGCACGTCGCGCACCAGACCGAGGACGCGCGACACCAGAGTCACCAGGGAAATGCCCGCGGCGGCGCGGATAGTGCTGCTCGGCATCGCCGGTCAGGAGTTCGCTGCGGGTGGCTGCCGGCGGGAGGTGGCCCAGCGCCGGGCCAATCGCCGTCCGAGGTGCCAGAGGATCAGGGTGCCGAGCAGGGCGGCGGCGGCGAGGTTCGGCCAGTCGAGGTGTTCGTGTGCGTGTAGCCGTGCGGGCTTCCCGGTGATCTGCAGCCGGTCCCAGAGGACGTCGAGCGCGCTGCCGAACCCGATGCTGACCGCCGACACCATCGCGACGTACACCCCCGCGCTGCGCCGCCCGAGGTTGTTCGCCACTGCACCGATGGTCGCCAGGTTGGTCGCCGGTCCGGCGAGCAAGAAGACCAGAGTCGCGCCTGGGCTGAGGCCTGCCACGAGCAGGGCCGCGGCCACCGGGGTGGCGGCGGTGGCACACACGTAGACCGGCAGACTCACCACCAGGATCGCCAGACGCTGCAGCCAGGGGGCGAGACCGAGGTCGACCAACCGACCCGGCTCCAGGTAGAGGCCGAGTGCGGCGCTGATCAACAGCGCGGGCACCAGATAGAGGGCCACCTCCCCGAGGAGGTCGTCGAACGCGTACCGCAGCCCGCCGAGAATGCCCCGGCCCGAGCCACGGACCTGTGCCTCGGGGTCGTGCTTGCAGCAACTCCCGCCACCCTGGGGTAGGGCGGGCAGGGGACTCGCCCATTCGATCGCCAGTCCGGTCAGCAGCCCGGTGACCATCGCAGCGATCGGCCGTGCAACCACCAGGATCGGGTGCAGCACCGCGATCGACGCCGAGATCGAGTCCACCCCGGTCTCCGGCGTGGAGACCATGAACGCCGCGGTGGCCCCCGGGCCTGCCCCCTGGCGACGAAGCTCTGTTGCCACCGGGATGACGCTGCACGAGCACAGCGGCAAGGGGATCCCGAGCAGGCTCGCGCGCGAGATCGGGCCGATCCCGGTGCCGCCCATCGCCCGGGTCAACAGCGAGCGCGGGACGAAGGCGTGGAGCAGCCCGGCGATGGCGAAGCCGAGCAGCAGGAACGGGGCGAGCTGCGCCAGGGTGACCAGAAGTGCCTCGATGAGCCGACCCATCTGTTCCGCTACACGATGGCGCTCGACCGCGGGGAGCGGAAGCCCGTAGATTCCCGGTGTTGGCAAACCCCGGATCCGGGTGCTAGCTTGAGCGGTTCATGTCCCAGCGGTTGCGCTCGCGCAACGTGGCTGCGGGCTCGATCGAATGCCAAGGCCTGCCCGACGAGGAACCACCCCTCGTCCGCGTGGAACCGGGCGTTCGCCCGACCCGCGGTGGACTTGCACGATCTCGCGACGCTGCTCATGAGTAGTCCGGGCCAGCTTCGGCACCGGCGCCGCGTGGGTTTCCGGGCGAGGCGACCGGGAAGGTCCCACCGAGCCGGAAAGCTGCGGTGCCTCGGTTGCCGAAAGACTGTCCGGAAGCTCGGCCCGAACTACTCATGACCCAGCGGTTGCGCCCGTGCAAGTGCGCTGCTGGCGCGAAGAACGTCAGGATCTGCACCGCACCGGAGCCCCCCGACTCCGGTTGGCTCCCTGCCGTTCTCGTGCCAGCGACCACCTTGCGGCCCGCGACTCGGGTCACGAACAGTCCGGGTGTCCCGGGCAGCTAAATCATCCAGCACAATCGACATCGATGCAGAACGTCATCTCGAAGGGTGGACTCGAAGGGGTCGTCGCGGCGGATTCCGCGATCGCGCGAATCAACGGCGAGATCGGCGAGCTGCGCTACTGCGGCTACCTGATCTCCGACCTCGCACGGTACTCGAGCTTCGCCGAGACCACCCACTTGTTGTGGCACGGCGAACTTCCGACCGCGGCCGATCTCGCGGCGCTGGAGGCCGCGATGGCGGCGCGGCGCGAGTTGCCGCGCGAGGTGACGGAGCTGCTGCGGACGATCGCGACCCGGCAGCAACCGATGGATGCGCTACGCACCGCGGTGTCCCTGATGTCGTGTGACGACGTGCCTGGGCCGGCTGCCGATCGGGAAGCCAACTTGGAGCGCTCCATCAACCTGACCGCTCGCTTCCCCACCGTGATCGCCGCCTACCACCGGTTGCGTTCCGGGCACGAGCCGATCGCGCCGGATCCGCAACTGGGGCACGCCGCCAACTTCCTCTACATGCTCGACGGGCAGGTCCCCGATCCGGAGATCGCGCGCATGCTGGACGTGTGCCTGGTGCTGCACGCCGAGCACGGTTTCAACGCATCGACCTTCGCGGCGCGGGTCACGGCGGCGACGCTGAGCGATGTGTACTCCGCGCTGACCTCGGCGATCGGCACGCTGAAGGGACCGCTGCACGGTGGCGCCAACACGGCGGTGATGGAGATGCTGTTGCAGATCGGCTCCGAGCAGGAGGTCGATGGCTACATCGAGGCGCTGCTGGCTCGCCGCGACAAGGTGATGGGCTTCGGCCATCGGGTCTACAAGGTCGTCGACCCGCGTGCCCTCATCCTGCGCGACTTCTCCGCCCGCACCGCCGAGATCACCGGTGAACCGAAGTGGTTCCGGATGTCGCAGCGCGTCGAGCAGCTGATCAAGGAGCGCAAGGGGCTCGACATGAACGTCGACTTCTACTCCGCGTCGACCTACTACTCGATGGGCATCAGCCCCGACCTGTTCACCGCGGTGTTCGCCATCAGCCGAGTCGCAGGATGGCTGGCTCACGTGATGGAGCAGTACGCCAACAACCGGCTGATTCGTCCGCGCGCCAACTGGGTCGGTGCGGCAGATCGGGACTACCTCACGATGGACCAGCGCGGGTAGGCCACACACGAGGCGCCGATGCGGAGGGTATTCGTCGGCGACATCCAGGGGTGCCTCGAACAGCTCGACGCCCTGCTGGAGGAAATCGGGTTCCAGCGCGGAGTCGACGTGCTGCACCCGGTGGGTGACATGGTCAACAAGGGGCCGGACAGCCTCGGGGTGCTGGCGCGGCTGCGAGAGCTGAAAGCGTTCCCGGTGCTCGGTAACCACGACCTCGCGTTCCTCGAGCGCGGACGGGTCACCGAGCCGCGACTCGCGGAGTGGTTGCGCGCGCAGCCGATCGTGCGCGTCCTCGACGACGTCATCATGGTGCACGCCGGACTGCACCCGCGCTGGGGCGAGCGGGAGCTGCGGCGGTTGAGCCGGGCGGACATCGACTTCGCGGTGAACGTCCGCTACTGCGACGCGAAAGGCAACCGCCCAGCGAGCGACTGGCCGCCGCCGGGACCGCCGTTTCGTCCCTGGCACGAGTTCTACCACGGCTCCAAGCGCGTGGTGTTCGGCCACTGGGCGCGCCAGGGCTTGTTGGTTCGCCCGCACGCGCTCGGGCTCGACACGGGCTGCGTGTACGGCGGCGAACTCACCGCGTGGATCGCCGAGGAGGATCGCCTGGTGGCGGTTCCCGGGTGGCAGCGGTGATCTACCGCGGTGGCCGACGCAGGTCGAGTTCGTCGAGTGCGGCGGCGACGATCGGGGTCATGCGGTCGGCGAGCGCAGCGTTGGCGTAGCCAGCGAACGCGACGTTGGTGCTCACGTCCAGCGGCGGGTCGAACGGCGCGCCATCGGGCTCGCGAACGACCACGCCAGCACGACTGGCGATCAAGCTGGTGCACAGGTCGTAGGGGCGGCAGCACAGCGACGAGGTGACTCCGAGGCTGTGGTAGATCCAGGGCCGCACGTCGAGCACGAATCGGTCCCGGCCGAGCATCAGCTCGGCGAGCTGACCGCCGCTGCTGATGTACTGGTCGGAGAACACTTCGGCCTTCTGTGGATCCCAACCGCCGAGCTCGGTCTGCAGGATCCGCTCGGCCAGTCGACCGAGCACTTCCTTGCCGCCCGGGAAGAAGTCGCACACGGTCGCGAATCCGTGCCGCAGCGTGGTCGCCTGCGAGGGAGCGACGCGCAGCGGAAGGCGTTCGCCGGTGAACAGATTGCGGCGCTCGCCCTGGGCCGGACCGTCGCGCCGCGCCCAGAGACGGTCGACGAAGCCTTGCCGGGTGGTCGGCAACTCGGTCATCACCGCCGCGATCACGTGGCGCATGCGGGTGGCCGCTCCGTGGTCCTCGGCGACCGCGGCCAGCGACCATGCGCTGCGCTTGTCGTGCATCAACCCGCGGCTGCCGTCGACCGGGTCCACGATCACTCGAAACTGCGGGGCGGCGCCACCGAAGTGCCGGCCCTCGGGCTCGATCCCCTCCGCCAACAGCACGAAGCTCTGGTGCCGCCCCCACTCGGCGCACGCGTCGAGCAGCACGTCCTCCGCCGGCACGTCGATGCCGAACACAACGTCCTCTGCGCCGCAGCCGTCCCGTGCGGCGCGGCCGAGTTGGTCGGTCGTGGCGCCGGCCAGGGCGTTCCGCACGGCGTCGAGGATGCGATCTTGGAACTCGAACAGCCGCGGCAGGACGTCGATCAAAGGAACTCCACGCTCCGGGTTTCGGGTCGGTCGGAGATTCTATAGGCTCGCAGCGACTCGGGCCCTTAGCTCAATGGTCAGAGCAGTCGGCTCATAACCGATGGGTTGCCGGTTCGAATCCGGCAGGGCCCACCGTTCCCCGTCCGAGTCAGCTGTCCAGCAGGGCGCGGAACTCCGGCAGATGGCGCAGCGACTCGAGATCCGATTCGTCGGCGAGCATGGCGCGGAACGACGGGTCGAGTCCACAAGCCAGCGACACCTCGTCGAGTGCGCGCGACGATTCGCCGCGCAACGCCAGGTAGCAGCCGAGGTTGAAGTGGCCGATCGCACTGTGATGGGTCCGAGCGACCAGTCGCTCCATGCACTGCACCGCCCCAGGTAGATCATCGATGCGCTTGCGGCACCACGCCTCGGTCAGGTCGCGCCAGTCGGGGTCGTGATCGAAGTCCTGCACTTCTTCGAGGTCGAGCAGTGCGGCACGGAAGTCCCCCAAGGCCACCAGTGCGCGTACCCGCAGGATCAGCGCAGCCGGCCGGGCGCCGGGCAGCGCGAACAGCGCCTCGAGCTTCTGCAGCGCGTGCTCGGCACAGCCGAGATCCAACCAGCCCTCGATTTCGAGCGCGGTGCGCTGGACCGCCTTCGGCACCTGGAGCATGGCACCAGTGTCCTGCGGCGGTGGAATGCGGACAAGCCGCTGCCGATGGGCTGCCGCGGACCGCGGCGACTTGCGGGGCGACGCAGCGCAACTTCATCGTGGGCAAGGACAACGGTAGGGCGCCGGAAGGCGCGGTGCCGTGCCGGACCTGTCACCGCATTCGAGGCTCGGCAGCGGCCCGTTCGTGCGCGGCTCCCTAGTGCCCCGGTGTCCGGAGCTCGCAGCACATGTGCCCGGCCAATCGATCCGCTCGCTGCGTTGCTGCTCCTCAGCTTGTCCACCAACAAGCCGTGTCGTCGCAGCGCCTTGCGCGCGAATCGACTGACGCAGCCACGCTTGCTGCGAACTTCAGACGAGCGGCACTAGTGGGGTGTGTCCGAAGTTGGTCACATAAGTCGCCGGCCCTACGGCCCGCTCGCGGCGTCGCAGCTCCTCAGCTTGTCCACCAACAAGCCGTGTCGTCGCAGCTCCTTGCGAGCGAACCGCATGACTCGACGACTTATGCAACGAACTTCGGACACACCCCACTAGTCCGGGCTAGAGGCCTAGGGCCGGCGAAGCCGGGGCATTTGAGTCGAGTCTCGGTCAAGACAAGCAGAACTCCCCCTCCCACGAGAACAGACGCGAGGCCAAACAGCGAACGACATTGCGTGAGCGAGGCCACGCGAAAGTGGCGCGAGTTGACGTGGAGTGCCGAGGTCTCCGACAGGCAGAGAGCCGAAACCGCGAGATGCGGGCATTGAAGGGCGCCGGGCGCAAGCCGTTGCGACCTCGTTCGAGCCAGGAGCAAGAGATGCTATCCGAACACCGCAAACCCGGGGCATTCTCCGCGGCCCTCGACGCCGCTCGCTGCGTTGCGCCGTCCTCGGTGTATCCACCGACCTGCTTGCAGCGGCGCGCCTTGCGGGCGACCCCGAGGACGCACGACACACACCGATGGCTGCTCCGAAGCTCGCTCGGGCGCCGTCGGCGCGAAGCAGTTGGCGGTGGCACCCATGTGCCCGGACAGCCGGGCACATGCCGGGCGGTCAGATCACCTTCTCGACGTTGTCGATGCGCAACTCGTGGAACTTCCCGCCGATCTCGAGACGCGCGACCTGCCCGGGCTTCATCCCGAGCATCGCCTGGCCGAGCGGGGCCTTGTAGTTCAGCACGTCGTCGGTGGTGACGTCCCACGGGCCCAGCAACCGCACCGTCTGTTCACGGTTCTCCGTGAGGTTGGTGAAGGTGACTCGAGTCCCCGGCGCGACCGTTTCGTCCGGCACGTGCTGGTCTTCGATCAGGCGGGCCAGGGCCAGCTCTTCGTCCATCGTGGTGGCTCGGCTGGTCAGGTTGCGCTGCTCCTCCATCGCCGCATCCCACTCGCTGTTCTCCGAGATGTCGCCGTGGGACGCGGCGAGTCCGATCGCCTTCGAGTTGGCGGGGATCTTCTCCTCCACCAACACGCGATACTCCTCGCGTCGCCGCGCCAGCCCCTCGGCGGTGACGTAGTTGAACTCGAGTTCCCAGAACGGCTTGTCGGGCTTTGCCGTGAGCTCGGGGAACCGGTTTGCGACGGTGCGCAGGATCGTGTTGCCGATTTCCTGCGGGAAGTCCGGCCCGCCGCGCTCGGTGATACCGAAGTAGTTCGCGCAGTCCTCCTTGCTGATGTCCTGCAGGATCCGCGCCAGAAACTCACGGCGTCCGGTCATCAGGCTCACCAGCCGGGTCAGCAGGCGACCCTTCATCGCATCGCCCTTGCGGTCCATGGTGAGGGTGCGGACCAGGTGCAGGAGGACGCGACCCACCGCCCACCGGTCGGGCGCGCCTTCCAGCCCGTCGAAATGGCCGTCGGCGTACAGGCAACCCATCAGGTAGGTCATCATCGGGTGCCGGCGCGGGTACGGCGCGACGGTGTCCCACAGCCCGACCATCAAGTGCGCCTTGCCGGCGTCGACGATGCGCTGCACCACGCCCTCGACCACGTCGGCCGGGAACAGCGGCAGCGCCTGTGCGCAGGTTTCGGCCCAGCCTTCGCCGAGCGCCTCGGGCAGCAGCGTGACCGCGTGCTCGCGCGACTCGGGAATCGTGAGGCGGTTGAGCCGCTCCGGATGCAGTTCACCGTTCTCGGTGAGCAGCACCCGCAGCTCCTCGGCCGGGGTCACCGATGTGGTCCTCCCGTGGCTCCCCAACAGCAGGATTCCCTCGAGCAGCTCAGCCGCGTCCGGCGCGCCAGTCTCGGTGCCGGATCGACTCAGGGATGCTTCGATGACCGTCTGCGCCATCCCGAGGATCGTGTCGCGCGCTGCGGCATCGTGGGTCCGCCCGAGGTAGCTCCGGCAGATCTCGATCGATTCCGCCAAGTTGGCGGCGTACTTCATCTCCCGGCTGGCTTCGTCCGACAGGCTGATCGGCTTCTTGCGAAGCGTGTAGACCGGGCGGGTGGCGGTGCCCTCGACCTGCAGCCAAGGATCGTGGGCCGCCGCGGCCTTGGCGCGCTTCCAGTAGCCAGCCCACTTCTTGGTCGGCACGACCGACGGGCACAGCACTTCCTTCAGCTTGGTGCTGGTGATCTTGCCGCGGAACAGCCGGGCGGCGAGCTGGATGAGCCGAGTCGGATCGTGCTCCATCATGTGCTGGAGCTGATCCATCTGCAGGATCTGCATCGCCCGAAGGTCATCCGGCGCCAGCGGCGACAGGCTCTCGATTGCCGCCTGGAGCGGCATCTCGCGGGCCCGGCCCTTGACGAAGTCGATCACCACTTCGTCGGTCTCGGGCCGGAACTCCTTGACCAGTCCCTCACCCCAGCCGCCGCGATGGAACAGCACGTGGCCCTCGGTGAACTGGCGGTAGTTCTCGTAGTCGATCAGGGACTGGGCGTTGACGTTGTTCTCCGTCAGCCGCGCCATGTCCCGGATGCGTTCGAACCACGCTTGCCCGCTGTCCTGCTTCAGGATCAGTTCGTACAGCCGTTGCGCCAGCTTGTCGTTGTGGGCCTTGTTGCCGACCACGGCTACCGCCAGCGCGCGGGCGTCGTCCACCCGACCCGCCGCGGCCAGGGCCTCGACCATCTCGCCGGCGAGTGTCAGCGCCTTGCCCGCCATCTCCTGCTCGCACAGGGCCTCGACCGTCCTGCAATACGCCGCGACGTCTCCGGGCTGGGAAATGGCTTGGGCCCAAGCGGACTCCAAGGCGGAAATGTCCTCGGAGCGGACCAACGCGAGAAGATCTGATTCAGCCAAGGCGCGGGTGATTCGTGCAGGCAAGAGCGAGAAGGCCGCGCACGATAGCGACCCCGGCCTGGCCTTCCAAGGCGCAAACCCACTCCCGGCCCGGACGCCACGCCGACCTGAGGCCCACAGTCCAGCGCAACGCACCGTTGGACGGTACGGGATCGGCCTGCGGGTGGGCGCTCCGGGGTCGCGAAGCGGCCGCGATCTCCTCGGTCGCGGTAGTCGGGTCGGGCCGGGATCGCTCAGAACGGGCGGCGCGATCGGGCGCGGTCGTCGGGGACGTCTTCGAACGCAGGAATCCGCTCCTCGACGGGGAGACGCCTCCCGCCTCCGGGGAGAGTTCCCGAGAGCACCCCACCCATTGGCTGTCGCCGAAGTCCGTGGGCGAGTCAGCCAGATCGCCCACGAGGAGCTGCGGTGCCGCGAGTTCACGGGCTGCGCCAGAGAACGACGGGCTGACCCAGACGACCCATGGCCCTTCCGTGGCGCAGACTCCTAGTGGGGTGTGTCCGAAGTTCGTTGCATAAGTCGTCGAGTCATGCGGTTCGCTCGCAAGGAGCTGCGACGACACGGCTTGTTGGTGGACAAGCTGAGGAGCTGCGACGCCGCGAGCGGGCCGTAGGGCCGGCGACTTATGTGACCAACTTCGGACACACCCCACTAGTGCCCCTCGTCTGAAGTTCGCAGCAAATGTGGCTGCGTCAGTCGATTCGCGCGCAAGGCGCTGCGACGACACGGCTTGTTGGTGGACAAGCTGAGGAGCAGCAACGCAGCGAGCGGATCGATTGGCCGGGCACATGTGCTGCGAACTCCGGACGCGGGGCACTTGCCCGGACTATCCATGACCGAGCTGCTGCGATCGCGCAAGTTCGCTGCTGGCTTCGTCGAACGTCAGAACCTGCTGCTCTCCTTGCCAGCAACAACCTTGCACGATCTCGCGACGCTGCCCATGAATAGTCCGGGCTAGTCCGCCAGGCGGTTGATCAGCGTTCCCAAGTCCGTCGGCACACTGGACTCGTCGTACGCGGACAGCGGGATCAGATCGATCAGGTCCTCGGCGGCGACGAAGATCACGTAGAACTCGGCGCCGAACTTGGCTCGGAACGCGCAGATCTTGCCGAGCAGCGCCTTGTCGATGTCCTCGACGCACTCGATGACCACCGTCTTGCCGCCGCGACCGCGGCCGCGCAGGACGATCAGCGGGGCGTAGGCACCCACCGAGTCCTCGGTGACCGGCACCTCGAAATGGCGGGGCGCATGGCTGTGGGTCAGGCCGGCATCCGACAGGAGGTCGCAGATCTGTTGCTCGAGCTTGCTGCTGAGTACCCGGCCCCCGCAGCGACCGAAGCCGTGGCCGCGCAGTGGGCCTCCGCCGAGCATCAGCTCGTCATCGTCGACCAGGGTCATCGGCCGAGGGATGTTGGTTGCGCGTAGCGACGGCTTCGGGCCGCGCTTGCTGCGCTTCTGGTTGCGTGGGTTGTTGGACGTGGAGTTGGAAGTGCTCACAGGAATCTTGGCGCGGGACGAGCGCCTGTTCGAACGTGGGGATTCACCGGCTCGGGGGCGGCCGTCGCCCGTCCATTTCGGAGTGATCCGACGTGGGGTTCTTTCGGGCCGGGTCGCTCATCGGCAGCGTCGCGAGATGATGTCGCACCAGCTGGGTCATGATCGTCCGGACCGGGGGGATGGATAGCGCGAGGGGCTGCTTCGTGTCGCCTGACCGCACGCGGATCGGGTCCGCGGAAGCCCGCGCTGCGGGCTCAGTGTAGCATCCTTCCCGTGGTCTGGTAAGGGGGCTGCCCGGGGCCGGTCACGGCAGCATCGCCGTGTCCACGGGTAATCCACTCGTTTCCACCGGTCCGGCCGGCGGATCGAATCGTCGCGTCAGGCGCCGCTCTGTTGCGGCACCGGCGCATCGGTGTCGCGCCGGCGGCGGAACAGGTTCTTGATCCACATGAAGCCCTTGCGGCGCCGCAACATGTCGACCAGGAACGTCTCCAGCTTGCTCGTCTCCCGTCCGCGCGCGGCATTGATCAGGATCCGGAACACGCGCCACGGCCGACGTGCGAACGACGTCGCGTAGAAGTTCACCAGCAGGCGGTACTTCCAGCGGGTCAACTGTTTCGCCGAGAGTGCGTCGCAATAGCAATTCTCGGGCAGGAGCTTCTCCTCGTTGGCGAACACCGGCGTGAGCAGGAAGTCGTCATCCAGCGTGATCCGCCCACTCGCCTTCAGCTCGTAGTAGAGCTGCGTGTTGGGGATCGGGAAGAAGAAGCCGACTGCGGAGTCGTCGATCCCTGCCCAGGCCAGCCGCCGTACCAGCCGAGCGGTCTCCTTCAGGTCTTCGTTCGTGTCGTGTGGGAAGCCGATCACCATGAAGGTGGAGATGTTCAGACCGTTGCGCACCGACGCGTGCACCGCGTTCATCAGCGAATCGGTCTTCATCCGCTTCTTGATCAGCTTGCGGGTCCGTTCGCTGCCGCTCTCCGGAGCGAACGCCATCGACTTGCCGCCGGTCTTCGCCAGCAGGCCCGCGACCTCGTCGTCGACCACTTCGCAGCGGGTGCCGGACGGGAACTGCCACGTGATCCCGAGGTTGCGCGCCAGCAGTTCCTTGCAGAACTCGATGATCCAGTCGCGCTTGAGGATCGCCGTCAGATCTTGGAAGGGGAAGTTGGTGGCCCCGAACTTCTCTTTGTAGGACGCGATCTCCGCGACCACGTCCTTGGGATCTCGGGAGTACCAGCGGGTCGTCCACATCCCGGGATTGGAGCAGTAGGTGCACTGGTACGGGCAGCCACGGGTAGCCAGGATCGGGATGGTCATCCCGGCGTTCACCCCGTTGATGTAGCCCTGCTCGGTGTAGGTGTGCACCTTGAACAGATCCCACGCCGGCCACGGGATGTCGTCGAGGCTGCTGCGCCGCTCCCGCCGCTGCACGCTCTGCTTCGGCGTGCCGTCGGGGTCGCGGTACCACAGGCCGTGAATCGAGTGGAACTCGGTGCTGCCGCGCTCCAGCGCCGCGAACAGTTCGACAGCGGTCTCCTCACCTTCGCCCAGCACGATGAAGTCCAACGGTGCCTGCTGCATCGAGAACTCCGGCAGCCCGGTGAAGTGCTCGCCACCGCACACGATCGGCACGTGTGGCAACTTGCGCTTGATCTCGCCGATCAGCTCACGCACCAGCGGCCACGAGAACGACCACATGTTGGTCAGGCCGATCGCATCGATGGTCGGATCGAGCCGACTGACCAGCTGCGGAATCGTCAGACCGAGCGCGAACAGCTGGTCGCGTGCACCTTGGGTCACCTGATCCGGGGCGTCGCCCACCGCATCGATCACCGATACCTCGTGACCCGCGTTGCGCAGGGTCGCGGCGATGTACGCGAGCCCCAACGGAAGGCTCGGCCGCAAGGCGGTCATCGCCTTCACGTTGAGGTACAGGGGCGGGTGGATCAGCTGGACCTTCATGGTTGCTTCCGGTGACGAGTGCTCGGCGGTGGCGCGAGTTGCCCGAGGTCGGCGAACCCGGGCGGAGCAGCATACCCTGTAACGGATTCTCCCGATCGGGCAACCTCCCCAGCCCCCCGTCGGCGTTCCCGTCGGGAAGTCGCCGTAGGGTCGGCGCCACACCTCGAGCGGCGAGTTCCGCGACTGCGATGGCAAGGGGGAGTGAGTTCCGTCGCGAATCTGGACGGTCTGATGCGCTCCGCAGCAGTCGTCCGGAGCGTGCCGCGAAGTTTTTGGCGTCTCGGCCTCTAAAGACCGGTGCCACCGTGCCGAGCATGGGAATGGAAGTCGGCGGGGTTCTCGAACCCCAGGGGAGTCGGGCGTCTCGCCCGCGCAGGCAAGGGAAGGATCATGGGCCTCAGAATCAACACCAACATCGCGTCCATCAACGCCCAGCGGAACGTCGCCAAGGTGAGCGAACGACTCGGGCATAACTACAACCGACTGTCGACCGGTCTGCGGATCAGCACCGCCGCCGACGACGCCGCGGGCTTGGCGATCTCCGAGCGTCTGCGTTCCCAGGTTCGCTCGCTCGGGCAAGCCGAGCGCAACGCCCAGGACGCGATCTCGCTGGTGCAGGTTGGCGAAGGCGCGCTCAACGAGGTGAGCAACATCCTGATTCGATTGCGCGAGCTCTCGATCCAGGCCGCCAACGGATCGGTGTCGAGCACCGACCGCAACACGATTCAGCAGGAGTTCAGCGCCTTGCGCTCGGAGATCGACCGCATCGCCAACTCGACTTCGTTCAACGAGATCAAGCTGCTGGACGGCTCGGCGACCACGATTGCCTTCCAGGTCGGCATCAACAGTGTGGCGAACGTCGATCGGCTGGCGATGAACCTGACGCCGGCGTTGTCGACGTCGCTCAGTCTGGCGACGCTGGACATCGGGTCAGGCGGGGACACGTCGCTGGCGATCAGCCAGATCGACAGTGCGATCAACCAAGTGTCGTCGCTGCGTGGCAACTACGGCGCGCTACAGAACCGCCTGACGTCGACGATCGCCAACCTCGGCGTTGCGCGCGAGTCACTGACCGCTGCCGAGAGCCGGATTCGTGACGTCGACGTCGCCTACGAGACCGCGCAATTGACGCGTAACTCGATTTTGCAGCAGGCCGCCGTGTCGATCTTGGCGCAGGCGAACACCCAGCCGCAGATCGCGCTCAACCTGCTGCAGTAGTCGACCCGGCGCGGGTTGACGATCGGCGCGATCGAGCGCCGGCGAAACGAGATTCCTTTGCCGGGTCGGGGGGTGCTGCGGTCGACGACCGCGCACCCCTCGGCTTCGTTCCGGAATCAGTTGCCCAGCAGGAAGCGGGCGTAGTTCGACGAGGTCCAGCCGAGGTTGTTGGCCGCTGCGTCGCGCACGAAGTACTGCACGTACGCGCGGAAGCCTTGCCCCGAGGTCGGCAAGGTCACCGGAATGCTGCGGGAACCCGTGCTCGAGGCGACGCCGTACACCGCGATCGCGTCCAGCAAGTACATCGAGCAGCCCGGCGCGCCGATGATCGCCAGGTCGAGTGGCGGCTCGAGTCGGCTGATGTTGACGATCAAAGCGTTGAGCGCGTTCGCCGGCGCACCGCTGAGGTCGATGGTTGCGCTGCCGCCGAGCTTGGCCGAACCGGTGGTGGTCAGGGCGACCACGCCGCCGGTGCCCTGGCAACCCTTGCCGAACAGGCTCAGGTCGTTGCCGTCGGTAACGATCTCCCACTTGATCGCCGCCGAGGTGCTGAGCGTGCCGGCCGCCGGGGGGGCGCCGGTGTAGTTGTAGGCGTACAGCCGCGGCCGCGTGGCGCTGGCGTGGCCGGGCCACGCGGTGCTGGTGGTCGCGAGTCGTGCGCCGGAGACCGTGATCTGCAGCACGATGTTCGCGCCCTGTGCGGCGATGTACAGGTACGGCCGGTCGAGCCCGATGCGGTTCCAGGCGTTCGCGGTCTGGTTCCACTCGTAGTTCTTCGCGCTGAGCACGGTCTGCACGTTGGCGCTCAGGTTCGCGGCGTAGGTCGTGCTCATGGTGGCCGCGGAGGTCTGTGCCATCACGATCTCGATCGAGTCGAAGTGGCGCAGCCCGCTCAGCGACGGCGGGAATGCCAGGTCGGTGATCTGCAACACCGCGGCGTTGTTGATGTCCGCGGCGAGCGCCATGGTTTGGTATTTCTGGTTCTCCCAGGACGTCGTGGTGCTGTGGCCGAACGGGATCACATTGCTACCACCGGTCGGAGCGTTGTCCGGGATGAAGAAGCTCTGCGCGGAGGTCGCCGAGACGAGGAGAAGAACAGCGAGGATTCTCATGGTTGGGTACGTGGAGGGTCGAGACGGGGGCGCTGGGAAGGGCGCTTCCCGAGAATACCCCATTTCGACCGGGGTCAGGCTCCCGAGCACCTGCTATCCGCAGCGTCTATCGCCGCAGTGCGCCCGTGCGAGCGGGCGGACACATGCTTGTCGAGCGGAACCGGCCGTCGATGCGCGCCGACCGGTTCCCCTCGGCCCCGGGCCGGACCCCCTTGCTGGGGATCAGTTGCGGGGATCAGTTGCGGGGATCAGTTGCCCAGCAGGAAGCGGGCGTAGTTGGACGAGGTCCAGCCGAGGTTGTTGGCCGCTGCGTCGCGCACGAAGTACTGCACGTACGCGCGCAGACCTTGCCCGGCGGTCGGCATGGTCACCGGAATGCTGCGGGAACCCGTGCTCGTGGCAACGCCGTACACCGCGATGGCGTCCAACAGATACATCGAGCAGCCCGGCGCGCCGATGATCGCCAAGTCGAGCGGCGGCTCGAGTCGGCTGATGTTGACGATCAACGCGTTGAGCGCGTTCGCCGGCGCACCGCTGAGGTCGATGGTCGCGCTGCCGCCGAGCTTGGCCGAGCCGGTGGTGGAGAGGGCGACCGCGCCGTTGCTGCCCTGGCAGCCCTTGCCGAACAGGCTCAGGTCGTTGCCGTCGGTCACGATCTCCCACTTGACCGCGGACGAGCTACCCAACGTGCCGGCTGCCGGGGGGGCGCCGGTGTAGTTGTAGGCGAACAACCGCGGGCGTGAACCGGTGCCGTGGCCGGGCCACGCGGTACTGGTGGTGGCGAGTCGTGCGCCGGAGACCGTGATCTGCAGCACGATGTTCGCGCCTTGTGCAGCGATGTACAGGTAAGGCCGGTCGAGCCCGATGCGGTTCCACGTGTTCGCGGTCTGGTTCCACTCGTAGTTCTTCGCGCTGAGCACTGTCTGCACATTGGCGCTCAAGTTCGCGGCGAAGGTCGTGCTCATCGTGCTCGCGGAGGTCTGTGCCATCACGATCTCGATCGAGTCGAAGTGGCGCAGCCCGCTCAACGACGGCGGGAATGCCAGGTCGGTGATCTGCAGCACTGCGGCATTGTTGATGTCCGCGGCGGCCGCCATGGTCTGGTATTTCTGGTTCTCCCAGGACGTTGTGGTGCTGTGGCCGAACGGGATCACATTGCTGGTCCCGCTGGGGCTGTTGTCCGGGATGAAGTAGCTCTGTGCGGAGACCGCCGAGGCCAGGAGGAGGACGGCTAGGGTTTTCATGGTCGAATACGTAGGTGTTTGAGACGGGGGGCGCGACGGGCGCCGCGAACGAAGATACCAGACCCTCGGGGTTCGACGAGCGTCCCCTGCGGCAGCTGTCGTACGTCGGTCAATCGGGCGAAAGACCCGGCCCGGAACTGCCGCGCGGCACGCCTCGGTGAGCGTCCGGTCGACCGCGTCCCTGGGACCGGCATCCTCCGCTATCGCTCGCTTCGCGTGTAGACGCTGTCGAACAGGCGGTTCCAGGCCTCGCCGTCCTGGGAGCAGTCCATTGCCGAGTTCATCGTGTCGTCGGACTGGAACTCGTAGGTGAGCTTCAAGTGGCCCATCATCGGGTTCTCGCTGAACAGGGCCAACGAGTCGCCGTCCCAGCTACCGCGAAACACCTCGCACTGGCCGGCCATGCTGTCGAACCAGTAGAGCACGACGTTCTGATTCCGCGGGTCGACGGTGTAGACGCCGTGGCCCACGAAGGTCACTTGACCACCCATCCGTTGTTCGTAGTCGGTGACGACCGTGAAGCCGCCGACCGCGACGCGGCTGGTCGTGACGCCGGAGGCCTCGGCGCCGTTTGGCATCCACTGCGACGGGTGCATGTTCTCGACGCCGGTCCAGGTGCCGGCGAGGCGCGCGAGCTTCTCGTGCTCGGCATCAGGTCGTGGCATGTCCATGGGAACTCCTCGAATGGCGGGCCGCGGAGGCTACCGGATCGCGGCCGCGACCGACCGTCCCGTTCGAGAACCGCAGTTGGCGCGGCGAGCCGGTATTCCGCCGCGACCGTCTGCTCGCGCCCACGGATCCCGACGACTTCGCGCAGACGAGCCACGACCTCACGCGGTTCGTCCGGCCGGAGGGCGCGACCTGCAAGACCCGGTTAGGATCCACCCGCACGGTTGTCGGACCGGATTCTCGACGGGAAAGCGACCATTGGACGCGCCGGGCGTCCCACCTGAAGCATGACCACCCCTCGTTCGCACCGCGGCTCGGCGGTCCTGACCGCCACCGCTCTCGTCTTCGGCACCGGCAGCCCGTGCCGTTCGCAGGTCGGCCAGATCGAGAAGGTCCTCTCCGGCGTGCACGAGACTGCGCACTTCACCTTCCGCTTCCGGCCGAACTCGCGGGCCGCGGCGAGTGTCGATCGGGCCGCCGTGATGATCGAGAGGGACCTCGTCGACATCTGCGCGAAGCTCTCGTTCGACGTCGGCAAGGCGCGGTTCGTCATCCACCTGTTCGACGATGGCGGCGAACTCGCACAACGAACCGGCGTGAAGGGAACGGGTGGTTTCTCCGCGGGCGACAAGATGTTCCTGCCGTTCGGCAACGACCAGACGCGCTACCACGAGCTCGTGCATCTCGTCGCGTACCGCCTGCCGAGGAGTGGCCGTCAACCACGCAACCTGTTCTTCGCCGAGGGACTCGCCAACGCGCTGTTGCAGTTCGTCCACGGTGTGCACGTCCACGCGGTCGCGGCGGTCGAGCTTCGCTTCGGCAAGATGCCGAGCCTCGCCGAGATGACCGGGACGAAGGACTTCTACGGGTGGTTGCAGAAGCACCCCGGGTTCAACGCCTACGACGTTGCGGCGAGCTACGTCCGCTTCCTGATCGACACCGAGGGGATCGACAAGGTGAAGCGATACTACACGGGTGCGGCGCCGGAGAAGGTGTTCGGGAAGGGCCTCGCCACCCTCGAGAAGTCCTGGCACGCCCACCTGGCGAAGCTCGAGCTGCGCCCCGCGCTGGTCACGCTGCTGCGCAAGCGCCGCGGGGAACACGTCGCGTTCGCGAAGTCCGCGGTCGGTGCGGACGCCCGGCTACCGGCCGACGTGCTCGGCGAGCCTGCCGAGTGGAAACCGCTCGTGCCGGCGCAGGCCGCGATCGACCGGCACGCGGACTGGCAGACCGTCTCCGGGTCCATCGAGGGCCGTTCGCGCACGTCCGACTGGACCGTCTTTCCGCTCGCCGAGGTGAAGGTCCGGGATGGTGCACTGCGCGCCAAGGTCGCGGTGCCCCGAGGGACCGTCGGTGTACAGCTTCGCTTCGGCGAGCGATGCCAGGCGATGATCACCAACGCGGGGCTGTTCCTGTGGAACGGTGGCGTCCGACACATGAACCGGGAGGAGCGGTTGCGCGGCCCGGCGACGATCGATCTCGTGGTGCTGCGTAGCGGCTCCAAGGTGACGTTCTACCTCGACGGCGCGCAGGTGCTCTCGGGGGAGGTCGGCAACGAGCCGGGCGTTCCGGCGATCGGGGTCGCTGGCGGAACGGCGAGTTTCGAGTCGGTACGGCTACGGCGCTTCTGAGCACATCCGTTCGCGAGCGAACTCACGATTCACGCGAGCAGCCCACGGAGCAGCCTGCCGTGCACGTCGGTCAGTCGGAAGTCGCGCCCCTGGAAGGGGAAGGTCAGCCGCTTGTGGTCGATACCCAGCAGGTGCAGCAGCGTGGCGTGCAGGTCGTGCACGTGGACGCGTTCCGCGACCGGGGCGAAGCCGAGCTCGTCGGTCTGGCCGTAGTCGATTCCCGGCCGGATGCCGCCGCCGCACAGCCACAACGCCCCCGACTCGGTGTGGTGGTTGCGCCCGACGCTCTCGCGCGGCTCACCCATCGGCGTGCGTCCGAACTCCCCACCCCACACCACCAAGGTGTCTTCGAGCAAACCCCGCCGCTCCAGGTCGACCACCAGGGCCGCCGCAGCGCGGTCGGTCTCGCGACAGCACCGTTCGAGATCGGTGGTGAGGTTCTCGCGCGGCCCGCCGTGGTGGTCCCAGTTGGTGTGGTAGAGCTGAACGAAGCGGACCCCGCGCTCCACCAGGCGCCGCGCCAGAATGCAGTTGGTGGCGAACGACGGTCGGTCGCGTTCCGCCCCGTACAGCGCGAAGGTCGAATCGGACTCACCGCGCATGTCGATCAGTTCAGGAGCGGACTGCTGCATGCGGAACGCCATCTCGTAGGCGGCGATCCGGGTGGCGATCTCGCCGTCTCCGGTCAGGTCGAAGCGCTGCCGGTTGAGGGCGCCGATCGCGTCCACCGCCGCTCGTTGGGCCTCTGAGTCGATCCCGCGCGGGTTGCGCAGGTTGAGGATCGGATCGCCGGAGGCGCGGAACGGAACGCCTTGGAACCGTCCTGGCAGGAACGCGCTGGCCCAGTTGAGCGACCCGCCGCGCGGGCCGCGGGGTCCGGACTGCAGCACCACGAACCCGGGCAAGTCGCGACTCGGCGAGCCGATCCCGTAAGTCACCCAAGCACCCATGCTGGGGCGCCCGAACCGCGGCGAGCCGGTGTTGAGCATCAGCTTCGCCGGCACGTGATTCGGCACGTCAGTGGCGAACGTGCGAACGATGGTCAACTTGTCGGCGATCCGCGCGGTGTGCGGCAGCAGCTCCGAGATCCACGTCCCTCGCTCGCCGTGACGGGCGAACCGGCGCGTCGTGCCGAGCAGCTTCAGGCGTCCCTTGAAGAAGCTGTCCATGAACGCGAACCGCTTGCCGCGCAGGAACGACTCCGGGACCGCTTGACCGTGCAGTTGCTGCAGTTTGGGCTTGTAGTCGAACAGCTCCAGCTGGCTCGGGCCGCCGGCCATGAACAGGAAGATCACGTTCTTGGCGCGCGGCCGGACGTGGAGCCCGGTTCCCAATGGCTGTTCCAACGAGTGCAGCGCCATCCCGCCGAGGCTCAAGCCGCACTGGCCGAGGAACCACCGGCGCGCCATCAAGCGACGCAGCGCGTCGTCGCTCGGATCGTTCGGATGTGGGTTACTCACGGGTGATGAACTCGTCCAGGTTCAACAGCACCCGGGCCACCGGCAACCAACGACTCGGCGAGTCCGCAGTCGGTCGGGCGTCGAGCAAACCGTGGACCACCCGTCGCTCGTCGAGCGATGGTGGACGCCCGACGCACCGGGCGAAGCCGCAATCGATGCGCGCGTCGTCTCGCTCCCCGGAGCTGAACAGCTGCTTCGCCAAGTGTTGTGCCAACTCGACGAATGCCGGTCCGTTGAGCAGCGTCAAGGCCTGCAGTGGGGTGTTCGAGCACCGGCGTCGTGTGCAGCATTCGACTGCCGACGGGGCGTCGAACACCCGCAGCGCCGGGTGCGGTGTGGCGCGCCAGAAGAACGTGTAGAGCCCGCGGCGGAACCGATTCCCGCCGGCACTCGGCTTCCAACTGCGCGCCATCTGCCCGAGCTGCATCACGCCGTCGGCCTGCGGCGGGAACACACCAGGGCCGCCGATTCGCGGATCCAGAACCCCCGCGGCGCACAGTGCTGCGTCGCGGATCACCTCGGCGTCGAGACGCAGTCGGGTCTGCCGCGCCAACAGGCGGTTGGTGGGGTCGCGCTCGACCAACTCGATGCGCTGGTAGCTGGACTGGCGGTAGGTCGCCGAGGTCACGATCAACCGGTGGATCGGCTTGCGGCGCCAGCCGTTGGCGACGAACTCCGTCGCCAACCAGTCGAGTAGCGCCGGGTGGGTCGGTCGTTCACCGCGGGTGCCGAAGTCGTTCTCGGTGGCGACCAGTCCGCGCCCGAAACACCGCTGCCACAGTCGGTTCACGGTCACCCGCGAAGTCAGCGGGTTGTCCGGAGAAACCAGCCACCGCGCCAGGTCGAGTCGCGTGGGCACGGCCGCTGCACTGTGTAGCGGGTGCAGTGCCGCGGGGGTCGAAGGCCGTACCACGCGGCCCTTGCGCGTGAAGTCTCCCTTGATGTGCAGGTGGGACACGCGCGGCTCGGCGCGCGCCGCGAGCACCAGAGTGCGGTCGACCCGCGGCCTGCGCTGCCGGTGGCTCCGCAGTTCTGCCTGGGCGCGCCCGAGCACGTCGGCGTCGGCCGACTTCTTGGCCCGCTGGACTCGCTGCTTGAGCTGCTTCTCGCGCTCTTGCCAATCGCTCAACGCTCGACGCCGTGCCGGAGGACCCAGCAGCAGTTCGGGTTCGTCGTCGTTGTTGAGGAACGCGTACAGGCCGTAGAAGTCGGCTTGGAGCAGCGGGTCGTACTTGTGGTCGTGGCACTGCGCGCAGCCCAGCGACAACCCGAGCCACACCGTCGCCACCGTGGAGACCCGATCCTTCACCGCTTCGATGCGGAACTCCTCCGGATCGACGCCACCTTCCTCGTTGCGCATCGTGTTGCGGTGGAATCCAGTGGCCGTGCGGGTCGCGTCGGTCGCGTCGGGCAGCAGATCGCCCGCCATCTGCTCGGTGGTGAAGCGGTCGAACGGCAGATCCTCGTTGTAGGCGCGGATCACCCAATCGCGGTACGGCCAGATCGAGCGCGCGCTGTCGACGCTGTAGCCGTTCGAGTCGGCGTAGCGCGCCGCGTCGAGCCAGTGCCGGGCCTGCCGCTCGCCGTAGTGCGGTGAAGCGAGCAGTGAGTCGACGACCCGCTCGTAGGCATCCGGGCGGGTGTCGCGTACGAAGGCCTCTACTTCGGCCGGGGTCGGCAGCAAGCCGGTGAGGTCGAGATGCACTCGGCGCAGCAGGGTGTGGCGATCGGCGGGCGGTGCGGGACGCAGTCCTTCGCGGTCGAGCCGCGCCAGCACGAAGGCGTCGATCGGGTTGCGCACCCAAGTCGAACCGAGTCGCGGCACCTCCGGGCGGCGCGGCTTCTTGAACGCCCAGTGAGGCGTGTCGGCGCCGGCCCCCTGTGCCGAGAGCGCGGCAGCCAGCAGCATCAGGGTGCCGAGGGCTCGCATGGTCCAGTCACCATACCCGGTGGCCGACTCGAGCGCGTCCACCTTGTGTCGTCCACGGCGCACCCGGTCGCGCTTGCCCCGACTGTCCGCGAGCAGCGCCGCGCTATCGCGGCGCCCGGCCATGAGCTGCAGGGGCCGCGGATCGTGTCGGCACGCGAAGACTCGTCTGCACCTCCCATGACACGTGGCAGCTGCTTCGCTGGCATGCAGCGGCCCCGAAGCTCCAGCAAGCAAGCGGCCCAGGCCTCATGGCGGCGAGCAGCGCCGCGCCCACCCAAGTCCTTGGGTGCGGCCTTGGCAGCGATAGGTTGGTCGCGCTACGCGTCCGGTGCCGCCGGCCGGACGTCGAACAACAGCTCGGGGACGCGCCGGCGATGGATCGATCGCGCCACTTCTTCGGTCAGGATCCCGCGAACCGCTTCGAGCGCGCCACGCACGCGTTCTATCTCGGTCGCCGCCGGGCCGTGAGCGAGGAACACCGCCTGTAATCGCCCCGGGTCGGCACACGGCTCGACCCGCTCGACTTCGACGTCGAGCAGTAGCTCATCGTGCACGTCTCCGTGCAGCGCGAGGTCGAGCGCCTGCCGGACTTGCGCACACAGCTGTGCGATCTTCCGCGGGCTGATGCTGCGCCCGGAGCGGCGGAAGTCCGGACGCGCGGAGGAGCCGTCGTCGAAGTGGGGGTCGCGGCGTGCGCTGCTCATGGTCGGGTGCTCGGTGGCAGTGGGGACACCGAGATCGGGATCGCGGGGCAAGACTCTACGCGACGGAGGTGTTGTCAACGGGTCTTTATGACGCTGGCTGTTCAGCCACGCCTGCCCGGCGCTGCGGAGTTCCCGGCAAAGGCGTGCGCGAAGCTCCGGGAACCGCCGGTCGAGGTCGAACAGTGCTTCCCCGGGGTCTTCCGGCGTGTGCTGCGCCAGCTGCGCGCTCGGACCTGCCGTGCCGTTCAGGTGCAAGGGTTTGTGGCACGCAGACAGAGGTGCTCGAACGAATCGATTGGGTGTCCGCAAACGCAACGAGCCGCCCGCGGGCGGCTCGACTCGGTGCGCGAACGCGAAGTGCGACTACCGGCAGCTGCGGTGGCTGTCACACCGATCGCGGCTGTCGCGCCGATCGCGGCTGTCGCAACGATCGCGGCTGTCGCAACGATCGCGGCTGTCGCAACGATCGCGGCTGTCACAACGATCGCGGCTGTCACAGTCCTTCTTCGGCCCGCATTCGCGGTGGCAGCTCGGCTTGTGCCACGACCCGCAGTGCTCGCGCGGTTGGCAGCAGACCGGACAACCGAGGCTGTTCATCGCCTCGAAGCGCGCCGCGACCGCGAGGATCGCCGCCGGGGTCCCGGAGTTGCGCGGATCGAGGTTCAGGGCCCGCAGGGTCAGCAGCTGCACCTCGCGCACGGTCAGCGGGTAGTTGATCTTGTCCGACGCGGCGTTGAGCAGCGCGGCGGTGGCCTGGATCATCAGCTCGTTCGACGCGGCCTGCAGGCGGGAGCAGGCGCGACCGCCGCACAGCGCTTCCCACAGCGAACGGTGGCACAGGCGGGTGTCCCACGCCGGGGTGCCGCAGGTGAGGCCGAAGGCGCGCCCGACCGTGGTGCAGGGGTTGATCGGCCAGCAGCGGGTGTTGTGCTTCCACTTGCACGGCGTGCAGCCCTCGAAGCTCACCTCGGGCAGCGACATGCCGGCGGCCATCCAAGTCAGCGAGGCGGGCTTGTTGCCGGTGGTCGGCACGTGGGCGTCCTCGGAGATGACCCGCATCTCGAGCCAGGTTGCGCCGGCGGGTACCGATACGTCGTGGCTGAACGCGTCCATGTGCGAACCGGAGGTCGAGCCGAGTGGATCGATCAAGCGCACGGGGGTGGCCACACCGTCGATCGTCACTTCGATCACGTTGGGACGGCCTTGGCCGACGCTGGCGACCAGGTAGTGCAGACTCGCGGTGCGCGCCTGGTCGGCGGCGGTGAAGTCGAAGCGCTGCGGCACGACGGCTTGGCGCGGTGCCGGGAAGAGCGCGTAGGCGTTGTCGTTGCCGTCGCGCAGACCGATGGCGGACTTCTTGCTGCCGTCCTGGATGATCGCCACCAGGCCGATGCCGAGGTTGAAGTGGAAGTCGACGCCGTTGACGGCGATCTCGTTGGTGCCGGGGCCGACCAACCCCAGCGAGGTGACGTCGGCGCGGTAGGTCGCCGTGTAGTTCATGCCCTCGAAGTTGAAGAAGAAGTCGGAGCCGCCGACCCGCAGGCCGGTGACCGACTTGCCGCCCAACGAGATCGTGTCGTAGTCGGTGAACGCGGCTTCGCTCTTGTCTTCGCCACTCCAGTAGGCGAACACTTGTTTGACGGTGACGCCGCTCGGGACCTCGAGCGTCATGTTCTGCGGCAGTGTCACGTTGCCGAGGCCGAGGCCGGCGACCAGGATGTCGCTGCCGCTGGCGATGGCGACCGGCGCGCCGTTCTCGTCCTGCAGAGGTCCGAGGGTTTCGTGGCGGCTGACGATCGCGAGGACGGGAAGGCCGAGCGCCAGGGCGCCGGCGGCGAACAGAGGAGACTTGGTTGGCTTGCGCATGGATGCAGGCGGATGTGGCTCAGGGCGGCCGCCCCCTCGGCGGACCGCATAACGAACCATATCCCACCGAAACCCGATGATCGGTGAAGCGCAATAATTCCGACTCGGGCTGTCCGGGACCTGGCGACCTCGGGCAGTTCGGGAGGCGCGAGCCTGCGATGCCGTGGGCGGTGTCCTCGAGAAGCGCCGGTGCGGAAGGGACGCGGCCCGCTGGCGGAGACGGTTCGAACGTCCCCGGTCTGTGTGGCGAGAACGCGCGAGGTGCTGTCCGCGGAAACACAGCGGAGAAGGGCGGTCGCGCCACCGCAGGAGCGCGGGATCCGAGGTTGCCCCCGCGGCTTCGGGGCGTGATCGCCTGCGGACGCGTCGTGACCGAGCGGACCGGGCATGGCCGCTCTGCTGCAACCAAGCGCGGGCCGAACTGGACACAGGCGGGGAGGCACCCCGCCTCAGGAAGTACCTCCCTCCGTCGACGACCCGCGCACGATCTCGTGTCGTCGCGCACCAATCGTGCGGGCTACTGCGGCCCAGTTGGCGGCGAGCACGAAGCGACCCTACGCCGGGCCGCGCTCGGCTCTGGCCGACGTGACACGTGCGCGATCACTCCACCCTAGCCCGGACGATTCATGACCGAGCTGCTGCGATCGCGCAAGTTCGCTGCTGGCTTCGTCGAGCGTCAGAACCTGCTCCTCAACGGGGAGGCACTCCGTCTCCGGGCAGAACCTGCCGTTCTCCTTGCCAGCAACAACCTTGCACGATCTCGCGACGCTGCTCATGAATGGTCCGGGCTACACGTCGATGACCGAGCTGCTTGCGATCGCGAAGGGTCGCTGCGGGCTTCGTCGAACGTCGGAACCTGTTCCTCGACGGGGAAGCACCCCGCCTCTGGGCAGAACCTGCCACTCTCCTCCCAACGACAACCTTCCACGATCTCGCCACGCTGCCCAGGAATGGTCCGGGCAAGTGCCCCTCGTCTGAAGTTCGCAGCAGATGTGGCTGCGTCAGTCGATTCGCGCGCAAGGCGCTGCGACGACACGGCTTGTTGGTGGACAAGCTGAGGAGCAGCAACGCAGCGAGCGGATCGAATGGCCGGGCACATGTGCTGCGAACTCCGGACGCGGGGCACTAGGCTGTGCCGCCCCGCGTCCCTTCGCCAGCTCGTGCCATGACCGAACCCAAGCCACCCCACGCCCCCCTGGTCGGACCGAACCGGAGCCTTCCCGAGATCACCCTGAAGGCCGCGGTGCTCGGGGTGCTGTTGGCGATGCTGATGGCCGCCGCGAATGCCTACCTGGGCCTCCGGGTCGGCATGACCGTGGCGGCGTCGATCCCCGCCTCGGCGATCGCGCTCGGGGTACTGCGGATGTTCCGCCGTTCGAACATCCTCGAGAACAACCAGGTGCAGACCATCGCGTCCGCTGGTGCGTCCACCGTGTCGGGGATCATCTTCACGGTCCCGGCGCTGGTGATGATGGGCGCCTGGAAGGGGTACGACTACGGGCCGATCTTCATGATGGTGGTGATCGGCGGGGTGATGGGGGTGGTGTTCACCACACCGTTGCGCCGCGCCCTGATCGTCGACGCCGGATTGACCTTCCCAGAGGGGTTGGCCACCGCCGAGGTGCTGAAGACCGGCGGGATCGAACGCGATGCCGACGTCGAGCAACCCACCGCGAATCGAACCGGTGCGCTCGGCTTTCGCCTGCTGCTCGAGTCCAGCGTCGTCGGCGCACTGTTCAAGCTGTGCGAGGGCGGGTTGAAGTGGTTGGCCGGCGAAGTCGCGATCACCCGGTCGCTGTTCGGTGGCCGCTGGTTGTTCACCGCCGATGCCACCCTCGCGCCCTCACTGCTCGGCATCGGGTTCATCGTCGGCCCGAACATCGGCACACTGATGCTGTCGGGCGCGGTGATCGGCACCATCCTCGGTGTGCCGATCAACTGGTGGCTCAACGAGGCGCGGTTGCTCGCAGCCGCGGGGATCCCGGCAGGCACCTCCATGGACACGTTCACGGTCGAGCAGTGGTCGGGGCTCGCCGGGGCGTCGTGGCAGGAGTGTCGGCGCATCGGCATCGGCTGCATGCTGGTCGGTGGGGTGTGGTCGTTGATCAACCTCGCCAAGCCGATGGTCCGCGGCATCCGCGCCAGCCTCGACGCGTTCCGCGCCAAGCGCGCCGGTGGTAGCGGCGGCGCGGAGCGGACCGAACTCGACACGCCGCTGCCGTTCCTGGTGCTGGTCGCCGCGGTGCTGACGGTGCCTTTGTTCCTGGTGTTCCGGCACGCCCTCGGGGAGTACTCCGGGGCGACCGGCATTGCCTTGGTGATGACGGTGCTGATGCTGGGGTTCGGGTTCCTGTTCTGCAGCGTCGCCGGCTACATGACCGGATTGGTCGGCAGCTCCAATAACCCGGTGTCGGGGGTGACGATGGCAACGGTGGTGGTTTCCTCGCTGCTGTTGCTCCAACTGATGGGCAACGACGGGGTGGCCGGACGTGTCGGCCCGGCAGCAGTGATCTACCTGGCTGCGTTCATCTGCACCGCGTCGTGCATCGCTGGCGACAACCTGCAGGACTTGAAGTGCGGCCACGTGGTCGGCGCAACGCCGTGGAAGCAGCAGCTCTGTCTGGTGATCGGTTCGATCGCCTCCGCGGCGGTGATCCCCAAGGTTCTGTCGCTGCTCGACCAGGATCAGGGGATCGGCCGTGCGGTACGCGACGGCGTGAAGCCGCTGGCCGCACCGCAGGCGAGTCTGATGCGCGACCTGTCGACCGGGATCTTCGGCGCCGGGATCAACTGGAACTTCATCTTGTTCGGCTGTGCGCTGGCGGTGCTGATCATCGCCCTCGACGAAGTGTTGCGGCGCCGCGGCTCCACCTTCCGCACGCCGATCCTCGCGGTCGCGGTCGGCATCTACCTACCGTTGGGGCTGTCGGTGCTGATCTTCCTGGGCGGCCTGCTGTCCTGGCTGGCGGCGCGCCGCTTCCAGCCACGCGATGAACACCAGCGCACCGCGCTCGAGAACTCGGGCATGTTGCTCGCGTCGGGGCTGATCACCGGCGAGGCGATCATGGGTGTGTTGTTGGCGCTGGTGGTGGCTGCCGGTATCAAGCTGTCCAGCGGTGGGTCGAGCTTCGGTGGTGCGCTGGCACTCGCCGCGACCGCGGCGATGGTCGTCTATCTGTTCACCCGGACGCTCGGCGCGGCGCGGCGAATGGTCTGAGCCCGGCGGCTCCGCGGTGCGCGGGTCTGCCGCGATCGCGCAAGGTCGTTGCGGGCTCGGTCGGACGGGCCGCGCGGTCCGAGGGCGCGGATCAGCGATCGAGTGCCGCGCGCAGGCGTTCGAGTTCCGAGCGCTGTGCGGCGGGCAGGTCCTGCCAACCGAGGTAGGCCGCGGCGATGCGCCGCGCCAGCGTCGACTGACCGGACCGGTGCACCGACTCCACGTACGCGGGGGCGGCTTGGATGTTGGCGACTCGGCTCTCGGCCTTGTCGAGGGTCGCCAAGGCGCCGCCCAACAGGTTCGCTGCCGCGGCCCAGTCCCGCTTGCGGAACGCGATCAGGCCGCGGAACAAGCGCACGTGGGCAGCTGCCGTCGTCCGTTCGCTCGCCCCGGCACGCGCCGCGAGGTCGGCGTCGAGCTCGTCGGTGACGCGTGCGAGATCGGCATCCTCGTTGCGTTCGTAGTGCAGCCACAGCATCCCGACGCGGGCGCGGTGGGCCTCGGCAAAGCCCGGGGCGTGTTGCAGCGCCTCGCGCAGGAAGCCGATGGCTCGGTCCGGTTGGCCGAGACGTTGCGCGAAGGCGCCCAGGTCGACGCGCATCAGTGCGCGGTCGGCATCGGTCAGGTCCTCGAGTGGCAGGGCGCGCTGCAGGCATTCGGCCGCCTCCCGAATGCGCCCCTGCTCGCTGTGCACCCGCGCCAGTGCGACCAACGGGATCGACGAACGCGGGGCCAGCTCGATCGCCCGTTGGAAGTAGCGCTCTCCCGCGGTCCGGTTGCCGCGGCGGGACTCGATCCGCCCCGCCTGCAGGTTGAGGAACAGCGAGTCCGGCTGCTTGGGTGCGTCGGCGAGGAACAGCCCGTCGTCGGTGCGCCAGTCGAAGCTGCGCTGCAGGCACAGGCCGCCGTTGACCAGCAACCAGCCGCCGATCAGCAACCCGAGAAAGCGCATGGGCGGGGTGCCAGTCCAGCGCGCCGCCACCCACGCGATCGCGAACGACAGCCCAATCGCAGGCGTGTAGAGCAGCCGCTCCCCGAAGATCGTCTCGATCGGTACCGCGAGGTTCGAGGTGACGAAGCTGAAGCCGAGGAACGTCGCGACCGCGGCGAACAGCAGAGGCGCCCGCCGCCAAGCTGCCAGGCCCGCCACGAGGATCGCCACCAGCACCAGGAGCACCGCGAGAAAGCGTGGGTCGGCGAGTCCGGTGGCGATGCGGAACACGAACACCCCGTACTCGCACACCAGTGGGTACGGCACGACCACCTTCCACAGCGCGTAGCCGAGCAGGATCGTGGCCGTTGGCACGCGCGTGTCCCACGCGGCGGCGAAGATCGGATTGGCGCGGCTGGTCGCCTGGAACACCGGAGCGTGCTCCGAGAGCATTGCCGAGCGCAGCAGCAGGTAGACGGCCAGTGGGACCGCCATCGCAGCCAGTACGGCGACCAATCGCGGCACACGTATCCGCTGACCGTGGTTTGCGCGCAGCGACGCGTAGAGCGGGACGAACACCACCCACACCACCGCGCTCTCCTTCGACAGCATGCCGAACAGCACGGCCAGCGCAGCGGCGGTCAACCGCCAGGCCAGCGCCACGCCGCGCCGTTCCACCGCGCCGCACACCAGCAGCAGTGCCGCGGCGCCGCCGGCGAACCCCTGCAGCTCGGCGCGGCCGACGATCGACACCACCGGGTCGCTGCGGATCGCGTGCAGGCCGAACACCGCGGCCGCCAGCAGTGCCGGCAGCCCCGGCCCGCCGAGCAGTGCGACGACGCGGAACGCCAGGAAGGTGCACAGCACGTGCAACAGGATGTTCACCAAGTGGTGGGGCCATGCGATGTCCCCGCCGACCAAGTGGTGGGTGAGCGCCAGCCCGTAGACCATCGCGGGCCGGAAGCCTCGAGTCTTCTCGACCCCGAACCCGTAGGGTCGCGCGAAGTAGTCGCGGATCGGGTGGAGCTCGGCGACCATCACGTTGGTGCCGGATGCGGTCTCTGCCTTGACGAACGTCGCATCGTCGTAGGTGAACCCGTTCCCCAGCGACGGCGCGTAGACCGCGGCAGTACAGGCGAGGATCACGTAGAGCACCCACCACGGGGGTGGAGTCCGGAGTGCTGACGTCGGCTCGGTCACGCGGCCCAGCGTAGCCGTCGCGCGTTGCGTCGAGCGCGGTCTATCGCGGAGGTGATGGGTGAGCCTCCGTTCTCGACTCGCTGGATCCCGCGGCGCCACCACCGGGGAGTGATGGGGTTCGTTCTTGCGACTCAGGCAGCTGAGCTGCTCGACTCGCCGTGCCCATGGCACTTCTGGGCGGGGTCACCTTGATCCTCGCGACCTCGGCTCGCGGCCGCGAGTACACGCGTGACCCTCGTGTCCGGGCACATGAGTGACACACGAGCGTGACCGTGGGCGGCGCCGTGGGGTCGGTGGTGGCCGGATGGGCGCAGACAGATCCGGTGACCGAGGGAGTTCGTGCGGCTGGTGCTGAAGGGCCAGGCAACGATGCCGCAGGCGTACCGGGAGTTCGGGATCAGTCGGAAGGACTGGCTACAGGATCGTCGCGCGACACCCCGAGTTGCGCACGGCATGGCCCGCGGCCACGCTCCGACTCAGCGCTTGCGCGTCGCTTTCTTTGCGGTGCGCGGCCGCTGACCCGCCTGCTTCGCTGGCCGAGCCAGCGCGTACGACTCGGCCAGCCACTTCTCCCAGATGGACTTGGCAAGCGGCTTCTCGACGCTGAACCGCACGGAGACCCAACCCGCCGAGCCGACGCCGAACCGATCCGGCTGCTCGGCGGCGAGCTTCTCGGCCTGCGCCATCGAGCTCGCCAGTTTGAACATCGCCTTGAACCCCTCGCCCTTTGCTCCGGGGCCGATGTAGAGGAATGCGGTCTTGCCGACTTTGAACGACTCCTGGTTGCAGGGCGTTCCACGGATCGTGTCGGGGAAGGAGCCGGCCTTCTGCCGGATCGCTGTCGTCGGATCGGTCGTCATGACGTTGGTCTCGGGTGGCGCCACTGTAGCCTGAGTTTCCTGGGGATACGCAGTTGCCGCGGCCTGAGGGCAGCAGCAACTCACAGCGACACTCTCGACCGCGCACCCGGGCGAACCCCACAGTGAGCTACCCGCAAAATGCCGAGTGCGGTGTATCGTGGAAGCGATGGACGGGTCATCCACCGCCCCCGACTCACCGGATCCCCCCGCGCTCCCCGAGACGCTCGAGGAGGCGCTGTTCGAGGCCTACTTCGGCAGCACCGGCGAAGCCCGGGACGCGGCGGTACGAGACCTGGTCGCGGAGCATCCCGAGCACTCCGCTCTCTTGACCCAGCGTGTCGAGGAACTGCGGCGCGCCGAGAAAATGGTGCCCGGCGAGACCGTGGCAGCGCAGCGGCGTGCGGCTTCGGGCCCTGAGCGCATCGGGCCGTTCCGCATCCTCGAGCGACTCGGTGAAGGCGGATTCGGGGTGGTGTACCTGGCGCAGCAGGACGAGCCATTGCAGCGTCAGGTGGCGGTCAAGGTCCTGTTGCCGGGAATGGGTAGCGAGCGGGTGTTGTACCGCTTCGAAGCGGAGCGCCAGGCGCTGGCATTGATGAGCCACCCCAACGTCGCGGCAGTCCTGGATGCCGGCCAGACCGACGAGGGGATGCCGTACTTCGCGATGGAGTACGTCGCCGGCCAGCCGGTGACCGAGTACTGCGACCGCAAGCGACTCAGCAACCGGGAGCGGTTGCGCCTGTTCCTCGATGTCTGCGCCGGAGTGCAGCACGCGCACCAGAAAGGCGTGATCCACCGCGACCTCAAGCCGGCCAACATCTTGGTGACCGAGCGCGATGGCGCAGTGCCGAAGATCATCGACTTCGGGGTCGCCAAGGCGCTGGGGCGACGTCTGTCCACGTCGACCCTGCACACGCAGATCGGCCGCATGGTCGGCACGCCGGAGTACATGAGCCCCGAGCAGGCCGACACGCGCGGGGTCGACATCGACACGCGCACCGACGTGTACTCGCTCGGGGTGGTGCTCTACGAGCTCCTCGTCGGCTGCCGGCCGTTCGAACCCCATCAGCTGCGCGACGCGGGGTTGCTGGACTTGGTGCGGATCATCCGCGAGACCGACCCGCCGAAACCGAGCACCCGGTGGACCACGATCACCGGCAGCGACGAGGCGTCCGCGATCGCCCGGTGCCGGCAGACCCAGCCCGGGGCGCTGGTTTCAGAGCTGCGTGGCGATCTGGATCGGATCGTGATGAAGGCGCTCAGCAAGGACCGTGACGGGCGCTACGCGACGGTGACCGACTTCGCCACCGACATCCGCCGCTACCTCGCCGACCTGCCGGTGACGGCGCGCAGCCCGAGCGGCTTCTACGTGTTCCGCAAGTTCGTGCGGCGGCACCGCCTGCAGGTGGGCGCACTCGCGTTGGCGCTGCTGGCGGTGATCGGGGGTGGGGTGGCGAGCCTGCTGCTGTGGCAGCGTGCGCGCGATAGCTTGCGCGGGTTCGAGCGGCTGTCGGATCTGGTGGTGGTCGAGCGCTACCGCAAGCTCGAGCACGATCTGTGGCCGGCGATTCCGGAGAAGGTCGACGACCTGCAGCGGTGGTGCGACGGAGCGCGGCTGGTGGTGACCCGGCTCGACGACCACCGTGCGGCGATTCAGCAGCTGCGCGCCGCGGCGCACGAAGTGAGACCGGGAACGTGGGAGTTCGCTTCGGAGCGCGACCAGTTTCGACACGATTCGATGGTGCAGCTGGTCGAAGGGCTGGCGGGGTTCGCCGACAAGACGATCCCCTCGGTCGAGCGCCGGCTGGCGTGGGCCCGAGAGGTGCGCAAGCGCACCATCGACGAGCACGCCGCGGCGTGGAAGCAGGCGATTGCCACGGTGGCTGCCGACTCGCGGTTCGCCGGATTCACCTTGCGGGAACAGGTCGGACTGGTGCCGCTCGGCGTCGATCCGGTGACCAAGCTGTGCGAGTTCGTGGACCCGTACACCGGGGCGATTCCGCAGCGAGGTGCGGATGGACGGCTGAAGATCGGTGACGAGACCGGGGTGGTGTTCGTGCTGCTGTCCGGCGGGTCGACCTTGATCGGCTCGCAGAACACGCAGCGCGATCAACCCAACTTCGACCCGGCCCACCGGTCGCTCGAGCAACCGGTGCGTGACATCGTGTTCCAACCGATTCTGGTGTCGAAGTACGAGATGACCCAGGGCCAGTGGATGCGCCACACCGGGGAGAATCCCAGTGCCTACAAGGCCGGCGCGGTGATCGCGCGCAAACCGCTCCCGCCGATCACCTTCACGCTGGCCCACCCGGTGGAGGACGTGAGCTGGAATCGCGTCCATCAGGTGATGTTCGAGCTGGGCTACCAGCTGCCGAGCGGGGCGCTGTGGGAGTACGCCTGCCGGGGCGGTACGGGCACCGTGTTCTACACCGGCAACGAGGTGTCCAGCCTCCAGGGGCACGCCAACATCGCCGACGCGGGTGCGGCGTCGGCCTTCCCGGCCGGAACCATGATCGAGAAGAGCCTGAACGATGGGTTCGTCTTCCACGCGCCCGTCGGGTCGCTGCAACCCAATCGATTCGGGCTGCACGACATGGCCGGCAACGTCGGTGAATGGTGCTGCAACTGGATCTGGGATCGGGAGAACGAGGGAATCAAGACCTCCTCCGTGTCGCTGCAGATGTTCCGCGAGTCGCGCGGTGGGTCGTTCGTGTCCGACGCCAACTGGGCGCGTTCCGCGGCGCGCACCGGGGCCCCGGTCGACTACTCCAGCTACGGCTACGGGGTACGGCCCGTCCGCCGTTTGCGCTGACCATCACCGGCGCCGAGCTCGCGCCCCTTCGGGTCCCACGACTTCCAACCGGCGCGCACCCCGTCGACGTAGTCGCCCTCACCCGACTTGACGCCGTTGTCGTGGAACTCGCTCCACCGGCCGACGCGTCGATCGTCGGCGAACTCGCCCCGCTCGGCGACGCGACCGTTGGCGTGCCAGAAAGTCCACACCCCGTGCTGCTTGCCACCGCGGTAGCTGCCGCGCACCCGCAGCGTGCCGTCCTCGTACCACTGCTGCCACTCGCCCTCGGCCGCGTCGTCGCGGTAGCAGCCACGCAGCAGCCGGCGGCCGTTGGGGTGGTACGAGATCCACTCGCCGGTCTTGCGCCCCTTCTCGTACCAGCCGGTCTGGCTGCGGATCCCGCCGAGGTGCCACGCGAGCAAGCGACCTTCGAGTCGACCGTGTTCGAAGCGGCACACCTCCTTGCGCTGACCATTCGGGAAGTACTCGACCACCCGGCCGTGGAGTCGGCCACCGACGTAGTGCTCGCGCTTGGCGACACTGCCCCACGGGTGGTAGGTCGACCACACTCCGATCCGTTGCCCGCTGGCGAAGGTCCCGGAGCTGAGCTTGCTGCCGTCGGGCCGGAAGAACTCCCAGGCACCCTCGCTCTTGCCCGCGGCGAACGTGCCCTGCGACAGCACGCGCCCGTTGGGGTGGAAGAACGTCCAGCGGCCTTCGGGCACCCCGGCGCGGTAGGTTCCCTCGCTGCGCTTGGCGCCGCCGGGGTGGAAGAACACCCAGTTTCCCTCGCGCTTGCCTTCGGCGATGCGGCCCTGCGGCGGTGGAGTGCGATGCGGCCCCGGGGGGGGCTGGGCGGCTGCCGCGGCGGCGAGCGACAGCACGGTGGCGAGGGCGCGCCGGCGCGTGTTCACTTGACCAGCGGTTGGCTGGCCTTCTGCCACGCGAGGATCCCGCCATCGAGGTGGATCTGGTGGTGGAAGCCGAGCTCGGTGAGCACGCCCAAGGCTCCGGTGCTGCGTCGGCCGGAGCGGCAGTAGACCAGGTACTTCTTGGATCGGTCGAGCTTGCCCAGCCGGGCAGAGAAATCGGAGGCCTTGTAGTCGATGTTGACCGCGTTCTTCAGGTGGCCCGCGGCGAACTCGGTCGGGGTGCGGACGTCGAGCACCTGGACGTCGGGTTGGTCGGCGAGCAACTTGACCGCAGCGGCGGGGTCGACGTGCTGCGCTTTGACGCCGGCTGGCTTGTCGCCAGCGGCACACGCGACCAAGACGAGGGGAAGGAACACCTGAGAGGTTCTCATGGCGCACGAGCGTAGGCCGGCGCACCTCGGCCGTCTGCCTCTCTTGCCCGGACTCTTGGTGACCCAACTGCCGCGGCCGCGCAACTTCGCCGCCGGGATGGGAGAAGCGGGTGCCCACCCAGGTCGGCGAGGCATGGGTCGCGTGTGGCCAGAACAAGTCACTCCCCTCGATGCGGATGCAACCCGCCTCCGCGCGGCCCTGCCCTGGCGCGGTGCGCCCTGCTCGTCGCAGAACCGGCCGTTCTCATTGCCGGCAATGACCTTGCACGATCTCGCGACACTGCTCATCAGGCTCCGGGCTTGCGACTCGCGTCGCCGGACCGGCGCACTCGGGCGAGATGCCTCGGCGCGATCCGCTCGGTTCGGGCATCATGCGGAACGTGATCAAGACCCACACCGCTGTGCGCTCCGCGCTGGTCGTTCTCCTCTCGATCGTCGGCGCGGCAAGGCTGCCGGCGCAGGAACCGCTCGATGCGATCTACGGTCGGTTGGCCGCCGCGCGGACGCAGAACCTCGCGCGCCTGCACACCTACACGCAGTGCGGCCGCTTCCCGCGCAACACCTACGTGCCGACGCAGCGCACCCCGTTCTTCGTCGACGATGCGGGAACGCGCTGCGCCGTCGGCGAGCTGATGTGGCACGCGGGTGCGCGACCCGCGGTGCGCGCGATCGCGGCCGCCGACAACCACGTCAAGGTGATGGATGTCCGGTCCGGCCCGCTGGTCGACTGGGTGTTGGCGTCCGGGCTGACCCAGGAGGAGTGTGCGCAGGTCCAACCGACCTACGAGTTCTACTTCTACCGACACGACAAGGAACGGCGGCGCATCCAAGCGCACCTCACCGCCGTGGAAGCGCGACTGCGCGCCCGCACCGCGGCCAGTCTGGCCGTCGCATTGCGCCGCTACCTCGACCACGAGATCGAGGTCGGCAAGCTGACCGCGGCGCACCGCGATGTGCTGCTGCAGGCGCTGCGCGACAAGGAGCCCGCGGTGCGGATCGGTGCGGCGCACGCGATCGGTCGACTGAAGCTCGCGGCGCAGACCGAACTGACCGCGCTGTTGCGCGACCCCGACCGCGAAGTTCGCTTGTTCGGCGCGGTCGCGCTGCTGCGCACCCTTCCACCGCCGGTCGATCCGCGGCCCTATCGCGAGATCCTCGCCCCGCTAACCGAGGTGCTGCAGAACGGGACCGACGACCAGCGCCTGTCGGCGTTGCTGCGCATCGGGTTGCTCGCGTGCGGCGCGCAGACGCTGCCCGGGGACCGCGCGATCTTGCACGAGATTCGCGCGGCGGTGGCAAAGACCGAGAAGCACCCGTCTGCGGACGTGCGTCACGTGACCGGGTGGATGAAGTCGGTGTGCGGGCCGGTGTCCCGCGACATGGACGGTGCCGCGAGCTACAACACCGGACGGATCTTCATCGAGCTGTTGGGTGGCAATCCGCTGCACGCGGCGGCGCTGCAGCCTCACGATGCCGAGCTCCGGGCGCTGTTGAAGGACGACCCGAAGCTGCTCGACCGGCCGAACCAGTTCGGCCAGACGCCGCTGCACCTCGCGGCGGCGCAGCCCTCTTGGACCCAGGCGACGGCCTTGCTGGCGCTGCACGCGAATCTCGCCGCCCGCACCGCCACCGGCCGGATCCCGCTGCACGGCGCGGCGATGGACAACGTCGGTGGCGATGTCACAGCGCGCGACGGGGTGTACCAGTGGACCCCACTGCACTACGCCCTGCTGCTCCACCCGTGGATGGTCCGGAAGCTGCTGGACAGCAAGGCTCCGCTCGACGCACAGGACAAGTTCGGATTCACGCCGTTGCACATCGCGGTCGGTTGCCAGACGCCGGGCGAGGACCCGGTGACCTTCAGCCACCCGGGTTCCTGGGCGGTCATTCGGTGGCTCCTGCGGGCCGGGGCGGACGCGTCGATCCGGGACAAGACCGGTCGCACGCCGCTGGACTGGGCGAAGCAGCTCAAGAACATCAAAGCGATCGAGGCGCTGACCAACCCCCCTGCGAAGAGGGGGCCGGCTCGACGGGGCGCGTGACACCGCCGCCGAACCGCCGTCGATCGTCTCGAGGGTGAGCGTGGCTCGGTCGCGACCGTGCGGTGCTACCGCACCACGGTCAGCGCCAACGCGTTCGTCGCGGCGCGCAGCGGCGTCACCGTGCCGAGCACCGCGACCGCGTGGTGCACCACTACCGAGCCGTTGACCGTCGCCAGCCCCGGCGCGAGCACGAATCCCAGCTCGGCCGTGCCGGCCGCGTCGAGTGTGCCCCGCGATCCGGGCAGCCAGCTGCTGTTCGGGTTGGCCAGCGTCAGGTCGAAGTACACGTCGGGGTTCAGCGGCACGAGCACGCCGCCGAGCATCAATCCCGGGGTGGTGCCGCTCAGCGAGCCCGCGCCCAGGTAGTTCTGGTTGGCCTGCGCCGCGCCAGCGAGCACCCGCATCACCTGCCGGCCACCGACCAGCGCCGAGATCTCCGCCCAGCTGGGTTGGCTCCAATCCGCCTTGCGCGTGTTGGCCCGCGTGTAGAGGGTCTGGAACGGGAACGCGCCGATGTCCACGCGGCTGCCGTCGGGGTCCTTGCGTGCAGGGTCCCCGGCGTCGATGTCGGGCGACCCGAAGTCGAGGTGGAAGTCTCCGGTGGACGGCGCGACGAACCGCGGATCCGCGTCGATGTTGCCGGTGCCAGCGTACCCGCCCTGCACGTTGCAGTAGGTCACGGCCGTCGGCGACCCGTCGACCTCCGGGGCGGTGTCGCCGCGCACCACCGAGTTCGTCAGGGTCCCCGGACCCCACCACCCGCCGCCGTTCGTGCTCGAGTTGGTCGTGAGTCGGTTGCCGAAGATCGTGCAGGAATCGACCAGCGTGTTCGCGGTGGCCGAGCACACCCCGCCACCGGCCGCCGGGTAGTTGCCGGAGGCGACGAAGTTGTTGGCGATCACGCAGCGGCGCAGCGTCGCGGTCGCCGATGTGTTGACGAACACACCGCCGCCGCGGCGGCCGGTCAGCACCACCGAGTTCTCGACCAGCACGCAGTCCTCCACCACACTGGTGCCGCCGGTGAGGTAGAGCCCGCCGCCCGAGCCCCGCGAGCAGGTGTTCTGCGCGATCACGCAGTGGTAGAGCTGGGGAGCGCCGTAGATGCCGCCGCCGTTGCTGACCCCGGCGCTGTTGCCGAACACCGAGCAGCGGCGCAGCGTGGGGGTGCCCGACACGCCGCCACCGAACTTGCCGTGGTTGGCGGTGATGATGCAGTCGAGCACCGTTGGAGTCGCGCCGCTCGCCACCAAACCGCCGGTGCCGGTGCTGGACGCGCCATTGCGGATCGTGAAGCCCTGGAGCACCGCGCCGGGACCTTCGCCGTTGGCGAACCGAACCACCGGGCCGGTGACGCCGCCGTCGAGGATCGTGACCGCGGCACCCCCCACGCCGACCACCGTGAGGTTCTTGCCGCGGAAGTCGATCAGTTCGAAGTAGGTGCCCGGTTGCACCAGAATGCGATCGTTCGGCTGCGCGGAGTCGATCGCTGCTTGAATGCTGCCGGTCGGACCGACCACGATGTCGGCCGCGAAGAGGGAGGAGGAGAGGAGCAGAGGGATCAGGTATCGGTGCATCGGGAGGTCTCGGGGAACACGGGCAGGACGCCGGTTGGCAGTCCCCTCAAGGGCGCTTCTCACCGGGCGAGCGGGCTGTGGCGGGCGCCTTCCTTGCATTCACAGGCATTCTCGACGTTCGCTCGCCGCCCATGAGATGTGCGGTTGGTTGGGTGCGCCGTCGGTGTGGTGCCCGCACGGCGCGAACTCGAGAGCTTAGATGCACGACGCCACCCCCGGGTGACGGAGAATCCGCACCGATCGGTGCGATGCGCCCAAGTTCGACCGAACCTGGTGCGAGGTGCGTATGCCGCGTCCGGCAGCGTCGAGGTCAGTTCGCGCCGGAGCCGGCGTCCGCGGCACCGCCGAGTTCGTCCAGCTCGTCGTCGAGTTCGAGACCCTTCTCCTCTTCCTCGGTGATCCCTTCGCCGAAGCTCTGCCCGAGGTAGACCTCGCGCACCTTGGGGTCGCTGATGATCCGCGTCGGGTCACCTTCCGAGATCACCTGACCTTGGTGGAGGATGTACGCGCGGTCGGAAATGCGCAGCGTTTCGACCACCGCGTGGTCGGTGATCAGGATCGCGATCCCGCGCTTGCGCAACTGCGCGAGGATCTTCTGGATCTCCTCGACCGTGATCGGGTCGACGCCGGCGAACGGCTCGTCGAGCAGCAGCAGCGACGGCTCGGTCGCCAGCGCGCGGCTGATCTCGAGGCGACGTCGTTCGCCGCCCGACAAGTTGACCGCCAGCGAGTCGCGCAGCCGCGACAGCTGAAGGTCTTCCAGCAGCTCGTGGGCCCGCTCGACTCGCTCGCGCTTGGGCATCCGCCGGGCCTCGAGTACCGCAAGGATGTTGTCGAGGGCCGTCATGTTGCGGAACACCGACGGCTCCTGCGACAGGTAGCCCATCCCGCGGCGCGCGCGGCGGTACATCGGCAGTTTGGTCACGTCCTGCCCGGCGAACATCACCTGCCCGCGGTCCGGCTGGATCATGCCGACCACCATGCGGAACGAGGTCGTCTTGCCGGCACCATTGGCGCCGAGCAGGCCGACGATCTCGCCCTTGTGCACCTCGATGCTGACCCCGTCGACCACCTTGCGGCGCTTGTAGACCTTGGTCAGGTTGTGAGTGCGCAGCAGTTCCTCGGTCTTCGGTTTCACCACCGCTGCGACCTAGACGTCTGCGCCACGGAAGGGCGACTTCGGACACACCCCACTAGTGCCCCTCGTCTGAAGTTCACAGCACATGTGGCTGCGTCAGTCGATTCGCGCGCAAGACGCTGCGACGACACGGCTTGTTGGTGGACAAG
>JACKIB010000009.1 GCA_020638695.1 Planctomycetota bacterium
CCCGCTGACACACCGGCGTGGCGGCCGGGATGGTCGTGTTCAACGCGAACGTCCCGGACGCGTCGGCCGCGATGCCCAGGGTGATCGCGTTCGGCACGTAGAAGAAGCAGCCGGGCGCGCCGATCAGCGCCAGATCGAGCGCCGGCGAGCTGCGGTTGAGGTTGATCGACAGCCAGCCACCGGCGTTGGCGACCGCGCCGCCGAGGTTCACGCCGAACGCCTGGCCCACCTGCCCGGTGCCGGTGAACGACAGGGTCGGCGTCAGGCTGTTGCTCCCCAGGCAGCCGCGGCCGAACGTGTGCACGTCCGCGCCCGAGGCGACGACTTCGAGCTTCAGCGCGCCGGTCGCGACCGTGCCGGTCGTCGGCGGGGTGCCGGTCCAGCCGTAGCTGTAGACGCGGTTGAGCACGTCGCGGTGGAACCCGGTGGTGCCGGCCATGTTGGTCCCGGTCACCGTGATCTGCACGACGAGGTTCGCGCCGTTCGCCGCGATGTAGATGTAGTCACGGTCCAGGCCGACTCGGTTCCACACGTTCGCCGTGAGGTCCCAGTTGTGATCCTTGCAGCTCAGTACCGTTTGCACGTTTGCTGCCAGGTTGGCGGAGAAGGTGCCGCTGAGTGTGGTGGCGCTGGTCTGGCCGAGCACGATCTCGATCGAGTCGACGTGGTGGTCACCGGTGCCGCAAGGAGAGAAGCCGAGGTCGCAGATCCGAACCACCGGTGCGTTGCCGAGGTCCGCGGCGGTGACCATGCACTGGTAGACCTGGTTGGCCCAGGTCGTCGAGGACGCAGTGGTTCCGAACGGGATCACGTTGCAGGTGCCCGACGACGGCGTGTTGCTGGGAACGTAGTAGCTCGTTTGCGCGGGGATCGCGGCGAGCAACAGGCCGAGGGCGAGAGCGTGGAGATGGAGCTTCATGGGAGTTGAGGTGAGGAAGGGACGAAGACGACGCGGATGTGACCCAGGCGGGCCTCATCTCACCCCCGACCCTAGCTCGTCTGCCGCTGGTCGACAACCCGTCGGCCCACGACGGCTCGTGCCAGCACCCCGTACGTGCGAGCCGCCGCAGCGGTGCGCCTCCCGTGTCGAGCTACCGCGGCTGGTAGATCTCGCAGGGCAGCGTGCCGCCGCCCGCGATCAGCACGGTGCCATCGGGCAGCGAGACGGCGACGGCACCGACCCGCGCGACCTGTAGGGGGCCTGTGGGAGCGATCGTCGAGCCATCGAAGCGATCCGAGGCAGTCAGGGGCTCGAGCTTCAGTTCCGTTGACGTCAACTTCAGTTCGAACCCGCCCGCGATCAGGCAGCCGCTGGCTCCGACTGGGGCGAGTGCCGGCAGGGCTCGCCCACGGCCGAGCGCCATCGCGCCCGAGAATCCGCCCAGCAGTCCCGGCGTGTAGGTCACCGCGTCGGCCACCGACGTGATCGCCAGGTTGACGAAGTCGATCGTCAGGCCACCCGCGAGCAACGCCTTGCCGTTGCGCAGCGCCACGGCGCCGTGCAGCATCCGCGCCTGGGCCATCACCCGCGGCAGACCGAACACGTTCAACGCGGGCGTGTAGGACTGTGCGGTCGCGGACACCAGCGGCACGTTGAGGATCGGCACGACCGACAACCCGCCGGCCACCAGTACTTCGCCGTTACCGAGCGTGGTTGCGGAGTGGAACACTTTCTGTTCCAACAGCGAAGGGCCGGCGCTGAAGGTCTGCGCCACCGGGTCGTAGATCTCGCTGGTGCGGAGGATCCCGGCCAGGAACGCCGGCAGGTTGCTGAAGTCCAGTGACTGCGCGCCGCCGACCACCAGTACCCGACCGTTGGTGAGCAGTGCCGCGGCGTGGCCCGCGCGGGCGCTGGCCATGCCGGCCAGGGCCTTCGATTGGCCGGTCGCGGGGTCGAACACGAATGCGTCTTGCACCGGCTGTCCGGTCAGTCCGATGCCGCCGCAAACCAGGATCGTGCCATCTGCCAGTTCGGTCTGGGTGGCCAGGATGTTGCCCGAGGGCACGACGCCGGCGATGCGGAAGGACTCGAGTGACGGGTCGTACTCCTGCACCGCCGGACCGGAGCCGCCGATCAGCAGCACCTTGCCGTTCTTCTGCACGAATCCCTGGCCGGTGACGATCGGGGCGAGTGCGGCGCTCAGCGTCGCGGCGAAGGTGTCCCGCTGCTGCAGGGTGATGCGCAGCAAGTTCGACACGTTGCCCAGCGGTGCGAGTTCGAGCGACTGCAGTGACATGCGCACGCCGTACAGCGTGGGCAGGTTCGGCACCGGAATCGCGGCGGACGCGGTGCCCGAGGCATTGAGGGTGCCGACGAACGGCGGGAGGGCGAGGCACACGTCCAGCCAGGTGAGGTCGATCGACAGCTTGATGCCGGGAATCGGCTCGATCGGCGTCTCGGTCTCGGAGAACAGCAGCAGGTACGGTGCGTTGGCCGTGCCGCGGAGCTGCAAGGTGCTGGTCCCCGGAACCGCGCCGCCGTCGCCGGTGGTGGCGAGCTGCATCTGGGCCGGGAGGGAGGTGAGCAGGAGAAGGGCGAACGCGGCGGTTGGTTTGCGCATCGGGAGGTGTGGTGAACCTGCCCAGTATTGTATTCGGACCAGGTCCTGGGGGACGCGAACCTGGAATGTGGCTTCGGCCGGGTTCACGCGCAGGCGCGTCGTGGCCGTACGCGTGGTGACAGCGCGGGCTTGTCGCAGGATCGTCGACGCGGGCACCCGCCGCCGGTCAGGTAATGTCCTTGGGTCCTGGCGCGTCGCGCGTCAGCGCAGCGCCCCCACCAACCACAGCAGGCCGAGCCACCAAGGCACGGCGACCAGCAAGAAGCCGAACGTCACTGTGATCCAATGAACCCAGGGCATGCCCTGAGATGGGACCCCAACCGACTTGTTCATTTCGATCGTCCCCTCGCGTTGCGTTGCGGAGCGTGACACCCCGTTATTATGGGAGGTTCCGGCGGAAAACCGCCAACGGAAATCGGCCACCCTCGGCTGTTACTGTTGACCGTGTGATGTGCCGGGATCGGATCCACTATGGTCTGCGGGGTGTCCGCGACCCCAGCTTCCCCGCCCAAGCAGGGCACCGCGCGTCGAGGCTGGCGGGTGCGCCTGACATTGCTCGCGTCCGCCGTGCTCGGCACCGTGCTCGGTGCCGAGGTGGTGTTGTGGGCGGTCGACGCATACCCACCCATGCCGCGCAGCTATCCGGGCGATCACGGCAATCGTGAGCACCCCACCTTCGTCGCCGACGCGGTGCTCGGCTGGCGAACCAGGCCGAACCTCGACATCGTGCTCCACGGCGAAGGCGGCGCGGTGCCCGTCCTGGCGGATGCGAGTGGGCGTCGAACGGGCCGGGGCCGCGCGAAATCGGCGACTCGACCGCATCGCGTCCTGCTCGGTGGTGACTCGTTCATCTGGGGCGCGGGCGTCGCGTTCGAAGACTCCCTGGCTGCTCGGCTGGAGAGGCGCTTCCCGACGCTGCACGTCGAAAACGTCGCGCAGCCGGGCTACGGCCTGGACCAGGCGGTGTTGGCCATCGAGCACGCGGGTTTGCAGCCGGCACCGGCGTTGGTGGTCCTCGGCATCTACCCGAACAACCTGGGTCGCAGCTTGACCGCCTACCGCGCCGACCTCGGGATCAACAAGCCGACGTTTCGGCTCGACGGTGGGGATCTCGTGCAGCTGACTCCGGACGACCGACCGACCGCGCTGTTCCGCTGGTGCGAGACCCACTCGCGGGTGTGGGGATTGTGGCGCCGCGCCCAGCGCCGAGTGGGATTCGAGCACGGAGTCGGTCCGTGGTGGAAGGTCAACGAGGCGCTGCTCGAGCGACTGCGCACGCGAATCGCTGCAGCCGGTTCCCGACTGGTACTGGTGCACGTGCCACTGCACGCCTGGCGCTCGTTCGGTGGATTGGTGGAGTATGCGAAGCGGCACGGCGTGCCGCTGGTCGATCCGGTGCAGATGGACCGCCAAAAACCCGCGGGGCTCTACTTCGAGCCGGCGGGTCACCTCACCCCGAAGGGGCACGAGTACTTGGCGGACAAGGTCGTCGCTTGGATCGAGCGGTCCGGGCTCGGGTTCTGAGTTCTGCCGACCGCTGGCGCCACTGTTCGTGGAGCTCGAGATGCCGGGACCGAGTCTCTCGATACTGCTTCGGGGCTGCGCGCCGGGGACCGTGATCGCTCGATGTCGGGACGTTTTCCTCGGCTGTGGAATCCGCGGTAGCGGATGCGGCTGCCGGAGCGGCTTTCCGTCCCTTGATGGTCGAGGGTCGAGTCCGCACGATCCGCGGTCGATCCGCTGCGAAAGCGCGGGCTCGATGCTGGCACGGTCGAACCGAGCCGGTCCGGTCCGGGTGGTCAGTGTCGGGTGATCCGCACGACCCCGATCCGACGGAACTCGGGCCGCGGGGTCCCGTTGGCGGCCGCCAGCGAGGATCGACTCCTCCAAGACTCGACATGAACCGAACGCACTGCGGGATCGCCTTCACTCTGTTCACCCTGGCCCTGTCGTGGCGGTCGTCGGATCCCCAGGCGGAGGCACCGGTAGCCACGGTGGTACCGGACGGGCGGGTCGGTACGGTGGTGGATCGGCAGGGCACTGCGCTGGTGCGCCCGGTGGGGAAGGATCGGTGGTCGTTGTTGCGGCAACGCGCGTTGGTGATGCCCGGGGATCAGGTGCGGACGCCGGTCGCGGGGGCCAACGCGGTGGAGATCGACCTTTCGACTGGGGGCAAGCTGGTGGTCGGACCCGGCGCGCTCGTCGAGTTGTCGGAGGTGGGGAAGGTGCGGCTCTACCGCGGCGACCTCGCGGTCGTGCCGGGCAAGGCGGCGGTCGTGGTACGCGGTCCGGGTGGCTTCGAACAATCGATTGCCAAGCCGACCGACCTGAGGGCCGCGGACGGCAAGACGGTGGCGCTCGGTGCAGCGCCGCGCTGGCTCACGGGCTACCGGTCGTCGACCACCGACGAGTGGGTCGGAGCGCTGTTGGCCAAGGTCGACGGCCGGGATGTCCCGCTCACGGTCGGCTACCACAAGGTCGACGTGGTGATCCGCGACCAGATCGCGCAGACCACCGTCGAACAGTCGTTCCGCAACACCACCGGCGCGCGGCTGGAGGGCGTGTTCACCTTCCCGTTGCCCGCCGACGCGTCGATCAGCGGTTTCGGAATGTGGATCGGCAACGAGTTGGTCGAGGCGGACATCGTCGAGAAGGAGCGGGCGAGGCAGATCTACGAGGACATCTTGCGGCGCAAGAAAGACCCTGGGCTGCTCGAGTGGAGCGGCGGAAACCTGTTCAAGGCGCGGGTCTTCCCGATCGAGCCGCACTCGGAGAAGCGGATCCGACTGCGCTACACCCAGGTGCTGCCGCTCGCCGGCGACACGCTGCGGTACCGCTATGCGCTGCGCAGCGAGCTCCTGCGCAAGAATCCGCTGCGCAAGCTGGACATCAAGGTCTCGGTCGCGTCGGCGCGCAAGCTGCACGGCGTCACCTCGCCGACCCACGAGGTGCGGGTGCGCAACACCGACCATGCAGCGACGCTGGAGTACGATGCCGAGCAGGTAACCCCCGAGCGGGACTTCGAGGCGAAGATCACCGTCGACCGAAGCACACCGTTGACCGTCGTTCCGCATCGGCGCGGCGACGACGGGTACTTCCTGATGTGGCTCACGCCCCCGGGCGCGGGCGCAGGGGGCTGGCAGCGCGATCTCGTGCCGGACGGTGAGCCCGTCGAGGTGCTGGTGGTCGCCGATACGTCGGCGTCGATGGACTCGGCGGCGCGCCAGCGGCAGGCGGAGTTCCTGCGGGCGTTGCTCGGCATGCTCGGGCCGAAGGACCGCTTCCAGCTGTGCACCGCGGACGTCGAAGTGGCCAAGCACACCGCCGCACCGGTCGCGGTCACCGAGGAGAGCATCGGTGGCGCGCTGAGCTTCCTCGCGGAGCGCGCCTCGTTGGGTTGGACCGACCTCGACCGCGTGCTGACGCGGATTGCCGCGGACGCACGCCCGGGGACCGTCGTGGTGTACGTCGGCGACGGCATCGGTACGACCGGGGATGCCGACCCGGTCGCGCTGGCGGCGCGCGTGCGGGCCGCTGCGGGCCGGGTTCGCGGTGTGGTGCACGCGGTGCCGACCGCATCGACCTACGAGCGCGGCGTGCTCGAGGCACTGGCCGGTCTCGGTGGCGGGGCGATCCACGATGCGGCGGTGGATCCGACGGAAGCGGCGTTCCATCTGCTCGCCGAAGCGGCCCGGCCGGCGATCAAGAACCTGCAGGTGCGCTTCGATGGAGTGCGCACGGCGCGGGTCTACCCGGGCACGCTGGCAAACCTCCCGACCGGCTCGCAGCATGCGGTGCTCGGGCGCTACCTACCCACTGGCGCGGACCAGAGTGGCAGCGTCGTGGTGACGGGCACCCTCGACGGCAAGCCGGTGCGCTACACCACCGCAGTGCAGCTCGCCGACGCCGAGCACGGCAACTCGTTCGTCCCGCGCCTGTGGGCGCGGCGCCACGTCGACGCCTTGCTGGCCGAGGGCCGCAGCCCGTCGGTCAAGGCCGACATCGTCGCGTTCAGCGAGGAGTTCGGCATCATGACGCCGTACACCTCGTTCCTCGTGCTCGAGAACGACGAGGACCGCAAGCGCTACGGGGTGGAGCGCCGCGTGCACATGCGGGACGGCGAGCGGTTCTTCACCGCGGGCCGCGATGCGGCGAGCACCGAAATCCTGCGGCAGCAGATGCGGGCGGCGAAGACCTACCGGCTGCAGCTCAAGCTGCGCATGCTCGCGGAGATCGAGCGGCTCGGGCGCGACCTCAGTGGCTGGTCGGTCGCCGTCAGCAATCCCGTGTCCCGACCGGTCGACAGCCTACGCGCCGGCTGGGACGGCGAGTTGGGATTGTCCGTCGCCAAGAACCACGGACCCGGCGCCGGTCCGGTCACCGGTGCGTTGCCGTCGGAGGAGGACCAAGGAGACCTCGACAAACTCGCGTTCGAACCGCCGACGGCGCAGCCGGCGTTGCAGGACTACGACGTCGACTACCGCGATCTGCCCGCCGCGACGAAGGCGATGCTCCCGTCGGTGGAGAAGCGCGTGGACAGGAGCTCAGACGGCTACTTCAGGATGGGCGGCGCGTCCGGTCCGCGTACCCTCGCGCCCCCGCGTCAGCCGCCCGGTCCGGTGTCCTTCGCGTTCTACGGGTTCCCCGAGCTTCCCGCCCCGCACGTCCCGGCCACCCAGCCGACCCTCGCGCGCTGGTCCGAGGCGGTGCGTGAACTGGTCGCCACCCTCGACCGCCGGGCTCGACTCCGCAATTCGAAGCAGGCGTTCCACCTGGTGCAGACGGTGATGACAGTGCACCGCGCGCAGGGGCGGATCACCCACTGGCGGCGCGCCGAAGGTCGCTACTGTGCGGGTGAGTGGACGCTTCGTCACACCGGCCGCCAGACCCAGCCGATGTTGCAGTATGTCTACGCCGGCCGGCGCGGGGTGGTGGCCGAGGCGGTGCACCTCGGCCGCGTGCGTGACGCCGACGCGCACGATGCGCGGTTCGCGTTCCCGTTGCACGACTACTCTCAGGTCGACCTGCAGCGATCGTTTGCCGGCTACTCCGCCGCACTCACGCCAGCCGGAACGGCAGTGGTCAAGTTGGTGCTCACCGCACCGGCACCGGCGACGGCACGGCTGGAGCTGACGATCGACCGCGAGCGCAGGGTGGTGTTGTCCGCCACCGAGGTGCGGAATGGCAAGACGGCGTGGACCACCGTGTTCACGGATTTCGTGGCGCGTGGCGGGGAGTTCTTCGCCCGGCGTTCGGAGCGGCGTGATTCGCGCGGGCGGGTGATTCGGCGCGAGACCCTCGAGGTCGAAGTCGCCGACCCGCAGTCCTGCCGCACCGCGATGCAGCGGCAGATCGCCGCACAAGGTGACGTCGCGATGCTCGGCCAGAAGGATCCGGAGCTCGCGGCGGCCAAGAAGTCCTTGGCGGCCGGCGGCGGGGGTCTCGCCGAGCACTTGCGCTTGGCAACCCACTACCAGTCGACGCAGCGCTGGACCGAGGCGTGGGCGTCGTTCGACCGCGCGGCGGCAGTGATGGGCGACAAGCCAGCGGTGCCGATGATGCGCTTGCGGCTGCTGACGGTGAGTCGGCGCGGCCCGGCGATGCTGGAGCACGCGCGGCGGATCGTCACGGGTTGGAACGCCGCACTGCGGGGCGGCAAGACCCCGGCAGGAATCGACTTCCTGGTCGAGCTCTTGCGAACTTCAGTGTTCCAACAAGTTTCGAGTGCCGAACAGCTCGCGCTGCTGGACTCGCTTGCCCCGCTGTACCGCCGTCCGTTGCCGGACGCGGCCCCGGAATACCTCGCCGCCGACCGCGACCACCGCGACCTGGCGCTGCGACGGTTCCGGGCGAGCGCGCTCGAGTCGTTGCAACGGTTGGCCCCGGCCCTGCAACTCCGCGCCGAAACCGCGGCACGGCACCCGCTGGATTTCGCCGCGGTGCAGGACTACGTGTCGGCCCTGGGGCGATACGCCGACTACGCCGGTCAGATCGGCGTGGTCCGCAGCAAGCTGGCGCAGCCGCAGTCGTGGTTGCGCAGCGAGCTGCGGTTCTGGTTCCAGGTCTGGCACGATGCCCTCTACTCGCTGCGCGACCTCGACGGTCTGGTGCAGGTCGGCAGCGAATGGCTGACGAAGGACCCGGAGAGCAGCGAGGGCTACGACCGTTGGCTGAGCAGTCAGATGTTCAAGCGGCGCGAGAGCGAGGTCGTGGGCTGGATCCGCAAGGCGTTGGACAATGCCGATCCGCGCGACCCCGTGGGGCGCGCGCGGCTGCAGGCCGCGGTGCACCACGCGCTCGGCCGCGGCTGGCAGCTGAACGACAACGCGATCGACGCGCAGTGGCAGCAGCCGCTCGCCCGCGTCGTGCGGCGCTGCGCCCAGAGCGACGCCCCCGAGGCACTGCAGATTGCCGGCGAGGTGTTCGGCAGCTGGCAGTTCCGTCGCACCGACGCCTGGAAGGAGATCCAGTCGGCGTTGCGCGGCGACTTCCTCGGCGCGGCCGCGACCATGTCGCTGCGCCGACTCGGCGCCTACCTCACGTGGTTGTCGTGGCATCGGAACTCGGTCGATCGATCCGCCTGGCAGCAGGCGCGTGACGCACTCCGTGCGCGGTTCGATGGCGCCGCGGATCCGTCCGCTCAGCAGGTGCTCGGCGGCCACTTGCTCGCCTTGCTCGACGCGTGGCCGGAGAAGACGCAGGCACTCGCGTTCCTTCGTCACTGGCTGGCCGTCGCCAAGACCGCGCCGGAGTCGGTTGCCGCCAAGTTGTTCCAGCGCCAGCTGACCGGAGACTGGACCGCCGCACTCGAGGACGAGGTGTTCGCGTTGGTTCCACGGTTGCAGCCAGAACGCGCCGAGCCGATCCGTCGCGGAGAGATCGCCGCCGCAGCGGCCCGCCAGCTTGCGGATCGGTTGCTGGCGATTCGGGTGCGCGCCGCGCTCGGTCCGGTCGAGCAGCTCGAGAAGCTGCCGAGAACCGAGCGTCGTGACCGCACCGAACGCGCCCGCAAGGCGGCGCGTCAGGCGCTGGCTGCGCGCTTCGGCGCCGCCGCAGCCGCCGCGTCGAAGTTGCACCGGCCGTGGTTCGTGCTCGAACAGCTCGGCTTCGATGCCGAGGCGGGCGGCGATCGGTCGATCACCGTCCAGCGCGCCGCGGAGTTGCTCGACGCCGTGCCGGGGCGGGGCGACGACGAGCCGTCGCTCAACCGCATTCTGCGGGCGCGGAGTGCCGTCACCATGGCCTATGCCGCGACCCGTCGCGACACCGCGGCGACGGTCGGAGACACCGTGCTCGCACACCTGCAGCGCCACCTCGCCGCCGACCCGAAGGCGCTCGACTGGCGTCGCGAGATCTTCCGGTTGTTGGTCGCACTGGACCGCACCGACGAGCTCACCGCGCTGCTTCAGAAGTGGATCGACGCCGGTGAGGCGCAGTCGGAATGGCGCGTCGCCCTGGGCTACCTGATGGCCGAGCGCGGCAAGGTCGCGCAGGCCGCAGCGGTGTTCGAACGGGTCGAGAAGGTCGACGAGCTGAGTGCCGAGGACTACCGGACCCTGGCCACGTGGTACTTGGTGTTGGGTGACGACGCGCACCGCGCCACGGCGCAGGAGCGGAGTTTCGAAGTCAGTGCCGAGTACCAGTTGGGTCGGCGGTTGCAGCGGCTGCGCGGCCGCCTGAATCGCCCCGGTGCAGGCTTGTCCGGCGCGGTGGCGACCGAAGATCTCGCCGCGCTCCGGGTGTTGCTCCGCAAGGCGAGCTACCCGGCGAACTACGTCTGGCAGGTGCGCAGCGCCTACCAGTCGAGCAAGGAGTTCCGCATCCTCGGGACCTTGCCGTACGGCGTGATCGGCCACACCACGGGCCGGGCGTACGAATTCCTGGCGCGAGTGGGTCAGGTGATCTCCCAGGTGCACGAGGAAGCGACCTGTGACAGCCTGATCGAGGCGATCGCCAAGCTGCGCGCAACCGCTGCTCGGGGGGTGGATCGGCGGGGACTGCTGCTGCTGACTTCGCAAGTCGAAGCGCGTGCTGCCGAGGTGCGCAATGCCTCCGGGCCGCACCTCGACCGCGCGCTCGAGGCGTTGCGCGGCGCTGCCCAGGGGCAGTGGGAACCCGGCGAGCGGGCGGCGATGGCTGACTACCTGCAATCGTTGGGTCGCATGCGCCACCAGAGCCTCGGCGAGGAGCAATTGCGGCAGCTGAGCCAGCTGTTCGCGCAGGTCGAACCCGACGATCGCCTGCAGGTCGCCCGCGCGTTGGCGCAGACCCAGTGGCGCTACGAGTACCGCGACCAGGCCATCGACACCTTGATCGCCGCGCTGGACGACTGTCGCACGCGGCACGACGGGGTCCTGCCCGCCACTTCCCACGCGGTGTTCGACACGGTGTTGAAGTACCTCCGCGAACGCCGCCAGTTCGCCCGCGGGGAGGCGTTGCTGACCAGCGAACTCGCGCGGCAGACCTTGTTGCCGCAGAGACTCTGGTTCGTCGGGCGGCTCGATTCGCACTACATCGAGTGCCTGCGCAAGCGCGGCGAGGTGTCGCTCGGCAGCGGCGTGCGACTCTACCGGGCTTTGCTGGCTCGGCTGAGCGACCGGCTGTGGCGCGAACCCTGGATCGTGTTGCAGGCGAAGTTCGACGGCCTCTGCCGCTTGCACGACGTCGCCCACGAAGTCGGCATCACCGCTGCGCGCCGCGATCTGCGGGCGTTTGCCGACCGGCAGGTGCCCGAGCTGGCGGAGCGCTTCCTGCTCGACCGGGGTGCCAAGCTCAGCCGTCTGGCGACCACGCTCGACAAGGTGCTGGGTGGGCGGGTCGCGCTGGAGTTCCTGGTCCGTGAGCTCGAGACCGAGCCCACGTGGCTGCGCAGCGTGCACCGCGAACAGTGGCGCGCGTTCCACTACCAGGTTGCGAAGTTCGCGCACGCGGGCGCCGGGTCGCTCACCGGGCGGTTGCGTCCGCTGGTGCTGGGCGAATTGCGCCGCGATCTGGAGCGGATGAACTGGCGCGGGTCCGAGATGTTCTTCAAGAACAACCGCTGGTTCTGGCACGGCGGTGCCGGCGACTTCGCCGAGGTGGCGCGCAGTGTGATTGCAGCCCACCCCAAGTCGGAGGCTCGGGTGACCTACGTCGCGCGGTACCTGTGGAACGGGCTGGGCGAACGCGAGGCGGCGATCACCGCGTTGCGCGACTTGGACCGCTCCGGGGCGCTGCTCGAGGGAGGCCGCTGGCAGCTGGCCAACTGGTTGATCGAGTCTCGCCAGCACGCCGAGGCGATTCCGTACCTGGTCGCGCTGATCGGCGCACGCCGCGATCGCTTGGACTACCGCATCGCACTGGTGCGCGCGCGCCAGCGGACCGGCGACCGCAAGGGTGCGGAGGAGCTGCTGCTCGCCACCGCCAAACGTTGGGAGGACAAGCACTGGTGGCACGAGCACACCATCGCCGAACTCGCCAAGATCGCGTTCGACTGTGGGTTCTTCGACCACGCCGCGAGCTGGTACGAAGCCGCGCTGCGGACCAACGAGCGACTCGGGGGACGCCGCTGGAATTGGCGCCACACCCGGACCTCCTACTACGGCTTCCTGGCCCGATCCCTGGCCAAGCTGGGCAAGGTCGACGAGTCGATCGACGCCGCGGCGGCCGCGGTCGTCACGTGGGGCGACAACCAGCGGCAACGCAACGAGGCCATCGCCAGTCTGCGCGCCGCCCTGCGCGAGATCGGTGATCTCGACGCCTACGTGGCGCGCTGGGACGCCAAGGTGGCTCGCACCGGACTCGACGCTCCGCTGATTCGCAAGTCGGTCGGGATCCTCTATCTCGACCGCGGCGCGACTCGCCAAGCGATCGCGCAGCTGCGCAAAGCGCGCGAGCTGCAGCCCGCCGACGACGAGGTGCACACGCGCCTGTTGCAGGCGTTCGATCGCGCGGGCGACCGGTCGGGAGCGATCGAGGCGCTGTTCGCCTCGCTGAAAGTCGCGCCGCGCAACTTGGACTTGTACGCCGAGCTCGCCCGCCGCCTCGAGGCACAGGGTGATCCGACGGGTGCCGAGCGGGCGCTCACCAGCATGGTGGAGGTCGAGCCGAACGAGGCCGAAGGTCACCGACGGCTCGCCAAGGTCCGTGCCGAACAGAAGCGCGATGCCGCCGCGGTGGTGCAGTGGCGCCAGGTGGTGCGAGTGCGCAGTCTCGAGCCGGACGGCTGGTTGTCGCTCGCCAGCGCGCAGATCGACGCCGGGCAGCTCGACGAAGCGGCCAAGACCCTGCAGCATGTGCTCTCCACCAAATGGGAGGCCCGCTTCCAAGACGTGCACCGCAAGGCTCGCGCGCTGCAGGATCGACTGCGGCGCGCCGGATGAGCTGTCGGCACAGCGCAATCGACACGGCAACCGGAGGTCCTCGGTGATCCGTGGCCGAATGGGTGCGGATCGCTGCGTGCGTGGCGATCTCGCAGGCTTCGGCGAAGGGACGGCGATGGCCTCGGTTCGATCGAATACGCCGTGCTCACCCGCTGCGCCGCGCTGGCGCCGCGCCGTGTTCGGGTGCGTCGCCGCCACCACACTGTTGGTGGGGGTGGCGGCGCAGGCCACCACGGTGCGGCGGAGCAAGCACTTCCAGTTGGTCTGCGAGATGCGCGACGATCTGTTCGCGGACGACGCGATGGCGGTGCTCGACCAGGTTTGGGCGCTGGCTGAGCGACACTTCCAACCGACGGCGAAGGCGGGCACCAAGAAGCTCGCGGTGCGGGTCTACAGCGACCGGCGCCGCTACGCCGCCGCGGCGGTGCGCCACCGCATGCCGTGGTATGCGAAGTTCCAGGGGTTCGCGGACGGCCGCACCCTGACCGCCCACGTGATGATGGTCGACGCCGCGTGGTGGACCGAGGCCGGCATGGATCCGGGCAACCGCCAGACCCTGGCCCACGAGGCTGCACACCTCATGGTGATGCTGTGCACGCAGAGTCGCGGCAGCTTCCTGCCCAAGTGGGTCGCCGAGGGCTTCCCGATGTGGGTCGAAGGGGAAGTGATGCGAGCCGGCGGTTGGGCCAAGAGCCGCGTCGCGGACCCGATCGAAGGTTTGCGGGTGCAGCAGGCTCGAGCCCTGGTGGCTGCCGGCACGTTCCCCAAGGTCGCGGCGATGCTGCGCGACGACTGGGGCAAGCTGACCGAGCTCGACAAGTACCACCCGATCCGCATGCTGTGGATTCTGCTCGCCGAGCGACACGAAGTGGCGCACCGTGCCCTGCTCGAGACACTGCGCGACACCACGGCGTCGGCTGCGCTACCGGCGATCTTCGCGTCGCGGCTGAAGTCTGCGCTCGGCGAGGACGCGTGGCAGAAGCTCGACGCCGAGTTGCTGGCGTTCGTCGCGGCGCGCGAGGTCGCTCCGTATCCCGCTCCGGCTCCTCTGCCGGTCGACGTGGTCGGCAAGCCGGGCGATGCCCAGTTCGTGCCAGGGAGTCCGGCGGTGCGTTGGCAGGGCAGCTCGACCGCGAAGAGCTATTCCATCAGCGCCACGCTCACCATGCAGCCGGGTGGAATGCCGCAGTCGGACCTGGTGTTCGGCCGCATCGCGAACCAGTGGCTTCGAGTCTCGCTGGTCGCCGGCGCGGGGGTCTACCTGATGGGGCGCCGCGAGGCACCGGGCAAGCCCGGCCCATGGCAGGTGCTGGCGGCCGTGCGTGGGGTCGACCAGATCGTCACGGGCAAGCCGATTTCCGTGAAGCTGTGGGGGCGCGGCCAAACCGTGACGTGCTCGATCGACAGCAAGAAGGTGCTCGAGCAGGAGCTGAAGGACTGGCGGATCCAGGGCAAATGGGGCGTCGGCGGGCCGCGCGGCAGTGTTGCCTCGTGGGTCCGCCCGGTCCTGCGGTGAGCGGTGTCCGCGCCACGGGAGCCGATCGGGTACCGTTGCGCGGCGTCAGGGCTTGTGCGTCGGAGGCGCATCGCGGAGAAGAAAGCGAATGCACGCCGGCTCGCTCGCGTTCGCCTCGATCTGTTTCGCCGTCCCGCTGGCGGGTCAGCAGGACTCCCCGAAACCCCAGGTGTTGTGCCACCCCAAGGGGCTGGTGCGGATCGAAGTGCCGGCGACCTGGCGCACCGGGACGCCGGAGTGGGGCCAAATGTCGAACAAGCCGGGCTACCACCAGCTGATGGCGTTCTCGAGCACGGTCGACGGCGCGTTCCTGTCGGTGTTCGTGCTGCTGGTGGACAACACGTACTTGCGACCGGCGATGCAGGCGCGCCACGAAGCGGTGGCGCCGGCCAACGCGCACGCGGTTCTGGAGCTGTGCCGTACCACGCCACCGTACCTGGTGACGTCCGAGCCCGCGAACGCCAAGAACCCGGAGCCGTCGGTGCGAGTGCTGGTGTTCCGACGCGCCGCCGGACGCGGGCTGCACATCGACTTCATCGTGCCGCAGAAACGGTGGCCTGCGCTGCGCGCGGACGTCATCCGCATCGCCCAGTCCGCGGTGGTCCAATGCGCAGAGTTGCCGCGGGTTCTGACGGAACGCCCGCTGAGCGTGAAGAACGGCGTGGGAGTGTCATCCGGGCCGAAGGTGACCGCGACACATCTCGCGAAAGTGCGGAAGCTATGTGCCGAGATCGCCGGGCGATTGACGCGCGTCCACGGGTCGCGCTGGGTCGATGACCGAGAGCCCGTTGCGGTGTTGGTCCACGCCGACGCGGCTGGGCACCGACCGTACCTGAGCGACGGTGCAAGCCCGCTGGAGGTGCTCGGCCAGGTACTTCCGGGTCGTGTGCTCACCGTGCCGGACCGCGGTCCCGGATCGGAGATGCGCCGCGAGCTCGGGCGGGAACTCGCCAGCGTGGTTCTCGACCTCGACTACGACCTGGTGGCCGACCCTTGGATGCAATGCGGCGAGCAGACGGTCGCCGGCATGGCTGCGCAGACCGGAAAAGCGTTCCCGTTCGCCCCACGCGACGTGCTGGCCAAGCTCCCGCCGCTGCAGTGGACGCTGAAGGAGTTGATCGGTCACAAGCAGTTGTTCGAGCCGATCTCCCGCATGCACTGTGCGTACTACGTGCTGTTGTTCCAAAACGGACCGGCGGAGTACCGCAAGGCCTACGCGGCGTTCCTTGCCGACCTCAGGACTACCACGGCACAGAACGCCGCGACCGCCAAGCACCTGTTGGTGCTCGATCAGGACAAGATGCGCGATGCCGCGATCAAGTTGCTGCAGCGGCTGCGGCCGGTGCCCGGAGTGAAGTGGTGAACGTCAGTGGAGCTCCAGCCCGCGCAGCAGCGGGTGGTCGGGGCTGGCCTGCGGGTCGACGCGGACCGTGAGCGTGATCGGTGCCTGGCCAGGCAGACCGTACGACAGGGTTGCCGTGCCCGGCGGCAGCTCGCTGAACGAGAACTTGGTGCGGAGCCGCTGCACCCCGTCGCCTATCCGACCACTCCAAGTCGTCGGCGTGTAGCGCTTGCCGTCGCTGCCGGTCAATGCGATCGACGGCTGCAGTCTCGCGGGGTGTTCGACGACGCCGCGCAACTCCCCGGCCCGCGGCAGCGTGATGCGTAGGTCGTCGCGCCCCGGTGCGATGTGCAGCGGCCCGGAGGCAACATGTCCTGCGGCGCGCACGTGCAGCTCGACTGCGCCCGGCGGCGTCTCGCTGTGCAGGCGGAACACGCCATCGGTTGTGGTGCGAAGCGTGTAGCCGACTCGGGTGCCGGTGCCGCCGGGTGCCTGCACGCGGAACTCGACGCGAGCCCCGACGACCCCGCGTCCAAACTCGTCGACGACCAATCCGGCGCCGATCAGCGGCCGGACCCTCAGCCGCAGGTCACCGAGCGTGACCTCGGCCGCGGGAAGCGGATGGGGAAGGGGGTGTTCGAGCGACTCTGCCGGAGGGATGTAGGCGGTGATGCCGTGGCTCGGTTCGCCGGGTTCCATCGTCAGCGTCCCCGGCGTGTCCGGAGGCAACACACCGCGTACCACGAATCGGAACCGCGCTTCCGCGTCGGTGGTCACGTACTCCGCGACGCGATGGTCGCCGAACCGTGCGCAGCATGCGAACGAGCGCCCGGCGGCCGGCACACCGTCGGGGGTCAGCACCCGCCCGCGCAGTGTGCAGGAGCGATCGAGCGGTGCGGTCGGCATCCAACCCTCCGGGGTCGCGACCCGCGTCTCTGCCGGTGCGGTCTGCTTCACCGAGGCGGGCTCGGGCTCCGATTCGGACCGCACGGGTTCGGGTAGCCCGTCGGACGACCCGCGTGGGCGAGCATCCGAGTCCGGCGTCGCCAGCGCGGGCGGCGGGCTCCACCAGAAGTGCGTCGCCAGGAGGCCGAGACCGAGGCCGAGCAGGAGTCCGGCGAAGAATCCCGGGCGCAGGAGATTGATCATGGCAGTGGGCGAACGGGAGGGCTGCGGGTGGTGCGTGGACGTGCGCCCGCTCGACATCGATCTACTTGGCTTTCTCCTCGTCGGCGTCGCGAACCGCATCCCACGCGGCCAGCGGATCCCACCACCCGTCGGCAGTGCGCCGCATCCGCCCGGCACGCAGCATCTGCAGGATCCGCTCCGCTTTGGCCACGGATGCAGTGTCCTGCCGCAGCTTGGCGAAGTGCAGCGCGACCGATACGCCGCCGAGGGCCCACAACCCGATCCCGCCGCTTGCCCAGTGGCACACCGTCGGTTCGCGGGCGTGCATCTGTTGCTCCGTGATGGGACTCGCGTCCTCGTTCCAGCGGATCGCGTAGCCCACGTGCGCCCCGGTCCGATCGATCAGCCAGCCATGCTGCAGGACGGTCGCGGAGATCACGTCTGCCATGTGCTTGGCAGTTTCGTCACCCGTGGTGCGGTAGAGCGCGAAGTACCCGACCGCGGCGATCGCCTCCATCCACGGTGACCAGAACTTGGTCGCGCCGTTCAGCACCCGGTTGTCCGGCGGGTGGACGTTGAGCGGTCGGACCTTGCCTTCCGGCAGCTCGCGGCCGAACCAACCGGGTAGGTGCGACACGAGCATCCGCTGTCGCATGCGATCGAGCAGTGCCTGATCGCCGGTGCACTGGTACAGCCAGCAGCCGAGCAGCAGCATGCGTCCGGCTGCACGCGGCGCGCCGCGTCCGGTGGTCCCGAGTCCCGGCCGCACGGTCTGCATGCCGAGGAACAGTTGCACTTCGTTGTCGATCTCGCGTCGCGCCCAGGCAGCGCCGGTCAGCAGGTAGTAGCCGCACAGGTAATTGCTGCTCCAGTGTTGGCGGTCCTTGCCGAACCAGCCGTTGGCGTGGAACTTCGGCTGCGGATGCGGCTTTCCCAGGCGGTCCGGAGATGCCTCCTTGTTCCAGTGGGCGCGGCCGTCCCACACCACCCAGTCCGGGTGCTTCTGCGTGCGCACAGGTGTGCCGTCGGCCTCGAAGAAGTGCACCGGGCGGCAGGCCTCCTGTAGTACCGACGGCTCGACCTCGAGCAGGAACGACGGCAGTCCAGTGCTCACCACCGGTTCGAGCCGGAGGATGCCGAAGTCCCCCTGGTCGCCGGTCTGGCTGGGATCCTTCGCCAGCATGTGGTCGCACCGGACGAATGGATCGCCGGGGCGAGCGCTCCACGCGACGAACTGGCGGTGGCGCAGCGCCAGCGCTTGGCGGCCGGCCGAACCCTCGAGCCATGGCGGCGGCACGGGCACATAGCCGAATGGGCCGTAGGCGCCGGTGCCACGCCACGACGTCGCCGCGAGCACCGGCACCAGTGCCGCTGCATCGTGGGTTCGCGCGGCGAGCGCCGGGCCCTTGCCGCCGAGCGGGGGACGCAGCACGCCGCTGCGGCGGATCCCTTGACCGTCGCCGAGCACCGCGTCGCGCAGCAGCGTGGTTCGCGAACCGGCCGGGGTGATCTGTTGAGTGACTCCGAACGCGCGCGCATTGCGCAGCGCGAGCACCAAACCGCTGGATTCGATCGCTACCTCTTGCACCGCTACCTGCATTGCGGCGCTGGTCGGATCACTGAAGAACAGCGCGACGTCGGCCTGGAAGTGCGCCTGGCCGCGGTAGCAGGTGAGGATCAATTCGAACAGGAGTCCCGTGCGGCCGATCCGGCACCGGTAGAGCAGCACCTGGCGGGCCTGATTCTGTTCGAGCACTTCGACACGGGTCGGCGTCGCGGTGCTGGTTGCATCCGGTTGCCGTACGACGACGCGGAGCTTGGCGAGCCCGGCGCCGAGTGGGTCGACGATTTCGCCGACGGGGTCGGGGCCGGCGCCGGTCTTCAGCTCGATCAGCCGCTCGCTCATCGCGCGCAGCTCCAGGGGGAACAGGCACAGTGCCTGGCGCAGCGAGCCGTCCGGCCACCGCGCGCCGAACGGTTGCCACACGGTGGGGCAGCCCGTGGCGTGTTGGTCGGGGAGCTTCGGCACGGCACCGCGGGCGAACGGGACGACGGCGCTGACCCACTCGCTGCGCGGAAACGGGGCGAGGTTTTGGACCGTGATCCGGCGCGCTTGGGCGGTCGTGGGTGTGCCCAGGATGGTGCCGAGTGCGAACGTGGCGAGCGCGAGCGACGACCTCGGCGTGCGGCGTCCGGGAGGGGTTGGCGCGGGCGTCATGGGCGGCAGTCTAGCGGGGACGATTCATGAGCTGCGTGCGAGTTGGGGTGGATCGGTTGGGAGTGGTCGGGGGTGGGGTGATGGTGCGGTTGGGCAGTGGCGGAGGAGGTGTGATGGTGGCGGTTCGATCGTCGGGGGTTCGTGACGGAGTCGTTGGTGGGGTGTTGGGGTGGGTTCTTGGGCTCTTGAGCTCCCTCAACCTCTAGCTCTGAAGCCGCGGGGCTCTCCACGGCCCCCGCCGCCGTCGGCATCGGTCCAGGCTCGCTTCGCTCGGCTGAGAGCGACCGATGCCGACGGCGACGGGCCGCGGGAGAGCTCTTGAGGTGGGGTATGGGGGGGGCGGTGGGGTGAATGGGCACCAAGTGGTCGGGACCTTTGTGAGCGCAGGGGGTGCGGTCGTGTTCGGGCAGTCGGTTCGTGACCGGGCTCGAGTCGATCCGGCGCATTGAATGTGAAAACATGGATTAGTTGGTTGATGTTCCGTGGCTTGTTCTGTATATTTCAGCCGTATCAAAGGTGGGGTGATGCGATGAAGCGATCGAAGGACAACACGGGCCTATTGCCGTTCCCTCGAATGAACTGGGGAGGTCGGCGCAAAGGGGCGGGGCGCAAGCCGAAGGGGGACAAGGCTGGGGTGTCGCACCGGAGCCGTGCGGCGTTGGCTTCGCGGTTTCCGGTTCATGTCACCACCCGGTTGATGCGTGCACTTCCGACGCTGCGGAGTCAGGGTGTGTACGCGGTCCTGTGCGCGGCGTTCGCGAAGGGCTGCGAGCGCAACGGATTTCGCCTGGTGCACTACTCCGTGCAGGGCAACCATCTGCACATGATCGTGGAGGCGACCGATCGCGCGTGTCTGTCGCGCGGGCTGCAAGGCCTGCTCATCCGCATCGCGCGGGCCTTGAATCGGCTGTGGGGTCGCTCAGGCAAGGTGTTCGCCGACCGCTACCACGACCACATCCTGCGCACGCCGCGCGAAGTGCGCCACGCGCTGGCCTACGTGCTCAACAACGCGCGCCGGCATGGGGTGCGGTTGGCGCAGGAGATCGACTGGTTCACCTCGGGACGGTGGTTCGACGGTTGGCGCGAGAAGCTGACCAACCGAGTCGCTTCAGAACTCGCTCGACCGGTCGCACGGGCACGCAACTGGTTGCTGAACGTCGGTTGGCGAAGGCACGGGTTGATCGGACACCACGAGGTCCCGGGCTGACGCCCCACCCTCGCGCCCGCCCACACACCCCAGGACTCCCCCCACTCCCCTCGCGGCCCCGTCGGCATCGGCGTCGGTCGCAACTTGCTTGGACCGATGCCGATGCCGGCGGGGTCGCGAGGGGAGCCCTCGCTGCTCCAGAGGTTGAGGCCGAGGGCGACCACGACCCCGAGTCAGTCACCCGAAGTCAGTCACCCCAGGGTCTTCCCCGACCAAACCCGGGCACGCCCCAGTCGACCGGCACCCGTCCGCGGCGAGTCCCGGGCCTCGCATCCGCCTCCAGTCGGGAAACGCAGCCACCGGGTACCCCGACCGAGTCGGTCCATTAGTTTGGGGCGGTCCACCCACCCCGAGGAGATCATGCGTCGAACTGTTCATCTTCTGCCGTGCCGCTTGCCACGCGAGACCCGAATGAGCGCGGACAGGCGTCGAGGATGGCGGCGCACCGCCGCAATGCTGTGTGCGTTCTCGCTGCTCGCCGTGACTGCCACTGCGCAGGATCGGGACGAGCAGGCATTCCTCCGCAAGGTCGCGACCGATCTCGGCAAGTTCGCGCGCGCCACCTACGACGCCGGGTTCCCCGGTCACGCGCGTCGCATCTGGCAAGAGGTGCTGCAAGTCTACGATACCGATGACGTGGCCGCTCGGTCGGCGCTGGGCTTCGCGCGGGCCAATGGCGCTTGGATGTCGGGCGAAGGGTTCGAGTTCGCGCAGGCTGACAACCCCGATTCCAACGCGATGCGCAACGTCGAGCGGCGCTGGGCGACCACCGCCAAGCAGTGCGGGAACGCGCACAAGGCACGCGCCAAGAAGTTCGCCGCTGCCGGGCGCACCGACCGCGCGCAGTGGCACTTCACCAGGGTGCTGCGGTTCCTGCCCGACGACCGCGAGGCGCGCGCCGGTGCGGGGCTGGTGGAGTTCCACGGTTTGGTCGGATCGGAGCTGGAGCGACGGCTCTACGACAACTCGCGGCAGATGGACACCTTGGTCGCGGTCGAGAAGCGCACCGAATACCCGGTCACCGAGCTCGGCAGCACCAAACAGTGCCCGATCCTCACCAAGGCAGGGATCGCGCACCGTGGCGTGAAGACCGAGCACTTCACCATCTGGAGCAACTTCGACCCGTCGTTCCTCAAGCAGATCGCACAGCTCGTCGAACGGTCGCACTCGTTCTGTTCGAAGGTGTTCGCTGGCGAGGGCTTCAATCCGCCGGAGCTGCGCATCAGGACCTACATCTTCCTCGCCTCCGAACCGCAGTACAAGAAGGCGCTGCAGGCCAACAGCGAGCTGTTCCGGCCCGACCTGCTGAAGTTCCTGCTCGAGCACACCGCGATGTGCGACCTCGGTCGCGGCGCCGATCGGGCGCAGATGTCGGGCGACGCTTCCGAGATGGTGGTGCGCGACTTGGCCGTGCGCTGGCCGGTGCAACAGTGGGGCGGGATGCGCTGCGACGCGCTCAACGAGGGGCTGGGCCACGCCGTGGTGGCGCGCTTCCTCGGCAGCATCCACGTGTTCTCGATCGACATGGAGAGCAAGGCGCACACGGTGTCGAGTAGCAAGCAGCGCAAGGTGCTGATTCCGGATGTCGACGCGTGGCGCGACATGGCGATCGAAGCGGCCTACAGCGCGCGCGGCACTCCGCTCGCCAAGCTGCCGCTGCTCAGCGCCGCGGACTTCCCGAGCGAGGCCCGGATCCGTGCTTGGTCGTTCTGCGACTATCTGCTGCGGCGCGGCCCGTCGTTGCTGCTGGCGCTGGACGGGGCGCGCGGGGCGAAGAACTCGCTGGAAGCCGCGGCGCAATTCCAGCAGCGCAGCGGCGTCTCGGTCGACACGCTCGAGCGAGAGTGGCGCGACTTCTGGACTGGCGCGACGCCGGTTCTGCGCAAGCTGCGCGCCAAGAGGCCGCCGTTCGGTGCCGCCAGCAAGGATGCGGCGAAATGGCTAGGCGAGTTCAACGCGGTGCGCGCACGACTCGGTGCGCCGGCGGTCACCTGGGACGCGGCGTGGTCGCAGCAGTGCAAGCAACACGCCGACTACCTGCGCAAGAACCGCAACGAGCGCGGCGCCGATGCCGAACAGACCCAGCGCGACGGGTTGCTCGGGGCGACCGAGCTCGGGCGCTATTTCGCGCAGATGGCGTTGATCGCCACCAAGGGGGCGCCCAAGGGCGTGCTGGCCGATTGGCTGCACCTGCCGGGCTATCGGGACGCCCTGCTGCACCCCGGGCTGACTCGCGTGGGGTTGTTCGCCGAGGGCGGCATCGTGGTGATCGATGCACTGCGTGGCGTCGGCAAGGGGCAGACCGCAGGCGGCGGCGCGGGTGGCGGGCTGCGCATGGCGTTCTACCCGCTGCTCAACTCGACGGACGCGCCGGTGGAACTGGACCGTGCGCTGCTCGATGCACGAGTCGACCGGCTGCTCGGGGACAACGCCGGAAAGGTGATCGGCTATCCGATCAGTCTGCATACCTGGCGCGGCGCGGGCGGAACGGCGACGTGCCGAGTGAGTGCCGGCGGGAAGGAGGTCGAAGGCCTGGTCGACGATACCCGTGCAGGTGCGAACCGCCGGTCAGCGGCGCCGGGGTTGTTGGTGTTCTACCCGTTCTCACCGCTACCGCGGAAGGCGCGGGTCGAGGTGGAGTGGACCCTGGGTGAGCGGAAGCACACGGCGACGTTCATGACTCGGTAGGGTTCGGGGTGAGGGGCTCGTGCTCGGGCGGTGGGTTCGAGTGGTGCGGGGCTGTTGCGGGTTTGCGGGGGCAGGAGTTCGAGGGCTCAGGGGGGCGGTGCTCCCTGACACGCGGACTGGCCCTGCCTGGAAACATGGGGCGCGCCTTCGGCGCGCTGGCAAGTTCCACCGTCCTTGCCGCACAATGCGGGCCGCTCCCTCCTGCACGTTCGCCTTCCTCCATGGACTCCAACCCGCTTCGCCTCGGTGCCGCCGTGGTGTTCTCGTCGCTCCTTCTCGTGGCCACCGCATCGGCGCAGGTCGACGAGGAGGGGAAGTTCCTGAAGCAGCAGGCCGAGGCGCTGAGCAAGTTCGCCGAGTCGGCGCTGAAGGCGGGGTTCCCGGGGATGGCGCGGCCGGTGTGGCTGGAGGTGCTGGCGGACTACGACAAGGACGATGCCCTGGCGCGGAAGGGCCTGGGCTTCGTGCGGGTCGGCACCGCGTGGGCACCCAAGCCGGGGTTCAACTACCCCGAGGCGGACAACCCGAGTGCCGGCGTGGCGCGTTCGGTGAAGAGTCGATGGGACTCGGTCGCCAAACAAGTGGGCTCGGCGCACAAGAAGCTCGCGACCGAACTCCGGCAAGCCGGCCGGACCGATCGTGCGAAGTACCACACCGAGCGCGCGCTGCGCTTCCTGCCCAATGACCCCGAGCTACGCACGGCGCTCGGTCACCGCGAGTTCGGCGGGTTGTCCGGCACCGAACTCGAGCAGCAGCTGTTCGACCGCTCCCGGTTGATGGATCAACTGGTCCAGCGGGAGCAGAAGAAGCAATACGAAGCCAAGGTCGTCGATGGCGCCCCGCCGCCGCGGTTCCTCGCCAAGGTGGGGGTCCAAGCGGTGTGCGCCAAGTCGGAGCACTTCACCATGTGGGGCGAGTACCCGGGTGAGGTGCTGGTGGAGGCGGCGAAGAACGCCGAGCGGGCACTCGCGTTCTGCACGGAAGCGATGGTCGGGGAGCGGTTCTCTGCCGACAACGTGAAGAACCGCGTGATGGTGTTCCTCAACGGGCCGGACCAGCAGCGCAAGGTGATTTCGAGCACGCCCGAAGTGGTGCCCGACGCGAACCGGCGCAAGTTCATCCTCGAGGGCGCGCTGGGCATCGCGTTCACCCTCGACGGGGTCGGCTACCGGATGCTCGGACCGACTCGGCCGCAGGTGATCCAGGACGCCGCGGTGCGTTGGGTGGCGCAGCCGTTCTCGGGGACCGGAAGCGATGGCCTGCGGGAGGGGATCGGCCACGCGGTCGTCGGGCGGTTCTTCCGTCAGAACCTGATCTTCAACGTCGCACAGCAGACCGGCAACACGGTCACGCAACAGAGCCGCAAGCTGCTGCTGCCCGACATGGATACCTGGGTGGAACTGGCCATCGAGACCGCGTTCAACCCGCGCGGCACCAAGGCGGCCCGGCTGCCGCTGATCAAGGCCGCCGAGTTTCCGACCGACGGGCGGATCAAGGCCTGGTCGTTCTGCGACTACCTGCTGCGCCGCAACCCGACCTTCATCACCGCCTTGGATCGAACCCGCGGCTCACACAACGAGGGCGAGGTGGCGAAGAAGTTCCTCGAGGCCACCGGGGTGTCGATCGACACGCTGGAGAAGGAGTGGCGCGATTTCTGGACGGGTGCTTCGCCGGTGCTGCGCGCGCTGCGGCAGAAGGCCCCGGCATTGCATGCGGTCAGTAGTGGCGCTGCGGCGTGGATCGCCGAACTGAGCAAGGTGCGCGCCCAGTACGCCACACCCGGCAGCGATTCCAAGGTCGTGTGGCATGCCGGCTACTCGGAGCGGTGCCGGCAGCACGCCGAGTACCTGCAGCGCAACTCCAAGGCACGCGGTCCGCTGGAGGAGCACCTGCAGCGCGAGGGGCAGCCCGGCGCGACGCGCGCTGGCAGTCTGTTCGCCAACGCGGCGCTGGTCTCGACCCGCGGTTCCGCGGCCAAGGCGATGCACGACTGGATCGACATCCCCGGCTACCGCGATGCGGTGTTGAATCCGTACCTCCGTGCGGCCGGGGTCTACGTGAAGGGCTCGATCGCGGTGCTCGACGTGGTGCGTGGCTGCGAATTCCCGCAGCAAGCCAAGTCACGCGTATGGCCAATGCAGGACAAGAACAACAAGGCGCTGGCGCCGCGCAGCATCGACGTGAAGCTGCTCGGGCCGGAGGTCCGGGCCGAGCTCGAGAAGCTCGGCAAGGGCAAGCTCCGCACCGTCGGCTACCCGATCACCGTCCACACGTGGCGTGATGGTTCGCTGGGTGGTGAGGTGACGTTCCAGGTCAACGCGGGAGGCAAGGCGGTCGAGGGCTTGACGTTGTTCCGCGGCTGGAACCGCTGCAGTTCGGCCCCGGGGATGGCGTTGTTCGTCCCGTTCGAGCCGCTGCCGGGTGGCGACGTGACGGTGCAGGCGAGCAACCCGAACAAGCAGCTCGCCCGCTGGCGCTTCAAGGTGAAGTAGCCCCGCGTGCCGGGCGGTGGCGCGGGCCGCTCTGAAGCAGCGTCGCGATCGTTCGGGCGAGTCTTGGCGGTGGCTGTCGGGCCGGTGAACGCGTAGCTTCTTCCCCGCCGTGACCAGACCGAAGCTCGTGACCCCGCGCACCCTCAAAGGGTTCCGCGACTATCTGCCCGCAGCGATGCTGCCGCGCGAGGCGCTGATCGACACCGCCAAGCGCGTCTACCGCTCGTTCGGCTTCAGCCCGATCGACACCCCCGCGCTGGAGTACGCCGAGGTGTTGCTGGGCAAGGGCGGCGACGAGAGCGATCGGCAGGTGTACCGCTTCGAGCACGGCAAGCACGACGTGGCGATGCGCTTCGACCTCACGGTGCCGCTGGCGCGCTTCGTCGCGCAGCACGAACAGGAGCTGGGGCTGCCGTTCAAGCGCTACCACATCGGTGCAGTGTGGCGCGGCGAGAACACCCAGCGGGGTCGCTACCGCGAGTTCATGCAGTGCGACTTCGACACCTTGGGGACCGAGAGCATGATCGCCGACGTCGAGACCGGGCTGGTGATCCACGAGTTGCTGCGGGCGATCGGCTTCCAGGAGTTCACCATTCGGCTGAACAACCGCAAGGTGCTCAACGGGCTGCTCGAGTCGGTCGACCTCGCGGACCGCGCGGTGCCAGTGCTGCGCGCCCTCGACAAGCTCGCGAAGGTCGGGGCGGATGCGGTGTGCGAAGAGATGGCGCGCACTGCCGGCGCTTCGGACGCGCAGGCGCGGCAGGTGTTGGCTCTGGCCGGGTTGGGGGGGAGCGACGCCGAGTTGCTGGCACGTGTCGAGTCGCTGGTCGCCGGCTCGGAACTCGGCCGGCTCGGTGTCGCGCAACTTCGCGAGGTGCTCGAGGGCATTGCCGCTGGCGGGGTGAGCACCGAACGCATCAAACTCGATCTGTCGATCGCGCGCGGGCTCGATTACTACACGGGAACGATCTTCGAGACCTTCCTCGGCGCACTCCCGGACATCGGCAGCGTGTGTTCGGGCGGCCGCTACGACGACCTCGCCTCCAAGTTCACGCGCTCGCACATTCCCGGCATCGGTGCATCCCTCGGGCTCGATCGGTTGCTCGCGGCGATGGAGGAGCTGGCGATGCTGGAGTCCGCGGCGGCCCCGGCGCCGGTGTTCCTGGCCTACTTCAGCGCCGACCGCGCCGCCGACTACTGCCGGCTCGCGATGGACCTGCGGCGGGCAGGGATCGGTGTGGAGCTCTACCCGAGTCCACGCAAGCTCGGCGAGCAATTGAAGTACGCCAGTCGGCGGGGCTTCGAGTTCGCGGTGATCGTCGGCGACGAGGAGTGGGCGACCGGGGTCTGCCAGCTGAAGCGGTTGGCGACCAAGGAGAGCGAGTCGGTGCAGCTGGACGACCTGGCTGCGCGGCTGCGCGGCGGAACGGGCGAGTGACGGGCCCAACTCACTCAGGACCGGGCCGCCACGATCGCGCAGGGTCTCGCTGCTGGCTTCGTCGAACGTCAGAACCTCCTCCTCGACGGGGAGGCACCCCGCCTCCGGGCAGAACCTGCCGTTCTCCTTGCCAGCAACAACCTTGCACGATCTCGTGACGCTGCTCATGAATGGTCCGGGCTAGAGGCCTAGGCCCGGCGAAGCCGGGGCATTTGAGTCAAGTTTCGGTCGAGACAAGCAGAACTCCCCCCCCCCGCGAGAGCAGACGCGAGGCCAAACGGCGGACGACCTGGCATAAGCGAGGCCACGCGAAGGTGGCGCGAGTTGACGTGGAGTGTCGAGGTCTCCGACAGGCAGAGAGCCGAAACCGCGAGATGCGGGCATTGAAGGGCGCCGGGCGTAAGCCGATGCGACCTCGTTCGAGCCAGGAGCAAGATGCTATCCGACCACCGCTCGTCGGGCTGGGGCGAAGCCCCGTTAGGAGTCTTCGCCACGGGATGACAATCCCGCAGACTCCTCGGGTCAGGCTCGGTCGTCTGCCTCGTCGTATGGGGCGCCGTGCCGGAAAGCGGTTGCGGTGCGCGGCCGTGCGCTCTCCAATGGGGCCGTTTTCTGGGCGGCCCGGCACCGCGGCGGTGGTGGCCGGGATCCATCGATCCACCGGAGGGCCCCGTGCCGCGTCTCCGCAGCGTCCTGTTCCTTCTGAGTCCCGCCGTGGTCGGGCTGGTGCCGGCAGCGTGCCGGTCGACGCCGGCCGAGCGCAAGGACTACGACTACAGCTACGAAGTCCCAGCGGCGCCGGAGCCCCGACGACCGGCGCCACGTCCCGAGCCGGTCCCGCGCCCGCCCGCGGCACCCCAGCCGCAAGCTCCGGCGACCCTCGTGCGATTGCAGCCTGGCGACACGTTGTATTCGCTCAGCCTACGGCACTTGGGTGACGCCAAGCGCTGGCAGGAAATCGCTCGTTATAACGGGATTTCCGAAGCGGAACTCACCCGACTAGCGGTCGGACGCGTCATCCGCATTCCGTCCCGCTGAGCGGTCGGTCGGCACTGCGACCGGACCTCGCCAGCTGCCCGCACGCCGCGGTGACGTCGGCGCCGAGCGAGTAGCGCAGGGTGACGCGATGACCCCGGGCCTTCAGTCGGTTGGCGAATGCCTCGCGCTCGGGACGCGGCGTCGGGTGAAGGTCGGTGGCCTCGGGGATCGCGTTGAACGGGATCAGATTCAGGTGGACGTGCAGACCCTGGCACCAGGCGAGCAATGCATCGAGGTCCTCCGGGCGGTCGGTCCACCCGGCGAGCAGCAGATACTCGACCATCACCGGTTGCCGCCGCGCCTGCAGCTCGTTGACCGTCGCTACGGCGTCGCGTAGCTCCTCCAGCGAGCAGCGCCGGGCGGTCGGGATCAGCTGCTGCCGCACCGCCGCGCGAGCGCTGTGCAAACTGAGCGCCAGTCGCACTTGCGGGAAGCGGCGCGCACAACGCTCCATCGCCGCGGGGACGCCGACCGTCGACACCGCGACGTGGCGCAGCGTGTGGTCGAAGCAGTCGGTCCGACCGAGCACCGCCAGCGCTTCGCCGACCGCCGCCTCGTTGTGGAACGGTTCACCCATGCCCATCAGCACGATGTTGCGCACGCGACGTCCTTCGTCCCGCAGCATTCGGTTGGCCTGTACCACTTGGTCGAGGATCTCGCTGCTCGACAGGTTGCGCAGCAGCCCGGAGTGTCCGGTGGCGCAGAACGCGCATCCGGCACCGCAACCCGCCTGCGACGAGATGCACAGCGCGGTGCGCCCGGTGCGGGAGCGGAGGATCACCGATTCGACTCGCACCCCGTCGTCCGCCGCGAACAGCAGCTTGGTGGCGCCATCGACGGTCGAGTTCGCCGTCCGTTCGAGGGTCAGCGTATGGAAGCGCAGCTCCGCCGCGGCCCGTTCGCGACTCGCTTCCGGCAGTTCGGCAACCGCACACGCGCCGTCGAGCCGGCGCTTGTAGAACGCGTTGCGCAGCCGGCGCAGGGGGTGCGGATCGAGCTGTAGCTGCCGGCGGAGCCGTTCGACGGCGGCGGAATCGTGGATGTCGATCACCGTCGGGAATGCTACCCGGACGGTCGCTTCACGGGCTACTCGCGGCGGCGCCCTTCGCGGACCGCGGACGCCCAGCGGTACTGCCCGACCTCGGTGCGCAGCTTGTTCAGCACGTCGTCGTCGTACCAGATCGACGCCCAGTCGCCGTTGCCGTTGACCGTCACCGTCCCGGTACAGATCACCGCGCCGTACATGTCCGCCGCCTCGCGGATCGACAGGTTCCCCTCGACGTACAGCAGCCCGTTGAAGCTCGTCTTGTTGCCGCTCGACATCGTGACGTTGCCCTTGATGTACACCACGCCGGTGCCTTGCAGGCTGCGCGAGCTGTTGAACGTGATGCTGCCGACGTCGGCGTAGACCAGCGCCTTCTCGGGAATCGTCCCCGGGAAGTCGACGTCGCGGGTGACCACCAGTTGCGACATCGCACGCAGTTCACGGGCGCTCACGCCGAACACCGACTTGACCGAGGCATAGTAGTCCGACACCGCGGACAACGCCGGGTTGCCGGCGATCTTGCTGCCGCCGGACGGGTCGCCGGTGCTGCGCTTGTAGAACACGCCGGCGCCGATCGTGCCGCCGCGGATCCGCCCGGAGTTCTGCACCACGACACCGCTGCCGTTCTCGGCGCACAGTGCCGCTTGCCCGGGCGGCTGCAGCGCCAGGCGCTGCACCTCGGCCTCGAGGACTACCGACGACAGCACGCGGTTCGGCTTCTCGTCGAACTTCTTGGTTGCGTCGCGGCGCTGGTAGACGTAGCCGACCGAGCGCAGCAACCAGATGTTGCCCGCACTCGACAGACCGCGCAGACTCGACATGTCCATGGCCTGGTGCATTCTGCGGAACGCCAGGCGGGTAGTGATGGGGTCGGTGTCCCACTGCTTCCACACTTCGTAGCGGCCCCAGGTGTCCTTGGAGATCTCGAACTCACGGACCAGTCCGACATCCGGGTCGTCGGTCTCGGTGATCGGTGGGACCACGCTGAGATCCTTGCGCGGTGCGAAGGTCAGCACCGGCTGGCTGTTCTGGTGCCGCAACCAACTCAGTGCTTCGGTCAGACCGGATCGAGCGAACTGACTCGCCTGCCCGGTGCGTCTGAATTGCACCTCGGACTTGTCGTTCGACGACTTCATCATGATCGAACCGGCGACCACCAGTCCGGCGGTGATGATCACGAAGAACATCGCCATCACGATGGCGACGCCACTCTCGTGGCGGTTCGGCTCGAATCCGGGGGTGTGGAGCGGCGCGGTGGATTGCATCTTGGACCCTTCCGACCGCACGAAGCCGGCCGGAGCGGTCTTCATCGGGTAGATCCGGTCCCGAGCTGAGTCCCGCTTCGAGGCAATCCGCAGCGGTGTCGCGTTTCGAATCAGTCGCGGCCGACCTCGCGGATCGCGGTCGACCACCGATACTGGCCGATCACCTTGCGCAAGTCGTCCAGGACCGAGTCGTCGTAGTGGAGCTTGGCGTAGTCGCCGGTGCCGGCGATGTCGACGGTTCCGGTACACACCACTGCGCCGTACAGGTCGGCGGACTCCCGCACCACCAGGTTGCCGTCGACGTACAGCAATCCGGAGAAGCTCGACTTGTTGCCGCCCGCCAGGGTGACGTTGCCCTTGACGTAGAGCACCCCGGTGCCGAGCAGGCTCTTGCTCGCATCGAAGGTGATGCTCGGCAGTTCGACGAACACCAGCGTCTTCTCGCCGATCGGCGAGCTGAACTCGGACGCGTTGGTGACCACGCGGTCGGCCATCGACCTCAGCTCGCCCGGGTTCACGCCGAACACGGTCCGGCAGGAGCTCGAGTACTCGTCGCTCGCTGAAAGGGCCGGGTTGCCGGTGATCGCGAAGCCGCCGGCTGGCGTGCCGGTGTTCTTGGGGAAGTAGACCCCCGCACCGATCGTTCCGCCGACGATGCGCCCGGTGCCACCGACCGCGACGCGGTCCCCGCGGTCGGCACACAGCGCCGACTGGCCAGGAGGCTTGAGCGACAGGCGTTGGAACTCGACTTCGAGGCGGCTGCGCGCCAGCACGCGATTGGGCGACTGGTTGAACGGTCTGGAAGCATCCCGTCGTTGGAACACGTAGCCGAGCGACCGTGCCAGCCAGACACAGCCGGCCGTCGAGTAGCCGCGCTGCAGCGACACGTCCACCACCGAGACCTTCTTGCGGAACGCGAGCCGCTCGGGCACCGGGTCGGCGTCCCAAGGCTTCCACACCTCGTAGCGCCCCCAGATGTCCTTCGAGATCTGGAACTCGCGCACCAGCCCGATCTCCGGGTCGTCGGTCTCGAGTACTTGCGGCGTCGCCGCGGTGTTGAGCTTGGGTGCGAACACCTGCACCGGCTGGGCCGCCTGGTTGCGGAACCAGTTCAGGGTCTCGGTGAGCCCGGCGCGGGAGAACATGTTCGCCTGCATGGTGCCGCGGAACCGCACCTCGGTGCGTTCGCGCAGCGCCTCCATGTTGATCGCCCCGTACGCGACCAAGCCGAGCGAGAGCAGCAGGAAGAAGATCGACAGCACGATCGCGCTGCCTCGTTCCGACCGACGAGGTCCGAAGTCCGCCGGGACGGCAAGACTCGAATGTGAGGTAGAACTCCACATGCCCCGTACATCGGCCGGGTTCGGCAGAACCTGAGCGTCGGGACCGGCAGAGGCCAAGAACGCGACAACGCCGCTGGCAAGGTAGGGATGGGAGCGATCGGGATCGTCGTGCGGCGTCCGAGTCCGCGTTGCAGCGGAGACCCGCCCGCGGTGGCGAAGGGGCAGGAACCGTCTGTCCCGTTGCGAGCAACAACCTTGCACGATCCCGTGCTGCGGGCCAAAAAGTCCAGGCGTGCGGGATGCGACGGCTACCATGCCGGGGTTCCCAACCCTCGCTCTCCCCGCATGAATCGACCGACGCTCCTCTGTTCCGTTCTCGCCGTCTGCCTGAGTCCGCTCGCCGTGCTCGCCCAGGGCAAGCGGCCGCTGAACCACGACGACTACGACCGGTGGCCGTCGATTCGGGGTGCCGCGCTGTCGCCGGACGGCCGTTGGGTGGCCTACTCGGTGGACCCGGCGTGGGGCGACGGGGTGCTGCATGTGCAGGAGATCGATGGCACCAAGACCTTCGAGCATGCACGGGGTTCGCAGCCGCAGTTCTCCGCGGACTCTCGCTCGATCGTGTTCGTCGAGAAGAAGTCCGTGGTCGCCGAGCGCGCCAAGCAACTCGCCGAGTTGCGCGCCGGCAAGAAGCCGAGTGCCGCGGCTGGCGCCACGGAGACGCGGGGTGTGCCGACCATGCCGCGCCGGGGACCGGGTGGCGTCCCGATCGGTCGCCCCGGAGCCGATCGCGACGCGGTGCTGCTGGTGCTCGACCTGGGCAGCGGCAAGGTCGAAACCCTGGGCAAGGCGCGCGGTCATCGCGTGGTGCGGCGGGGCGAGTATCTGCTGTTCCATCGACCGCTGCCGGAGTCGGCCAAGCGCGAAGGGGCTGCAGCACCGGCCAACGCGCCGGAGCGGACCGGACGCCGCGGCGGCCGCGCTGGCGCTAGGCGTGGTGGGCGGGCCCGTCGCGGTGCCGCAGCGCCCGGGACGGGGCGCCTGGCCGCGCCGACCCCGGGCGCCGCGGCGCGCGGCCCCGGCGATCGCCCGGCTGCCGGCAAGTCGGTCGGCACCGATCTGGTGGTGCGGCAGTTCGCCACCGGACAACAACGGACGTTCGCGGACGTGGTCAGCTTCCGCACCACAGCCGAGGACCGCTGGCTGCTGCTGACGCGCACCGGCAAGCGTGCGGGGTTGTCCGCGGTGCCGCTCGCCGGGGGCGACGAGATCACGCTGCTGGCGGGGGACGCGACGATCAGCGCGCCGGTCACCGACCCGCACTACCGCGTGCTCGCGTTCACCAGCGACGCGGTCGACAAGGCCGCGGCCGCGGCGCGCAAGAAGCCGGTCGAGGCGGCCGCCTCGTTGCCGGTCGGAGCCTCGACGCCGCGGCGGCGCAAGAAGCCCGAGGAGCCCAAGATCTACCACGACATCTACCTGTGGGAGTTCTCTGCGGCCGCCGCGCAGCGGATCGTGTCGCGCACCACGCCGGGGATCCCCGCCGGTCACCACATCGAACCGGGCAACCTGGCGTTCAGCCGCGACGGCGGGGTGCTCTCGTTCGAGGTCCGCCAGCCGCCCCAGCCGGAGTCTCCGCCGATCCTCCCCAGCGAGCGGGTGGTGCTCGACATCTGGCATTGGAACGATGGGCTGATTCAGCCGCAACAAGCGCGCAACCGCGCGCGAGACGACCGCCGAACCTGTGTGCTGCACCGCAAGGGCGGATCCCTCGTGGTGCTCGGCGACGAGGCGGCGCCGACCGCACGGCTGTTGGCACGGGACGGATCGACGGCACTGGTCAGCTCCGGCAAGCGCTACGAGAAGATGATCAGCTACGACGGTCGGTACGCGGACTACTCGATCGTCGACACGCGCACCGGGGTACGCACGCGACTACTGACCAAGTCGCGCACCGGCGTCCTGCATCACCCACTGGTCGCTACCTGATGCACTTCGGATCCGACAACCAGTGGTGCGTGATCGATGTGCAAACGGGCAAGCACCGCTGCCTGACCGACAAGCTGGGCGTTCCGTTCCACGACGAGCTCGAGGATCGTCCGCAGCCGGCGCGCGCCTACGGTCTCGCCGGGTGGACGGTCGGGGAACGCCACGTGCTGGTGTACGACCGCTACGACATCTGGAAGATCGACGTGGCCAGCGGCGCCGCGGAGTGCCTGACGGACGGCGTGGGCCGCGCGCGTCAGGTGGTGCTGCGGATCTCCCGCTTCGACCTGGAGGGCGACGACCACCTGCTCGATCCGGATCGCCGGCTCTACGTCCCCGACCGACTGCTGCTGTCGGCGCACGACGACCGGACCAAAGCGTCCGGGTACTGGCTCGATTCGAGTGTCGAGTCGGTCAAGCCGACCGAGTTGGTGATGCGTGACAAGACCTTCGGCGGACTGAGTCGCGCCGCCCAGAGCTCGCGCCTGCTGTTCACGGTGTCGGCGTTCGACCAGTTCCCCGATCTCTGGGTGGCGAATCTGGAGTTCCACGGCATGCGCAAACTGACCGACGCCTGCCCGATCCAGCGTGAGGTCCGCTGGGGACACGCGGAGCTGGTGTCGTGGCTGAACGGCGATGGACAGCGGTTGCAGGGCATCCTGGTCAAGCCGGAGGGATTCGATCCGCAGCGCAAGTACCCGATGCTGGTGCACTTCTACGAGCGCAACGCCGACCGCGTGCACCGCTACGTCGCGCCCACTGCGGGTACGTCGCCGAACGCCGCGTACTACGTCAGCAACGGCTACCTGTGGTTCGTGCCGGACATCGTCTACACGGTGGGCTACCCCGGCGAGTCGGCGGAGAAGTGCGTGATCTCAGGAGTTCAGCACCTGATCGGTCAGGGGTTCGTCGACCGCAAGGCGATCGGTATCTCCGGCCACAGCTGGGGTGGCTACCAGACGGCCCACTTGGTGACTCGCACCAACCTGTTCGCCGCAGCGGAGTCCGGCGCGCCGGTGTCGAACATGTTCAGCGCCTACGGCGGCATCCGCTACCAGAGCGGGATGTCGCGGCAGTTCCAGTACGAGCGGACGCAGAGCCGGATCGGCGGCACGCCGTGGCAGTATCCGCAGCGCTTCTGGCAGAACTCACCGGTGATGTACGCCGACCGCGTGAACACCCCCGTGTTGATCCTGCACAACGACGGCGACGGCGCGGTGCCGTGGACCAACGGCATCGAGATGTTCATGGCGTTGCGCCGCCTCGACAAGGAGGCGTACCTGTTCAACTACAACGGCGAACCGCACGGGCTGCGCAAGGACGCCAACAAGCGCGACTGGTCGCGTCGGATGGCGGAGTTCTTCGATCACCACCTGCGCGGCAAGTCGGCGCCGCGGTGGATGACCGAGGGGGTGCCGTACTCCGAGCGCGAGCGGGAGAAGTTGCAGTTCGCGCGCAGCCGTATCGAAGCCGAAGCAGCGCGGAGTGCGACGGGTGGCGGTGGGCACAAGTAGCCACGGCGTTCCACCCGCGCGGTCGCGGCCTCACCCTGGTCCTGTAGACTCGGAGCCCATGCGACGGTGAGCGTCCTCGAGCTCCCGTTCTTCTGGGCGCTGCTGGCGATGTTCGGCTTGCACGGTGCCATGTCAGTCGTCAGCGGCCACCGCGTCGGCCGGCACCTGTGGTTCGTCGTGGCGGTGCTCACGTTGGTCACCGTCGGACGCGTGGTGCTGGTGCTCCCATGGTGCGTCCAGCCGCGGTTCGATCTCGGCGCCTGCCAGTGGTGGATCGGCGGCGCCGTGATGGGGCTCGCGCTGGCGATCGCTGCACCGGCGCTCTCGGTCAAGTGGTGGCGTCCCCCGGCATCCGGCATGGAGCTGCACACCACCGGGATCTACGCGTGGGTGCGTCACCCCATCTACCTTTGCGAGGTGTTGTGGCCGGTGGGGTGGAGTCTGATGTGGGGCTCGATCTACGGCCTTGCGTTGACCCCGGTGTGGTGGCTCGGCTTCCTGCTCCACGCGCGTGCCGAGGAAGAGCAGCTGGAACGCGTTCTCGGGCAACAATACCGCGACTACTGCGCGAGGGTGCGGGGCCGCATCTTCCCGGGCCTGCCCTGCTGAATGTCCCGAAGTTCGTCCCCGATGTCGCCGGCCCAACGCCCCGCTCGCGGCCGTCGCAGCTCCGTGTGAGCGAACCGACTCGAAGGTCTACGTAACGAACTTCGGGCCCACCCCGCTGGTTGCCCGGAGCAGGGCCCAGCCTTCGCCGCCTACCGAACGACCTTCTTGCCCGGCGCTGATTCCGCAACACCCGCCAAGCGGGTCAGCTCGACCTTGCGGAACTCGCACTCGGCGCCCTCGGCCTGGATCGCGATGTGCCCGTGGTCCGCGGTGCAGCGCGCGCCGCTGTTCACCTTGTCGCCGTTGACCCACACCTCGATCGAGCGCCCGCGGCACTCGATCACCATCCGGTTCCACTCACCGGGCGCCTTCTCCGAACCGTCGGTGAGGTTGCGGATGCGCCGCGCCTTGCCTTCGGTGACGCCCCACTTGGCCTTCGGACCGCGGCGGCGCTCCATGTCGGGCACCTCGATGTCCTCGCCGATACACCAGAAGTCGCCGGCGTTGCCGTGGTGCATCTGGCACTCGATCGACTGGGGAAACATCTTGTAGAGCATGCGCGGGGTCGACGCGTGCACCAGGACGCCGCAGTTGCCCGGCTTGCCGGGCCAGCGGTACTCGACCACCAGCCGGTAGTCGCGGTAGCTAGCGTCCGTGATCAAGTGTCCGGCTGGAGTTCCCCGGCTGACCAGGAGGCCATTGCGCACCGTGAACGAGGCCGGCACCTGCTTGCCGCCGTCCGCCGCCGGCACGTCCGCGTGCCAGCCAGCGAGGTCCTTGCCGTTGAACAGCGGAACCGCGCCGGTTCGCGCCTTGTCGCCGCGGTAGGTGATGTCGGACGGTCCGTACCAGCTCAGCACCTCGACGGTGAACAACCCGGCGCGCACCGACGGGTCGGTCTGGCATGCCTTCTCCGCCTCCTCGCGGGACCTCACGTCGAGCAGGAACAACCCCGCCTTGGTTCCCTGTGGGGCCTGCTTCGCGGCGCCGAACGGACCGGCCAGGCGCAGCGTGCCGAGCTCCGCCAGGCGGCGCATGTTGGCGAAGTGGCCGGCCATCGCCTTCTCGCGTGCCGGCCCGGTGAGGGTGGCGTAGGCCGGCCCGCGCAGCAGCAGCACCAGGTACCAGGTGCGCATCCCGTACGGATCCTTCGGTTCGGCGGGTTTCGCACTCTGGGCGGGGAGTCCGGTGAGCGCGGCCAGGGCCGCGAGTGCCGGGAGAAACGTCGTCCGGTGGGAGTGCATGGCGGTTCGTTCGGGCCAGGTGACTATAGCGTCGAGGTGGGGTCCCACGCGTGCCACGTGGCAACCGCTGCGGAGCGATCCTCCCGGAGCGAAGGGAACAATCGATGAAGAGTGGTCCGGCCGTGGCGACCCGACACACCCGGGCGTGCAGCAAGCAGCCGATCGGATAGAGTGTCCGCGCGACCGGTGGGGCGCGGTGCTATGCGGTAGCCAAAGACCGCTCCCGACCGGCGAGATCATGATCCCGAAGCTACTTCACCACCCACCGCCGCGTGGGCGACGGCGGGCCAGTTCCCCATGACCCAGGCCAGCGTCCTCTCCCAGCAGACCCTCGTACTCAACCGAGCTTGGCTGGCGATCAGCACCACCACGGTGCGCGACGCCCTCGGTCTGATCTTCTCCGGCGCGGCCAAGGCGATTCGGCCGGAGACGTACGAGACCCACACCTTCGAGAGCTGGGCCGATCTCGCGGTCCCGCCCGAGGAGCCGTGCGTCCGCACGGTCACGCTGCGGATCCGCGTGCCTGAAGTGATCGTGCTCACGAGGTTCGAGAAGATGCCGAACCGCACGGTCGCATTTTCGCGGCGCAACCTCTACCGGCGGGATCGCTACACCTGCCAGTACTGCGGCGCGACCCCGGGCGGCGGCGAACTGTCGATCGACCACGTCGTTCCGCGCTCGCGAGGCGGCCGCAGCACCTTCGAGAACTGCGTGTTGGCGTGCACCGCCTGCAATCACCGCAAGGCCAACCGTACCCCCAGAGAAGCGGGGATGCGGTTGCGCCAGGCGCCGCGGGCCCCCAAGTGGACGCCGATCCTGCAGGTCGGAGTGGCACGGGTCCGCCAATCGTGGGAGCAGTTCATCAGCGAGCGCTACTGGGAAGTCCCGCTGGAGCCCTGATCCGGACCGACCGCGGTCGCGAGCAGCCGGCGCAAGTGCCTGCGCCGGCTGCGTCAGGCTCGGTCGCCCTCCTCGACACACCTGCCGACGCGGCGCCGGTGGGTCGGCTCGCGATCCTCGCATCCACAGGCACTTGCGGCATTTCGCGCACCGCCTGGTGAGAAGTCGGGGCTAGCCCGGACTATTCGTGCGCCAAGCAAGCTTGGTGGAGGTGAACTTGAACTGAAACCTTCTCAGGAGTCCCGCGGGTAACCAACCCCGTCCGGGTAGGGCTGGCCAGCCGCCCGGAAGCGAGTCTTGCGTTGCGCGAGGGTGACCTCGGCGGCGAAGCGTAGACAGCGAGGGCGCAGGCCGTGTGATCGAGCCTCGAAATCGGGTTTGTCGTGGGAGGTCGACGTCGTGAGTATGACGGAAGACAACATCGCGCGCGCCGAGATGGCCTGGCGCGGGCGGCTCCACCGGGGTCTGAGAGCAGGGCATGTGCACAGCGGACTCCCCAGGAACTTGGGAGACCTGACCATCTCCTCCCACAATCCCGGTTGCGGCCGGGTGAGCAAACCGGATCCGGACAGCGTGCCCCTAGCCGGATCGAGACAGGGCACACGAGGTAACCGCCGAGCAGAAGGAAACGAAGCGACGCGGGACGGATGTTCAGGAGTCAGAGCGAGCCATAAGCACTGACGAAGGCGGGGAACCGTGACGCAGGGACCCGCTGGAGGAAGGGCTTGCCGTGTTGCGGAACTGTTGTGAGGAACGATGACCGAGACATCGAGCTCGACCTACATCTCCCCGGATTGCAACGGGTAGCGAAACAAGCGAAGGATCATCCAGAGTGGCGGTTCACCACTCTGGCGCATCACATCGACATCGACCTGCTGCGCGAGGCGTACCGCCGGACGCGAAAGGATGGTGCCGTGGGGTGGACGGCGTGGCATCCGCGGCCTACGCAGAGGATCTCGAGAGCAATCTCAGGTCGCTGCTGGATCGCGCGAAGTCGGGCCGCTACCGCGCTCCGGCGGTTCGGCGGGCCTACATCCCGAAAGGTGGAGGACGTCAACGACCGCTGGGTATTCCCACGTTCGAGGACAAGGTGCTGCAGCGAGCCGTGGCGATGGTGCTCGAGGCGCGTACGAGCAGGACTTCTTGGACTGCTCGTATGGATTTCGCCCTGGGCGATCCGCACACGGCGCGCTGAGCGCCTTGCGCGAAGGGGTGATGAGCCTGGGCGGCGGCTACGTCATCGAAGCAGACATTCGTGACTGCTTCGGTGCCCTGCCGCACGACCAGCTCCGGGCGATCCTGAGCCAGCGAATGCGAGATGGCGTGCTGACGCGCCTGATCGGGAAGTGGCTGAACGCGGGGGTCCTGGAATCGGGTCACATCACGTACCCGGAAGCCGGCACTCCCCAGGGTGGGGTGATCTCACCCCTGCTGGCCAACGTCTTCCTGCACACTGTGCTGGACGTATGGTTCGAAAGCGAGGTCAAGCCGCGGCTGCGCGGACCGGCGTTCCTGGTCCGCTACGCCGACGACTTCGTCCTCGTGTTTGCGTGCCAAGACGATGCGCGTCAGGGTACTGCGTGCTCCCGCAACGCTTCGCCAAGTATGGGCTGACACTCCACCCTGAGAAGACGAAGCTGCTCGATTTCCAGCGCCCCGGCGCAACCAAGGATCCGGAGAGCTTCGACTTCCTCGGCTTCACGCACCTATGGGCCCGGTCTCGCCGAGGCTTCTGGGTCGTGAAGCAGCAGACGGCCAAGTCCCGTCTCCGCCGTGCCCTCGGTGCGGTGACGGACTGGTGCCGCCGCCATCGTCACTTGCCCGTGCGCGACCAGTGCCGAACGCTGGCGCGCAAACTCCAAGGGCACTGCGGGTACTACGGGATCACCGGAAACTCGCACGCCCTTGGCCGCTATCGGCGCGGCCTGCTCACGATCTGGCGCAAGTGGCTGATGCGACGCTCGAATGCGGCCCGTCAGCCGTGGGACTGGTGGAACAACCTGTGTCAGCGCTACGCGTTGCCGCCGGCCATCGCCACGCACTCGGTTTTGAGACTCTCGCGGTGAGCCCGCAATACGAGGAGCCGGATGCGGGAAATCCGCACGTCCGGATCTGTGGGAAGCCAGGGCCGGCCTCGGCCCTGGCTGACCCGATATGACCGAGCTGCTGCGATCGCGCAAGTTCGCTGCTGGCTTCGTCGAACGTCAGAACCTGCTCCTCGACGGGGAGGCACCCCGCCTCCGGGCAGAACCTGCCGTTCTCCTTGCCAGCAACAACCTTGCACGATCTCGCGACGCTGCTCATGAATAGTCCGGGCTTCTGTAGAGAGGCCCCTCCAGTCAACTGGCTGCGCAAGAAAAACAGTCTGAGCGTACGTGGTGGTCTCCCGGCCAGCCCCTGTTGCCCCGTCACCTTCAGCGTCGGTCGCGCCCGTGTAGGCCGACGCTGAAGGTGACGGGGCAACAGGGGCTGGCGGCCCTTGCTTGCCCTCGATCCGGATGCAGAGGTTGCTGTCCCGGGCGTCGAGTGCGAGGGATTGCCTGGATGACATGAAGTGTTGGATGCGGTTTGTCGTGTGGCGCTACTCCGGGAGTGGATCGAGCAGTTCAGGCCTCGGGGTGGCAAGAAAGGCCACGCCAAGCTTCTGGTGCGAGCTCTGACCAATGGGGTTTCGCCACTGGTTCCCGCGGCGGTGCCGCGCGGCTCATGATGGATGGTCCGGAAGGCTGCGTCCCAAGCTGGTGGCGCGGCCTGTCCCAGCCATCCGCATGCGGACAGCCAGGTAGCCCAGCCGGAACGGGATCGCAGCCTTCGCGGCCCGAATGCTCTCGAGTCTTCCTCACCATCAAAACGGATGAACGGAACCCATCGGTTTGATCACGCGACTTTCGCGGAGACCGGTTGCCGCGTCCGCGGTGGACGGAACGCTTCGCTGCGAGACAACATCACGAAAACGATGCGGGCTAGCTTGTGGGCTGCTGCCGTCATTGCGAGCTTCTTGGGTTTGCCTCGCTTCGCCTTCAGTCGGTAGAACTCGGTCGCAGCGCTGGGGTGCTTGGAGCGGATGCTCGCGAAGATCGCGTGACCGAGCGCCCAACGAAGCCCAGGTGGGCCGCTGCGTGTGATGTTGCCGAGCTTGGCTTTGCCGGCCGAGGAGCGCACACGCGGCACCAGACCGGTGTAGGCTGCGAACGCTCGTGCGTTCGGGAATCGTTCGATGTCCGCTGTCTCCGCAAGGATCGTCGCGGCGATGATCTTCCCCACACCAGGAATGGCCTGTAGCCGCTTCGCGTCGTCGTGATCCGTCATCAGTTCCTCGACTCGCTGCTCAAGGGTCTGTTGCTGCTTGATGAGGATCCCGAGTTCGTCGAGAAGCGTGTCGAGGACGATCCAGACATCCGGTGGCAAAGCCTCTGGGCGGACGCCTTCAAGTTTCGTCGACGAAGTTCTCCTTCTTCGCGGGCATCCGTGAGCGTCGATCAAGGCGTGGATTCGGTTGAGTGTCACCCTCCGGTGTTTGCGGATCTCTTCCAGGCGACGCGTCAGTCCCCGGAGCTCGCGCTGAGCCTCGGGTCGCACGCGGTGCGACTCCAGGAGCTGTCCAGTCACCAGCCACCGCTCCAGCATCGCCTCGACGTCCTGGCGATCGGTCTTCTTGTTCGATCGCCAGATCTCCGGCATCTTCGCGGCGTCCACCAATCGCATGTCCATGACCTGGTCCTCGCACAAGTCGCTGACCCACTCCCAGGAGCGACACGCCTCGACGAAAGCACCGCGGGTCGCGGTAGCTCCGTGAACAGCGCTTGCAGCTCCTCGCGGGTCGCGTTGAGTGTTCTCAATTCGGTCTCTCCGGTTTGCGTGTCCACGGTTCGACAAACGAACACGGACTTGTGGTGGTCCGCGATGACGACGGTGCGATACTTGTCCATGAGGCCCCTCCCAGGGCTAATTACAAGAACCAGCGTAACCGCTGGGTTGGGGGGGCCTCTCTACACCATCTAGGAGTCTGCGCCACAGAGGGCGACTCAGGAGGTTCGTGGATTTCGGCGCAGGTCGCCGCCCGAAAACACAGGCGAATTGGTGGATTCGGCGAGGCTTTCGGGGGGTGACAGGTGCTGGAAGGCTCGGATCTCATGGGTTGTCATTCTGTGGCGCAGACTCCTAGTGCCCCGCGTCCGGAGTTCGCAGCAAATGTGCCCGGCCATTCGATCCGCTCGCTGCGTTGCTGCTCCTCAGCTTGTCCACCAACAAGCTGTGTCGTCGCAGCGCCTTGCGCGCGAATCGACTGACGCAGCCACATTTGCTGCGAACTTCAGACGAGGGGCACTAGTCTCCAGGGGGGGGCGGCCGAACGGATCGGCCTGGCCCCCAACCGACGTCGAACCGCAACAGCGCCATGGCCGAGAACACCCCCGGACCGCCTCCGCCCTCCGAGCATCACCAGCGCCTCCACGACAAGGTCGGGGTGTGGGATGTGGATTGCCGTTACTTCATGGATCCGGGTGGCGATCCGATCGCTGCAGCGGGCACCGATGAGGTCGAGGCGCTCGGCGCGTTCTGGACCACGGCTCGATTCCGCTGCCAGGTGATGGGCAACACCATTTCCGGGCTGGCGACCACCGGCTACGACCCGGTTCGCGGCAAGTACATCGGCACCTGGCAGGACTCGGCGACCCCCTACTTCTACTACTTCGAGGGGGACATGGACGAGGATGGTGCCCTGGTGATGGTCGGGGAGAACGTCGATCCGATGTCCGGTCAGCTGGCCACCTACCGCAGCGTCGAGCGGTGCGATGGGGACACCCGCAGCCTGGAGTTGTTCATCGAGGTGGCGCCCGGCCGCGAGGTGCAAATCCTCGAGTACCGCTACAAGCGCGCCGCACGCTGAGTCGCGCGAATGCGCGGCAGTCCCCGGACTGCGTCGGCCACGAGTGCCTCCCTCGGGGGGCGCTGCACCCTCGCCTCGAGCACTTTTCGCGAGTACCCATGATCCGAATCGAAGGCGTCAGCAAACGCTTCGACGAGACGATTGCCGTCGACGGCATGACCCTCGAAGTCGGCGCGCAGAAGCTCTACGGGCTGATCGGTCCCAACGGCGCCGGGAAGACCACCACCCTGAAGATGCTCGCCACCTTGATCAAGCCGGACAGCGGCACGGTGACGGTCGCGGGCATGCAACTGTCGCGCGACACGCGCGGCATCCGCCGCCAGATCGGCTACATGCCCGACAGCTTCGGCACCTTCCGCGGCATGACGTGTGGCGAGTACTTGCAGTTCTTCGGCAATTGCCACGGGCTGCGAGGTCGCGAGCTCGTGCAGCGCATCGACGACGTGCTGGCGCTCACCGACCTCGGTCCGCGCCGCGACGAACTCGCTTCCGGGCTGTCGATGGGGTTGCGCCAGCGGTTGTCGCTCGCCAAGACCTTGTTGCATGACCCGCGCGTCCTGCTGCTCGACGAGCCGGCGAGTGGCCTCGATCCACGGGCCCGCATCGAGATCCGCGTGTTCCTCAAGGAGCTGGCGCGGATGGGCAAGACCATCGTCATTTCGAGCCACATCCTCGCCGACCTCGAGGACATCTGCACCGATGTCGCCATCATCGAACACGGTCGCCTGGTATGGGATGGACCGCTCGCCGCGGTGACGGCAGCGGGCGCAGACGATTCGGTCGTGCTCGAGCTCGAGGTCCCGGAGGCCCAGCGTGATGCTGCGCGCGCGCTGCTCGAGAAGGTCGAGCGTGTCGTGGCGGTCGAAGTGGTGGATGAGCGCCTGCAGGTCCACACCGCCACCGAAGCGAACAACGCATTGTTGCGCGTCCTGTTGGACGCCGAGATCCAGGTGCTGCACTTCACCCGCAAGGTCCGGCGCCTCGAGGACCTGTTCCTCGACCAGACCAAGGGGTTGGCCGGCGGATGATCGATCGAGTCCTGACGCCGCTGCGCGGCAACCCGATTCTCGGGCGCCACCTGGCGACCACCTTCACGGGGATGCGGCTCGGCTTCGCCTTCCTGCTGCTCACCGGGGCGATGGTGGGGGTGTACGGGGTGCTGTTTGCCGCGATCTCGCACAACGCGTCGACTCCCCCCGGAGTGGTGTACGTCGCGCACAACGCGGTGTTGTTCGCCGCGCTCCTGCTCCTGTTGCCGCTCAAGCTGTCGGGATTGATCGAGGGGCCGCGGGTCAACCGGGCGTTCGATCAGATCGTGGTGACCGGAGTCGGACCGCCGGTGCTGTTCATCGGGGCGTGGGTCAGCGGTCTGGCGTATGCCGCGCTGCTGCTGTTCGTCACCGTGCCGTTCGCCGCCTGCATGGTGACGTTCGGCGGGGTCGGCGTCGGCCAGATGCTGATCGGTTACGTGACGCTGTTTGCCTACTGCTTCGTGATCATCGCCGCGACGCTCGGTGCGTCGGTGTTCGGTCGCGAGTGGTTCACCGTTCCGGTGGTGGTGGCGGTGCTCGGTACCTTGGCGGTATTCGCGTTCGTCCCAGATCGTTGGTGGGTCAACAGCTACCCTTCTGCGTTGGCCGAGCTGACACCAGTGCGCTTGCTGCTGGCGCAGGCCGGGCAGGAGCCGAGTTTCCACCCGGCGCTCGGTGCTTCACCACCGGTTTTGCTGCTGTACAAGATCCCGGTAGGGCTCTACCGGGTTCTGGCGTGGGGAACGGTCGTCTTGGCCAGCGCGGTGCTCTTCCACGTTGGGCCCGGCCACGTGTTCTCGCCGGGGCTCGACATCTTCGGGACCGTGGTGCGGCGCGGCGATCGCAAGCGGGGGTTGCTCGGCCGCCTGCGCGGTGGGCTCACCCGGCGCGTCGAGATGGCGTTCTTCTACGAGAACGCGCCGGCCTGGACGCAGCGCTTCGGCGTGCCGATCCGCTTGGGAATGGTCACCTTGCTGGTGCCGCTGGCTTGGGCCGTGATGATCGGTGGACTGTACCGCAGTGGCGCTGCCGCCGGCCGTGAGCACGTATTCAGCGACGACACCATGTCGGTGTGCATGTGGTTCGGCGCCTCGATCCTCGCACTCTGGTGTCTGCTGAATGTCGGCTCTCGCCACGCGGCCCACAGCACGCTGCAGATCGGAAGGTGGCGACCGACCCGCGAAGTGGTGACGTGGATCGTGTTCGCCTTGCTGCTGCACGCGCTGACCTGGATGGAGCACGAGACGATCCGCGAGATCGTCAGCACCGGGGCGACGCGGCGCGGTGCGAAGCTGACCGCGAGTGGTGTGACGAACTATGCCGCGAGCTGGTGGCAGTTGCTCGCCGCTACCTTGCTGATGGTGTTCAACGTGTTCCTGATCACGCGCATCGCCACCGCGGTATCAGCGAACTGGTTCTGGGCCAGCGGACTGTCGTTGCTGGGCTTGGTGTTGCTGCTCGGCGTCCCGGCGATCGTCGCCGTGTCGGTCCGCGAAGAGGTCATTTCGCCCGAGTTCGAGCGCCTCGCATACCTGACACCGGCGTGCCTGTACGAACAGGTGCCGTTCCGCGTCCTGATCCATCCGTCGGAGGTCAATTGGGGGCAGTTCGCGCTGTCCCACTCGGTGCTGGCGGGCGGGCTGACAGTTCTGTACGTGCTCGTCTCCGTCCTTCGGCGTGGCTCCCGACGCGGGGGGTCTCCGGGAGCGGCAGCCGCGGCGATTCTGGTGTGCTGCGGTCTGGCGACCGACGGACGCGCACAAGACCCTGAACCTCAGAGGGGTGATGCGCCCATCGAGGTGATCAGCGCGGCCCGCGGCTTCGGTGGCTCGGTGTGCGTGCACGGTGTCGACTTCGTGAACGCGGTGGTCCGCAACCCGGGTTCTTCGCGCATCGACGTCGAGTACTGGATCGAGGAACAGCCCGATGTGCCGATCACCGAACGGCGACAGTTCGTGCTGACGCCGGGCGCCACCCGCCACGTCCATTGGCCCCGCTCCGGGAATGCGCGGAGTACCTTCGGCAGGACGCAGCGGTTGGCGTTCCGCGTCGGCACCCGGGTCGTGCGCTCCGAGCCGCTCATGCTGCGCGAACTGACCGCCTGGCTGCGGCGGACCAACAAGGGGCGGCGTGCCGAGCAGTTCCTGTTCGTCGGCGAGCGCGGTGGCTTCCCGCAGAAGTGGTTGATCAAGGCGCACGAGGAGAGCAGTGCGAACCTGCTGTCCTGTCCGCCCAGCGACCTTCCGTCCGATGTCGCCAGCTACGAGGGTGTCGAGGTGGTCTGGCTGCGCGCCCGCTCGTTGACGGAGATGAGCACCCCGCAGCGAGCAGCGTTGCAGCTGTACGTCCGGGCCGGTGGATCGGTGGTGCTGTACGGCGGCGTCGCGGCGGAAGACCTCGAGGGCGCCGGAGAATGGGAGAAGCTGATCCGCCCGGTGAGGGTCACTCCGGCGGCGTTCGGTGGCAAGCAGTTGGTTCATGTGGCGCTCGACCAAGGTCGGGACGTGCTGTGGCCAGCGGGACGGAGCGGCGACGCGGGGGACACTCCGGCGCTCTTGAACGTGCGGCACATCGGCGCGGGTTCGGTCGCGCACTGCTCGTTCGTTCCGCTCCCCGAAAGCCTGCCGCTGGAGCTCCGGGATTCCGATGCGTTCTGGACGCGGTTCGACGAGGCACTGCCGCGCAGCGCGTTCCCGCTGATCAACTACGGACCCGACGAGTGGCTACTGCCGGACATGTCCACGCTCACGCTGCTCGGGGTGTTCTACCTGGTCTACGTGGTGCTGTTGACCGGCACGCTGTTCGTGTTCGCCCGCCGCCGGCAGCAGCGCGCTCGGATGTGGGTGCTGGTCGCAGTGCTGCCGTTGTTGTTCCTCGGGCTGGTCCCCGGGGTGATCCGTGCCGTGCGCAGCGTGCCGAGTCGCGGGATCTACTCCGAGGTGGTCTACGCCAAGGCGGGCTCGACCGAGGCACTCGTGGCGGCGGAGTTGGAGGTCGTCTCGGCCGGCCGGCAGGAACATCGGGTCCGGGTTGCCGGTGTGATGCCCTCGGCTTGGGCCGCGGTCGACAGCCGGAGGGTGTTCGTGTGGGGTGGACTCGGTGTCGGGGCGACGCTGACCGGTGCGCGGCAGGAGCCAGTCCGGCCGGTCGACCGGGACGCGGGCTTCGATGTGCAGTGCACCACGTCGCCGTGGAGCCAAAGTCGGATGGTGATGTTCGATCGCGCCACGCTCGACGAGGCGGTGGAAGGCCACGCGCGGCAACGCAAAGGCAAGCTCGACCTCGAGGTCCGTCTGCCCAAGTCGATGCGAGGTCGGGAAGTGTTCGTGTTGATGCGTGCCACCGGGAATTCGCAGTGGCAGCGCGTCGACGTGCGACCCGACGCGCAGGGGGTCATCCGCGCCAGGTCTGCGGTGGGCGGAGCGAGAATGCGCGGGGCCAATCGGCTGCCGTTGCACACCCGCTGGAACCTGACCAGCTGGCGCAGCGGCCCGTTGGTGCTGGTGGCGGTCCTGCCGGGTCGCGAGCAACCCACGCGGCTCGTTCCGCGCAGCGAGGACTTGGTGTTCGAACGCGGGATCTCCGCCCGTCAGGCGGAGCGGTCTCCGGATGATCTCCGTCGCGGCACGATCCGCAGCACGCCCTCGGGGTTCGTGAAGTCCCTGGTGGAGCACGTGGCGGTGTTCGAGATCCCCCTCCGGTAGCTCGCTGGAGGCCTAGGAGTCTGCGCCACAGAATGACAACCCATGAGATCCGCGCCTTCCAGCACCTGTCACCCCCCGAAATCCTCGCCGAATCCACCAATTCGGCTGTGTTTTCGGGCGGCGACCTGCGCCGAAATCCACGAACCTCCTGAGTCACCCTTCTGTGGCGCAGACTCCTAGGCCTCGAGGCCCCGCATGAGTCGCCGATCACTCTTCGTTCTCGCCTGCACACCCCTTGCGATCGCCGCACAACCGCCGGCACCGGTCGGCCCATCGCCGACCGTCCTCGCTTGGGCTGAAATCTTGCAGGCGCGGCCGAGTGTGCGTGATGTGCCGGACGCGAAGCTGCGAGCGCGGATCGTGGCGACGGGCCTGCCGTGGCGGGTCCGCGACAGGCAGGCGGGTCTCGAACTCGTGCTCGTTCCGCCCGGCGACTACGAGCAGGGAGCGCATGCGGCCGATCGCCGCGCGAGCGCGGTAGAGAAGCCGCAGCACGTAGTGCGGATCGAGAAGCCGTTCTGGGTCGCGCGGTTCGAGGTGACGAACGCGCAGTTCCGTCGCTTCAAACCGGCGCCGAGGCTCACGCCACAACCGTGGTGGAAGAAGAAGCGACGATCCGCGCCCGTCGCACCGCAGCCGCCGATCGATAGGGTCGTACTGGACGGTGCCGACCAGCCAGCGGTCTTCGTCTCCTGGAACGAGGCGGCCGCCTACTGCAAGGAGTTCGGGTTTCGGCTCCCTACCGAAGGGGAGTGGGAGTACTTCGCGCGCGCCGGGATGTCTTCGGCGTACTTCTGGGGCGAGGACGCGACGCAGGGCAGAGGGTTCGCGAACGTGCTCGACGTCGTGACCGGCAAGGCGCTGGAACTCGAGAAGGCGACGTTCGCGTTCGACGACGGCAACCGCGGCACGGCCAAGGTCGGGACGTTCCGCGCGAACGGGTTCGGGCTGTTCGACGTCACCGGCAACGCTTGGGAGTGGTGCGCGGACTGGTACGACCCGAAGGCGTATGCAAAGGCGCCACCCGACCAGCGGGCGCGCATGTTCCGCGTGTGCCGTGGCGGCTCGTGGTTCGACGGCCCGGCGCGGTGTCGTCTCAGTAGCCGCAACGGATTCGGGCCGGAGGACCAGGTCAACCTGGTCGGGTTCCGCGTCGTGCGTGATGCGTCGAAGTCGCCGCCGTCGAAGTCCGGGCCGGCGACCGAAGGCAAGCGGTAGACCTGGGCGACGCCGGTCGAAGCACCGCGCGCCATCGCGCTGCCTGATGTCACACTTGCGATGTCCGACGTCAGATGTAGTGACCGCGCGCACCGGCACGCGACCTCGCGGCGCGCCAGCGGAGCGCCGGCACGGTGATCGACATGCCGAGCTGCCCGGCTATGCTCTTGCGGATGGGCGATCCACTGGCCGACCTCAACCCGGCGCAGCGCGAGGCGGTGAGACACGGTGACGGGCCGCTGATGGTGCTCGCGGGCGCAGGCTCCGGCAAGACCAGGGTGATCACCCGACGCATCGCGTGGCTGCTCGACCAGGGTGTGTCGCCGGACAGCATTTTGGCGCTGACCTTCACCAACAAGGCAGCGGGCGAGATGGCCCAGCGCGTACAGGCGCTCGGGGGCCACCGGGTGCGCGTCGCGACTTTCCACTCCGCGTGTGCCCGGTTCCTGCGGGTCGATGGCCATCTGCTGGGTTATCCGCGCGCATTCTCGATCTACGACACCTACGACCGCGACGTGTGCATCAAGCAGCTGCTGGTCGAGCACGGGGTGACGCAGGGCGGTGGAGTGACGCCCAGCAAAGTCGGATCGCGGATCTCGCGGCTGAAGAACCTGGGAGTCGGACCGGCCGATTTCATCAGCGGACTCGGTGAAGTCGATGCGGCGGTGCGGCGGGTCTATGCGCCGTACCTCGATCGGATGCGCGACCTCGGGGCGATGGACTTCGACGATCTGTTGCTCCGCATGTGCGACCTGCTGGCCGAGCATCCGGCGGCAGCCGAAGTCTACCAGGAGCGGTTCCGCTACCTGCTGGTCGACGAGTTCCAGGACACCAACGTGGTGCAGTACCGCCTCGTCAGGCTGCTGACCGGCAAGCACCAGAACGTGTGCGTGGTCGGTGATCCGGACCAGTCGATCTACCGCTTCCGCGGCGCCGAGCTGCGCAACATCCTCGATTTCGAGAACGACTACCCCGCTGCCGCGCTGATCCGGTTGGAGACCAACTACCGATCGACCGGATGCATCCTCGCCGCGGCCCAGGGGCTGATCGAGAACAACCGGGATCGGCTGCCGAAGACCTTGCGCACCGACGCGGAGTTCGGCGCGCCGATCAAGGTGGTTCGCACCGGCTCGGATCGCGAGGAAGCCGACGAAGTGGCCGGGGCGATCGCCGAGTTGCTGCGCCACGGAGTGGGGCCCGAGCAGGTTGCGGTGTTCTACCGGACCCATTTCCTGAGTCGCGCGGTCGAACAAGCGTTCCGTCAGCGTGGGATCGGCTACGACGTGGTCGGTGGGCTGACGTTCTTCGAGCGGCGTGAGATCAAGGATTTGTTGGCGTTCCTGCGGGTGCTGGTCAATCCGCTCGACGACGTCAGCATGCTGCGGATCGTCAACGTCCCACCGCGCGGCGTCGGCAAGACCAGTTTGCAGAAGTTGGTCGACGCGGCGGCCGACGGGGAACTGTCGTTGCTCGAGGCGGTGTGCCAACCGGAGGTGCGCGGGTCGTTCACCGGCAAGGCGCGCACCGGCCTTCAGCAACTCGCCGCGTTGCTCGAGTCGATCGACACCACTGCACCGCCCGACGAAGTGCTGCGCGAGGTGCTGGCCGGCACCGGATACATGGACTACGCGGCCGGGCTCGGTGACGTGCTCGACCAGAGCCGCGAAGAGAACATCCAGGAGTTGTTGACCGACGCGGCGGAGTACGCGGCCGAGCATGCGGATGGTTTGGCGGGGTACCTGCAGCACGTCAGTCTGCTGACTTCGCAGGACGAGCAGGACGTGGAGCAGGCGACCGTAACCCTGATGACCGTCCACTCCGCCAAGGGGCTGGAGTTCGACCACGTGTTCGTGCTCGGGCTCGAGGAGGGCACGTTCCCGCATGCACGCTCGCTCGAAGAGCCGGTCGAACTCGAGGAAGAGCGCCGGCTGATGTATGTCGCGATCACCCGCGCCCGGCAGGCGCTGATGCTCAGCTACGCGGCGTTCCGCATGGTCGGTGGTGTGACCCAGCGCCAAGCACCGTCTCGGTTCCTCGCCGAACTCCCGTCCGAGTGCACGGTCCGTGCGAGCGCCGGGTGGACCGACGACTCGTTCGGGTTCGCCGACGCGGACTCGCTCGGCTATCCGGCCGGCACGGACTCCGACTTCGGGGTGGACCACCTGGCCGAGGGGCCCGGCGACGATGAGTTCGACGAGGACGCCATCCAACCGGGCACGCGCGTTCTGCACCGTCGCTACGGTCGCGGGGCGGTGGTCCGGATGACCGGCGAGGGGAATCGAATGCGGGTGGTAGTGGCATTCGACGACGGTCGTGAGCGCACCCTGATCCCGGAGTACGGGCAGCTGCAGATTCTGCGGAGCGGCGGGGCGTGGTGAGCGAAGGGGAACCGATCCTCGACCGGTTCGATGCGCTACTTGCCGAGATGGTCGGTTCGGGTGGCACCGAGTTGTTGCGCGAGGCGCGGCGCCGCATCGACGCGGCGCTGACCGTTGCACCGGCGGCAGAAGCCGCCGAGAGCTGGCACGGGATGATCGGTGCGTGTCCGGCGCTGCGCGCGCTGCGTCGCCAAGCAGAGAAGTTCGCCAAGGCCAGCGCACCGGTGCTGATCCGCGGCGAGAGCGGCACCGGCAAGGAAGTGCTGGCCCGCATTCTCCACGACATCAGTCCGCGGGCCAAACAGCCGTTCGTCAGCGAGAACTGCGCGGCGATCCCGCACAGTCTGCTGGAGTCGGTGCTGTTCGGCCACAAGATGGGTTCGTTCACCGGCGCAGTGCGCGACCACGACGGCCACTTCGTGGCGGCCGACAAGGGAACCCTGTTCCTCGACGAGATCGGCGACATGCCGCTGCCGATGCAGGCCAAACTGCTGCGCGTGTTGCAGGAAGGGGAAGTGCGACCGGTGGGTGGCACCAAGATTCGCAAGGTCGACGTGCGCATCCTCGCAGCCACCAACCAAGACCTGGAGCAGATGGTGTCGGCGGGGCGGTTTCGCGAGGATCTCTACTACCGACTCAACGTCCTGCGGCTCGACCTACCGCCGCTGCGCGATCGCGGCGACGACGTGCTGCTGCTCGCCCGGACGTTTCTCGCCGCCGCAGCGAGCGCCGCGCAGCGTGAGCTCACTCTGTCCGCGGAGGCCGCGGAAGCGCTGCAGCGAGCACGGTGGCCGGGCAACGTGAGGCAGCTCTACAACGAGATGCAACGCGTGTCGGTGCTCGCCAGCGGTCCGGTGGTCGAAATCGCGGATCTCTCCAGCGAGATCCGCGGGCGGTAACGCTGCGCTCGAGACCAGGTCCCGGACTCGCCGGGCCTTGGACTCCAGGAGTATGCGTCACGGATTGACAGTCCATGAGATCCGCGCCTTCCAGCACCCGTCACCGCCCGAAAGCCCCGCCGAATCCACCTGCGTTCTCGGGCGTTGACCTCTGCCGATATCCACGCGCCTCCTGAATCGCCCTCCCGTGGCGCATACTCCTAGACCAGGCGCGCGGTCAGCGGGTCCGAAGCCGCAGCTGTCCCTCCAGGAACGGCGCGATCATCCGCCACGCAAGGTGGAGGGCTTTGGTGTTCACCTCCACGTCGGTCGAATCGTCGAGCGCCTTCTGTCCCAGGCCGGCGCGCGGTCGCCGGGGTTGCTGGTGCTGCTGCGGTCGCCGCGGCCTCCGCGACTCCGAGCGCTGACCTGTACCGCCGATCTGGCCGACCAAGTGCTCAAGAGCGTTCGATGCCACTGGAGTGATCGCGTCGATCAGCGTCGGGACGAACGGTGCGAGTAGCTCGAGCAGTTTCTCCGCAGCATCGTCGCTGTTGGCTCGGAGGTCGTCCGAATCGTAGCCGTCGTCCACATCGGCAAGCCCCTTCTTCCTGCTGTGCCGGTTCAGCAGCGCGGCTGCGCCTTGGATCAGCATCGGTGCGAGTGTGATGAGCAGCGGCAGGGCCTTCTCGGCTACCTCGTTGTCGTAGGTGTCGGTTTCCATTTCGTACTTCTTGGACAGGTTGAACAGGTAGTTGGCGAAGCGTGTCCATGCGTCTTCGTCCGTCAGAGGCTCGGGGGAGTCCTCGTCGAGCAGTTCGATGAAGCTGCGTTCGGCGAGCCGGAACGGGCCGGGGGGCTCGTGCAATGTCGGCGTCTGCCGGAAGCCGCCATCCTTCAGAATCCCGGCGACACTGTGCATCAACACCGATGCGCTCGCGTCCTTGCCGTGCCGCTCCAGTGCTTCGAGAAGAGCGAAGCTAAAGGCGGAGAGACCTCGTGTGCGCGATGTGGACGCAGCAGCGGTCTCGTTCTCCGAGCAGGCGCAGAGCATCAAGCCCTTGAGCGGAACGTCGTGGGCTTCGTCGTCGCGACGCGAGCTGGAACCGAACCGGCGGTATCCGGTCACGCTCGCCGCATCGTCGCCCTGGCCCGCTTTCTTGGCAGCGCCCGGAGCGGTGGCGGTCCACCGTTTCGGTGCCGCGAAGTCGGCGGAGCCGTCGACGTTGCCGAACACGATCTTGTCCATGCCGCCGGAGAAGCACGAATCCAGCACCGCTGTGAGCACGCCGTCGGGGAGGTCCTGCGTGCGGTCTGCCAGCACGTCGTCGATGTAGAAGCCGTCACGCAGCACCAGAACCTCGGTCAGAACCCCATCGACTGGCAGCTGGTGTCCGTGTCCCGAGTAGAAGAACACCGCCCGATCCTCGGCTCCGAGCCCGTCGCATAGCCAGTCGAGGCCGGCACTCACGGCCTCGACCGTGGCGTCCGCATCCGTGATCATGCGCAATCCGCTCGCGTCGAAGCCGTACCGCTCGAGCATCGCCCGGAATGCGTGTGCATCGGCGACGCAGCTCGGAAGGTTGTTGCGCGGGTCCCCGTAGTCGTTGATCGCGACCAGCAGTGCCCGCTTCTCGCCGCGAGGCGCCAGACCCTTGGTCTCCCTGGACAGCGCCGACCAGGTCTGGGGACCGACTATGCCGTCCGCTTGCAGGTGCTCGGCGCGTTGAAAACCGATCACCGCTTGCTCGGTCTTGCGGCCGAAGATCCCGTCGATCTCTCCCGGATTGAATCCGTGGTTGTCGAGCGTGCGCTGGAGGTCGCGGACCTCGGTACCCGAACAGCCGACTCGCAGCAGCGGTCGAGCCGCCGCACCTGTCCCGTCCCTCGCTGGCTCAGGAGCGGCGCCGTCGCTGAATGGCAACCCGAGTACCGCCCGGTCGACGAGTGTGTACCCCACGGTCTCGGCGGTGTTGGCATCGACCAACTCCATGAGCCTCCGCCAGTCTGCACCGGATCGGCCGCCATGCACAACTTGGCAACCCGACGACCATTTGCCGACCTGGGTTCCCGTGCCGCCGTCGTGGATGTTGATGCCGAACCAACCCGTCTCGACGACTTCTCCCGCGTCCTGCTGGTCATCGCGGTCCCGGTCGCGCCAGACCGTCACCGGCGCGGCCTGGACGAGCGCGGGGCGTCCTTTGTGCAGTCCGCGCTTGTAGCGGTAGTGCCCTTCGACGAGGTGCGCGGTGCCCTCGGGGCGCATCGGGTTGTCGGTGTAGTACTGTCCGGGGTCGACCGAGGCGCGGAATTGGCGAACCTGCGGCCGGCCGTCCGCAGAGTACCACAGTGCCGCGATGGTGTCGTTGTACTCGTCCGGGCGGTTGGCTACCGGTTGCCCGTCGAGATAGCCGCGGATGCCGAGCAGGTTGAGGGCTCCGGGGCGTGCATCGAACTCGCCGAATCGGGCGATGACCGACCGCAGGCGGTCGAAGGTCGCCAGTTCTCCGCCAGATGCTCGTTCGGCTCGCTCAGAACGCTTCGTATTGGGGATGACCTGTGTCATGGCTCGGATCTTCGTTCGGGTGTGAATCACCCTTGGAAACGAGATCTGGAGCCACTGCCCGCCACGGGCAGGCGGATTCAGTCTGCGAAGCGGCGCGACAGCACCGCAACTCGCAGCGGTCAGCCCCTACTTGGACTTGGTCAACTTCGTCGGCGCGTACGGGCAGTCGTAGGTCAACCGTACCAGCATCTCGTGGCACCCGTCAGGCATCCACTTGCGCATACCTGCGTCCACGGTGGCCATGGCACCTTCGCCGGGCACGCCCTCGACCATGATCAAGAAGGTGATCTCGTCCTTCCACTCCGTCTCGCTCACCCACCAGCACAGCGTGCCATCAGGCTTTATGTCCAGATCCCCGTCTTCCATCGAAGTGATCGCTCGACCATCGCCCAGGCGCATGCCGACAATCGAGTCTTCGGTTCGCGCAGTGAAGGTCAGGCCGACGCCTGCCTTCACCCCACGGTTCAATTCGCCGGTGACGAGTCGCGCCAATCCATGGACGTGGCCTTCGCCGGAGGGGGCATGTGCCTTCTTCCACGAACCGTCGTTCCAGCGCCGCAGTGCGGACTTCTTGAAAACGCTCTCGATAGCCCGGCGCGCTGATTTCACGTGATCGGTTCGCTCATCACCTGTCAGTCTCCCGATTCCTTCGAAACCGATCGAGATGCCCTGCCAGACGAACTGGTAGGGGCCGCTTCGGCTGCCTCGATCCAACGTCGCCTTCTTGCTCGCTTTCGTCATCAACTCCTCCTCTACGGTCGGTCCGTGGTTGCGCAGCGGAATCCTGCGCCGCGCCACTGCCGCTGCGCCGGCGTGGCGGACGTCAAGTCCTGAAGCCCCGTACTGATGGCCAGGTCCGAGCTCCAGCCGAAGCCCTGGATGATCCGGCGCGTGGGGGTCAGCTGTGGTCGCTGACCGACCCAATCGACCCAGACGCTGGATGTCCACTCGCGGACGTTGCCGAACATGTGGCGCACACCGAACGCACTGACATCACCGGTCTGCCCGTCAACCTCCATGGTCTCGGTCAACCATTTGCTGCCGCGTGCGCGGATAACGACCGCGGTTTCGCTGATGCGGCCCGGTTCGTCGCCCCACGGGTAGAGACGCGACTGCGGACCGCGAGCGGCTACTTGCCATTCGGTCCAGGTCGGCAACCGTTTCCCTTCCCACTCTGCGAAGCGCTGCGCGTCGTCAAACGACACACCGAACACGGGTTTCTTGTCCCAGTTGCTCGAATAGGGACCGGAACCCCAGGGAGGTCGCACGTCGCGATTGGCCGCGAGGAAGCGGCGGTAGCGGGCGCAGGAGACTTCTGTTCGGTCGATTCGGAACGCGGCCACTTCACGTGTCGCGCCGTTGTAGGGCGCCGGTCCAAGACGGCCGCCGACACGGTAGACCCCGGCGGGAATCCGAACCATGTCTCCATCGTTCCTTGCGAGCGAGAATGGGGTGGGCGTTACGGTTGTGCTGGTTTGCGCCTCCAGCATCCGGTCGTACTCGGCAGACCCGAGCCCGGCCACATGCACCACGATCCTGTAGAGCCCGGCGTCCAATCTCAGCCCGGCCAGCGGAAGTGCTCGGTCGACGTCGGCGCGCTTGACTGCCTCGGTAACCGGGTCCATCTTCGCGATCGTCACTGTGGCGCGGTCGGCACCGGCCGGCATTCCGATGTTGAGCGTCGCCTTGCGGGTCTCAGTTTCGGTCGTGGTCTTGCTGACGCAGAACCCGCTAACCAACGCGGTGAGGATCAGTGCGGGGGTCACGAGTTTCCATGTCCGTGGCCGCTTCATCTGATGACCGAGGCGATCCCATGGACGCAAGGGCCGAGCGTGGATCGCCGCGCCGACGAGGAAGCGATCGAGGTCCTCGCACATCTCCAATGCCGTCTCGTAGCGGTCCTCGCGCTCGCGACGCAGCGCCTTCATGGCGATGGTCTCCAGGTCGCGGGGCACCGAGGGGGCCGCGGCGGTGATGGACCGTGGATGGTCGTGGGTGATGCGGTAGAGGATCTGTTCGATGCTGGCGCCTTGGAATGGCGGCACCCCTGCCAGTGCCTCGTAGAGCACGACCCCGAGCGAGTAGATGTCGGTACGGTGATCGACTTGGTCACGCTCAGCGCGAATCTGCTCGGGGCTCATGTAGAGCGGCGTTCCGGATGCCTGACCGGTGCGGCTGATGGCGTCGAGTGAGGCGATGCGTGCGAGCCCGAAATCGATCACGTGCAGTCGATGCTCGCGGCGATCGATCAGCAGATTGCGCGGGGAGACGTCCCGGTGGATCACGCCCTGCTCGTGGGTGTAGGCCAATGCCGCCGCTGCCTCTCGGAAGAGGTGGGCGACCACTTTGGGGTCGGTCAGGTCTGGACCACCCTCGATACCGCCATCGAGCAGTTGCCGCAGGCTCCAGCCATCGACAAACTGCATCGCGTAGTAGCTGAATTCCTCGTGCTCGCCGAAGGCCAATACTGCGGCGATGTTCGGATGCTCCAGCCGCGACGCCGCCAATGCCTCACGGCGGAACCTCTCACCCGACGCGGGGCTCAGGCTTGGATCCAGCACCTTTACGGCAACCAATCGGTCGAGGCCTACTTGGCGTGCGCGGTACACGACACCCATTCCCCCTCTGCCGAGGCGCTGCTCGATCTCGAAGTCACCCATGCGCTGGCCGATCAATCGATCGGTCGGTTCGAGGTACTTGGCCAATCCCTCAGGCCCAGGAGCTTCGAGCCACTCTGTCGAGGATCCGCTCACCAGCAATCGGAGCACTTCGGCGCGAACCGCAGGATCCGCGCACTCTCGGTCGAGGAACTCCGTTCGACGCGATTCCGGTAGCTCGACCGCGCGAAGGAACAGGTGTTCGACCTCCTGCCATCGCCCGGGATCCAAGTCTCACGCCTCCCGCAGTTCGGCGCGCAGCCACGCGCTGATTGCTGTCCAACGGCGTTCGAACGTGCGCTTGCTCATCCCCAAGACCTTGGCGCAATCCTCGACCTCGGCGCCACCGAACAAGCGCAGCTCGACGGCTCGTGCCATCTCGGGGGCGAACGACCGCATCTTCTCCAACGCGTCGTGCAGAACCGTCAGCTCCCCGACCTGTTGTTCGAATGCGTCTACCAGGTCGTCCAGCGGAACACGGCGGCCTGAAATGCGACGCTTCTGGCAGGATCGCGCCCGGGCGTGATCGATTAGGATCTGCCGCATCGCTGTGGAAGCCACTGTCAAGTAGTGGGATCGACTCGCCCATCCACGTTGTTCACTTCCGATCCGTAGCCAAACTTCGCCCACCAGCGCTGTGGCTTGCAGGGTGTGGTCGGTCGGCTGGCCCCGCATATGCCGCTTGGCCAGCCGGTGCAGCACGTCGTACAGACAGTTCGCCAGGGTCTCGCGCGCAGATTCGTCACCCTGTGCGACGCGGTGCAGCAGAGCGGTCACCGTGCCGTCATCAGTAGGCCGCCTATCGACGGGGTCGTATTCCGGGGTTGCGCTCATGACCTGGCCCGCACCGAAACGATAGGATTGGACCATATCCGCCACCATTTCCGAAGTTTGCCGGCCCCATGTACCGCCTGCCGCCAGGAGGACCACACGCACCCACCGCGGCAGCCCGCCGGGTAGTGTGATGCACATGCCGATCCACCCGATCACCCAATTCGCTGGCATCCTGTTGCTGGGCGGCGGTCTGCTGTCGGCGCAGCGTAGCGTGCCGGTGCGACACACGCTGCGTGTTGAGAACGAGCAACGGGTCTACTACCTGCACGTCCCCGCGTCCGTCACCGGAGCAAAGTCGGTGCCGCTGGTGGTCATGCTGCATGGCCGGGGCAGCGATGGTCGGGCCGCTGCGTCGCCGTACTACGGGTGGGTCGCGCTGGCCGACCAGCAGGGGTTCATCGTCGCGTTCCCCGATGCGGTCGGTCGCCCGCGCTCCTGGCGACCGGCGTGGGGTGGGCGGAAATCGCCCGACAGCGCGTTCCTCTGTGCGTTGCTCGACGAGTTGCAGAAGCGCTGCCGCGTCGACCCTGCGCGGGTGTTCCTGACCGGCCACAGCAGCGGTGGAATCATGAGCTTGTCGTTCGCCGCGACCCACGGCGAGCGAGTCGCCGCGATCGGTCCGGTGGCCGGTACCATCGGTGCGGGGCTGCTGCGCATCCCGCGGCCGCGCACGCCGGTGTCGGTGATCCTGGTGCACGGTATGGCCGACCGGATCGTGCCGTACGACGCCGAGCGCGGTAAGCGCGCGGCTTACCCGATGTTGACCGGTGCGCCGGATTCGGCGGCGTTCTGGGCGCTGCACAACGGTTGCGGCAAGCAGCCGGTGCGCACCGAACTCGCCGACGGGCGGGTGCACCTGGACGTGTGGTCGGGGGGGAAGGCGGGCACGCGCGTGGAGCTGTACAGCATCGAGCGCGGCCAGCACGGCTGGCCTGCTGCACGCAGTGCGCTGCCCGCCACCTCACGCATCTGGGCGTTCTTCACCGCGCATGCGCGCCGGCTCGCCACCGAGCCGCCGGCGAAACCGACCGGACGGCCGACCTCGCGCCCGACCGGTCGAGTCTGATGTTCGAGCCGCAGGCCGCACTGCCCGCCGGTCAAGTGGCGGTGGTCACGGGCGGCGGATTCAACATCGGTCGCGCGGTCGCGCTCCGGCTCGCCGCGCTGGGGCTCCGCGTCACCGTGGCGTCCCGCACCGCGGCGCGGCTGCACGTGGTGGTCGACGAGATCGAGCGAGCGGGCGGAAGCGCGCTCGCGGTGCCCTGCGACGTGGTGCACCCCGAGCAGGTCGAACGGGTGGTGGCGGAGACCGTTCGCCGGTTCGGCCGCGTCGACCTGATGGTCGCCGCCGCGGGCGGCAGCGGCGCGCACCTGCCGGTGGGGGAGGTCGATCCCGAGATCTGGCGCACCGTGGTCGCCAACAACCTGTTCGGTACCTTCCACTGTGCGCATGCCGTGCTGCCGCGGTTCCGCGCGCAGGGCAGCGGGCACCTGGTCCACTTCGCCGGCGGCGGGGCGTTCTTCCCGATGCTCGGCGTGCACGCGACCGCCTACGCGAGTGCGAAGGCTGCCATCTGCCGCTTCACGGACCAACTTCAGGCCGAGCTGTTGGACACTGCGATCCGGGTCAACTGCGTCGACCCCGGCGAGGTGTGGAGCCCGAAGCAGCGCGTTGCCATCGAGGCCGAGGAGCGGCGCACCGGGCAGCCCCACCCGGGACGGCACCGAGCGGTCCCCGCCGAGCTCGCCGCCGACCTGATCGCATTCCTGCACGGCCCGGCCGGCAGCGCGGTGCGCGGTCGATTGGTATCGGTCCACGACCGGTGGTGGCACGATCCGGAGGAGGTCGCCGGTGTGGAGCAGTCGGTGGCGCGGTATCGACTGCGCCGTCACGACGGACCCTGACCCGAACGTGCGTCGCCACGGGCGGGGGGTGTACTCGGCAGAAACCGCTGGGCCGCGGCGCCCGGGGGTTCGTTCGCCCGGCGGAATCCCTTAGGCTCTCGGCCGCCCGTCAGGATCCTGCCCAGGCCCGGAGGAGGCCGCCGGACTGTCCTCCACGATCCCGGAATCTCAGCGCTCGGCAATGATGCTCACCCTCCAGATCCTCGACGGTGGCGAGTCGTACCTCCGTCCACTCGAAGACGGGAAACCCCTGACCGTCGGCAACGCCCTGGACGCCGACGTCCGCCTGGTCGATGCCGGCACCGACCCATTGGGCGCGCGGATCGAAGTCGCGGGCGACCGCTGCCGCATGATCGCGCAGCACGATCCCGTGCCGGTGAACGGCGTTGCCGTCCGCGAGGCCGACCTCACCCTGGGCGATCGCGTCGAGCTCGGGCGAGCGGTGTTGGTGCTCGGCCAGCAGGTGCGCCGTCCTGCGACCCCGGGCGACGTGCTGGCGGCGGGTTCGGCACCGCGTCGCCGGGACACGTTCCAGACCCGGGGCACGCCGCGCAACCGCAAGGTGTTCGCCGCGGCGCTGGCCGGCGGATTGGCGATCGCCGCTTGGTTGTGGTGGTCGGGCAAGGACAGTGCGAACTACGCCATCCCGGATCTCGATCACGAGCGGATCCAGCACGCGCGCAAGCAGGGGCGGTTCGACGACGCGGCGCAGCTGGTGCAGGGCCTGCGCGTTCGGTGGGTCGGCGACAACGAACACCGCGCCGCATTGGTGCGCACCGAGGAGCAGCGCATCGCCCGGGTGCGCGAGGCGTTCGACAAGCTGCTGACCCGCTGCATGGCCGAGGTGCCGGCGACCCGCGAGGCGGATCAATTGCTGCAGTTGAAGTCGCTGCGCGACGGAAGCGTCGATCAAGACGCACGTGAGGCGGCCAACATCCTGCTCGCGAACCTGCACGAGCACCGGCTCGAGGTCGAGCGGAAGCTCGCGTCGACCGGGGATCCGCACGACACTGCTCCGGCGTCGACGGGTGGCAAGGCAGCGCGCCGGGAACCGGCACCGCGACCGGAGTGGCTCGACGGACGTCTGGAGGAGGTGCGCAAGCTGCACGGGGAGCGGAACTTCCTCCAGGCCTTGGAGTTGGCCCGCGCGATCCTCCCCGAGGTGCCCGTGGAACACGCTGAGCCACTGCGCGACCTGATGAGCAAGCTGCGCACCGACGCACGCGACGAGATGCGCGAGTTGGTCGGCAAGGCCCATGCGATGCGCGCCGCCGGTCGCCTCGCCGATGGCGTGAAGTTGCTGCAGAAGGAGCATCTTCGGTTTCCCTCCTCCGGCAGCCTGTCGCTGTTGAGCCGCGAACTCGCGTATCTCTCGGCGGAAGCCGGCATCCCGACGCCGGCGCGGCCGAAGCTCGACCGTCCACGCTTCGTCAAGCCCACGCCGGCACCGGTGGCGAAGGCTCCGGCCGGCCCCGCGCCGGCGGTCGCCAAGCAATCAGGCAAGGCCGCGCCGGCGCCTGGCCCGGTCGGATCCGGCGACCATCCTGCGCCGGCCGAAGACAAGGGACCGCTCGACAAGGAGCTGATCGCGCGCACGCTCGACGACGTGCAGGCGGCCGAGGCTGCCGGCGAGTTGGACAAGGCCATCGCCCTGCTCGACGAGTCCGCCAAGTACCACGAGATCTACCAGCCGCGCATCTCGGCGTACGTGGCCGGAATCGCCAGCGAGCTGCGGCAGGGCCGAGCGCTGGGCGAAGCGGTGGCGGCGAACCAGGCGGCATTGCGCAATCTGCAGATCAAGCTGGACGGGCAGCGGGTTCCGGTGATCAAGGTGGATGCGCAGTGCGTCCACTTCAGCCAGGGCGGTAAGCCGGCCAAGCTCGCTTGGACGCGGGTCCCGGTGGAAGCGGTCGCCGCGCTGGCCGCCGCCGCGGCCGTCGACGCGCGGCAGCGGCTCGCGGTGGCGGTGCTCGGCTACCGTCGTGGTGAGGTCGAGGCGACCGAGACGTTCCTCGCCGGGTTGGTCACGAGCGATCCGCGACTGGCGCCCGAAGTGAATCTGGTCATCGCTCGGGGGCGCGGCGAGAAGGTCGACGCGCGCGGCTATCGGCTGGTCGACAAGAAGTTCGTCGCCGAGCGGTTCCTCGCTGTGGACAAGCTCGCCGCGCAGTTCGGCCGCACGCTCGTTCGGGCGATCGGCAAGAAGGCCGCGGAACGCCGCGAGTTGATGAACACCTGCCGCGCCTCGAAGGAACCCGGTGCCGACGATGCACTGGTGCTCGCGCTGCGCCAGCAGATGGAGGCGCTGGTGACCAAGCTGCAGCGCAGCCCGATAGAGCGTTCGCTCGCCCGCTTGGGCGAGAAGCGCGCCAGTCTCGACGCGGCGCGCAAGTACGCCAAGGATCTGATCTACGACACCGAGAAGTACTTCTACCCGTACAAGCCACCGGCGGTGAGCGGCGAGCGGGCGTCGGAGTACATGAAGGTGCAGAAGGAAGTCGACGTGCGGGTCGCCGCGGTCCGCAAGCTGTGGCTCGACAAGGCCACGGTGCCGATTTCAGCAAACCTGAAGAAGGACATCGACGCGCTGCTCTGGTTCGAGCACGAGTTGGAGCAGCTCGGCGAAGTCACCGAACGCGCGCTGCGCCGGGTCGAATGGGTGCGCACCATCCCGCCGGTCGCTGCGGTGTCGATTCGCAACTACTGTGCGGACGCCGACGAGTGCGAACGCCTGGTTCACTACATGCGGATCGGTGAGTTCAACGAACAGCTCTCGAGTTCGCTCAGCGCTGGCGAGGTGACGCAGGTCGAGGTCACCAACTCCTACCGGATGATGTTCGGGCACCGACCGCTGGCGGTCAGCCTGAAACTGCACAAGGCCGCCCACGGCCACGCGATGGAGATGGCGACCCTGGGCTACTTCAGCCACACTTCGCCGACCGAAGAACGCCGGACTCCCAGCCAGCGCATGCGGCTGGCTGGGTACGAGCACGGCGTCAGCGAGAACATCGCCCGCGGAACCTCGGCCGAGGGGGCGCACGTGGCGTGGTGTCACTCGAGTGGCCACCACCGCAACCTGCTCAACCCGCTGCACACCGAGTTCGGGGTTGGCAACACCGGCACCTACTGGGTGCAGAACTTCGGGCGCGGGACCGAGTACACCGAGTCCGACGCGTTCAAGGCGCGGTAGCCGCCGCGAGCGGGGTGTTGCCGGACGTGGTGCGGCGCAGATTCACGCGTTCCGCGGCTGACGCGTAGTGGCGTCTTGCGGGGGCGTTCCGGCAGAATGTCGCCCGCCCGCGACGTGCCCAAGCTGCCGGTGTGAAACCACTACTGAGTCTCGCCCTCCTCTCCAGTCTGTTCACCGCCGGTTGCGCCGTGCCCAGCACGCCGCCGCCGCCCGAGCCGATCGACCTGCCGACCCGAGCCGCCCAGGAGCCGCCACAGCGCTCCGGTGAGCCGCGACTTCCGGTGGCAGGGGACCGCACGCTGAACGTGCGCGGCTTCTTCGGTAACCCGATCGTGCGCCGCTCGTTCTTCTGGAACGGTCTCGGGTCGGACGACCAAGCGGGTCTGCGAATCCGTCACCTCTGGCACCTGACGGACAACACCGCGATCGGCGCAGGCGTCGGAGCGTCGACCTGGTTCGAGGACGGTCCGGATGCCTACGCGGTCGAAGGCGAGGTGGTCGGGCGCTACTACTTCGTGCGTCGCGAGGGCTTCGGCATCCTCGGCGAACTCACCGGCGGGTGGATGCAAGCCACCCGGCCGGTGCCCTCCGGCGGCACCGACTGGAACATGACCTTCGCGTTCGGCCTCGGCCTCGAGGTCCCGGTCACGCAGAGCACGGACTTCATGTTCGGTGTCACCTACCACCACACGTCGAACGCGCTCGGCCGCCGCAGTGCGCGCAACCCGAGTCAGAACGAAGCCCAGTTCTGGCTGGGGATGAGCTACCGGCTGTGAGCCGCGCGACCCGGCCGCGCGACCCGGCCGCGCGCTCCGCGGCGGAACCCGGGTCAGTCGGCGTGCCGCCGTGCCCAAGCTCCGGCGCGCTGCTCGGCATCGCGGAGCACGCGCGCGCGGTGGCGCACCGGGGCACCCAGCGCCCGGCAGCTCCGCACGTAGTGGCGCAGGAAGGCACGGATCACCGGGGTTTCGCCGGGACTGCCGGCGTCGCGGAACGCGGCCAGCAACCTGCCGAGGTCGGCTGCGCGCCCGCGACCGTCTGCCGAGGATTGACGCCGCACGCCGTCGAGGTCGACGGCCACTACCTCGCCGCTGCGCGGGTCGAGGATCAGGTTCTCGAGCTTCATGTCGCGATTGCGGAGCCCGAAACCGTGCAGGCGACCGACCGCGGACCCGAGCTGCTGCGCGGCGCGAAGCAGGGCCGGTGGGTCTGACGCGAGACCGTCGCGCAGCTGGGTGCCGAGGTCTGGAAACGGCAAACGTCTCGCCGCGGCGGCGCCCCGGCGCTGGAAGGTCCACAGCGCCACCGGGGTCGCAGCCGGCACGCCGGCGAATTGCAACCAGTACGCGGCGCGGAACAGTCGCCGCGCGTCGGCGGCGGTCCGTGCCTTCACGGCCAAGTTCCCCTCCAGGTAGACCGCTCCGCGGCGGCCCGACTTCAGCGGAGTCCACCCGTCGAGCGCGGCCAGTGCGGCACGAGCGTCGTCCCAGAGGTCGCGAGCTCCGGTGTGCAGGTAGATCCGCGGCTGGCGGGGGGCGCGTTCGATCGCGGTGGACCGGCAGTTGCGGAACGCTCGCCGGCCGAACGACTCGAGCGCTCGGGCCCGGAGCCGCCGGCCGATCTGCACGGCTGCCGCCACCAGCTCGGGCGGAGCGCCGTAGCGCGCGCGGAGCTGCTGTGCTGTGCGGTCGCGCAGGTTGCCGTCGAGGTCGAGGCAGAAGAACGCCAGGGCTCGGGCGCGGTGTGCCGAGTCCAGCGGTTCAGCCAGCAGCGCGCTGGTCAGATCCAGCAGCACGGCGCCGCCGTCGGGGTGGACCAGCAGGTTACCCGGGTGCAAGTCACGCGCGTGCAGACCGGCGTCGTGGGCGCAGCGCAGCAGCGCGCCGGCGGCCGCGGCGTCCGTCGCCGAGAATCCGTGGCGCGGCATCGCTCGTCCCGGGCAAGTTCGAGTGAGCAGGAAGCTGCGGCTGCCGAGGGTGCCGACCAGGGTCCCCGCGGCGACCGGCTCGACGCACCGGATCCCACGTCCGATCGCGCCGAGCAGGTTGGCGAACTCCCGCGTCGAACGGGACCCGCCCAGGGCGTCGCGGGCCCGGTCCGACAGGCGCACGGCGCGGAACAGCTTCAGGTGGACCGGCACGCGACCGCCGTGGCCATCGTCGAGCTCGCCGCGGTAGATCGTGCGCACCGTGGAGTGCTTGACCTGCTGCCACTCGGCCCAGTGCTCCGGGTCGCGATCCAGCAGCGGTTCGACGGCGGTCCGCCAGCCCGACGCGAACCAGCAGTCGAACCGCTCGGTTCGCGCCCGCTCGATCTTGTGTGGGTCGATCGGTTGCGGAATCATGCAGTGCGTGCAGCCCGCCCGCCGGACGGTGTGCGGCGCGGACCGATAGCGCGATGTGGAAGCTCCACCGATACTACCTGAGGGAGGTGACCGTCAACGCGATCCTCACCTTCGTGGTCCTGTTCGGCATCGCGCTGATCAGCCTGCTGTACCGCGGCGTGCGCATGGTCCAAGGGGGGGATCTGCTCGATACCGCGCTGACCACGCTGTTGCTCGCGGCGGCGATCTTCCCGCACCTGATCATGTTCTCGGTGCTGTTCGGCACCGTGCTCACGTTCGCACGCGCCTCCCAGGAGCGCGAGATCACCGCGATCCGCGCCCTGGGGATCAGCCCGCGGGTGCCGATGGTGTCGGCGCTGTTGATCGGCGTGGTGTGTTCGGTGGCCAACACCTGGGCGCTGCACTACGAGATCCCTTGGATCCACTACCACAAGTATCGGGTCGTTGCGGACATCTACGGCGGGCGGATCCGCGACTTGCTGCGCAGCCAGGACCGGATCGTGCTCGACCGCGGTGGGGTGATGACGTGGCGGCAGCGGGACGACCAGGGTGACAAGTCGCTGTACCGTGAGGTGACTATCTTCGCCGGCGCCCACAGCAAGCTGACCGGCTACACCGGCGGAGGTACCGGTCCCGCGGGAGTCAACCTGATCACCGCGTCGAGCGTCTGGTTCGACATCGACGACGAGACCCGCGACATCACGATGAACTTGCAGGACTTCTACGTGCCGACCCGGGGGATCTACTGGAACGAGCTGTCGATCACGCTCAACCTGGTCAGCATCATGCAGGGCAACGAGCGGGAGACCGGGGATCGCGACCTGCGCAGCGATGCGCTGCTCGCGGAGGTCTACCGCGGCGTCCACCTCGACCCCAATGCCGCGCAGTACACAGTACACCGCCGCGCGTGCCTCGGGCTCATTCCGTTCCTGCTCGCGCCGATCGGCTTCTGCATCGGTGTGTTGTCGCGCGAACGCGGCCGAGTGCTGGCGATGACTTTTTGCATGGTGCCGTTGGCCGTGGTGCACTTGGCCGACTTCCTGGGGGAGAGCGTGATGCGCTACACGCCGCTGCCGATGGTCGCGTGGCTGCCGGCGGCGGCGCTGATCGCCCTGGGTGCGCCGTTCTGTTGGCGGTTGCTGCGCATCTGAGGATGCCGAACTTGGCCGGACGCCTCGACAGATACGTCGCCGCCGCCGTGTTCGGCGCCTACGGCGCGGCGTTGTTGTTCCTGGTGGGGATGTTCATGGTGTTCGACCTGCTGTTCCAGATGCCGCGCTACCTGGAGGGAGCCGCCAAGTCCGGCATGGGGACGTTCGGACTCCTGTGGGGCCTCACCGAGCTGCAGGTGTACCGGCTGCCGTACGTGTTCGTCACCATCGCACCGTTCGTCACCGTGATCGCGGCGATGTTCGCCCTGTCCCGGCTGATGGCGGCCAACGAAGTCGCACCGATGCTGTTCACCGGACGCAGCATGTTCCGCGTGCTTCGCCCCATGCTCGGGGTCGCGGTGATGTCGGCGCTGTTGATGGGGGCAGTGTGGCAGTGGGTGATCCCGGCGGTCGCCGAGCAGAAGGAGAGTCTCGAGGCGAGTCTGACCGGGCAGGAAGTCAACCTCGATCGCATCACCCTGCGGTCCAAGGACAACCCGCGGCTCGAGCTGTTCTGCCGCGCCTATCGGCACGGTGAGCGGGCGATGCGGGGGGTGATCCTGTTCGACCGCGGTTCGGCGCGGGGCGACGGGATCTACGTCGAGGCTGCCGGGGCCAACTGGAACCCGGAGCTGCGCGACTGGGAGCTGGTCGACGGGGTGCGCAAGACCGGCGAGGCGCCGAACCAGACGACCACGCGGCAGGAGCTCCTCGGCATGGAGGGACTGACCCCGGACCTGGTGGTCGATTCGGCCAAGGCCCGGCGCGAGACCTCGGGGTTGTCCTACACCGAGCTGCGCGCGTTGATGCGGCTGGTGCCGGGCAAGCCGGACTACATCCTCGCCTACCACGTGCACTTCACGTTCCCGCTGGCCAACCTGGTGCTATTGCTGTTGGCGCTGCCGTTCGCCGTCAACTTCGAGCGCGGCCGCCGCATCGAGCGGGTGGTGTTCGCGATCGCGGTGTGCGCGGTCTACCTCGTGGTCGACCTCACCTGCCGCAACCTGGTCTACAACGTGGCGATCATGTTCCACCCGGTGATCGCTGCGTGGACCCCGACGATCGTGTTCGGCTCGCTCGGCGCGGTGGTGTTCGGCGGCACGCGGACCTGAGGGTCGCGCTCGATTGCGTCGTTCAGGAGCCGTGCACAGACGGCGCAGCGTCGGGGGTCAATGCAGCGAAGCGCAGCAGGCGGTTGCCGCGCAGCCACGCGACGCCGATCGAACCGCTGCTCGGCGTCCCTGCGAGGTCGGGCACCGCGAGCACATGGCGGTTGCGTCCGCCGTCGACGGTCAGTGCGAAGATGCTCCGCAGGTCGTCGTCGAGCGGGGTCTCCTGGATCCGGGCCAGCACCGCTTCGACCGGTGCTGTCTGCAGCAGGTGATCGCGGCGGGTGATCCGGTAGGTGACCATCAGGCCGATCGCGATGAACGCGGTGGCGGCGACCAGCCCGGTGCCGTGCGCGGCCGGGTCGCTCCAGGTGTTGGCGACCACGATCGCCGCCATCGCGGCGGTCATCAGCAGGGGTAGCAGCCGACGAAACGGTGAACGCGGAGGAACGCTCGGCAGTCCGTGCCGGTCTTGCAGCAGGCGGGAGGTGTCCGGGAGGGCGCGCAACTGCGCGAAGGTCTGCTCCAGTGCGGCATCCGGGGCGGTCGCGGTCGGGAGGGCGCGCGCCGAGCCGCAGAACGAGCACACCGGCGCCCACGGCGCGTTGGGTGCGCCACAGTGGGGACACTTCATGCGTGGATTGCACGCCGGGGCCGGGGGCGGTGCAAGCGATCAGGACTCGTCGGGGTCGGCGTGGTCCCGGCCCAGCAGCCCGTAGCGAACCCAGCCCCGGCCCTCCCCCGTCAGTTTCCAGCGCCGGTCGTCCACCTCGAACAGACCCTTCTTGAGTTTCTGGTTGAGCGCATCGGTGATGTTGGCGGGCGCCGGCTCGTCGAGGTCGCGCAGCACGTCCACGATGTCCCCGCTGCGCCAGTCGCGACGCCCGCGGAACTGCTCGAGCCAGTACGCGATCACCCCGGCCTTCTCGCCGAACGTCTTCGCCGCCGAAGCCGCGAGCAACTCCGCCGCCGACGGGGACGCGTCGGCCGGCGGCGCCGCGACGCACTCCGGGACCTCGCGGCGCAGGGTGTGCAGCACGTCCGCCAGCTGCTCCCGATCGATCGGACCAGTGCAGGTCAGCTCGACCGTCCCGAGCTTGATGTGGATCGTCGCGGTTTGGCTCATGCGGCTGCCTTCCGGACTGTGCATCGGCTCGCCGGTGGGTCGGCTTGAGCGGGAAACGAGAACTTCTAGCCGTTGCTCGCCACGGGCTGCCGAGCAGGGCGACGAGGAACCACGGCCGCACGTCGAGCGAGCGGGGCAAGGGCCCGGAGAGCAGCGTCGCGCAGTGCAGTGCCGGCAGCAGCCACTCGCCGCCCGGAATCGGGCTGCGGTCCCATGCCATGGCGAGCACCTCGCCGATCACGATCCGCAATAGGGTGCGCAGCCGCCGTGGCCACGCGTCCGGGGTCTCCTTGCTGCCCATCTGCATCTCCTTGGCGGGTGCATCGGGATGGCGGAGCGCGCGGCTGAAGAGATTCTCCTAGAAACGGCTAGCTCGGCTAGGAGTCTGCGCCATGGGAGGGCCCTAGGAGTCGGGGGAGGTTGTGGTCGTGGCTCGTGGGGTCGTGCGCTCGCGGGCTCGCTCGGCCTCAGCCTCGAGAGCCGCGAGGGCTCCCCTCACGACCCCGTCGGCATCGGCATCGGTCCAAACGAGTTGCGACCGACGCCGATGCCGACGGGGCCGCGAGGGGAGTGGGGGAAGTCTTCGGTACGTGTGTGGGTGTTGAGGTGGGGGGTCTCCGCGTCGGGTCGTTGTGCGACGGTTGCGGGTGGGACGTCAGCCCGGAACTTCGTGGTGGTCGATCAATCCGTGCCTTCGCCAGCCGACGTTCAGCAGCCAGTTGCGCGCACGTGCGACCGGTCGAGCGAGTTCGAATTCGACTCGGCTGGTCGACTTCGTGCGCCAACCGTCGAACCACCTTCCCGAGGTGAACCAGTCGATCTCCTGGGCCAACCGCACACCATGCCGTCGCGCATTGTTGAGCACGTAGGCCAGCGCGTGGCGCACCTCCCGGGGCGTGCGCAGGATGTGGTCGTGGTAGCGGTCGGCGAACACCTTGCCAGCGCGACGCCACAGCCGGTTCAAAGATCGCGCGATGCGGATCAGCAGCCCCTGCAGACCACGTGAAAGACACGCGCGATCGGTCGCCTCCACGATCATGTGCAGGTGGTTGCCTTGCACCGAGTAGTGCACCAGGCGAAAGCCATTGCGCTCGCAGCCCTTCGCGAACGCCGCGCACACGCCCTGACTCCGCAGCGACGGAAGCGCGCGCATCAACCGGGTAGTGACATGAACGGGAAAGCGCGAGGCCAACGCCGCGCGACGGCGATGCGACACCCCAGCCTTGTCCCCCTTCGGCTTGCGCCCCGCCCCTTTGCGCCGACCTCCCCAGTTCATCCGAGGGAATGGCAATAGGCCCGTGTTGTCCTTCGATCGCTTCATCGCATCACCCCACGTTTGATACGGCTGAAATATACAAGGCAAGCCACGGAAGATCAACCAACCAACACATGTTTTCACATGCAATGCGCATGGATCGACTCGATCACATTCGATCTAGATCACCAATGGCCGCCCGGCCACACGACGACGCTACCCCCTTGACCAATCTGGTGCCCATTCACATTGCGCGTCCATTCCACGCATCCCCATACCCCACCCGCTTCTCCCGCGGCCCCGTCGCCGTCGGCATCGGTCGCTCTAGCCGAGCGAAGCGAGCCTGGACCGATGCCGACGGCGACGGGGGCCGTGGAGAGCCCTGCGGCTTCAGAGCTCGAGGTTGAGGGAGCCCCAGACCCCCATACCCCCACAGCCCCAAGCCCCACAGCCCCAAGCCCCCCGGTCCCCAACTCTGGGCCGACACGCCCCAGGTTCGATCCACGAGTCACTCGAGTCGTTCGAAGCAAGCCACGACGACACGGCCTGCTGATGGACGGCGCCCGACCGCGGCGGCAGGCGAGCGTCACCCCATTGCCCGGTGCGACTCCCTGGTGTGTCTCCCCACTGAGCAACACCCTCTTCGAACCCGGCGGCAACCTCGCACGGTCGCCGCAGCTCTCCACCGGCAGCGAGTTGGCCCGAGCCCGCGAAATACTCCGCGACCCCGCGCCCGGCCCGCCTCGGTCAGCCGACCCGCCAGGTGTCCGGACCTTCGAGTAGGCTCTGCAGCGATGAGGTGCCCTTCTCCTTCGCTGCGTTGAGCTGCGCCCGGACCGCATCCTCGAATGCCGGACGCGCCACGTCGCGGAACACTCCGATCGGCACCGGGAACGCGGTCTCCGACATCGACGACAGCGCCATGGCGCGCGCCGGGCTCGGGTCGGCGACGTCCCACACCATCACATCGGACTCCGTCACGCCGTCAACTCCGACCGTGACCACCTCCGGCTGCAGTTCGGCGTTGAGCCGCAACCCCTTGTTGCCGTCCTTGCCGAACCGGACCGGCTTGCCGTGGGCGAGCTCCACCGTGCGGTCGTCGCGCACGTCCTTCTCCCGGAAGTGGTCGAAGGCGTGATCGTTGAAGATGTTGCAGTTCTGATAGATCTCCACCAGCGCGGTCCCCTCGTGTGCTGCCGCCAGGCGGACCATCTCCTCGAGGTGGTTGCCGTAGGTGTCGATCGACCGGGCGATGAAGGTCGCACCGGCGCCGAGCGCCAGGTTGACCGGGCGCAGCGGGTAGTCGATCGAGCCCATCGGCGTCGACTTGGTGAGCTTGCCCTGCTCCGAGGTCGGCGAGTACTGCCCTTTGGTCAGTCCGTAGATGCGGTTGTTGAACAACAGGATCTTCAACCCCACGTTGCGCCGTAGCGCGTGGACGAAGTGGTTGCCGCCGATCGACAGCGCGTCGCCGTCGCCGGTGACCACCCACACGTCGAGGTCCGGGTTGGCGACCTTCACGCCGGTCGCCAGCGCCGGGGCGCGGCCGTGGATCGTGTGGAACCCGTAGGTCTCCATGTAGTACGGGAATCGGCTCGAACAGCCGATGCCCGACACGATCACCGTGCGGTCGAGGTCCTTCTGCAAGGCAGCGAACGCCGCCTGCACCGCGTTGAGGATGCCGTAGTCGCCGCAGCCCGGGCACCAACGGACGTCCTGATCGGACTTGTAGTCCTTCTTGGAGAGGGGCGCCATCGGCGCGGGATCGGTCTGGGTCATCGCTTCAACTCCTCGAGGATCGCTTCCACCCGTTCGCACAGCTCATCGGTGTAGAACGGCAGCCCCTGAACCTTGGTGAACGACGCGGCGTCGATCAAGTACTTGGCGCGGATCAGCATCGCGAGCTGTCCGCGGTTCATCTCCGGGATCAACACGCGGCGAAACGACTTCATCAGGTCGCCGAGGTTGCGCGGGAATGGGTTGATGTGGCGCAGGAAACAGCCGCTCACCTTCAGTCCCTGCTTGCGCAGCTTCAGCACCGCGCCGGTGATCGGGCCGCGCGTCGAACCCCAGCCGAGCACCAGCACGTCGCCGCTCGGATCGCCGAGTGTCCAGGCCTCGGGAATGTCGTCAGCGATCCCCGCCACCTTCTGCTCGCGCACCTTGGTCATGTGCTCGTGGTTCCTCGGGTCGTAGCTGATGTTGCCGGTGACGTCTTCCTTCTCGATGCCGCCGATGCGGTGGTGCAGACCCTTGGTGCCCGGGATCGCCCAGTTGCGCGCCAAGGTGTCGGGGTCGCGGCGGTACGGCTTGAACTTCGCTGTTCCCGCCGCTTCCTCGGGGGTTTGCTCGGCGAAGTGCACCGGGATCGCGGGGAGGCTGTCCGCGTCGGGCACACGCCACGGCTCGGAGCCGTTGGCGATCGCGCCGTCCGACAGCAAGATCACTGGCGTCATGTAGCGGAGCGCCAGCCGAACCGCCTCGAACGCGGTGTCGAACGCGTCGCTCGGGCTGGTCGGAGCCAACACCGGCACCGGGCACTCGCCGTTGCGGCCGAACATCGCCTGCAGCAGATCGGCTTGCTCGGTCTTGGTCGGCATTCCGGTCGACGGACCACTGCGCTGCACGTCGATCACCACCAGCGGCAGCTCGGTCATCACCGCCAGCCCGATCGCTTCGGACTTCAACGCCAAGCCGGGACCGCTGGTCGTGGTCACACCGATGTTGCCGGCGTAGGAGGCGCCGATCGCCGCTGCGACTGCCGCGATCTCGTCCTCGGCCTGGAAGGTCACCACGCCGTGGCTCTTGTAGCCACTCAACTGATGCAGGATGTCGCTCGCCGGGGTGATCGGGTAGGAGCCCAGGAACAACGGCAGGCCGGACTTCTTGGCGGCGGCGACCAGGCCCAGGCACAGCGACTGGTTGCCCATGATGTTGCGGTAGGTCCCCGCGGGCAGGTCGGTCGCCTTGGCGACCCGGTAGCTCGACTGGAACAGGTCGGCGATGTCCGCATAGTGGTAGCCGGCGCGCACCGCCTTCTTGTTCGCCTCGGCGATGTCGGGCTTCTTCTGCCCGAAGGTCTTGTCGAGCGCGACCATCGTCGGCTCCACGTCGCGGTTGTACAGCCAGTACAACACGCCGAGCGCGAACATGTTCTTGCACCGGTCCTTGGCCCGCTGGTCGATCGGCGAGTCGGCGAGGGTCTCGCGGGTCAGCTTCTCGAGGTCGATCTCGACGACCCGGTATCCGGACAGGCTACCATCCTCGAGTGGGTTGGTGTCGTACTTGGCCTTCTTGAGGTCCGCGGGTTTGAACTTGGCGGTGTTGAGGATCAGCAACCCGTCGCGCGGCAGCTCGTGGATGTGCATCTTCAGCGCTGCGGGGTTCATCGCCACCAACACGTCGGGCCGGTGTCCCGGCGTGTGGATGTCGAAGTTCGAGAAGCGCAGCTGGAAGGCCGAGACGCCCGGCAGCGTTCCGGCGGGCGCCCGGATCTCGGCCGGGAAGTCGGGGAAAGTCGCCAGGTCGTTGCCCATCAGCGCCGTGGTGCGCGTGAACTGGCTGCCGGTGAGCTGCATTCCATCGCCCGAGTCCCCGGCGAAGCGGATGATGACCTCGTCGAGTTCTTGCACCGGATGCTGCCGCTCGGTGGTGGTGTTCGGGTCCGGCACGGAGGTGCTTTCCATACGAGGCTCTAGATCCTGGGGGGTGCGCGGTTGCGGCGGGGGTCGCCGTGGCGGCGGGACGGTGCCACCAGCAACGTCAAGTTAGGCGGCGCACCGGGTGAATCAAGCGCCCCGGGGCCGCGCGGCATGCGGCACGGCGCCTTCGGGCCGCCCCGTGCCCCGACAAGGTTTCGCGGCCTCAGCGACCCAGGGCTATGATCGGAGTGCGCGGCGACGGTCTCGCCGAATCGACCACCATCATGACCAAACCAGGTTTGGGCACGCCGTCTCGGCCGCTTCGCGTCGCCGTGATCGGCTCGGGTCCCTCCGGATTCTACGCCGTGGAAGCGCTGTTCAAGGTCGGGGACCTGGTGGTGCGCTGCGACGTGTTCGATCGGTTGCCGACCCCCTACGGGCTGGTGCGCGGTGGCGTCGCCCCCGACCACCAGAAGATCAAGAGTGTGACGCGGATCTACGACAAGATCGCGGCGCATCCGGGGTTCCGGTTCCTGGGCAACGTCAAGCTCGGCCGCGACCTGCAGGTCGAGGACCTGGCAGCGCACTACGACCAGATCGTCTACGCGGTCGGCAACGAGAGCGCCCGCGAGCTCGGGATCCCCGGTGAGGACCTGGAGGGTGTCTGCTCGGCGACCGAATTCGTGTTCTGGTACAACGGCCACCCGGACTATCGCGAGTGCGAGTTCGACCTGTCGCGGACGCGTCGCGTCGCGGTGGTCGGCAACGGCAACGTGGCGATGGACGTGTGCCGGGTGCTGATCCAGGACCCGGAGCGGTTGGCGGAGACCGACATCGCCGACCACGCGCTCGATGTGCTGCGAAACAGTGCGGTGCGTGAAGTCGTGCTGCTCGGCAGGCGCGGGCCCGCTCAGGCGGCGTTCTCGCCCAAGGAGATCAAGGAAGTCGCCGAACTCGAGGGCGTCGACCTCGAGATCGATCCGGAGTCGGTGGAGCTCGACGACGTGACCAAGGCGTGGCTCGCTGGTGGCGCCGCGCCGAAGTCCGCCGAGAAGAACCTCGCGTTCCTGGCGGAGGTCGCCGTGCGCGGTCCGGGGTCGAACGAGCGCAAGGTGCACAGCCGCTTCCTGGTGTCGCCGGTCGAGCTGGTCGGCGAGGGCGGACGGCTCACGCGGGTGCGGCTGCAGCGCAACGAGATCTTCGCGGCACGCGACGGCACGCCGCGCCCACGCGGCCTCGACGACACCTTCGACGAGGAGGTGCAGATGTTGTTCACCGCGATCGGCTACCGCGGCATTCCGATCCCCGGCGTGCCGTTCGATGCCGAGTGGGGACTGATCCCCAACGACGAAGGGCGGGTGCTGACGGCCCGTGGTGGCTCGATCGTGCCGGGGCAGTACGTGGTCGGCTGGGCCAAGCGCGGACCGTCCGGGTTGATCGGCACCAACAGTCCGGACTCCAAGGCGACCGTCGAGAAGATGGTGGAAGACCTGCGGGGGCAGACAGCCGACCCGTTGCCGGAGGACGAAGCCGAGCGGATCCTGACGCTGCTGCGCGGGCGCGGCGTCGACGTGGTGAGCTTCGCCGATTGGCAGCGACTCGACGCGTTCGAGCAGGAACGCGGGAAGGCGCTCGGGCGGGTGCGGCAGAAGTTGGTCGAGATCGACGCGATGCTGGGCGCGATCCGCGGGTAACAGAAAGGTTGCGACCTGCGATGCGGAGCCCACGATCCCGTTCGTTCCTGAACCGACGTCGGGCAGACTCGTGCACACCGTGGCGGCGGTGCGCTCTCGGCCTGGTCGCGGCCTGCGCCGTGGCGCCGGTCGCGGCGCAAGTGCAGATTCCCGAGGCACAGGCGGTCGAGGACCTGGCCGCGTTCGCAGCCACGTATCACGACCGCGCCGGATGGGAGCGCCGAGCTGCGCTGTTGCGCACCGAGATCCTCCAGGCTGCCGGGTTGGTGCCGCTCCCGCGGCGCACCGCGCTGCGAGTGGTGCGCCACTCCAAGGTCCGACGCGACGGTTACTCGGTCGAGAACGTCTGGTTCGAGGCCTTCCCGGGGTTCTTCGTCAGCGGCAATCTGTACCTGCCCGCACCGCAACGCCCGGCGAGCGACCCCGAACCCAAGGCGCCCCGGCGACTCGCTGGAATCCTGTGTCCGCACGGTCACTGGGCCGAGGGGCGCTTTCGCCCCGACATGCAGAAGCGCTGCGGTGTGCTGGCGCGCATGGGCGCCGCGGTGTTCACCTACGACATGGCGGGTTGGCAGGAATCGACCCAGGTCGACCACCGCAAGGACAAGGCGGTGCTGACCTACCAGGTGTGGAGCAGCATGCGGGCGATCGACTTCCTGTGTTCGATCGAGACGGTCGACCCACGCCGCATCGGGGTGACGGGTGCCTCGGGGGGCGGCACCCAGACGTTCCTGCTCGCAGCCTTGGACGATCGCGTGGCCGCCTCGGCACCGGTGGTGATGGTGTCGGCGCACTTCTTCGGCGGCTGCAACTGCGAGAGCGGGCTGCCGATCCACCGCGGGCCGCGGCACCGCACCAACAACGCGGAGATCGCCGCACTCGCCGCGCCGCGGCCGCAGCTGCTGGTGTCGTGTGGCAAGGACTGGACCAAGAACGTGCCGCGGGTCGAGCTGGGTTACGTGCGCGGGGTGTACCGGTTGTTCGGCAAGGCGGAGCTGATCGAGAACGCGCACTTCGCCGCCGAAGGTCACGACTACGGGGCGTCGAAGCGCAAGCCGGTGTACGCGTTCTTCGCCGCGCGCCTCGGGTTGCGCGCGGCCACTGCCGAGGACGAGAGCAGGGTCGAGGTGTTGCCGCACGCGTCGCTGCGTTGTTTCGATGCGCAGCACCCGCGGCCGACGCATGCGGTGGTGGGTCGCGAGCGAGTTGCGGCGGCGTTCGCGGCGAGTCGTCGCGCGAAGGTGGTGCGGTAGTTCCGCCCTTCGCGACAGTTCTGCCGCCAGCCGGTCTTCACCCGGCGATCAGCATCGGGCCGAGCGTTCCGCCCTCGCGGTGTGGGCCGCCGTCCGGACCGCGCAGTGCCACGTAGTGGCGGATGAACGGCAACACCGTGGCGATCGGGTCGCCGTCATCCGGCAGAGACCCGGCGCGGGATCGGAGCAGGTGGAGCGCCTCGGCGACTGCATCCCCGGCACACGGTCCACCGGCGACCAGGGCGTAGGCCAATGAGTATGCGAGCTCGAAGGCGAATTGCGGCCGCACGAAGCAGTCGGTCGCGAGCGCCCTGTCGGCGCCCGCGTGGATCGCCGGTTCGCCGATCGAGTCGCCGCACATGCAGCCGATGAGCGCGACACAGCGGCGCGGTCGGGCGAGCAGCGCTGCGGGCGGCAGGCGGTGCATGCCGTCCTGCAGATCGAACTCGAACGTCCTGGCGGGGATCGCGCTGTCGATCGCATCGGTGCGTCCGATCACGATCAGGTCCCGATGCGTGCCGCGCAGCAGCCGCTCGAGTTCGGCTCGACCGTCGAACAGGCGGTGCGCGCCGTTGCCCCAACCGACCGCAAGCTGACGCGGGGAGAGTGCGATGGTGATGCCTTGGTGGCTCTTCGCCAAGTTCAACAGCTTGCGCGTGTGCGGCGCGGGAGACAGGACGCGCTCACCGAGCGGATCGCCGCCGAGCACCACCAGCAGTGGGCCGCTCATCGGCAGGCCTCCATCGCCGCTGCCGGTGGGACCACTTGCTCCAGGGTCCAGCGGCCGTCGCGGACCGGCGCGAGCAGGTACCACGGCAGGTCGGGTCGGCCGCCGGGCGGCATGTCGAAGCCGAGTTGCACACGAGCGAGCGGGGCGAGGTCTTGGATCGTCTCGATCAGTTCCGCGGTCGCCTGGTCCCACTCGTACTCGAGCCGCGCGAGCATGCGGACGGTCGAGCCGAGCTTGGAGCTTGCGCCCGGCTCGTTCTCGCGCAGCCGGACGAGGAGTTGCGGAACGGTGTCCGGCACGTGAAGGCACAGGGTCGAGAGCCGTCGCCCGTCGCACATCTCCAGGCGAAAGCACAGGGTCGCGCTCGCCGGGTCGGCGGTGTGCCCGTCGAGCAAGGTCAGGCCGATGGTGTTCATGGGGAACCTCCGAGGGGTCGTCAGGATTCGAGAACGACCCTTGGAGAAAGTCCGGGGGCGAGATGTTCCGCGCCGACCGGCTCGCCTCGATGGGTACTCGATACCGACCCGCGGTGTCGAACCGCAGGTGCGAATCCGAGATGCAGTCTTGGCGATCCCCATGAGGGATTGTCGGGATTGCGCGGGCATCGGCAGTCCGGCATAGTGCCCGATGCACCATGCCGACCCGTACGACGCACCGCACTCGTTCGGCGGACTCTCGTTACACGATGAGGTCCGATTCGGCGGGAAGCGGACAAGGGCACTCACGATCCCCGAGTCTCCGAGTGGTGGGCGAGTCAGTACCGGGGGTGCGAATTCGCAGCGACCCGATTGCGATTGTGTACCCCGGCTCGGGTGACGGAGGACATCGGTGACTCCCGAGGAGTTGATCCGGGTCTTCGCTGACAACCTGCGGCGATTCATGGACGCCAACGGATTGACCGAATCGCAGCTGCGGAAGAAGGCGGGGCTGAAGTCCGACACTGTGAAGAAGTGGCTCCGTGCTGACCTCGCTACGCTGCCGAAGATCGACAGCTTGGTGAGTGTCGCGAGCGCACTGGGGTGCTCGGTCAGCGAGTTGTTCGCCCGGCACGCCACCGACGTGATGGACTTCGATACGGTGGTCGCGCGAGTCCTCGCCGCGCGACCGGACGCGGTGGTCTTGGTGTCCGATCCCCGGCTCATCCGCGATCAGCATCGCGACTTGGAGCAGCGGCTCCTCGCGCTCCTGGCGCAGTCGAGTCTCACGGCGTTCTACTGCTACCCGTCCTCGTCGCTCGACCCGATGCGCGACGCCAGCCGGGGGCGGCATTCCGATCAGCTGCGCGAGGACTTGGAGTCCAGGTTGCCGCGCCTACGAGGGCGTGTGATGAGCCTCCTGTTCGATCCAGTCGTCGCCGGGTCGGCGACCGCGAATTCGGGGATGCTGATCTTCGCGCTGTGTTCCGACCGGGTCACGCTCCACCAGGAGGTGCGCGGTGACCGGTGGTCCTGGGTGAAGATCGACCAGGGGCAGGCCGACCAGATCTGGAAGACCCTGCGTTCGGCGATCCTACCGGTGCCCAACCCCAATTGGCGGCGCCAGCGGCTGCACCGCGAGCTCCTGCACGCAGTGCAGGCAGTGATCGAGGATCCGCGAAACGGGCGAAAGCTCGCCGAATTGGCCGGGCCTGGGCTGGAGGACGAGGTGTTCGTCAAGGACGCGCTGCAGCCGAGGCCGCCGAGGACGCTCGAGGTGCTGGAGGTCGGATCCGGGATCGGACACAAGAGCCGGCAGTTCTTCGCCAGATGCCTGCCCAAGAATCACCGACTCACCAGAGTTGGTCGTGGTGTCGATTACGAACGGGGCATCGGTGCAGCCCGTGAGGACCTCGAGACTTGGGACGCGGGAGCGCAGCGGTTCCACGTCGTGTGTGCTCTGCACTGCATGTACACCGCCGATCCGGAGTTGATCGGCAAGATGCTGGCAGTACTCGACCGGGAGTTCGGCAAGCTGTTGATCCTGCACGGCAACTACAAGAACAACGTCCTGAGTTACATCTGCGGGGCGGTCGACCGGTTCCTCTGCGCAAGCCAAGACAGTCCGGTGTTTCCCTATCCCGGCAAGCGCATCAAGGAAGACCCGCTGCGGCTGTACACCGAGGACATTCTCGGGTGGCTCAAGGACCACTGCATCGAGTTTCGCAAGCCGACGGTCACGCGACATCCGGTCGACGTGACTTGTTTGGTCGACCTGCAAGCGAAGGACTGGACCGAAACGGGACAGTCGATCATCAACTTCTTTCTCGGCAACTCCGAGTTGTGGTCGGATTGGAAGAAGAGTCAGGAGTCGCGGGACGCCATCCAGTGGGTGATCGCGGCGCGTGGCCGCGCGTTCGATGTGCAAACGGCGATCGTCGTCGAGAACCAACGCGTTTCTGTGCCCAAGCTAATCGAACGCGGCGCCAAGCGCCGAGAGCGGCAGCAGTCCGTCGCGCCCGGCGACCTGCCGAACAGCGAGCGCGGCGCCGAGTCCGGCGTCCGGGACTGATCGCACCTCGACTGCTCAGTTCAGCTTCCCGCCGCACAGCTTGCAGAACGCCGCGTCGTGGTCATGGCCCTCGGCCAGGCACTCCGGACAGACCTGTGTGGTCGGCTGCCGCGGCCCGCGCTGCTGGAAGATCTCCGCTGCCATGATCCCGCTCGGCACCGCGAGGATGCCGAACCCGGTGATCATCAGCAGCGAGGCGAGCAGCTTGCCGGTGGTCGTCAGCGGCACCGAATCGCCGAAGCCCACCGTGGTGACCGTGACGATCGCCCAATAGACGCTCTGCGGGATGTTGGCGAAACCGGGATTCTCCGCGCCTTCGACCAGATACATCGCCGTGCCCACGATGGTGATGATGATCAACACGGTGATGAGGAACACGGTCATCTTCGGCACGCTGGCTCGCAGTGCCCGCAACAGGACGTCGGCCTCGCTGAGGAAGCGCGCCAGCTTGAACACGCGGAACACGCGCAGCAGGCGCAGCGCTCGGATCACCACCAGGGACTCGGTGCCCGAGGCGAACAGGCTGAGGTAGCTCGGCAGGATCGCCAACAGGTCGATCACGCCGAACAAGCTCCACGCGTAGCGCAGTGGCCGGCGCACACAGGACAGTCGGGCGAGGTACTCGAGAGTGAACAACACCGTGAGCGTCCACTCGATCGTGTCGAACCACGTGCCGTAGCGGGCGCGGAGCCGCGGTACGCTCTCCAACATCACTGTGACGATGCTGCTGACGATCAACAGCAGCACGGCGAGATCGAACGCCCTTCCGGCCCGCGTGTCCGCCTCGAAGATGATCTCGTAGAGGTGCTCTCGCGTGGGGCGCGGTTCGGTCATTGCGAGACCATGGTGTGCGCCGGGATTCCGCGGGGCAACGGTCGCTTGCCGATCACTCGCTGTTCGCGACGCCGTCGTCAGGCATGCGACCGGCCGACGGCCGCTCGGGTCACTGCAGGCCGAACTGTTTCGCGCGCTCGCGGAGGAATGCGACGATCGCCGTCGCCGCCAGCTCGTGCGCCTTCTCGTTCGGATGCTGGTCGGTCGGGTGGACCCACAGCTCGGGCCCGTGGAAGCCGCGGTAGGTGTTGCGCAGGTCGAGGACCGGGATCCCCTGCTTGTCGCAGTGACCGCGCACCACCTCGTGGATCGGCTGGAAGGGGTAGTCGCCGTCGAGATCGATGAAGAACGGGAAGATCACCACCAGCAGGGGGATCTTGCGCTCGGTGCACAGGCGGTGGATGCCGTCGAGCGCGGTGCGGCACTGGCTCCACTTGTCGCTCTGTGGCGAGAAGCTGTCCACGCATTCGCGGATGTACTTGCGCGCGCTGCTGGCGCGGAAGTACCGGTCGCGTACCCAACTCCACAGGTACGAGTAGCGGCACAGCAAACCGGGGTCCTGCTGGACGCGGACGTAGTCCATGTAGAACTCGACCTTCGGCCCCTTCTTGTAGACGTCGGGCTCGACGTCGTTGAGCACGAAGTGGAGGATGACGATGTCGGGCTGGTACGCCAGTCCGCGGTTGCGCAGCAACTCGAGTTGATGGCCGGTGTTGTACGCGCTGATCCCGGCGTTGATGCACTCGAGCTTCTTCCCGGCGGGTGGCTGGAGCAGGCGCTCGACGCGGCTCAGACAGATGTCCTCGTGGCGGACTCCCTGGCCGTAGAGGTAGCTGTCACCGAGCCCGAGGATGCGCAGAGTGCCGGGTGGTTTGGCGAGCTCGTGCTCGCGATCACGCCAACCCACGGAGTTGAAGCGGTGCTCGATCGAGTTGTCCGATCCGAAGTAGCCGCGGGGGTCGGAGCTGTAGCGGCTGACCACGTTGACTCCGGGGATGAAGCCGTGCGGAACCCGCTGCTTGGCGCCGTTCGGTCCCGGCTCGACGCGGTCGACGCGTGGCGGGACGTAGGAGCCGCGTACCCCGCCGAGGCGGAAAGCGACTTCCAGGGTCAGGATGGACAGCACTGACGAGCCGACCATCAGCGTGAGCTTGGCTCGACGATCCCACAGCCAGCGGCGCAGTCGTTCCAACATGGATTTCGTGGCGGATCCGCGCCGGCGCGCGGGGAGAGGAGGATAGCGAATGAACGCCGTCTGGACAGGGCTGGGAGGGTGGGGTGGACGGGTGTGCTGGGACTGTCCGATACGGTCGCGCACTCGGCTCGAGACCCGCCGGGTGGCCCTCGTGGGCTACGCGAACGTCAGGTTCAGCTCCCCGCGGGTGCCCCGTTCCGAACGGAACCTGCGGTGCGCGGCGCCTTGGCGCTGGTCAGGACCGCGCCGGGTCAGTCCGCAGGATGGCGGCGCAGCAGGGCCTCCCATTCCGCCAGCTTCTGCAGCGCCTCCAAGGGCGTCATCTGCTCGGTGCGCAGCCGCGCCAACTCGTCGAGGACGCGCTGGCGAGGCGGTGTGAACAGCTGCAGTTGACGTGGTGCGGGTCGGTCGAGTCGGCGCGATTGCTCCAGCGACTCCTTCACCTGCTCGCCCTCTTCTTCCAGCCGCGCGAGGATCGCCCGCGCCCGTTCCAGCACCGTCGCCGGCAGGCCCGCCAGGCGGCCGACGTGCAGGCCGTAGCTCTTGTCCGTCCCGCCGTCCTCGATGCGGTGCAGGAACACGATCTCGTCACCCCACTCCTTCACCGCCACCCGCTGGTTGACCACGCCCTTGCCGGGTCCCGAGAGGTCGGTGAGCTGGTGGTAGTGGGTGGCGAACAGGGCTCGGCAGCCGATCCCTTCGACCAGGTTCTCGGCGATCGCCCAGGCCAACGACAGGCCGTCGTAGGTGCTGGTTCCGCGCCCGACCTCGTCGAGGATCACCAGGCTGCGGCGGGTCGCGTTGTTGAGGATGTTGGCGGTTTCGGTCATCTCGACCATGAAGGTCGAAGCGCCCTGGCTGATGTCGTCGGCTGCACCGACCCGGGTGAAGATCCGATCGACCACCCCGATCCGCGCCGAGGCCGCCGGCACGAAACTGCCGATCTGTGCCATCAAGGTGATCAGCGCCGTCTGGCGGATGTACGTCGACTTGCCCGCCATGTTGGGGCCGGTGAGCAGGATCAGGGTGCGACTCGGCGGGTCGAGGTCGGTGTCGTTGGGCACCACCGTCCCCTGCGCGTGGGTGGCCTCGAGCACCGGGTGGCGGCCGTCGCGGATCTCCAAGGCGCGGGAGTCGTCGATCACCGGCCGGCAGTAGCCGCGGTCCTTGGCGACCAGCGCCAGGCCGACGTAGACGTCGAGCGCGGCCACGGCGTCCGCGGTCTGCTGCAACCGTGCGGTTTGCTGGGCCACCCGGTCGCGCAGCGCGAGGAACAGTTGATACTCCAGCTCGCGCGACTTCTCGCCGGCCTCCAGTGCCTTGGTCTCGAACACCTCGAGTTCAGCGGTGATGTACCGCTCGGCGTTCTTGGTGGTCTGCTTGCGCACGTAGTCGGCGGGGAGCTCGACGTGGCGGTGTGCGGCGGTGATCTCGATGTAGTAGCCGAACACCTTGTTGAAGCTGACCTTCAGGCTCGAGATGCCGGTGCGTTCGATCTGCTCGGCCTGGTAGCGGGCGATCCAGCTCAGGCTGTCGCGGCTGAGGGTGACCAGCTCGTCGAGCTCGGGGTGGAAGCCGGCGCGGATCAGCCCGCCTTCGGACAGCGTGACCGGAGGTTGGTCGACCAAGGTGGCCGAGATGTCGGCGGCGACGTCGGCCAGCACGTCCAGCCGCGCGGCAATCGCCGACAGGCCGCTGCTGCGCGCCTTCTGCAAGCGCTCGTGGATCGCTGGCAGCCGCTGCAGGCTGCCGCCCAGCGCCACCAGGTCACGAGCATTGCCGCGCCCACAGCAGATCCGCGCCGTGAGCCGCTGCAAGTCGAACACGCCGTCCAGTGCGGAGTGGAAGTGCTGCGCCAAACCCGGATCGGTCCACAGCTCCTCGACCGCGGCCTGTCGGTCGTGGATCTCCGACACCTCGATCAGCGGAGTCAACAGCCACTCGCGCAGCAACCGCGCGCCCATCGCGGTGCAGGTCCGGTCGAGCACCGACAGCAGCGGGGTCCCGTCGTCGCGTCCCCGCATCGTTTGGACCAGTTCGAGGCTCTGGCGGGTGGCGCGGTCGAGCCGCATCACGCTGCTGCGCGGGAACACTTGGATCTTGCGGATCTGTGGCACCGCGGCGAGCTGGGTCTCCTCGAGGTAGCGGATCAGTGCCCCGGCGGCGCCGACCGCCAGCGGCATGTCCTCGACGCCGAACCCGGCCAGGGTGCCGGTGCGGAAGAACTTGGCGAGCGTCTGGTGCGCGGACTCGAAGTCGAAGTCGTAGCCGGACCGCCGGGTGAGCGATGCGCCCGGTGCGGTGTGGCTCAGGTGGGTGGCCAGCGGCGTGTCCTCGGCCACGAGCACCTCGGCCGGGTCGAGGCGCCCCAGTTCGTCGCCGAGCTGCTGCTCCTGCAGCTCGGTCACCCAGAACGCACCGGTCGACAGCTCGACCCACGCGATCCCGTTGCGGCCCTTCGCCGCCGTGACGGCGGCCAGGTGGTTCGGCCGCTGATCGTCGAGCAGGTTGTCCTCGGTGAGGGTGCCGGGCGTGATCACGCGGATCACCTGGCGGTCGACCAGTCCCTTCACCTCCTTGGGGTCCTGCATCTGTTCGCAGATGGCCACGCGGTGGCCCGCCTTGACCAATCGCTTGAGGTAGCCGTCCGCCGCGCGAATCGGCACGCCGGCCATCGGGATCGGGTTGTCGCCGGACTTGTTGCGGCTGGTCAGCGTGATGCCCAGCGCCTTGCTCGCCACCTTCGCATCGTCGAAGAACAGCTCGTAGAAGTCGCCCATCCGGAAGAACACGAGCGCGTCCGGGTGGTGCTGCTTGGCCGCCATGAACTGTGCCATGGCCGGGCTGAGTTTGGCGCTCATCGGCGGGCGCGCGGCGCCGGGGCCTGCCGCAGCAACTCGCGGGCATGCTCGACCACGCGTGCGGCGGCGCGGTCGACTTCGTCGGTGGTGTTGAATCGCGAGAACGAGAACCGCAGCACCTCACGGGCCTGTTTGCGGTTCAGGCCGATGCTGGCGAGCACCGGATTCTGTTGCTCGTCGCCGCTGTGGCAGGCGGCACCCGTCGAGAATGCGATGCCGTCCGCATTCGCCCGCTCGAGCAGGGTGGCAGCGACCACCCCGGGCAGGCGCACCGACAAGATGTGCGGCAGTCGGCTGTCGGGGTGACCGAGCCGCTCGACTTCGGGGAACGCGTCGGCCAGGTGTCCGAGCAGGCGGGTTGCGAGTGCCTCGGTGTGGTCGGAGGTCGCGGACAGGTGGGTGAACGCCGCTTCCGCTGCGGTCGCCAGGCCGACGGCTCCGGCGACGTTCTCGGTGCCGCCGCGCAGGCCGGCCTCCTGGCCGCCGCCGAGCTGCAGCGGCGCGATCTCCGCGGTGCTCGAGCAGGCCAGGAACCCGACGCCGCGCGGGCCGTGCAGCTTGTGGCCGGAAACCGCGACCGAGTCGACCCCGGCGTTGTCGAGGTCGAACGGGATCTTGCCGTAGCTCTGCACCAGGTCGACGTGGATGTGCGCGTTCGGGCAGACGCGGCGTGCCAAGCTGACGAGTTCCTCCAGCGCGCTCAGCGTCCCGAGTTCGTTGTGGCCGTGCAGGATCGCGATCGCGCGCACGTCGCGACCGAGGTGGTCGAAGAACACTTCGGGGTCGAGGTCGCCGTCCTCGGTGACCGGCAGCGGCACCAGCCGGTGACGGGTTCGCGCCAGCAGGTTGGCCTGCTGCAAGATCGCCGGGTGATCCGACGCGGCGCACAGGACGCGGCCCGGGGAGCGCCGCTGCACCGCGCCCGCGACACCCAGGAGATCTGCCTCGGTGCCGCCCGAGGTGAACACCAGGTTCGCCGCGGACAGGGTGCCGCGCAGGAACTCGCGGGCGTCCTGAAGCAGGCGACGCGGCTGGTCGCCGAACCGGTGGGCGGACGACGGGTTGCCGAAGTGCTCCAGCTGAACCTGCGCCATCGCCTCGACCACCTCCGGCATGGGACGGGTGGTGGCGGCATTGTCGAGATAGACCGCGTCGGGCGCCGGCATGGCATCGAGCGTAGCGGACCGCCCGCCACATCAAAGCCGCCGCGGGGGCCGCTGCGTCGGGGCGCGGCTCGTGCCCTGCCGGTGGATCGCCGATACTGCGGCATGGGGACTTGGGGCAGTAGCGTCCGGGACGGCGGGTCCCGCGGCGCCGGCGCGATCGTGGGCCTGTGGGGCCGGGTCGCGCGCGCGTGGACGCGCTTGCGGGAGCGGGTGGCCCTCCGGCGCGGAATCCGGCCCCCGCCGGGGCACGAGCGGGCGGAGTTCGTCCGTGCGCTGCGCGCGGAGCTCGGCGAGGAGTGTCCGGTTCGCGGTCTCGTTCCCGGGACCTTCACCTTGGTGTTGCAGGTGCACGGGCAGGAAGTTCCGGTGCCGCTGGACAACATGTACAGGCACTGGGCGTCGTTCCCCGACCAACTCGCCCCGCTGGTTCGGCAGCTGCTCCGCGAGATCGAGGAAGTGGCGCTCGAACGTCCCGAGGACCACGCGTTCGTCGACGTTGCGACGCGAATCCTGCCGCAAGTCTGTCGCCGTTCCTGGTTGGCCGAACGGGCGCCGGTGTTCGGTGACTCGGCGATCCCGCACCGCGAGCTCGGGCCGGACCTGGTGGTCTGCTACGTGCTCGACGACCCGTGGAGTGCGGTGTTCGTCTGCCAGGCCCACCTGCGCCAGTGGGGCCGCACCGAGGCGGACCTCTATCACTTGGCGTTGCAGAATCTGCGGCGCACCTCGCACCTGGACGCCCCGCTGCCGGACTCGGGGCCGGTTCAGGTCCAGCACGGGGATGGCTACGATGCTGCGCGGGTGTTGCTGTTGGCGCAGCGCGATCCCGCCCGGGACCTTCTGGTGGCGATGCCGAGTCGCGAGACGCTGTTGGTCGGCGGGGTCGAGGACCGCGCCGGACTCGAGGCTCTGATGTCCGCCGACCCCCGTCCACGCATGCCTGTGTCCGCCGACATCTATCGGCTGGAATCCACGGCGGTCGGTGTGCGGGTCAGTGCAGACGGCCGAGAATCGGCTGATCCTGAGCGAAAGCGCTGAGTTCGAAGCGCAGTCGCGCGCGCTGCGCCTCGGCGGGTTCGAAGCCGACGAAGTGCAGGGTGTACTCACCCGGCGCCAGGTCGGCGAACGATGCGCGTCCCTGCTCGTCGGTGAACACCATCGACTCACGGGCGTCGGTGGCGTACGGCTTTCGGTAGCGCCACAGCGGATCGGTCGGGCGCCGCAACCAGACGGGGATCCCACCGAGCGAGGGGCTGTGGTTTGCCGCGTTCGGCGGGGTCGCGGCGGCGATGCGGATCCGCAGTCCGCGGCTCTCGCAGCTCAGCGCCACTTCGGTGGTGGCGTCCGGCTTCACCTTGATGTGTGTCGAGTCGAGGTAGGAGTGCTTGAGGCACTCGGCGCAGCGGCCGAGGTAGACCACGTGTTCCCCCGACTCCAGCCCGGTGATCGTCGTCGAGGTGGGGAGCGATCGGATGTCCACCGACTGGGTGGCGAGTCGCACGCCGGATGTGCCGTGGTGCACGGTGACGACCAGGGGGATGTCACTCTGCGCGCCCTTGCCGCCGCGCACCTCGACCTTGCAACCCCCCGTTGCCGGGCGGTGGGCGGCAGGCACGGGGGTCGCCGCACCGCGCGTCGTGACCGCGGTCAGGGGCGGTCCGGGCTTCCGCACCTCGAGCTGCGGCAGCACTACCTGCTCGGCGCGGGCGAACTCCGGCCCGGTCGGCACCTGGTAGGCGAACAACGCCACCGAGCCGGCGACCAGCACCAGGATCGCCATCGTCAGGGCGATCAACGCGTGAAGGAGGAAGCGGATGGGGTGGTGATCCGGATCAGCCGGAGGGGTTGATCAGAAGGATACCCTCGCGCCGCCGACGAAAGCAGCTCCTCCGGGCGATCGCGGCCCCGGCCGCGTCGACCCGGCGGGTTGTGCTCAGCGGCCGTTGTTGCCGGGGCCGCCGTTCTGGCCGCGGTTTCGTCCCCCGCGGGCGCGTGGCCCGGTCGGTGACGCCGGACCGTTGGAGGTGTTCGGCTTGTTGGGCTCCGGCTTGCGCACCGCACCCGGCTGCAGTGTGACCGGTGGGTTGGTACCCGCGCCGACGTACAGTTGCTGGGTGGTCTGCTCGCGTCCGGAGAGACGAAGCACGAGCAGGTAGTTGCCGATCGGCAGATCCTGGAACTCGACTTTCTGGTCGCGTACGCGCGCCGAGTAACGCAGCACGTCGCGTCCACCCTCCTGGTTGGGGTCGGGGACCGCTGTGACGTCCTTGTAGAGCGTCGCCCGGCCGCCGCGCAGCGACGCCGCGTCCGTGCCCTCGGGCAGCGCGACCGTCCCCTGCAGCGAACCGCTGCTGACGACGATCGGTGGGACCTGGGTGGTGGTCCCGGCGATCACGGTGACGCGGGTGCGCACCAGGTCGCCCCCGCCTCCGCCGCCGAATCCGCCTCGGCCACCGCGACCACCCCGGCCTCCGCCGCCGCCACCGCCACCGCGGGTCACGCTCAGGGTGTATTCCCCGGCATCGACGTCACGGATCTCGAAGTTGCCCTTGAGGTCCACCGACTCGCTGCGGTCGCCGAAGCCGAAGCGGCCGAACCGCGGCATGCCGTTGTTCTCGGTCTGCGGGGTCGTCTCCACCTTGCGGAGCGAGACCCGGTAGCCACGCGCGGCCTTGCCGTTCAGCAGCACCGAGCCGGCGACCGTGCCGCTGGGGTTGGCGAGGATCGCCACGTGGAACGTCTTGGTGTCTCCCTCGCGTACCTGCACGTCGAACGTCGGTTCCGTTCCGGTGCCACCGTTGCGGCCCATGTTGCCCCACAGTTCACGGAAGATGAACCGCCGCGCGTCACCGAGGAATGCGCGCACGATGTAGTCGCCCGGCTGCAGGCCGGAGATCGTGTAGGTGCCGTCCTCCGCCACATCGACGCTCTTCATGTTGCGCGGGAACGCGAACGCCATCACCCGTGCCTCGGAGCGCTGGCCGGGCGGGATGCCGCTGACGCGACCGGTGATGGTGCCGAGCACGCCCAGCGTCAGCTCGAGCCCGGTCAGGTCCTTGTCCAAGGTGAACACCGCACTGTCGGTCGAGGTGAAGCCCTCGGCGGTGGCGCGGATCAGGTACTTGCCGGGCGGCGCGTTGCGCACCTGGAACGACCCGTCGGCGCGTGCGCGGACGGTCAGCAGCGGCGTGGTTCGCGGGCCGTTGCCGCTGGCGCGGCGCATCATCTCACGCATGCGGTTGCGCATTGCGTCCGCCTCCGGGCTGCGCGGGCGGTCGTTGTTGGGGTCGGGTTGGCGCTCCTCTTCGACTACCCGCAGCTCGATCGATGCCCGTGGTACTTCCTGATTGCCGGACTTCGCGTGCACGGTGCCACTGACCGACAAGCCGCGCTCGACCACGAGGTTCAGTGCCGGCGACTCGGCGCCCTTGCGCAGCTCGATCCGCTCGCTGCGGAGTTTCTGGTGGTCGGGCGTGCCGACGTCGAGCACGTAGACGCCTTCGTCGAGACCGTCGAAGCGGAACTCGCCGTTGGCGTGCGCCTCCATCGGGCCGGTGTCGCCAGGGCGGTTGCCGCCGAATCCCCAGTTCCAGCCCCCCGGACCGCCGTTGCCACGTCCGCCGAACCGTGCTCCTCCGGGGCCACCCGGGCTACCAGGACCGCGGTCCGCGCCGGCGAACCCGCCGCGGCCCCGACCACGGCCGCCGCGATCGCCGCCACGGCCGCCGCGATCTCCACCTCGACCGGTCTGATCACCACCGCGCCGCCCGCCGCGCAGGTCCACGCCGGTGGAGCGCATCGCCTCCAGCTCCTTGCGCAACCCCTGCATCGCCGCCTCGGTCTCCGGGGTCGACTCCTTGCCGCGCAGTTCACGCATCCTCTCGAACAGCTTCTGTGCAGCCTCGCGCTGCTTGTCGGCTTCCGGGTTGGGTAGCGCGGCAACGCGGTGGATGCGGATCCCGTACTTCGGCACCGGCTCGTGGGTCACCGCGTCGGTGACCTTGCCCGTCAGGTACAACCCGGGCTCCAGACGGAACACCAGCGGTTCGGCTTGGGTGACCTCGATGCCGGTCTTGCTCTGCGGCAGGAAGCCTTTGGCGCGCACCTCGACGGTGTAGGCACCTGGCGGGAGGTGGTCGACCGCGAACACGCCGTGCTCGTCGGTCTTGGTGCGGTCTTCGCGGCCGCGGCGATCCCGGCTGCGCACACTCACATCGGCACCGGCCACCACGCTGTCGTCAGGCTTGTAGACCGTGCCGCGCAGTTCGAAGCCCGGCCCGAGCTGGATCGGGTCGAGTCGCTCCTCCTGCCCGTCGACCACGGTGATCGGTCCTTCGCTGGCGCGCTGACGATGCGGCGCGCTGGCGGTTACGCGGTAGCGGCCCGGGGCGATGTGTGCGATCCGGAACGTGCCGCTGGCGTCGGCCAGGACCACCGGGTCCTGTTCGCCGTTGCCGCCCATGAAGCGGAATCGTCCGCGCCGCCCGTCGCTGGCCAACCGGGCTTCGGCGCCGGGCACCACGTTGCCCTGCATGTCCGTGATGCTCCCCACGATGCTGCCACCGACGACCATCTTGATGTCGCCCATGTCCAGATCGCCGCGTGCGTCGTCGAAGTTCTTGAACGCGCTGGCGGGCGCGAGCTCGCTGTGCGCCACCGACAAGCTGACCCACAGTCGGGTGAAGCCCTTGCCCGAGAACGCGAATGTGCCGTCGTTCTTGGTCACCACTTCCTTGCTGATCCGGTTGCGCCAGTTGCGGCTCTGCAGTACCAGCTGCACCTTGGCCTCGGCCACCGGCTTGCCGGTCGACTGAACCACTCGGCCGCGGATGGTGAGCAGCGGTCGGTCCGCTTCGGACTCGTCCTCGGTCGCCTGGTCGGTCTCGATCTTGGAGCGGTTGCCCGAAGTCTGGCCGGCTTCCGAAGCGAGCTGGTCGGCGACTTCATCGGCCGGGACGGCGCGGACGTCGTTCTCCGTCCAGCTGGCGACCGCGACGTTGGTGCTCTTGAACAGGGTGAGCCAGCCGAACACGCCAAGGCACGCGACGGCGATCAATGCGATCAGGAGTTTCGACTGCACGGTAGGAACTGGATGTGGTTCGTCGGGGGCGGCGAAGCGACGACAGCCTCGCATTCGAGTATCGGACCATTACCTCAGGGGCCCCGTGTCGGGCACAGGGAGGGCCTGTAACTATGCTGCACAAAGCGGACGGGCCGCTCTGACCGGAGCTACTGCAGCACCAACACCAACGGGTTCGAGGTGCCGAACGCACCCGTGGTGTCGACCGCGAGGCACTGCACGGGGACGCTGCGCGAGCCCGATCCAGGGTTGGTGAACGCCAACCGGCTCGACCCGGTGGCGTCGAGCCTCAGGGCGAACACGGTCGGGGGTACGAGGAAATCGAGCGCGAACCAGGCGGCGACACCGCCGGCCGTGAACAGTGGGTACTCGCTGGGCTTGCGCGGCAGCGGCGACACCCCGACCCACGCGATACCCGAGGGCGGGCCGCCACTCAGCACCAGCGCAGCGGGTCCCGGGGGGACCGTGTTGCCGGGTGCTGCGCTCAGTTCCGGGCGCTGCGGTGCGAGCTCCCGCACTTCCGCGGTGGTCAGCCAATCGCTCGTCCACACGAGCATCTGTCCCGCCGATGTCGGCTGCCAAGCGTCGAACGTCGCGGCGTCACCCGGCACGAACTGCAGGGTCACGGTGGTCAGGGCCGAACTGGGCACGAAGTCGGTCGCTTCCAGGGTGAAGGTGCCTGGCTGCGTTCGCCGCACCCCCCCGCGGTAGGCGTCGGTGATCCAGATCCTCGCCCGGTCGTCCAGCGCCAGGTCCGAGGCACCGTCGAGCTGAGCGAGCACGGTTTGCGCCTGCGCCAGAGTGAGTGGCGTCGGGCCCTGGATCGCCCTCGCGACGTCCGTGGAGGTGAAGCGCACCAGACTGGTCCCCCCGGACGGCGGCGGGAAGGTCGCGGGTGCCAGGCTGCACAGCAGGTCGCCGTTGTCCAGCACCACGAGCGGTCCGGATGCGCCACTGAGCTGGATGATCTCGCGGTGCTGGCCTTGTGCGGTGTCGAGCAGCCAAACCCCGGGTCGGGCGCCTGGTTTGGGCCAATCCGGGTTGGCTGCCATCAGCACGTCGCCCCGCGCGGTGAACGCGACGTCGAAAGCGTTGTCGAGGCCCGCGACGCCGGTGGTCCGGCCGCTGACCAGGTCGCGCAGGTACACGCGACGCGTCTGGTAGCTGGTGTACAGCAGCGTGGCATTCCCTGGCATCACAGCCATCACCCCGACTTGTTCACCAACCGGCAACTGGAACGCGACGCGGGTTCCGGTGGCGTCGCGGAGGTACACCAGGTTGTGCACCGAAACGTAGAGCGCGCCGCGGCTCGGATCGGCCGCGAACCCGTTCATCGCGAGCGGCCCGGCAGTCTCGAGCCAGCGGATGTCGCTGCGATGGCCGGGTGGAGGAGTGAGCGGGAGCGTCTGCCCGTACGCCGCGCAGGCCAAGCACAGTGCGAGCGCGGTGTGCAGCAGGGGCGCCAATGCCGGGGGGTGGATGCGAGCCATGGGGGGGTGGTGGATCATCTGCAGTCGTGGTGCGATGATCCAGTCTGGGCCACGGCGATGCGCATTCCCCTGGATCGATGACGAGAGCGAGGTTCGAGGATTGCCCGGAGTGCGGGGCCCGCATCCGGGTCGGCAAGCTCGCCTGTCCGGAGTGCGGCAGCGATGCGCGGACCGGCTGGAAGGACAGCGACGAGGTCGATTACCAGTCGGTGGAGATCCCGGAGGGTTGGGGCCCGGACGACGAACAGTCGACGCATTCCCGGCGCAGGGGGGCGCTGCGCAGCGTGCTGTTGGTGCTGCTGGTGATCGTGTTGGCGTGGGTGCTGATCGTGGTGGTCGCGCGCTGACGCGAGCGGTCCGCGGACCCGCGCCGCCCGATCAGATTCCGCGGCGCAGGTGGCGTTCGACCCGCCGGAACCAGAGTCCGGTCCATCCCCGGCGCAGTCTCGTGGCGTTGCCGCCCAAGTAGATACCCAGGGCCGACCACTTGGCGTACTCCGCCGCCCAGGTGCGCAGTTCACCGCGCTGCGACTCGGGTAGGTCGAGCTGGTCGACGATGCGCACCATCTCCACCTGACCGTCGCGCGATGCGCGCCGGAAGTCGGCCCACGTCGGCAGCACGTGCACATCGAACAGGTCGCGCAGGTTCTCGTGGTCGCAGAAGATCCGCTTGCCCTCCTCCTTGGGGGTACGGTTGTGGCTGTGCACCACCGCGCTGCGCGGCTCGTACACGATGCTGTGGCCGGCGAGGATCAAGCGCTTGCCGAACGCCACGTCCTCGCCGAATCGCCGGTAGCCGAACGGATGCTGCTCCCACGTGCTGCGGCGCACGCTGCCGGCGACGTTGTCGTACGCACACAGCTGGAGGCGTTGCAGCGGTGCGAGGGCGTCGAACTCCGCCTGCCGCGCGCCTTCGAGCCGCTGCACCACCGGGTCAGGGCGTCCGGCGGTCCACTCGAGAATGCGCTTCTTGATCAGCGGGTTGCAGTCATCGCGCGGAATCTGTCGGCAGTACGCCGCGCCGACCGCGGGATCCTGGTAGGCGGCGACCAGCATCGGCAGCCAGCGATCGTCGGTCGGCACGGCGTCCTGGGTGAGTAGCACGACGACTTCTCCCGAGGTCTTGCCGATCGCCAGGTCGCGAGTGGTGCCGTGGTTGAACGCGCGCTTGTCGATGCCGTGCACCGTGAACCCGTGGGCTGCCAGGCGTTCGCACGTGCCGTCGGTCGAACCGCTGTCGACCGCGACGCGCTCCAGCCGGTCCGCACCCGGCTGCGCGTCGATGCCCCGCAGCACGTCTTCCAACAGCGAGCCGGCGTTGAGGGTCGGGATCACCAGGCTGACGCGCATGATCTGATGATCGGGCGGGTCGGCGCTGGTTCAAGGCGTCGCCACCCCCGAACATCCGAGCGCCCACCACCGGTGCGCATCGAGACAACCCGGATGAACGTGATCGTGGTCAGCGCCAGCCGCGGCGCCGCGTCGAGCCAGCTCGCGGCCGAAGGACACTACGCGTGCGAACTCGCCCGGCTGGGGTGCACGGTTCGCTGGCTGCCCGTGGTCGCCGCACCGGATCGGTTGCCCGAACCCGGCCCCGGCGTCCGGTTGGAGCCGATCGTCAGCCGCCCCCCCGGGTTCGTGGCCGTGGCGTCCCGCGTCCTCGACGCGATCGCCGACCAGGCGGTGGCATGTGCGGTGGCTGCCGAGCTGCCCGACGTCGTGCACATCCTGGGACTCGGCGGCACGGCGTCGGTGAACCTGGCGTGGATGGCCAACCGTCTCGGGGCGCGTGCGGTAGTCAGCGCCGACGCGCACCAGGTTGTCTGCCACCGTGGCGATCTGCGGTTCGCCGGCCGGACGGAATGCACCGAGTGGCGCGAACCGGCGCGCTGCGCGGCCTGCACCGGCATCGCGGCCCCAGGTGGCATCGGTCCGGTGCGTGCGTTGCTCGGCCGTGCACTGGCTGCGTGTCGCTCGCCGTACGACCCGCGGCCGGTCCAGGGGAACTTCCGAAACCGCACCGAACTGGTTCTGGGTGGTGTCCTCGTGGCGGACTTGCTGTGGGTCGGCAGCGCCCAGGACCGCGACCGGCTGGCGGCGTTCGGCGTGCGTCGCGAGCGAGTCGAGATCGACCCCGAGAACGCGGCGCTCCGTCTGGAGCGCCTACGGAGTCTGGTGCGGCGGGGGGATTCCTGACCCTGGCCCGTGGAATCGCGGGGCGATTCGGGGCGCGCGGTTGTGCATCACCCATCCGCTGATAGCCTGGGCCCGAGTAGCGGCGCGGGATCGCACAGGTCAGTGTCGATCGAGCCACGCGAATGTCGCGTGTGCACCGCAGCCCCGTCGTGATCAGTTCGGACCAGCGGAGCCGGACATGCGGATTCTGGGAGTGGACCCCGGCACCCTGGTGGTGGGCTTCGGGTGTCTCGAGCACGCGCCACCGACTCCCGCCGCGACGGATCAGGCCGCCCGTGCGCCGATGGCGCACCGGGTGGGCAACCTCGCGGGCAGCCTCGGGCGTGATCGCGTCCAGCTGGTGCGTGCCGGGGTGCTGCGGCTCGGACGTGCCGAACCGGTCCAGGACCGACTGGGTCGGTTGGCGGACGAGATGCGCGCCCTGATCGCTTCGCTGGCGCCGGACGGCGTGGCGCTGGAGGAGGCCTACTTCGGCAAGAGTGTCCAATCGGCGCTGCGGTTGGGAGAGGCGCGCGGCGTGATCCTCGCCGAGGCGTCGCGCGCCGGCATCGTGGTCGAACAGTTCGCACCCGCGCGGGTCAAGCGGGCGATCGCGGGGGCAGGGGCCGCGACCAAGGAGCGAGTTGCCGCGATGGTCGCGCAGGCGCTGCGGCTCGGGGGCGCGCTTCCGGCAGATGCAACCGACGCTCTGGCTGTCGGGCTGTGCTGCTTGGAGGCGCGCCGCGTGCTGAACGCCACAGCGCTGCGTCGCCCGTGATCGGCGCGGTGGACAACCGTCACCTCGGGGGATGGCCTGTCGCAGTGTCGCCGCCGCGCCGTTCGCGGAACTCGCGACGCCGTCGAGGATTCCTCGTCACCACGTGTGAATGGTGCTTGCTTTTTCCGCTCGGCGGAAGTTGACTATCCCGGTCCGCATCCATGTGTCATGCCGCGGACAGGAAACCTTGGTCAGCCAGTTGGCGGTTTCCGGGTAGCGCTGTGAGGAGCGGTATCCGGGCGGTTCTCGACACGACGCATACAGCGATGGCGTCATCGCCGGCCTGTGGAGCCTCCCATGCGAGGGTTCGATCGGTGGTGGAAGCCGAGGAGGCAGAATGATCTCTGGTCCGACCATTCCGAATACGGTCGCCGGCTTGCGCGAGCTGATCACGCGCGACGCGGGCCTTCTCGAGCACGGCCTGGAGATCCTGAGCGAGGATCTCGTGCTCGGCCAGGACAACGTGGTGGACGTGCTCGCGCGCGATGCGGCGGGTGCTCCCGTTCTCCTGTTCACCGCCGCGCCCGAACGTGTGGCGCGGCTTCGAACCGACTTGTGCGGTGCGCACAGTTGGATGGGTGACAATGCCGAGTTCCTGGTTCGCGAGCTGGGGGACTCGGTGCTTCGCGCCGACTTGCCACCGCGCTGCATCGTGGTCGGAATCGAGTTCCTGACCGAAACCCTGCGCGATCTGCAGGGTCTGGGTGGCGGGCTCGATGTCCGGGTAGTGCAAGTCTGCTGGATGCACGTCGGTGGACGCCTGCGCGTGGGAATGACCGATCTCCCGTCCTCGGCGCCTGGAGTCAGCGCGCCTGGCGGGCGGACGATGGATCGCCCCGCGGCGCTGCGGCGGACCGACGGCTGGCAGATTCCACCGGGCGTCGTGGCCCCGGGGGACCGCAAGGTGCTGGCACTGTTCCTCGACCTGCTGCAGCGGGTCGACCACCGCTTGGGTGCGACGGCCGATCGGTTCTCGCTCCACGTCTCCTGCGCGGGTACGCCGATCGTGGTCGCCGGCCTGGTCGATGGGCGGCTCCAGGCCCAGTTCTCGGTCGACAGTGACGGCGGGGAACCGGTTCGGATGGAACTCGACGCCACGAGCTGCCACACCGTCGTCGATCGGGTCATGCGCCACGTCTTGGCGCGATTCGAGTCGTCGACATACGACTGCCGAACCCTGCGCGAGGTCGCGTCGGATCGGCCCGCGAACGAACGGAGCGACCCGCGCGCCGTGACCATCGGACTCCAGGGGACCGGCCAAACTCGCCGTGGATCGGTCGATCGCTTCTCTTTGGAACCCATCCGCCGGATGGCTGCGGAGGCGCAGCTCTCTCGGGCGGAGATTTCCGCGCTCGGTGAGGATTGCTCGGATGCCTGAGACGACCGGAGAGTCGCCGCTGACGGACAGCACCTGAACCCCAGCCGAGGGCGGCGTTCCACCCACGGGGTGATCAGTGGAAAGAGCCGTTCCGGAGGCAAATGGGTGGGGGGCCGTTTGGGCCCGCCGCCTGTCTCGACTGTTCTCGATTCGTGAACGACCCGGGCAGGACATCCGGCCGGGGGGGATGGCGATCTCGCGATCGGACGTCGCGCAGGGGGGTGAAACGCCCGAGGCCCTGGTCCTGGCGGTTGCGAGCGGGAAGGGGGGCACCGGAAAGTCGTTCCTGTCCACCAACCTCGCAGTTGCTCTGTCCGCCGCCGGAAAGCGGGTCACCCTAGTGGACTGCGATTTCGGGCTGGGCAACGACCACTTGTTGCTCGGGGTGTCGCCCACGCGCTCCATCCAACACTTCTTCCGCGGGGATGCGATTCTGGCCGACCTCGTGGTCCCGACCCGCCATGGGCCCGAGCTGCTGCCAGGAGGATCGGGAATCACTCGGCTCGCGGACCTCGCCGAGCACGAGCTCTCGGCGCTCGGCGATGGCCTGGCGACGATCGCGGTGCGGTCGGATGTGCTCTTCCTGGATTCTGCCGCCGGGATCGCTCCGCAGGGCCTGCTCACCCTGCTCGCCGCGCACCATGTCGTGGTAGTCACCCACCCCGAGATCGCGGCGATGACGGACGCCTACGCGGTGATCAAGTGCCTGGCGTCCCACGCCGACCGCCCGGAGATCGATCTGGTGGTGAATCGCGTCGCCAGTGCGGCCCAGGGCGAGGCGACATTCCGCAAGTTGGAAGCGGTTTCCCGGCGCTTTTGTGCGCTGCCGCTCCACTACCTCGGGAGCATCCCGGAGGACAAATCGATCACCCAGCTACGCCTCGACCAGGCGCCCATCGTGGTCAGCAACCCGACCAGCGCCGCGGCGTTGGCGATCCACGAGATCGCGCGACGGCTCGGGGAACGCGCGGGTGGGTTCGCCCCCCGTCGAGTCATGCGGACGCTGGCTCAGCGCTTCCGCCAGGGCATGAACCCACGTCCGATTCCGTGACCGATCTGCCGCCGTCGCGCCGGCGGTTGCTGCGGTTCGCCTGGGCGGGGCTGACCTTCTTCTACCTGCTGCGGCTGGTGGCGGTGGGGGTGGCAGCACCACCGAACTTGCCGTGCGTGCGTCCGGTGACGGTCGAACTCAACCGGGCGTCGATCGCCCAGCTGTGCACGCTTCCGGGGATCGGCCGGACCAAGGCGCAGGCGATCGTGCTGCACCGGGTGCGGCATGGGCCGTTCCGCCGGGTCGGCGACCTTGCGCGGGTTGACGGACTCGGACCCAAGACCGCCGCTCGGCTGGTACCGTTCGTGCGCATCGTGCAGGATCCGGCCCCTGCTCGGCCGAGGTAGCCTTTCAGCAGCGCCAGCAGCCAGCGTTGCAGTCCACCGAGCGTCAGTTCCTCGCCCGCGTAGTCGAGCAGCCGCCAGGTCAGCTGCGGGGCCGCGGATCGTGACGTTGCGCGAAGCTTCGTCCGTACCTCCCATGACACGTGGCAGCTGTTTTCGCTGACATGCAGCGGCCCCGGAAGCTCCAGCAAGCAAGCGGCCCAGGCCTCATGGCGGCGCGAAGCGCCGCGCTCACCCGAGTCTTTGGGTGCGGCCTTGGCCGCGATAGGTTGTGCGGGGATCGCCTTGGCCCGACACTTCCGGCGATGGCCGACGACGATCCACTGCTCGAGCTGGTGCGCAGCGCGCTGGCGGAAGACCTCGGTGTGCAGGGGGACGTCACGACCCGGGTGAGCGTGCCCGCCGGGGCGCGTGGTCGGGCGGTGATCCGGGCCAAACAGGCGGGTGTGTTGTCCGGGGTGGAAGTCGCCCGGTGCTGCTTCCGGCACACCGACTCGGCGGTTGAGTTCGGCCGGGACGATCTCCGCGAGGGTGCATCTCTGGAGGTCGGCTCGGTCGTGGCCACCCTGCACGGCAACGCCGCGGCGCTGCTCGCTGCGGAGCGCACGGCGCTCAATTTTCTGCAGCGAATGTCCGGGATCGCCACCCGTACCGCGGAGTTCGTTGCCGCGGTCTCGGGAACCGGCGCGCGGATCCTCGACACCCGCAAGACCACGCCGACGTTGCGGGTCCTCGAGCGCGCGGCCGTGCGCGCGGGTGGGGGGTGCAATCACCGCTTCGGTCTGTTCGACGCCGTGTTGTTGAAGGAGAACCACTTCGCATTTGCCGGCCGGGACTACCGCACGGTGGTCGCCGATGCGGTGGCAGGGTTCGGTGGCCCGGTGATCGCCGAGGCGGAGACGGTGGAGCAGGGGTTGCTCGCGGTCGAGGGGGGTGCGGCGGTGGTTCTGCTGGACAACTTCGAACCGGGTGAAGCCCTGCGCGCCGCGGCAGCGGCACTTCGCCGACGCGCCGGGGAGCTGGGACGGCGCGTGGAGATCGAGGCTTCCGGTGGTGTTAGGCTAGAGAACGTGCGCCAGTTCGCCGAGTGTGGTGTCGACCGGATCTCGGTCGGTGCGTTGACCCACAGCGTGGAGGCGCTGGATCTCTCGATGCGCACCGAGGCGCTACCGTGAAGGAACTGTTCGACCGACGCATGCCCGCGGACCTGTCCGGCATGCGCGATTTGCGCGCCATGCTGCGGCGGGAGCTCGGCAAGCACGGAGTGCCCGAACTGTTCATGGAGCGGCTGGTGCTGGTGGTCGACGAGGTGGTCAGCAATGCGATCGAGCACGGCGTCGACTACCGGTGCAGCGAGACGCCGATCCGGGTGTGCGTGCAGCAGTCGGAGGCCGGGCTGTTCCTGCTGGTCGACGACACCGATGTTCCGCGCCGCACCGTCGACGAGCTGGTTGCCGAGTTCGGTCAGCAGGGCGAGACCCCAGCGGCGGCGCTCGAGCGGGGCCGCGGCATGTTCCTGGTGGCGACGTTTCTCGTCGATCTCGACATTCGGTGGGCGGACGGCGGCGGAATGCGACTGCAAGGAAGACTGCAGGAGAGCCGCGATTGACCGCACGGCTGCGCGCGTTCTTGGTCGCCTACGAGTCGCGGCTGGCGCGCTGGATCCGCGTCGGGCTGGTGGTGCTCTGGTGCAGCCTGATCTGGTTGTGGTCAGCCCGACAGGGTGACCCCACGCCCGGTTCGAAGCTCTTTTCGTTGGTCTCCAACTCGGGACACGTGGTGGTGTTCGGTGTCCTCGGTGGCCTGGTCATGATGTCCACTCCGGGATGCATGGCGCTGCGCTGTCGCTTGGCGGTTGCCGGGGCGGTGTTCTACGGCGCGGTCGACGAACTCCATCAGAGCCAGGTCAAGGGACGGGTCGTCGACCTGTGGGACGTGTGCTCGGACGGAATCGGCGCTGGCATCGCGGCGTGCGCTATCTGGTGGCTGCTCGCGGCCCATCGGCCCGCCCGGCGCATGCTGTTTCCGCTGTGTCTGGCCGCGGTCGTGAGCGTGTCCCTGGCCACGTTTGCATCGTTGCGGTGGTGAGGATCCGCGCGGCGCGGAAAACGGAATCGACTTGGCCTGCCACGCCCGGCACGTGGTTCGCGTTCGATCGCCCGCCATGTTGAAGAACATCATGCTCACCTGTGCCACCCTCGCCGGGTTGGCGGTTCCGTCCCTCGCGCAGCGCGGGCACCGTGACATCGCCCGCGATGACGTCCGCGTCGACCAGCGCATCGCTGTGGTCGGCCACCGGCCGACCCGGCACGTTCGCCCCGTGGTGGTCCCCCGGATCCGCCACGACCGTGCGCCGCTCTACCGCATGGAACGCGTGTGGGTGCCCGGATGCGAGCGTCGCGTGTGGGTGCCGCCTTGCTACGAGTTCCGGCGCGACCACTGCGGCCGCATGGTGCGTGTGTGCGTGCGCGCGGGTTACTTCCGCACCTACTGCGAGCCGGGACGTTGGGAATACCGGCGCGTGTTGGTGCGCGGCCACGCGGGTCACGTCGCCTTCCGCTGAAGGTCGAGTTGCCCCCGGGCCTCGGCTCGGGGTAGAACGTTCGGATGGCCGAGGGCGAACGCTTTGACCATCCACTGATCGAGCGATACGCGGGGCGGAGAATGGCGCAGCTGTTCTCGCCCCGTTCGCGTCATGGCGCATGGCGCGAGCTCTGGATCGCGCTGGCCGGTGCCCAAAAACAGCTCGGCCTGCCGATCACCGACGACCAGCTGGCCGAGCTCCGCGCCCGGCGTGACGAGTTCGATTGGGCGGCCGTCGCCCGCTACGAGAGCGAGGTTCGGCACGACGTGATGGCGCACGTGCTGCACTACGGTGATCTCGCACCGGCCGCGCGCCCGATCCTGCACCTCGGTGCGACCAGCTGCTTCGTCACCGACAACGGCGATCTCATTTTGTTCCGCCGTGCGCTGCGCATGCTCGAGACGCGGCTGTGCCGCGTGATCGCAGCGCTCTCGGCGTTCGCTCGCGAGCATCGCGGCTTGGCCTGCCTCGGTTACACGCACTTCCAGGTGGCGCAGCCGGTGACGGTGGGCAAGCGCGCGACGCTGTGGATCCAGGATCTGTTGCTCGATCTCGACGAAGTGCGGCGGGTCGTCGAGTGGTTGCCGTGCCGTGGCGTGAAGGGTACCACCGGGACGCAGGCCACCTTCCTGTCGCTGTTCGACGGCGATCACGGCAAAGTGCGGCGGCTAGAGGCACTGGTCGCCGCGGCGATCGGCTTCGAACGGACGATCCCGGTCAGCGGTCAGACCTACAGCCGCAAGATCGACTGGACCATCCACGCACTGCTGAGTGGCATCGCCCAGTCGGGCGCCAAGTTCGCCAACGACGTTCGCCTGCTGTCGCACGAAGGCGAGCTCGAAGAGCCCAGCGAGAGCAAACAGATCGGCTCGTCGGCGATGGCCTACAAGAAGAATCCGATGCGGTGCGAGCGGATCAATTCGTTGGCGCGCTATGTGCTCGCCGGGGCGCAGACCTCGGCGCAGACCACGGCGACGCAGTGGCTGGAACGCACCCTCGACGACTCGGCGGTGCGGCGGATGGCGCTACCGGAGGGCTTCCTGGCGGTCGACGGGATCCTGCGGCTGATGGAGAACGTCGCCGCCGGCATGGTCGTGTGGCCGCGGGTGATCGCCCGCAACCTCGCCGAGCACCTTCCCTTCCTGACCACCGAGGAGATCCTGATGGCCGGGGTCCGCGCCGGTGGGGACCGTCAGGACCTGCACGAACGGGTCCGGGTGCACAGCCGTGAGGCGGTGCGGCAGATCAAGGCGGAGGGGCGGCCCAACCCGCTGCTCGAGTTGATCGCCGGGGATCCCGCGTTCGCCGCCATCCGCGCGCAGCTCCCCGAGCTCACCGACCCGGCGCGCTGCATCGGGCGCAGTCCGGAGCAGGTCGACGAGTTCCTGGCCGAGGAAGTCGAGCCGCGGCTCGCCGGTGTCGATCTCGATGCCGAGCCGGGCGACGAGCTCAGGGTGTGATCCTGGCCGGCGTGGCGCGCCGGCCGGTTCGAAGGGTCATGAGGTCGGCCACGTAGACTTGGCGGGTGCCCCTCGCGCGCCGCTACACCTCGTGCGGCGCGTGCGCCGCGACGGCGAGCTTGTCGCCGTCGATCCGGACCTGCAACGTCGCGCCCTCGCCGACCTCGCCGCCGATGATCGCGCGCCCGATGCGGGTCTCCAGCTCGCGCTGCATGAACCGCTTCAGCGGCCGCGCTCCGTAGGCCGGGTCGAAACCGCGCTCGGCCAACCAGTCGATCGCCGAATCGTCGATCTCGAGCGTGATCTCGCGCCCAGCCAGGCGCCGTCGGAGCTCGTCGGCCTGTAGTCGGACGATCCGCTTGATCTCTTCGCGCTGTAGCGGCTTGAACAACACGATCTCGTCGACGCGGTTGAGGAACTCCGGGCGGAACGTGTTCCGCAGCTCGGCCATCACCTGGTCACGGGCGAACTCGCGGATCTCGCCGGTCTCGGTCACGCCCTCGAGCAGCACCGGCGCGCCGATGTTGCTGGTCAGGATGATCACGGTGTTCTTGAAGTCGACCGTGCGACCCTGGCTGTCCGTGATGCGCCCATCGTCGAGTACCTGCAGCAGGATGTTGAACACGTCGCGGTGTGCCTTCTCGATCTCGTCGAACAGGATCACCGAGTACGGCTTGCGCCGCACACTCTCGGTCAGTTGCCCGCCCTCCTCGTAGCCGACGTAGCCGGGGGGCGCACCGACCAGCCGCGACACCGAGTGCTTCTCCATGTACTCCGACATGTCGATGCGCACCAAGTTGTCCTCGGAGTCGAACATCGCCGCGGCGAGCGTCTTCGCCAGCTCGGTCTTGCCCACCCCGGTCGGGCCGAGGAACAGGAACGAGCCGATCGGTCGCCGTGGATCCTTGATACCCGCGCGGGCGCGGATGATCGCGTCGGCGACCAGGCTGACCGCTTCGTCCTGGCCGACCACGCGCTCGTGGAGCGTATCGTCCAGTTGGAGCAGCTTCTGCTTCTCGCCCTCGACCAGCCGCTGAACCGGTATCCCCGTCCAGCGTCCGATGATCTGGGCGATCTCCTCCTCGGTCACTTCCTCGCGCAGCAGCTGCTCCCCGCCGCCGGCCGCGGTGTGCCGCCGCTCGGTTTCCTTGAGCTTGCTCTCCGCCTGCGGAATCAGGCCGTGCTTGAGCTCGGCGGCGCGGTTCAGGTCGTAGTTGCGCTCTGCCTTCTCCATCTCGAGACGCAGCTGCTCGAGGTGTTCGCGCTGGGTGCGGATCTCCTGGATCGCTGCCTTCTCGCGCTCGTACTGGGCACGCATCGCGTCGGCTTGGGCGCGGACGTCGGCCAGCTCGCGCCGCAGGCCTTCCAGTCGCTGCTTGCTCGGTTGGTCCTTCTCCTTCGCCAGTGCCGCCTCTTCGATCTCGAGCTGCATCATCCGCCGCTGAGCGGCGTCGAGCTCGGCCGGCATCGAGTCGATCTCGGTGCGGATCATCGCGCACGCCTCGTCGACCAGATCGATCGCCTTGTCGGGCAGGAAGCGGTCGGTGATGTAGCGGTCCGACAAGGTCGCGGCGGACACCAGAGACGAATCGGTGATGCGAACGCCGTGGTGCACCTCGAACCGCTCCCGAAGCCCGCGCAAGATCGAAATCGTGTCCTCGACCGTCGGCTGGTCGACCATCACCGGTTGGAAGCGCCGCTCGAGTGCGGCATCCTTCTCGATGTACTTGCGGTGTTCGTCGAGGGTGGTGGCGCCGATGCAGTGCAGCTCGCCGCGCGCCAACATCGGCTTGAGCATGTTGCCGGCATCCATCGCGCCGTCGCCCTTGCCGGCGCCGACGATCAAGTGCAGTTCGTCGATGAACAGGATGATCCGGCCCTCGCTCTCCCGCACTTCGTTGAGCACCGCCTTGAGGCGCTCCTCGAACTCGCCGCGGTACTTGGCTCCGGCCACCAGCGCGCCCATGTCGAGCGCGAACACGGTCCGGTCCTTCAGGCCCTCCGGAACGTCACCGCGCACGATGCGCTGCGCCAGCCCCTCGACGATCGCGGTCTTGCCGACGCCCGGCTCGCCGATGAGCACCGGGTTGTTCTTGGTCTTGCGGCTCAGAATGCGGATCACCTGGCGGATCTCGTCGTCCCGCCCGATCACCGGATCGAGCTTGCCGGACTGTGCCGCCTTGACCAGGTCTTGGCCGTAGCGGGCCAACGCCTCGTAGGTTGCCTCGGGATTCGCACTCTGCACCCGCTGGTGTCCACGCACGTCGCGCAGGACCTGCAGGAAGCGCGGCTCATCGATACCGAAGGTCTTCAGCACCTGGCCGAGCGGCAGTTTGGCGCACTCCAACAGCAGGCCGAGCATCAAGTGCTCGACCGAGACGTATTCGTCCTTCATCTTGGTCGCGCGCTGCTCGGCGGCGACCAGCGCTTTCGAGAGCGCTTGCGAGATCACGATGCGACTCGGGTCGTAGCCCGGCCCCGAAACCTTGGGGCGCTTGCGCAGCTCGGCTTCGATCGCGCCGACCACGTTCGGCACCGGCACGTCCATGCGACGGAACAGACTGCCGATCAGACCGTCGGGCTGCTCCAGCAGCGCCAAAGCCAGATGCTCGCCGTCCACCTCCTGGTGGCCGAAGGTGATGGCCTTGTTCTGGGCGGCGGCCAGCGCTTCCTGTGACTTTTGCGTCAGCTTGTTCATGTCCATGGGTCGAATTCTCCGGACCCACGGGAGCACATCCCGTGCCGTCGTCGCGCCTGATCTGCGCAGCCGGTCGGATGGGAGTGTGCGGCATGCGGACGACGCCAGATTGGCCCTCCGATGCGGCGAGCCCATGCCACGATGTCAGGAGGTGCTTGCGGTTGCGGTAGCGTTCGCTTTCCCTTCCGGCATGGTCGAGTCGTCGAGCGTCCTGTTCGTCTGTATGGGCAACATCTGCCGCTCGCCCACGGCGCACGGCGTGTTCGCGCACGTGCTCGCCGCCGCGCAGCTCGGTGGTCGCGTGGTGGTCGATTCCGCGGCGACCCACGACTACCACCCTGGTTCTCCGCCGGATCCACGCAGTCAGGAAGCTGCGGCGCGGCGCGGCTACGACCTCAGTTCGCTCCGCGCTCGGGCAGTGCGGTCGGCGGACTTCGATCGGTTCGATCTGGTGTTGGCGATGGATCACGGCAACCGCCGCGAGCTGCTGCGCCGGTGCCCATCCGATCGCCAGGATCGGGTTCGCATGTTCCTGTCGTTCGCCCCGCAGCTCGGCATCGACGAGGTGCCGGATCCGTACTACGGGCCCGGTGATGGCTTCGAGCGTGTACTCGACATGGTCGAAGCGGGTGCGGAGGGACTGCTGGTGCACCTGCGCACGCGGCTCGGAGTCTGAGCCATTCGCGCCGGTTCGACTCGTCTCATGTGGAATGTGGCCTGACGACGCCGCTGGCCGAGCCGCGATCACTCGAGTCCTCGGGTGCACGCCGCGCCGTCTGGTCCGCTTGGCCGGCGGGTGCGTCGCCGAGGTGTTCCGCGTCGAGCTCGACGCGGAGTGGTTGGTGGCCAAGGTCGACGACCCGCGGACCGGGCAGCTCCACATCGAGGGGGCGATGCTCCACGACCTCGCCCCGCACCTTCCGGTGCCCGCGGTTCGGCACGCCGAGCCCGGGCTGCTGCTGCTCGAATGGGTGGAAGGCGCGAGCCGTTTCGGCGAAGCCACCGAGGAGCACGCCGCGGCGCTGTTGGCGAGCCTGCACCGCGTGACGGCGCCGCGGTTTGGCTACGGCTACGACACCTTGATCGGTGGCCTCGCACAGCCAAACCCGCAGTCCGAGAGCTGGCTGCCGTTCTTCGCCGAGCACCGCCTACTGGAGATGGCCGCACAGGCGCGCGCGGCAGGGCATCTCGGTGCCGCGGACCACCGTCGCGTCGAGCGACTCGCCGGTCGACTGGACCGCTGGCTGACGGAGCCGGCGCAGCCGGCACTGCTGCATGGCGACGTGTGGTCGGGCAACGTGTTGGCATCCGGCGACCGGATCCGTGCGTTCCTCGACCCTGCGATCTACTTCGGCCACCCCGAGGTCGAGCTCGCGTTCATCGCGATGTTCGCGACCTTCGGTCCGCGGTTCTTCGACGCCTACGGGATCGAGGCCGGTTTTCACGAACAGCGGTGCCCGCTCTACAACCTGTATCCGTACCTGGTGCACCTCCGGCTGTTCGGTGGCAGCTACCTCGGCGCGGTCCGCAGCACCCTCGAGCGCTTCGGCGTGTGACGGCGGCTCAAGCCAGATCGGCGATTCGCCCGCCGCGACAGCCGAGCAGGAAGGTCACCGGGCCGTCGTTCTCCAACTCGACCTGCATGTCGGCGCCGAACCTCCCGGTCGCGGTCTCGAGTCCTGCGGCGGCGAGCTGCGCGACCACGCGCAGGTAGAGCAGCTCCGCGTCGCGCGGTGCCATTGCTCCGTCGAAGCTCGGTCGGTTCCCCTTGCGCAGGGTCGCCGCGAGGGTGAACTGGCTGACCACCAGGCAGGCGCCGCCGACCTGGCCGAGCGTCCGGTCCATCGGAGTCGCGCCGGCGAAGAACCGCAGCGCGGCGATCTTCTTCGCCGTGGCGTCGGCGTCGGCGGGCGTGTCGCCACCCTCGACACCGACCAGCAGCAGCGCTCCGCGGCCGATCCGCCCCACCTCGACGCCATCCACGCGCACCGCCGCGCGGGTCACCCGCTGCACGACCGTCTTCACCCGTTCTGCAGCCATGGCATGGCCAAGCCTCGCTGCCTGCGGAACGCGATTCCGTCGCGGAGGTCCACCTTGGGCACCGTGACCGCGTCGAGACCCGCCCAGCGGCCGAGTGCCAGCACTACCACGGCGGCGGGCACCACCGTGTCCGCCCGATCCGGCTCGAGCCCGAGGCGGCTGACGCGCTCCGCGGTGGGGCGGGCCGCGGTCTCCCGGGTCCATGCCTCCAGCCGGGGCAGCGGGATGACCGCGGGCCGCCCTTCCGCGGCCGGGGTCCCCAGGTGTTCGGCGATCCGCTGCAGGCTGCCACCGACCGCGACCAGCACGTCACAGGCGTCACCGACGTGGTGGCGGATCGCCGCTCCCTCTGCGGCGACCTGACGTTCGAGCGCGGCGAGGAACGCGAGTCCGTGTTCGTGGGGTGCCGCACCGGCGAGCAGACGCAGCGCGCCGAGTTCGAACGACGCACCGCGGGTCGCGTCCGGCGCTGCGACCACCACCTCGACACTGCCTCCGCCCAGGTCGAGCAGCAGGCCGCGGCGGTCCGCGAGATCGAGCGCGCTGCGGACGGCGTCGGCGAGCAGCGCGGCTTCGTGGTCGCCGTGGATCACCGTGAGTTCGATCCCGGTTGCTGCGCGGACCCGACCCACCAGCTCGGTGCGGTTCGTGGCGGCGCGCATCGCCGAGGTCGCGACCGCGGTCACGGCCGGCGCGGCGATGCCGACCCGGGCGAATGCGTCTGCGAAGGCGGTGAACGCCGCCACCACTTGGTCGAGCAGTGCCTCCCCGATGTGGCCCGGGCCGAACGCGGCCTCTCCCAGCCGGACTGCGGCGCGGTCACGGCACAGGGTGGACAGGACGGGGCCCGCGACCGCAAAGCCCTGCATGCGGATCGCGTTCGAGCCGACGTCGACGACCCCGAAGGGTGCGCGGGCCTGGATACCGGCTGTGGCGGTCAGATGTGGATCCGCTTGGTCGGCAGGCTGATGGTGCGACGGGGTTGGGGCACGTCGCCGTGCTCCGACGTCGCGGACTTGCTGGCCGGTGTGGAGGTGCGGCGGGTAGCCGGGCGGCGGGCGCGTCGCGGCGCGGCGGGTTGGCCGCTGCCCGGCGGCACCGGGGCGGCGGTTGCGCCGTGTTGGTAGATGATCACCGTGCCACCCTGGTTCTGGACGTTCACGCCGGGAAGGGGCCCGGTCGCCGGCGGCGCGTTCGGCGGGGTGAGCAACACGGGTACGCCAGTGGGCGGCACGGCCGGCGCCTGGGTCGCGATCACGCGGCGTGCCCCGGCTGCGCCTTGGGCCCGTCGCTCGCCTTGTTCCTCGGCCCGCCGCCGGGTCGCCGCGAGCTCCTTTCGAGTTCGCTCGAGTTCGCGGGTCGCTTGGTCGGCCTGACTCCGCACCCGGGCCAACTCCTGCTCGAGGTGGGCCATGGCCTGGCGGCCCTGCTGCTCGCCGTGGTGCATCCGGTCGATCTCCACCTTGGCCCGGTCGACCTGCTCCTTGGCACGCGCCGCTTCGTTGCGCGCCTTCGCCAACTCGATGGATTGGCGCTCGGCGGTCTGCTCGCTCGACCGGGCGCGCTCCGCGAGCTGGCGCTTCAGCGAGATCGCGGTTTGGTTCAGGTTCTGCACGTGATGCCGGCTCCGTTCCGCGTCTTCGCGGGCCGCCCCCAGCGCCTGCTGCGCGGCGCGCAGCTTGTCCTGCCACGAGCGCTCCAGTTCGGCGATGCGCGAGTTGAGGCCCACCGACTGCTGCTCGGCACGCGCCAGCGCGTCACGCATCTGGCGCATCTGGTCGGCGCTGTGCCGGGCCTCCGCCTGTGCGGCCTGCAGCGAGCGATGGGTGTCCTTCAGCTGGGATTCGGCTCGGTGCAGATCGGACCTCAGCTGCTTCTCGGTGTCGCGGAAGCGCTCTTGTGCCTGCCGCAGCTCGTTGGCGTTCCGCTCCCGCAGCGCTGACTCGAGCTTCGCCGTGCCCTGCTCCCTGGCCTTTGCCAGCGTCTGCTCGAGCTGGTTGAGTCGCGCTTCGTAGCCCTCCACCGCTGCCCGCAGCGGGTCGGGCTTCTTTTCCTGGGAATGGACTCCCTGACAGGCGCTGGCGCAGATCAGCACGAGGGTGACGAACGAGGGCGGGCGCGGCATCGGGGTTCTCCGGGAGGGGGTTGTCAGGTAAGTGTTTGCCGACCGCTGATGGTCGCACGAGGCCTGGGACACGGTAATGGCAGTCGACAGATTTCTCGGGGCGGGATGGGCGCAGGCGCACGGGCCGGCGGCAGCCGACCGAATCGGCAAGTGGACCCTGGACTGTGGGTTTCGCGGCCTGGTCGCCGCTCCACTCCCGGGTGCCCCGGCATGGGCCGCGGTGCGGCAGGCCGCGGTGGATCTCCCGTTTCGGTTCGGCGCGGTTCGGGTCACGGCGCTGAGTGGAGGTGGTGGGCCCGCGGAGGCGGGTCTCGCCTCTTCCGAGGCCGCGGATCAGGCGGCCGCCTACGCAGCGGTCGAGTCCGCGGTGCGGTTGGCCCACGCGGTCGGGTGCCCGAGGGTCATCCTCGAACCCGGCGTGGTTCCACAGGTCGACGGGGCGGAGACCGAGCTGACCTCGCCGGTCGGGATGAGCGAGGAACGGGCGGCGGCGCTTCTGGCGCGGCGGAACGCGGGGCTGGACCGCGCGCTCGACCGGGTCTGCCGGCTGCTTCATGCGCTGTGCCGAACCCACCCGGAGATTCGGTTCTGCCTGACCAACAGTCGCGATGCGCTCGGGATCGGCGACCAGGACGGGCTACCGGCGCTGTTCGAGGATCTGTCGCGATGCGGTTTGGGGTACTGGCACGACGCGGTCGCGGGCGCCGCACGGCAGCACTGGCTCGGGCAGGAGCCGGGCCAGGTTTTGGAGTCTTGCTCCAAGTTCCTTTGTGGAATGACTTTGGGGGACTACTGCGAGGGTCGCAAGGACCTGCCCCCGGGGGTTGGGGGTGTAGACTACCCTCTTCTTTCCGCCTATAGAGTGCGCTCCGGCCGCTCCTTCCCCGTGGCGGTGGAGCTGGATCCCGGCGTCGAGCCGGGGGAGATACCCCGGGTCCACGCCTTCTTGAGCAAGTTCGACCTCTAGGGTGCGCCGCGGCGTAGCCGAAACAACAAGTCGAGTCCCCGCGCCGGTCGGCGCGTCGCACGCTTCCGACCCGGCGCAGGCGAGTGTCATGCCCGCGAACGAGATGAGAATGCAGTTGGTGAAGAGCAAGTCCACGGAGCTCTTCCGTCTCCTCGAGAGCCGGAAGCGCGTGCTCGTGCTCAGCCACACCAACCCGGATCCCGACTCCCTGGGCAGCGCCCTCGGGCTGTGCCACCTCGCGCGCCAGCGGTTCGGCATCGAGTGCGATTGCGCGCTCGACGGTCGGATCATGCGGGCCGAGAACCGCGAGATGGTGCGCCGGCTGGAGATCCCGCTGGTGCCGATCGACCAGCTGCACATCCCGGGCTACGACTGCCTGGCAGTGGTCGACACCCAGCCGGGGTTCGGCCATACGCACCTCCCCGAGGGGCGCGAGATCGACATCGTGATCGACCACCACGTGTCCCCGGAGCGCGGCGGGGCGACTCCTGCGTTCGCCGACATCCGCACCGACGTCGGGGCGACCAGCAGCATCGTGACGCGCTACCTGATCGATGCCGGAGTGGACGTGCCGACGCGCGTTGCCACCGCTCTCTACTACGGGGTGAAGACCGACACCGCGGATCTGTCGCGCAACGTCAGTCCGCTGGACGCCGCTGCCTACGAATTCCTCACGCCGCGCATCGACCGCAGCTGCCTGGCAGGGATCGCTTCGCCGGCGTTGTCGCCCGCGTACTTCTCGTCCTTGCGGCAGGCGCTCAACAACGTGCGCATCTACGACAACGTCGTGCTGTGCTCGTTGGGGCGCATCGACAGCCCGGAGATGGTCGCGGAGGTGGCGGATCTGTTGTTGCGGCTGGAGGGCAAGGACACCGTATTCTGCGGCGGAGAGGTCGACGGCACCTACTTCATCTCGGTCCGCACTGCGCTGTCGAAGATCGACGCGTACGATCTGATCCGCGACGCGCTCGCCGGCGAGGGTTCGTTCGGCGGCCACGGGTCGGTCGCCGGTGGCAGCGTGAAGATGCCGGACGACGGCACCCGCTGCGTGCGACGACTCGAGCGTCGGCTCGAGAAGAACATCCTGCGGGCGATGGGCGTCGAGGACGTCACGGTCTGCGGCCTGGCGGGTCCGACCCCCAGTCGCGCCGACTGACTGAGCGTCGGTGTCCGGTCCCCGCGTCCTGGTCGCCGGTGGTGTCGATCCTTCCGGCGGAGCTGGCGTCACGGCGGACGTGCGGATGGCGTGGGCGCTCGGTGTGCACCCGACGGTCGCGGTCACCTGCCTCACCGTGCAGAGCCGGCACCGATTTCACTCCCTCGAGCCGGTCGCCGGGGCGTCGCTGGCCGCGGCGCTGACCGCGGTGGCGGAAGACGGGCCGGTGCACGCGGTGAAGATCGGCATGGCCGGCAGCGGCGATTTGCTGCGGCTGCTGGTCGCGCATTGCACTACAGCGTGGCCCGCGGCTCCGCTGGTGGTCGATCCGGTGCTCGGCACTACGAGCGGGCAGACGGTCGCGGGTGCGGAGCTGCTGGAGGCCTACCGCGAGCTGCTGCCGCACATCGCGCTGCTGACGCCGAATCACCCGGAGCTCGCCCGGCTCGCGCCGGGCGGCGTCGACGAGCTGCGGGGCATGGGTGCCCGCGCGGTGTTGCTCAAGGACGGACACGGTTCGGCTGCGGTGGTCGAAGACCGGTTGTGGACCGCGCGCGGCTCGGTGACCTTCCGGCATCCACGACTCGACTGTGGCGCGGTGCACGGCACCGGGTGCGCGCTGGCGACCGCCGTTGCGGCGCGGTTGGCGCGCGGGGGCGACTTGGAGGCGAGTTGTCGTGGCGCGGTGGCCGACGTCGCCGCCAGCCTTCGCGACACGCCTCGGTCGGCCGACGGTGCGCCGGCAGCGCTGCACATCACCGCTTCCAGAACCCAGGGGTGAGCATCGCCAGCGGCACCAAGAACTCGAGCCGCCCGAACACCATCTGCAGGCTGAGCAGGATCTTGCTCCAGCCGCGCAGCGCGCCGAAGCTGCCCATCGGTCCGAGGTCGATCTCGCCCACCAAGTGCCCCTGTGGATCGACGGCGCTCAGCGCCGGACCGGTGCAACCGCACATGCTCAGGTTGGCGGAGAAGCAGTCGAGCAGGTGCAGCCGGCCATCGAGACTCAACGCCAACGTGCCGACCGACACCGCGCCGACCCACAGCACGGTCATCGCCAGCACGCTGCCGACGATCGCGGTCGGCACCACGTCGTGACCGACGCGGATCTTCTCCACCGACTTCGGCCGAATGAAGTGGCGCAGTTGGTAGGCGATCACCTTGCCGACTACGAGCAGTCGAACCGTCTTGATGCCACCTGCGGTCGAGCCCGAACTGCCGCCGATCAGCATGCAAAGGAGCAGCACGCTGAGCGCCGGACCGGGCCACTTCTGGAAATCCGCCGCCGCCCCGTAGCCGGTCGAGGTCATCAGGCTCACCACCGCGAAGGTGCCCTGCCGGAGGCTGTAGGTCAGGGTCTTCCCGCTGCCGATCAGGATCGCGGTCACGACCAGGACCAACAGAACGGTGAGCGCGGCGTAGAGGCGGAACTCGGGGTTCTTGAGCAGAACCAGGGGGTTGAACAATCGCTGGCGCGAGGTCGCCAGAAGCAGCGTGAAGTTGGCCCCGGCGAGGAACATGAACACGATGACCGCGATCTCCAGCGCGACGCTGTCGTACTCGCCGATCGATGCGTCCCGCGGCGAGAAGCCGCCGGTGGACAGGGTGGTGAACGCGTGGCACACGGACTCGAAGAAGCTGCCGGTGATCGCCCAGTAGGCCGCGAGGGCCAGCAGGGTCAGCACCAGATAGACCCGGAACAGCCCGCGGGCCTGCTCCTGCATCCGCGGCCGCAGGCTGTCGCTCGACACACCCACCTGCTCGGACGACAGCAGGTTCTTGCCGGTGACACCCATTGCGGGGAGCAGCACGATGAACACCAGGATGATGCCGAGCCCGCCCATCCACTGCAGCATCGAGCGCCACAGCAGCAGGCTGTGTGGTAGCTCACTGATCTTGTGCTGACCTGGGGCGCCGAGCACCGTCGCCCCGGTGGTGGTCAGACCGCTGACGCTCTCGAAGATCGCATCCGCCGCGGTGGGCATGGCGGCCGACGACAGGAACGGGATCGCGCCGAGCAAGGAGGACATCAGCCAGGCCATCCCGACCACGATCAGCCCCTCCTTGCGGAAGAAATGCCCGTCGGCGCGCCGCCCGGCGACCCACAGCAGCGCTGCCGCACCGAGCCCGATCGCCATGCCGCGGACGAACCCCCGCACCGCGTCGACGTCGGCCGCGTTCGCGTTCGGTGCGCCGTCGAGGAACAGCGCGAACATCAGCGGGATCCCCTGGACCAGCGAGAAGAACAGCGTGAAGCCAGCCAGGACCCGTGCGACCTGCGACAGGTTCATCACGGGTGTCGGCTTCCGCGCGTGCGGCGCGCTTGCAGGCGAAGCATGTGCGCGGAGCATAGTGTGGGCAGTCCGCTGTCCCCAAACGCCTGCTTCCCTCCGGAAGGGACATTCGTGCGCAGCGTCGCGATCGGCGCCGCGAAGTGGCGGGTCGTCCCCGCGACGGAGCACCTGCGCTCGGTCACCGCTCGCGCACGCCCGGGCCGTGCGGCGCCGGCCAGGCGGCGGGATCTCGCCAGACCTCGTCCGCCGCAGCGGCGTGCAACGCAGCTTCGTCGCCGTAGCCGTGCAGCACCGCGACGGTTCCCAGCCCGGCTGCCTTCCCGGCTCGCACGTCGTGGATCGAGTCGCCGATCAGCCAACTGCGCCGGGGTTCGCCGGCGCCGAGAGCGCGCAGAGCGACCCGAACGGGAGCGGGGTCCGGCTTGCGGAACGGCGTCGTGTCACCGCCGATGACCACGCCGAACAGCGAAGCGAGCTCGACGTGGTGCAGCACCCGCCGCGCGAGGTCTTCCGGCTTGTTGGTCACCACACCCATCGGGTGTCCAGCGTCGCGCCACGCGAGCAGAGCCTCGCGCACGCCCGGGTAGACGGTCACCAGCGCGGTGCACTGGTCGACGTGGTGGGCTCGGTAGATCGCCAGCGCGCTCTCCAGCGTAGTCGGCTCGGCGCCGGGCAGGGCTCGTTCGAGCAAGCGCAGCACGCCCTCGCCGACGTATCCGCGTGCGGTGGCGAGGTCGACCGGCGGCAGGCCGAAGCTCACCCGCACGTGGTTCGCCGATGTGGCGATGTCGGGCAGCGAATCGACCAGAGTACCGTCGAGGTCGAACAGCAGCGGTGCGCGGCGGGGGGCGGTCACGGCGGCAGCGTAGTCCGATCCCACGCCATCCTGAACGTCGTGCCACGGGCGGGATCGGGCGCTGCACCAGGGCGATGGCCGCCGCGCGAGGCGCCGGCAGAACCCCCTCGATTCCCCTCGACCGGGGATCGTCCCCGGCGCCGGGCAGAAGTGCAGCGTCCCGCTCCGCTCCGCCGCGCACCGCTCCCTTCCCCGAGCGCCCCTGCCCCCGCCCCGCCGCCCAGCCTGGATTTGGGTGCGACCACGGCCGCGACTTGTCTATGGTCGCAGGGATGCGCCTGCGCCGGCTCCTCCTCGTTCCGCTGCTACTCTGCGTCTCGGCTTGCTCGTCGGGGCCGTCGCTGCGCGCGCTGCCGATCCGCGGCTACGCCTCCGGCGACATCTGGCGGGCGATCGTCGCGTTTGCCAACACTCGCGGCTACCGCGAGGACGCGTCGGCGACCGACGTCGGGCGGCGGATCTTCCAGTCGCACTGGAAGGGGGTCACCGGGGTGCCCATCCAGGGCCGCGGGATGGGGTTGCGCAACCGGCTCTACGCTCGCATCAGCCGCGGCCGTGCCGACGAGGCACCGTGGTTGGTCGAGTACTACATCGAGGTGCAGAAGGTCGCCGACCGACACCGCAGCCTCGACCCCCGCGACGACGACTGGCGGTTCGCCTTCCAAGACGCCCACAAGGAGGAGGAATTCGTCTACGTGATGCGGCTGGCGCTGCCGGGCCAACCGACCACGGAACCCGGTTCGTCTGCTACGGTGGAGCCGGGGCGGACTGCCGGTCGATAGATCGGATCGGTACGCCACCCGCCGCGGGGCGGCGCCCCGCTGGCAACGGCCGTTGCCGGCCCGTCGGCCGGCGTGCGCCACAATTCGACAGTTCTTCGCTTGCCGGTGTTCCGCAGCGCCCGAAAGATGCCCTCCGTGACCGCTCGAGACCACAGCTACGATGCGGCGACCGCAACCCGCGGCATGCTGCGCCACGCCGTCCCGCTGTTCGGCTATCCAGGGGTCATCGCGTCGCACACCACGATCCTCGCGAACTTCTTCCGGCGCGACCTCCTGGGCCGCTTCCGGGGCAGCTTCCTCGGGGTGTTCTGGGTGCTGGTGCAGCCGATCTTTCTGTTCGCGATCTACTTCTTCGTGTTCGGGTTCCTGTTCGCGCACCGGGCGATGACCGGGGCCGACAAGGTGGAGTTCGCTCTCTACTTGTTCTCCGGGATTCTCGCCTACACCTCGTTCAACGAGGCGACGACGCGCTCCTGCAACGTGGTGCTGGAGAACGGCAACCTGGTGAAGAAGGTCGCCTTCCCGTGCGAGCTGCTGCCGATCCCCAGCATTCTGGTGTCGATGATCGTCTACGCGGTCGGCGCGGCGGTGCTGCTGTCCGTCGGGTTGTCGATGGGGCAGTTGCGGCTCGGATGGTCCACCGCGGCGCTGCCGCTGGTGTTGTTGGTGCACTTCGTCATGACGCTCGGCTTCGGCCTGCTGCTGGCGACCCTGCAGGTGCTGGTGCGCGACACGATCCACCTCTACACGATCTTCTCCCAGGCCTGGTTCTTCCTCTCCCCGGTGTTCTGGGCGCACAGCCTGCTGGAAGGCAAGCTGCTGGAGAACGGGCTCGAGCGGTGGGCCTTCGTGCTGGAGCTCAACCCGCTCTACCCGCTGATCCAGGCCCACCGTCTGGCGCTGGGCTTCGGCCCGGACCACAACCAGATGCGGCACGTCGTGATGGCCAAGAACGCCGCCGGCGAGGTGTCGTTCAGCACCGGAGCGCCGTTGCCCGACGTGTGGTACTACCTCGGCTACGCAGCGATCTGGGCCACCGTCATGCTGGTGATCGGCTACAGCTTCTTCATGAGCCGCAAGCGGAAGTTCTCCGACCTGGTGTGATGCGATGACCGAGCCCGCGATCTCCGTCCGCAACGTGTCGAAGACCTACCGGATCTACGGCAACCCGTTCGGCCGCATCAAGGAACTGATGCCGTGGAACGACCGGCCGCACCACCGGGCCGTGCACGCGTTGAACGGTGTCGACTTCGACGTCGCGCCGGGCCAGTGTGTCGGGCTGGTCGGCGGCAACGGCGCCGGCAAGTCGACCCTGCTGAAGATCCTCACCGGCACTACGTTCCCCGACACCGGGTCGTACTCGATCCACGGCAAGGTGGCGAGCCTGCTGGAGTTGGGCGCCGGGTTCACGATGGACTTCAGCGGCCGTGAGAACATCTACATGAACGGCGCGATGATGGGCTTCTCGCACCGGGAGATGAAGGACCGCTTCGATCAGATCCTGGAGTTCAGCGAGCTGCACGATTTCATCGACGCTCCGCTGCGCACCTACTCGTCGGGAATGGTGTGTCGGCTCGGCTTCAGCGTCGCGGTGGCGACCGACCCCGACGTGCTGATCATCGACGAGATCCTGTCGGTCGGCGACATGCACTTCCAGCGCAAGTGCGTCGAGCGGATCTACGACTACAAGAAGCGCGGCAAGACGCTGTTCTTCTGCTCGCACTCGCTCTACGACGTCCGCCAGATCTGCGACCACGCGATCTGGATGGACCACGGCCGGATGCGCATGCAGGGGGACTCGGTGGCGGTGACCAACGAGTACGCCACCTACCAGAACCAATTGTCCGATTCCGGCGCGGTCGAGTCGCCCGATCTGGTTCCGACCGACTTCAACCACGACCTGCCGCACCTGGTGTCCGCGGAGCTGATCGACCTCGAGACCGGTGAGCCGCGCAGCCGGTTCTCGCCGCACGACCACGTCGGTGTGCGAATCCACGTGCGCAACGGCAAGGTGCCGGAGGAGATCACCGTGGGCGTCGCGGTGACCAAGCGGGACCGCAGCATCCTGTTCAGCGCCAGCACCGAGATGGACCGGCACCCGGTCGACATCAGGCGCGAGGGGATCGTGACGTTGGAGCTGAACGAACTCCGCCTGCTGGCCGGCGAGTACGTGCTGATGTGCGGCGTGATGGACCGGCACGGTTTCCACCGCCACCACCAGTTGCCGACCCGCGAGAATCTGGTGGTGCAGAACGCCAAGATGCGCGACCTCGGGGTGTTCCTGCACCCGCACTCCTGGCGGGTCGAGTCGCTCGACGAGGTTGAGAGGCCGGTGTGACCCCGCAGAAGGTCACCCGACTCTCGGTCCTGTTCGTCAACTACAACTCCTGGCGGTTGTGCGTCGACGCGGTGCGTTCGTTGCTCGAGCACCGGCCGCGCGCCGACCGTTCCGAGCCGCTGCCGCTGGAGGTGATCGTCGTCGACAACTGCTCGCCGATGCGCGATCCCGATGCCGAGGCGGACCTGCGGGCGTTGCTCGGCAGCGGGGAATGCGCTGGCGAGCTGGTGATGCACGACGAGAACGGTGGCTACTCCAAGGGCATGAACCTCGGGTTGGCCCGCGCATCCGGCGACGCCGTGCTGGTGTGCAACCCCGACATCGTGTTCCTCGAAGGGTGTGTCGATCGGCTGCTGGACGCCGTCGAACGCGACCCGACTGTCGGCGCGGCCGCACCCGAGGGCTTCTGGGACGCCAACTGCGAGGGTCGCCTGCCACCGAACATCCTGCCGACCATGGGCGATCTGCTGGCGCTGTTCGCCGCTTCGCTCAGCCCGCGGATGGTGCGGCGCTACGCCGACCGCCGCACGGTCGACGCGTTGCGCATCTGGCAAGCGACCGCCGACGTCGAGCTGCCGATGTTGTCCGGCTGTTGCTTCGTGATGCTGCGCAGCACCATCGATCGGATCGGCTTCTTCGACGAGCGGTTCCCGCTCTACTACGAGGACACCGATCTGTCGATGCGCATGCGCCGCGCCGGGTTGCGCATCGTGCAGGTGTTCGGGGCTCGGATCGTGCACCTGTACAATCGCTCTGGCCAGACCAACGCCGCGTTGGCGATGGAGCGCTACTACGTCAGCCGGCGGCTCTACTACCGCAAGTGGTACGGCCGGCTCGGCACGCTGGTGTACGACTTGCTGATGAAGGTGCAGCGGACCGGATGGGCACGCCGCCGCGCCACCCTCTGTCCCCAGCGCGCGATCCACGAACTGGGGGCGTACAAGGGGCCGCCGGTGATCGAGTTCGAGCGCGAACACGCACCGTTCTTGGTCGAGACGGCACTGGATCCCTACTTCTACCTCGCCGCGGCGATGTTCGGCAGTGGCCGACGTTGGACCGTCGGCTCGAAACTGTTCGACAGCTTCGGTCCAGCGACCTACTACTTCCGCGTGCTCGAACTCGCCCCAACGCCGCGGCTGATCGGCGTGTACCGCTACACGCGCATCGCCTGGGACGCCCCCGACCCGGTTCCCGAGGCGCAAGAAGTCCACCATGGCTGAGCTCGCGACCCCGCCGCTCAAACTCTCGGTGGTGGTGTTGTCGTGGAACACCAAGCCGCTGACCCTCGCTTGCTTGCGAGCGCTGCGAGCCGACACGCCTCGCTGGCCGCGCGAGGTGGTCGTGATCGACAACGGCAGTGCCGACGGCTCCGCCGATGCGATCGCCGACCAGCACCCCGAGGTGCGGTTGATCCGCAACGCGGAGAACGTCGGCTACGCGGCGGGCAACAACCAAGGCGCCGCGGCGTCGCACGGCGAATTCGTGTGCACGCTCAACTCCGATACCGAGGTCGCACCGGGGGCGCTCGATCTGCTGATCGATTACCTGGAAGCCCATCCGGAGTACGGCGCCGCGGCGCCGCGGCTCGACAACGTCGACGGGACGGTGCAACGCGCCTGCATGCGCTTCCCGGGGCTACTCACCGCGTTGTGCTTCGACACCGTATTCGGCAAGTTCTGGCCGGGGTCGGTGGTGGTGCGGCGCTACCACATGCGCGATTTCGACCACCTCGAAAGCCGCGACATCGACCAGCCGCCGGGAGCCTGCTTCATGATGAAGCGGGACGAGTACGCCGCCATGGACGGGCTCGACGACGAGTTGTTCCTGTTCTTCAACGACGTCGACATCTGCAAGCGGCTGTGGAAGGCCGGACGCAGGATTCGCTACGTGGCCGAGGCGCGCGTGAAGCACCACGGCGGCGCGTCGACCAAGGGCTACGGCAAGTTCGTCGTGGTCTGGCACCGCAACCGGATGGCCTACTACCGCAAGCACTACGGTCCCTTGGCGGTGCCGTACATGCACCTGCTGGTCCACTTGCGGGCGTTGGAAGAGTGGTGGCGGGTCGGCCGTCGGTTCCGCGACCCACAGGTGCGCCGCCAGGCGCGGGCCGACGTGCGGACGCACGTGCGCGAGATCCTTGCGCCATGAGGATCGCGCTGTCCTGCAACAACTACCCGCCGGAGTTCCGCGGTGGGACCGAGCGCGTAGTGCAGGCGCTGGCCCGTGGGTTGCACGCGGCCGGTGACCAGGTGTTGGTGGTGTGTGGCAGCGAGCTGCCGCACCAAGGTGTCGACGTGATCGAGCAGCACGACGGGCCGATTCGCGTGCTTCGGGTACCTCGTCTGCCGACTGAGGTCTACGGGCTCGACGTCGAGCGACCCCGTCTGCTCGCCGTGCTCGAACGGATCTGGGCGGAGAACGACATCCAGGTGCTGCACGTGCACCACTGGTCGCACCTGAGCGATGGCCAACTGCGCGCGGCGCGCGCTGCCGGTCTCGGTTGCCTGGCCACGCTGCACGACATGTGGACCAGCTGTGCCCGATTCTTCCGCCTGCCCCCGGCGGGGATCACCTGTCCGGCCGCGGCCGAGCGCGAGCCGTGCGTCGCTTGTGCCAACATCGAATACCGCGAGACCGACGCCTGGGTCGCCGAGCGGCTGGCCCAGCGTGACCACGCGATCGCCGGCGAACTGGCGGCGGCGCACTTCTTGTTCGCGCCGAGTTCCGACTGCGCGCGCGCCTGCCAACATCACCGTAGCTGGCGCGGCGAGCCGCGCGACATCGAAGTGTTGCCGCACGGTCTGCTCGACGCCACACCGCCGGGGGATCGCGGGTTGCTCGGCCTGCCGCTGCGAATCGGAAGCTTCGGCAACCTGCACCGCGAGAAGGGTGTGGATCTGCTGCTCGAGGCGATGGCCGGCGTGCGCGCCGAGCTGCACTTGTTCGGTTCGGCACCCCGAGAACTCGAGCTCGAGCTGGGGCGACATGCCGCGCAGTCCGGCGTGCGATTGACTTTGCACGGGCCCTACGCGGAGGGCGATCCCCACCCGGCGGCGCAACTCGACCTGGCGGTGTTCCCGTCGCTGTGCCGGGAGACCTACGGCTTGGTGGTCGACGAGGCTCTGCATCACGGCACCCCGGTGGTGGTGTCAGATTCGGGCGCCTTGCCCGAGCGGGTGTCCCGGGGCGGTGGGGTGGTCGTGCCGGCGGGCAACCGAGCGGCGCTGCACGAAACGCTCCGAGCGCTGGTCGATGACCGCGACGCCTACCATGCGCTGCGAGCCTCGATCCCGACCGAGCTTCCGACCGTCGACGCCGCGGTCTCGCGCTACCGCCATGTGTACTCGCTCGCGTTCGCCCGTGCGGAGGCCCGCGCATGAACCACATGTTCCCGCCGCTGCTGCCCAAGCAGCAGCTCGCCGCACCGGTCCTGGCGATCGCCGCCCACCCGGACGACGAGGTGATCGCCTGCGGTGCGATGTTGGCCTGGCACCGCGATCAGGGCCATCCGGTCACGGTGCTGCACCTGACCGACGGGGCGCGCGGCGATCCGGATCATCGCTTCGGTGACATCAAGGCGATCCGCCGCAGTGAGGGCCGGGAAGCCCTGCGCCGGCTCGGGGTGGACGACGTGCGTTCGCTCGACTTCCCCGACGGCGAACTGCCGGAGAACCTCGCCGGCATCGCGGCGGCGATCGGGGCCGCGTTCGCCGAGATCCGGCCCGCCACCCTGTACAGCTTCTTCTTCACCGAGGCGCACCGCGACCACCGGGCGGTGGCCCGCGCCGTGGCTCAGTGCTCCGGCGACTTGCCGGCCGACTGCCGTTGCCTGCTGTTCGGGGTGAATCAGGTGGTGGTAGGCGGCACCATGTTCGACACCACCGAGTACGTGGAGCGCAAGCAAGACGCGCTGGCTGCGTTCCGCAGCCAACTCGCCTACAACGACTTCGCGCTGAAGATCCGCCACCGCGACCATGCGGCGACGGTGAACGTCGAGGATCCGAGCATCCAGTACGCCGAGTTGTTCGCCGACCTGCGCCCGGCGGAGCTCGAAGCGGTGCAGGCGCTGACCGACCCGCTGTTCCGCCACCTGCTGCGCGACCCTTCATGAGCGAAACCGAAGCCAAGGACACCGTCAGCTTGGTCATCTCGGTGTGGAACCGACGCCAAGACCTGCGCGAGAATCTGGCGGCGATCCGCCGTCAGACGATCGCCCCCGACCAGATCGTGGTGGTCGACAACGACAGCTCGGACGGCACGCCCGAGATGGTGATCGCCGAGTTTCCCGAGGTGCAGCTGATCCGCATGCCGCACTCCGCGTACGGCGCCTGCGAGACGTTCAATATCGGTTTCGCCAGCGCCTGGGGTCGCTACGTCGGCATCCTCGACGACGACGTGGTGTTGCCGCCGGACTTCGTCGAGCGGATGCTCGCGGAGTTCAAGGCCGAGCCGGAGACCACCGTGTTGTTGTCGCCGAAGGTCATCGAGCCGGAGATGCCGGAGGAGTACATCCACTCCGAAGCGCTGAACCGGCCGCGCTACATGTCGACCTTCCGCGGTTGCGGCAGCATGGCGAAGAATGCCGCGCTGCGGCAGGCTGGCTACTACGACATCCGCTTCTTCATCTTCGGCAACGAGCGCGACCTGACCACTCGACTGCTCAACCTCGGCTACCGAGTGAAGATGGTTCCGAGCGTCGAGGTGTTCCACAAGGCGCCGTTCGGCATGCGGCACGGCAAGCGGAGCCTCTACTTCCACGTGCGCAATTTCTGGCTGTGGGCCTTCAAGTACGTCCCATGGGCGCAGGTGATCAGCTACCCGTTCGCGTTCCTGCGTAAGGGGTTGGGCAAGAGCAAGTCCAGCCAGCAGGTGACCGACGCGGTGGGGACGATCGGGTTGTTCGACAACATCAAGGCGGTACGCGGCGGCTACTGGATCTGCTTCAAGGCCACACTCGCGGCGCTATGGCACCTTCCGTATTGCCTGCGGCGCAGAAAGGTCTGCACCGCGCCGGATTTCGAGCTGCCGCTGCGCTGATCGTTGCCGGGAAAGACCCCGTTCCGGTCCTGGAAACCCGGCCCGCGCTCGGTGCAGAATGCACTGACCGGACTGCTCACGAGCAGCGTCGCGTGATCGCGGCGGGGCGGTCACGACTGGTCCGGGCTATGTGAAGGCAGGCAAGGCGTGAACACCGAGACCACCTACCAGGGCCCGGCGATCGACGACCCGGACATCCTCGAGTATGTCCCGCCGGAGTTGCGCGAGTTGCTGGCCGAGACCAACGGGTTCGTGCGGTGGAGCGGTGGACTCCACCTGCGCGGTGCGTGCCGCAAGCCGCAGTGGCATTCGCTGCGCGAGGCGATGTTCGGGCCGATGGCGTTGCACGCGCTCTACCCGGACGTGCTCGACCCGACGGACGTGCCGTTCGCCCAGGACTGCAGCGGCGACCAGTTCGTGCTGCGTGGCGGTGAGGTGCACCAACTCGCTGCGGAAGTCGGCGAGATCGATCCGCTGGGCATCGACCTGCGCGGGTTCCTCGCCCAGATCGAAGCCGACCCGGTCGAGGCGCTGTGCATGCACCCGCTGCTGCGCTACCTGCGCGACGGCGGAGTTCTGCAACCGGGCCGCCTGCTGCTCGCCTACCCGCCGTTCTGCACCGGCCAGTCCGGCGCCGGGGCCTCGTTGCGCGACGTGCCCGCACTCGAGGTGATCCGCTTCCACGCTGACCTGGCGCGGCAGATCAACGATCTGGGAGGCGGCGAAGAGTTCGTGTTCCGCGCCAACGAGTAGCGCCGTTCCTCGCCTGTGCGTAGGCTCCGCGCGTGATCTCGGCGGTGGTGGTGAACTGGAACGGCGAGCGCTACCTCGAGGGATGTCTGGGGGCATTGCTGGCGCAGGACCCACCGCCGGACGAAGTCCTGCTGGTGGACAACCAAAGCGAGGACGGCTCGGTGGCGCTGGTCAAGGCGCGGTTCCCGGCGGTGCGGGTGATCGACGTCGGCCACAACGCCGGCCCGGGATACGCCCGCAACCTCGGCGCACAGTCGGCGCGCCACGACCGCGTGTTGTTGCTCGACAACGACGTGGTGCTACGCCCCGGCGTGCTGCAGAGCCTGGTGCGGACCATGGAGGCAGATCCCGGAGCGGTGCTGGTGCAGGCCCGCAGCGTGTGCGCGAGTGACCCGTCGCTGGTGCACTACGACGCTAGCGACATCCACTACCTCGGCCTGTTGGAGCTGCACAACTGGTTCGCGCCACTGGCCACTGCCCGGCCACCGGCGCCGCAGAACGGCGGCTTGGTGGCGTTGTGCTTCCTGGCCGATCGGCCGCGCCTGCTCGATGCGGGCGGCTTCAACGCCGACCTGTTCCTGTTGTTCGAGGACACCGACCTGGCGTGGCGGCTGCGCATGCGGGGTGGCCGGATCCTGCTCGACCCCGAGGCGATCGTCGAGCACGGAAGCGGTACCGAGCACATCTCGATGCGCGGGCCGCATGCCCGCTACCCGGCCCGCCGCGTGTTCTTGCACAGCCGCAACCGCTGGCTGGTGCTGTTGACCTGCCTGCACTGGCGCTCGCTGGTGTTGCTCGCTCCGGCGCAGTTCTGCTACGGGGCGGTGTTGCTGGTGTTCGCCTGCGCCAAAGGGCATCCGATCGCCTGGCTGCACGGCAAGCTCGACCAGTTGCGTCTGCTGCCACGTCTGGTGCGCTGGCGGCGGTTGGCACAGTCCGCGCGCCGGGTCGCCGATCGCGACTTGCTGGTGGGAGACCACCTGACCCTCAATCCCGGTCTGGCCGATCGCGGTGCGCGCCGGTTGCTGCACCGCGCGTTGGAGAGCTCGTTCGCCTTCTACTGGAAGCTGCTGCGGGGGCTCTGTGGCTGAGCGATCCGAATCGCCAGGTGCTCCGCGCGTCGCGGTGCTGGTGCTCAACTTCAAGACCTCGGAGATGACCACCGGGTGCATCGAGTCGCTGGAACGCGTGCTGCAGACCCCTCCGCTGGTGCTGCTGATGGACAACGGCTCGGGAGCCTACCAGGAGCGGCTGCTCGGCGAGTTCGTGGCGCAGCGACCGCACTGCCGTCTGCTGTTGTTCCAGGAGAACCTCGGCTACTGCGCGGCGATGAACCGCGGGCTGGCAGCCGCGGCCGAAGCCGGCGCGGAGTACGCGTTGTTCCTCAACTCCGATGTGACGACCGACGAGGACTTCCTCGCACCGCTGGTCGCGGTGCTCGACAACGATCCATCGGTGGCCGGGGTGAGTCCGACCGTGCTGCTGCCGCACGGCAAGGTCTGGTGTCAGGGGGCCTCGGTCGGGTTCAGCTCGAACCTGGTCCGGCTGCACGGTCTCGGCAAGGACCCGGCGCCGCGCAGCGCCGGACCGTGCGCGGTCGGCTTCCTCCCGGGCGCCTGCGTGCTCTATCGGCTGGACGCCCTCACGGCGGTGGGGGGGATCGACGAGAGCTACTTCATGTACTTCGAAGACAGCGCACTGGGAGCCGCGCTGCGTGCGCACGGCCACACCCTGCTGTGGTTGCCCTGGGTGCGGGTGATCCACCACCCCAGCGCCTCGTCGGGCGGTGGCCGCTCGCCGCTGCGCAAGTTCATGATGGCGGTCAACTCGGTGCGGTACCTTCGATCGCATTTCAGCGTGAAGCTGTGGGCCGCGTGGTTCCTCTTCGATGTGATCGGGCTACCCTTGGCCTACCTCGCGGGTGGCGTGCGAGCTGGATGGGCAAAGACCACGGGATTGGCCCGTGGGCTCTTGGGTCATCGGGTGACCGCCGCTGACGTGGTGCGTTGGCTCGACCCATGAACATCCTGTTCGTCTTGCACGGGTTTCCCCCCGAGGTGCGCGGCGGTGGCACCGAGCGCTCCGTCGAAGCCCTGACTCGGGCCATGGTCGAGCGGGGTCACCGGGTCACCGTGCTGTGCGGCTCGCTGGAGGTCGGATCGGTCGACACTGTGGTCGAGACCGACTACGCGGGGATCCGAGTGCTACGGGTGCACCGCGACGACCTGTAAGCTTCGAGAGCTGGTTCAAGACCTATCACCCCGGGGTCTCGCGGACTCTGCTGCGGGTGTTCCGCGACGAGCGTCCCGACGTGGTGCACGTACCACTGGCTGCGCTTGAGTTCGGACGTGCTACGCACCGCGCGCGAAGCAGGGCTGACCGCCGTGGCGACGCTGCACGACTACTTCACGGTGCTGGGACGGGTGGTGCGACGCGTGGGCGACGACGAGTTGGAGCCACCGCAGTTGGCGCGCTGGACGTCCGAGGTCGAGGCACGCGAGGAATTCGCGATGCACCGGCGGGATTTCGCCGACAGGTGGCCGCGGCGCACCTGCTGTTCGCGCCGAGCCGCGCGCATGTCGAAGGCTTGTCGGAACTGGCGCTCGGCAGTCTCGGCGCCGTCGAGATCACGCCTCCGCCACTGCTGGCAGTTCCGGCGCCGCTGCGCCACAAGCCGATCAAGGGTGGTCACCGGCTGGTCACCTGGGGCAGCATCTACCCGGACAAGGGGCTCGAGACCGTGCTCGACGCGATGCGCGCCGCGGGTGGCGACTGGTCGTTGCAGATCCTGGGAAGGATCCACGACCCGGATTACGAGCGCGAGCTGCGCAACTTCGCCGCGGGACTGCCAGTGACCTTCTCCGGCGCGTTCCATACCGACGACCTGGCGGCGATCGAGGCCGACTACGCAGTCCTGCCTTCGTTGTGCTGTGAGTCCTACGGGCTGGTGCTCGACGAGGCCCAGGCATTGGGCCTACCGGTGATCGCCTCGGACGTACCGGCCTACCGCGAGCACGCGCAACCGGGGTCGTGCCTGTTCTTCCCACCGGGCGACGCCGCCTCGCTGGCGGTCGAACTCGTGCGTGGCGACGAGATCGCCGCGCTGGTGCCCCGGATCGACCGGCGCTGGAGACCGCCGCCGCGGTGGCCGACACCTTGCTGCGCCACTACGAGGCGATCGACGCCGGCAAGGCACCGTTCCGCCCCCGACCGGGCATTGGAACGCGATCGCGCCGAGATGTTGTTCCGCCGCGCGGAACGTCGGCTGTGGTCGGCGCTCAACACGTCCGACCTGCGCCTTCCGCCGGACGACTTCCTGCGCGGGTAGTCGAGGCCGCCGGACCGCGGGCTTCGGTGGATCGCTCCGGGACTCGCTTGGCCCCAACTGCCAGAGTCGCGAGGAGTGCCTTCACGACCCGTCGACATCGCGCATGGGTAGTCGTGGCCGACACCGCTGTGGGGTCGCCCGGAATACATGTTCCCACATTGGATCGGCTGCCGAACGGTGCGTGCCCGATCCGTGATCCGCCTACTCCCGAACCAGCCGCACGACATCGATCGCGCTGCGCCACGTCCGTTCGCCCTGGGCCTCGAAGTACACGTAGAACAACCCCTGGCGCGATGCGCGCAGGATCACGGCGAGCGACTTCTGCATCGTCTCGGGCAGCGCCACCGGGCCGGGGGTCACCTCGAAGCGGCGGGTGGTGTCCGGCCCGACCAAGTAGAGGAACATCTGCTTGGCGCCCTGGGGCAGCGCCGGAGCGAGCAGCTGTCGGTCGGTGTGCGCCAGCGGAACCGGGGCGCCACCGAGCGGCCGAGGCAGCGCGAGCGGATCGACTCGCGTGAGCATGCGGACTCGCACGCCGCGCGCCGCCGTGCCGTCCAGCGCCAGGCGGAACCCGCCGAGGCCGCCGATCCGGCGCAGTGCCAGAAAGGTGAGTGAATGCGTCAAATCGACCCAGAACACCGTGTTGTCGCCGCGCGTCGACGACTCGGTGAGCGGCGCCGAACTCGGTGCAGCGCGGAGTTGTGGCGGCGCGGTGCCCGGATCGTAGGGCACCGGCTTGCCGCCTTCGCCGATGCGCAGCCAGGCGACCCGGCCGCCCGAACACTGACCTGCGACCTCGATCTCGAGCGCCTCCACCGACCAGGTGTCGATCGCCGCGTGGCTGGTGAAGTCACCCGGGCTGGTCTCGACCAGTACCGGCAGCGCCGCTGGCGGGGTGCGGCGTCCGACCACCACCCGCGGTTCCGGCATCCCGTCGCTGCGCGCCCACTCGAACGTGGTCGCGCCCGTTTCGAACATCGCCCGCCACGGGCCGACGTCGAACAGCAGCGGCTCCGAATCAGGGAACCGGCTGGAACACGAACCCCAAACTGACCAGCGGTCGATCGCGTTCGACGAACGGCTGCTCCAGCACGCTGAAGATCTGGTTGCAGTTGAGGAACGCGATCCCCGCCATCGGTCGGTGTGCGGCGACCACCGTGATCGGCCGGGGCAGGTCGGCCGAGCTCGCCGCCTTCACCAGCTGTTGGCGCAGAAGGCGCATGTCCTCGAATGCGTCCAGATACTGCGCCATTCGCCCGGCCCCGAGCGCCGCGGTGGCCCCGACCAGCAGGCAGGCGCCGAGCGCGGTCAGGCGGTGCGCGCTCGCCGCGGCGAGGATTCCGGTGAGCGCCGCCAGGATGGTCGCGGCACCGACCACCATGCGGCTACCGCCGAGGGTCGACGGGTCGACCTGCATGCGGAAAGTCGGCGCCAGGTAGAGCGCCACCCAGGGGAGCAGCAGCAGGCAGATCCCACGCGTTTGCCGCCGCCACAGCGCCGGTACCAGCAGCACAGCGAGCCCCAGCACGAGCGCGGCGCCCGCGGCGATCGACCACGGGGCGGGCAGGCTGCTGCCGAGTGGGCACACCAGCATGCGTAGCTTGCCGAGCAACGGGCCGAACAGGCTGTCGGCGTGGAGCGTCTTCACCCCGGCGGAATCACCCCCGAGCAGCGTGCCGAGGAACAGCACACGGACCGTCAGGTAGGCGCCGAGTACCGCGAAGGTCGCGCCGTGCAACCCCGAGCGCATCGGTCGCCGTTCGCGCAGCAGCAGATCGAGCCCGAGCACCGAGATCGGGACCAGGACCGCGGTCTCCTTGCACAGCAGCGCCGCAGCAAACCCGCAGAGGCCCAGCCACAGTGACGCGGGTCGCGGCTTGCGCAGGTAGGTGGCGAACGCCGCCAGGGCGAGAGTGCTGAACATCGCCTGCAGACTGGTGGTGCGAGCCGCGATCCAGCAGGTCGATTCCGCGGTGACCGGGTGAACCGCGAACCAGGTCCCGGCGAGCAGCGCCGCGAGACCCGGACGCGTCCGTGCGCAGCGCGCCGCGACGATGCCGCAGCCGAGCGCCGTCAGCATGTGGGCCAGTACGTTGGTGGCATGGAGTGCCACCGCGCTCATCCCGAACAGCGCGAAGGTCACGCCGAAGCTCGTGCTGACGAGCGGGCGGTACAGCCCGCTCCCACCCAGCCCGGCCCAGCTGCGGGTGAAGTCCCCGAGCACTTCGGGCCACGCCACCGACGGCGGGTCGCCGTGCCGGAGCATCATGTTGGCCAGGAAGTCGTCGGACAGGAATCCACCGAGCAGGGTCGGTAGGTAGAGCAGCAGCGCCACCAGCGGGCCGAGCCACAGGCACCAGACCGGACAGTGTTCCGGTTCGGTCGCTACTTCGATGCGCGGCATGTCGGGTGCGCTGCCCGACAACGGCGAGTCGCCGATCATGCGCCCGAAGCCGCTCATCGCGGTGCTGGCTCCTGAGCGGGGGCACCCTGCGTGTGTCGATCTCAGGCTCGGTGCGTCGCACGGCGGTTCCGGGGTCGACAACCCTACTCGCGGAGTGCACGCGTGTCGCGAGTTGCGTCTGCATGTGCGTTCAACTGCCCGAGTCGTCGAGCAGTGCCTCGAATCGTGCTTCGTCAGGTGCTTCCCGCAGCCACGCCTGGAGCTGCTCGTGCGCCGCGGCTACGGGAAGGCGATCCAGTGCGCTCCGCAGCCGCTCGCCACGGCGCTCGTAAGGCTCCGGACGCGGCGTCCCACCGACTGTGCGTCGCGCTGCAGTCGATCCCGGCCACACGCCGCGTGTCACGAGTTCGCGGTCGAGCACGACGATGCCGTTCGCCACCGCGTCGAGCTGCTCGGCGACCGTCCGCGCGGTGTGCGACTCAGGCGCGTCGAGCAGGCAGCCGACCACCGTCAGCGAAGCGCCTTCCTCGGTCTGCCGGGCGCTGGCCAACAGCTGCTTGGCGGTCAGCAGGGCGTTGCTGTCGAGCCCGGCACTCAGGATCCTCCCGGAGTGCGTCACGGTGAGGTTGCCGGCCTGCACCAGGGCATTCCACGAATCCACCAGCAGCAGCGTGTCGACGCCGGCTTCCACCAGGCGCTGCACCCGCCCGGCGACCAGCGTCGCGAGGTCGGCGTGGCGCTGCGGTGGCTCGTCGAAGGTCGAGGGGAACAGTTCGACCGCCGGGTCGGCGGCGAACGGCTGCAACGCGGCGAGAGCTTCCGGGCGCTGGTCGACGGCCAGCACCAAGACCCGGGTGTCCGGATGGTTGTGTCGTGTCCCCGCACCACTTCGGCCAGTAGCTCGAGCGGCTGTGCTTCGCGTGGGCAGCACCACCACGCGGTGCCCGTGCACGATCGGCGCGAGTACGTCGAGCATCCGCAGTGTTTCGGGGCCGTCAGGATAGCCGAGCGCGAACGGGCGGTGGGGCACCACGGGTGTCAGGTAGCGGAACGGCACCCGCGCGGCGCCCGCGTCGGGGAACGCCCTTCCACGGCCTCGGCGTGGACCAGCGCCAGGTGCGTCTCGCCGGACTTGGCACCGCACCAGCCCGGCGACGTGGTTGCCGGGCTGCAGTCGAAGGCGGCGGATCTGACTCTGGCTGACGTAGATGTCATCGGCCTGCGCCGATGCGCCGCCGGCGCGCCAGCGAAGGAAGCCGTAGCCCTCCGGGCGGACGCTCAGCAGTCCGTCGCCGCGCCCCAGCCCTCCGGGTCCGGCCGCATGGCGCGCCAGCGACACCACCAACTCCGCGCGTTCGACCTCCGCCGGCTCCGGCCACGCCGCGCGCCGCCGCCGCCGCCCGGAGCTCCGCCAGCGACATCCTGCGCAGCTCCGCCAGGGTGAACGCGGAACCGTCGGGGTGGTCGTTCGGCTGCGGCAGCATTTGGCACGACCACGATACGGCATTCCGCCGCAATGCGGCGCGCCCGGCCTTCAGCGCCGCGCGCGTTCCAAGCTGTCGATGACCCGATCGACGGCGATGCGGGTCTCTTCGCGCGTGCCCCCGGTGGGGACCGTGAAGACACACCGCGCCCGCTTGTCGGCGAGCGGAGCCTGCGCCGCCTCGCGTGCGGCCCACTCGGCCTCGGTCCAACCGCGCTGCTGCGCCCGTGCGGCCCGCACCGAGTCCGGTGCGTCCAGGAACACGCACGAGTCGCAGTGCGCGATCAGGCCGCCCTCGAGCAGCAACGGCACGTCCAGCACCACCCCGCGGCCAGCTGCGCGGGCGCGGTCGATCCCGTCCAGCAGGCGGGCCCGCACGCCCGGGTGGACCAGGAACTCCAGGTCGCGGCGGGCCGCTGGGTCGGCGAACACGATGCGGCCCAGAGCGGCGCGATCCAGCTCACCCCCGGGACCCAGCACCGACGAGCCGAACCGCGCGACGATCTCCTGCCGCACCGCGGGGTCGGCGACCACCGCCCGGGCCTCCGCGTCGGCGTCGAGCACCGCGAACCCGCGCCCTGCGAACAGCCCCGCGACGTGGCTCTTCCCGGCGGCGATCCCGCCGAGGAGGCCGATGACAGGGGGGGGTGCGGACGAGGGCTCGGGGGTCACGGATCGTGAGTGGCGCGAGCTCGGCACTATCGCAGAACCTGGGGTAGACTCCTCGCGTGATCCACTGTTCCGGTCCGGGCTCCCGCCTTGACCGGTCGGGTGGTGTCCTTAGAATCCCGGGCTCGCACGACCTGCTCGTCCCTGGCAGGCACTAGCCGGGAGCGCCCCTTCGTCCTGCGATCCCAGCGATCCCAGCATCCCGTAGTCCCAGCAACCCAGCTCGAGATGACCCTTCGGGTCGAACCCCTCATGGAGCTTGTCCCAATGCACAACCGCGAGCGCGGCGCCGCCCACATCAACATCTATTTCTTCCTGGTCGTCCTGGTCCTGTTCCTGGGATCCCTCTGGTTCGGCTATGTGCAGATGTCCGAGGTGAACGGCGCGAAGGAGTCCCAACGCAAGGCCATTTACGACCTGCAGCTGGCCAAGCGCGACCTCGAGCACTACGGCCACTACGTCGAGGAGCTTTCCGACATCCTGGGCGAGAAGGGCAAGTGGGAGGGCAAGGCCGGTTTCAAGTGGGGCGAGAAGTACGAGCTCCTCAGCAAGAACGGTGACGAGAAGCCGAGGGCCCTCGCCGGCGTGACGGTTCCCGCCGACATCAAGACCCTGCTGCAGGCCTCGGCGAAGGGAATCGGCCTGCCCGAGTCCGAGGCGCTGCCGGTCAAGAACTTCGTGACCCACGTCAAGTCGACCCACGACACGCTGGTCGCCGCTTCGGCCACCTCGGCCAACAACGTGGTCGCGGCGAACAAGCAGACCGAGACCATCAAGACCAACTGGGAGTCCGACAAGAACAAGGCGGCGAAGGACCTGACCACCGCGAACGCCAACTTCACCCGGATCAGCAACGAACTGCGCTCCGAGAACACCGCCAAGGACCAGCGGCTGACCAACTCCCAGGGCGAGCTGCGCAAGGCGACGGAAGACCGCACCAAGCTGATCGAGGAGCACAACGTCGCGCTGGCCGCCGCGCAGAAGCGCTACGACCGGGTCAACGGTCACAACTCGGCGCTGATCGCCACCTTGGCCATGAAGACCCCGCCGGAGAAGTCCGACGGCGAGCTGATCGCCGCGACGATGGTCGCCGATCGCGCCTGGGTGAACATCGGCCGCAAGGACATGCTGCTGCGCGGCACCGTGTTCCGCATCACCGCGCCGGACGGCAAGACCCTCAAGGGCTACGGCGAGGTGATCGACACCAAGCACGACCGGTCGGAGCTGCGCACCTACGGGATCGTGGACCGCGTCGGCAACCCGCTGGCCAGCGGCGACAAGATCTTCAACGACCTCTACAGCCCGTCCCTGAAGCGCCACATCGCGATGATCGGTCGCTACACGCACCCCTACAACAAGCCGCTGGTGAAGACCCTGCTCGAGCGGCTGGGCAACAAGGTCCACGACAAGGTCGAGCCGGGTGTCGACCTGGTGATCGTCGGCTTGCCGTCGACCAACGAGGCCGGCGATGGGCTGGTCCCGATCGAGGAGACCCCGGGCTACAAGGCTGCCCAGGAGCTGCGCTGCGAGATCACCACGATCCACAAGATCCGCGACCTGCTGCAGCTCGGCAACTGAGCTCGGCAACTGAGCTCGGAGAGAGCACTCGAGGAGCCCCGCAGAGCGGGGCTCTTTGCGTTCATGGCGACCTGCCCCGCACGCGGTGCTCTTCGCATTCCGGGCGACAGCTCGCCACGCGGTGCTCGTTGCGCCGCCGGAGGCCTGCGCAAGAGTCCACGCCCCGAGCGCGCATGGAGTCCGCACCGGAACTGTTCGCATCGCGGCCGGATGGCTGAGATGCCGCAACCACCTGCCTGCGGTGTCAGGCAGCTCTTCTTCCTCGCCGCAGCGCTGCGCGCCTGACCGGCCGGCTCGCGCACCACCCGAACCTCCGCCGCTGCCGAGGGCTCCGTCGCCCTCCCCGAAGCACCCACGAATGCGCCTCCGGTGGGCTCGGTCGCTTCCTCCCATCCACAGGCACTTGCGACATTTCGCTCGCCGCTCGGTGTGAAGCGCGGGCTAGAGTCGGGCCCCGTGGACCCCCAGCCCACCAAGGAACAGCTGAAGCGCATGAGCCTCGGCGACCACCTCGACGAGCTGCGGCGCCGGCTGTTGTGGTGCGCGGGCACGCTGTTCGTCTGCGTCGGCGTGCTGATGGCGTTCAAGGACCGGGTCACGCGCATCTACATCGAGCCGTACGCGCTGATGTGGAACCGCGCCTACGCCGATTTCTGCGAGGAGATCGAGGCCAAGCACGCCGCGGCGCCCGGGCCCCAGGATCCGGAGGCCCGCCTGAAGGCCTCCGAGTTCCTCGAGCCGAAGACGGTGGCGGCGATCCTCGCCGGAGGCTATCCGAACCCGCAGGCGATTCGCGACGTGGCGGGGTTCCCGCGGCCCTACCCGCAGAAGGGGAGTGCCGAGTGGGAGGCGTTCGTCGCCGAGTTCACCCGCTACGCTGAAAGTGTGCGGCTGCAACGCGACGGCGTCGTGCGGGTGCTGTGGCACCGCGAACGGCGCGAAGCGATCCTGGCCCATCGCTACCCGTACGACGAGCTGATCTTCTCGCAGGGCGGCTTCCTGTTGAAGCGCAACCTGATCGCCGCGAGCGGTCTCGAGGACTTCTGGACCTTCATGGCGGCGGCGCTGCTGTTCGCCTGCATCGTCGCTTCGCCGGTGTTGCTGTGGCACATCTGGGCGTTCATCGCGGCCGGTCTCTACAGCCACGAGCGGGCGGTGGTGTACCGCACGGTGCCGTTTGCCATCCTGTTGCTGATCGGCGGGGTGGCGTTCGGTTACTTCGTGATGGTGCCCTACGGGCTGTACTTCCTGACCCGCCTGATGGAGTGGACCGAGATCGCACCGATGTTCACGGTCGCGCTCTACTTCAAGTTCTTCCTGACCCTGACGGTGGCGCTCGGTTTGGTGTTCCAGCTGCCGCTGTTGATGCTGGCCCTGCAGAAGGTCGGCATCCTGTCGCTGCGCACCGTGATCACGCACTGGCGCTGGATCGTGCTGGCGATCTTCTTCGTCTCCGCGGTGCTGACGCCGCCCGACCCGGTGACCCAGATGCTGATGGCGCTGCCGATGCTGGTGCTGTTCAGCCTCGGGTTGTTGCTGATGTGGCAGGCGGAACGGCGGAAGAAGCGGGCCGCGGGCGCAGTGCCTGCGGTGCAGCAGTCGGGGGCATGACGGGTCGGGTGTGGCGCGGCCGCGGCCGCCCGACGTCACGTCTCCCACGGCGGAACCTCGATCCGATGGGACCGGGAACGCGTCGGCGCGCGAGACCCTGCGCTCAGGCTTTCGCCGATTCCTTCTCGGTCTGCTGCTCGGTCGGCGCCTTTCCTTCGCCGCCCTGTGGGCTGACCTTGGGCTGCCTGCCGGCGCACGGATCGGTGAGCATGTCGATCGAGCCCTTGAAGCGGGCGCCGTCCGACAGCACCACCTTCGGGGCGATCAGGTCGCCCTCGACCAGGCCACCGGGCTGCACCTCGATGCGTTGCTCGGCCATGACGTTGCCGACCACGCTGCCGTAGATCACCACGGTCGCGGCGGTCACTTCACCGAGCACTTGGCCGTGTTCGTCGATGGTCAACGCGTGGCCGCGCAGATCCACCGAACCCTCGACGGTGCCGTTGATCGTGAGATCTTCGTCGCCGGTGAGTTCGCCCTGGATGCGGACCGAGCGCCCCACGTTGGCGCGCGTGGCGGTGGCCTTGGCGGGCGGCTGCGCCTCCGGATCCGCGTACGGAACCCGGTTTGCGTTCGCGGTCGTGCCGTGGTCCGAGGTCTGCGTCGAGTCTTCCGAGAAGTCGCTCACCATTTCCAAGTCCGCCAAGTCGTCGACATCGTGCATCGAGTCCGCTTCCGCTTCGGATTGCTTCTGCATCTCGGTTTCTGGTTCTTCGGCCGGCGACCGAAGCGGTCTCTGGCGGTCCTTCTTCTGGTTCTTGCGCCCTAGCATCGGTGGTCCTCGGTCTTGCCGTGCAGCTGATTCGCTCAGCGGTTCGTCGGTCGGGATCGGGCGGAGACTGAGGCCGTTCTGCACAGCCCCGTCGCCAAGGCCGGGTCGGCGTGGTCGCGCAGCGCGGGGCGGACGTCGCGCCGGCCCTGGATACCCTGGTATCCTGCCGCCCGCGAACGCCATGGACGATCCGACGACGGCGCAGGCGGGGACTCCCCCGAGGGCTGAGGTGGTTGCCATCGGCGACGAGCTGGTGACCGGGCAGTGTGTCGACACCAACTCCGCATGGTTGGCCGGGGCACTGGGCGCCGCCGGGTGCGCGGTGGGGAGGGTGACCGTGATCGGCGACGGGCAGGCCGACGTGGTCGACGCGCTGCGCGCTGCGTGCCTGCGCAGCCGCGTTGTGGTCACCACCGGTGGGCTGGGGCCGACCGTCGACGACCGCACCCGCGCGGCCTGCGCCGAGCTCGCGGGAGTCCGGTCGTACTTCGACGAAGCGGCGTGGCGGGACATCGAAGCGTTGTTCCGCGCCATGGGGCGGCCGGACCCCAGCAAGATCGCACCGTCGAACCGACTCCAGGCGGAGTTTCCCGTCGGCTCCCGAGTGCTGCCGAACCGCTGCGGGACGGCTCCGGGGTTCGCGCTCGAGGTCGGCAACGCGACCCTGTTCGCGCTGCCGGGCGTGCCGCATGAGATGCGCGCGATGTGGCAGGAGCAGGTCGTGCCCCACCTCGCCACGCTCGCCGGTGGGGCCCTGCACAGTCGCTTGCTGCACGTGATCGGTTGCACCGAGGCGCAGCTCGGCGAGCGGATCGGTGATTTCATGGCGGAAGGTGCGGCGACCCGGGTCGGCATCACCGCCAGCCAAGGGCAGCTGACGATCCGCGTCCTGGGGTTCGACGCGGCGCAGGTCGACGCGATCGCCGGCACTCTCCGTCACGAAGTCGGCGCGCTGTTGGTGTACGAGGGGCACCACTCGCTGGCTGACGAGCTGGTGCAGCGGCTGCGCGCGCGGGGCGTGTCGCTCGCGACCGCCGAGTCGTGTACCGGCGGATTGCTGGGTGGGGCGATCACTGCCTGCCCCGGCGCCTCCGAGGTGTTCCTCGGCGGATTCGTCACCTACAGTGACGCGGCGAAGGCCCGCGACCTGGGGGTCGATCCGGAGCTCATCGCCGAGTACGGCGCCGTGTCCGAACCGGTCGCCGCCGCGATGGCGCAGGGTGTGGCGGAGCGGACCGGCGCCCGCATCGGTGTTTCGATCACCGGGGTCGCCGGACCTACGGGGGGGACTCCGGCCAAGCCGGTCGGAACGGTGTGTTTTGGCCTGTCCGTCGACGGCGCCATCAGCTCGACTGAGCGCCGGTTCGGGGCCCTCGGGCGCGAGCTGGTGCGGCAGCGCTCGGTGCGCGAAGCCCTGCTCCAGGTGGTCCGAAGTCTGCGCGGAATCGACTAGCGAGGCGCCGGTGGTCTGCTAGACTCCGCCCCCCAACTACCTTTCCTCGTGGTGTAATCGGTAGCACAGCAGATTCTGGTTCTGCTAGTCAAGGTTCGAGTCCTTGCGAGGAAACCACACTTCCGCGTGGTGTAACGGTAGCACTAGAGTTTTTGGTACTCTCAGTCGAGGTTCGAATCCTCGCGCGGAAACCACTCGGTTGGGCGGATCGCGTTGCGACGTGCCGTGTCAGCGGCCCTGCGCCGCGAGGAAGCGATCGAGCAGCGCCAAGCCGGCGATCGATTGGCCGTCGAGCAGCGTCTGCTCGAACAGCACCTGGCGCGCCTGTGCCAGCGGCATGGCGTGCACCGTGATCTGTTCGCTGGGCTCGTGTTCGGTGTGCGTCCAGGTGAGGTCGCGCGCCAGGAAGAACCAGTCGATCTCGTTCGACACGCCCTTGTAGGGCGCGAAGCGTCCGAGCAGTTGCCAGTCGCGGGCCACCAGCCCGGCTTCCTCGGCGAGCTCCCGCTTGGCGACTTCGAGCGGGTCTTCGCCCGGCTGCATACCGCCGATCGGAAACTCGAACAGGTGCGTGTCGAGCAGATACCGGTAGACCTCGACCAGCACCGTGCTGCCGTCGTCGAACAGTGGGATGATCCCACAGGCGCCGGGCATGTCGACGTGGAAGTACTCGCCCACGCTGCCGTCGTTGAGCCGGAACTCGTCGCGGCAGTAGCGGTGCCAGTGGTTCGCCACCAGGACCTCGGTCGACACGAACAGCGGCGAATTCGGTGAGGGCATCAGACGACGTCGACGAACGCGTGGGTGTGCGGGGCGATCCGCGGATCCGGAGTGAGGATGCCGGCGAGATTGAGCGGATCGGCGGCGGCGACCCGGAGCGGGGTGGCGTCTCCGCGGCGCACCTTGCGCAACAGGGCGACTGCCTCGTCGAGTGCGAACTGCTCGCCGTCGCAGCCGGCTACGAAACGGCCACCGCGCACCTCGCCGCGCAGCTCCAAGCGCCGGTAGGCGCGCACCAGGTCGCGCCACGGTGTCTTGATCCGCTCGCGCTGCAGGACGCGACGCACCACCACGCCGAAGCGGCGCAGGTACAGGCGGGCGACGAACTCGACCAGGTCGGCCGCAGGTGACGCGAGGTCCGCGGACGCGCGGCGGAAGGTGGTCCAGCGGCCGACCGCCAGCACCGGCGCTTGGCGGCGAGCCGGGGCGCGGAAGAACTGCCGCAGCGCCGCGAACGAGTCGCACTGGATCAGGCCGTGCCCGATCAGCTCGCACAGCCCCTGCTCGAAGTAGCTCGGCAGCAGCCCGCTCGCCTTCGACAGCTCCTGAGGGAAGGTGGCGCCGCGCGCGGTCAACAGCTCGAGCAGCGTCGCCGCGGGACCCGACAGCTGCGGCACCTCGGCGGGTCCGGCGAGCGCCAGGAACTCCGACAGCTCGCTGCGCGGCACCAGGCACAGCGGGGTGCTGCGCGCGGGCGCGGCCCCTTGACCCCATAGACGACCCCACACCACCTCGCCGCCCAGCGTGAGCTGGTCGAGCATCGCCTGGCGGTAGTCGGTGACTCGGGCGTTCAGGATCCGGCTCTCCCATGCACTGGCCGGCAGCTCGAAGCCCGCCAGCTGTCCGATCACCTGCAGCGTGCCGTGCGGACCCTCGAGTCGGTGTCGCGCGTCGACGTGCTGCCAGCAGGCGAGGAACCGCAGGTAGCAGGCGACGGTCACCGGCTCGATCTCGGCGCGCAGGCGTTCGACCGTGTAGCGGTGGATGCGCGCCAGCAGGCGGCGGTCGCAGAATGCCTGGGTCCCGCCGATGCGCACCCGCAGGACGTGGCCCTTCGACTCCAGCGTCACCATGAGCGGGTCGTCGGACACCACCGGGCCGAGGGCCTCCATCCGGCCCCGCAACACCACTTCGGGATCGCGGCTCGCTTCGACCGCGAACCATCGGTCCCCGTCGCGCACCACTCGCCGGGCCGCGGCGAGTTCATCCAGCCAGCGCGACCAGCCGCTCGCCGCAGCTTCGTCGTCGGCGACGAACCCCATCCACAGCAGCGCCTCGTGCACCTCTTCGGCGTCCTGTGGGTCGGGCCACGCTTCGGCCCGCACCCGCGCGACTGCCGCGTCGTCGAGTGCGCCGAGTTCGTCCTGCGTGCGCACGTCGGCGCCGCGCCGGCGCAGTACCGCTTGGGTGCGACGTTCCTCGAGCGGTGCGTCGTCGAGGAACGCGAACGGCATCGCATTCAGGATTCCCTGGCACATCGGCGACGGCTCCGGCGTGTCGACCGCGACCCTGGCGATGCTGCCGTCGCGCAGCCCGTGCAGCAGGGCCAGGAACCCGTCGATGTCCATCGCTTCGTGGAGGCAGTCGCCGATCGTCTGCCGCACCAGTGGGTGTTCCATCGGCACCGGCAGGTCGCCCGGCGGCAGCGTCTCGCCGCACGCCACGACTTGCGGGAATGCCGCGGCCAGTGCGTCGTCGGCCCGCATCCGCAAGAGCGGCGACGGCACGCGCCGGCCGCCCTGGCTGCGCGGCACCACCAGCGAACGGGTCACGTTCCATCGCCACCGGGTCTGGAACATCGGCGCCGGGAGCAGCGCCTGCACCAAGAGGTCGCGGGCCGTGTCGGGGCGCAGGTAGTCGAATACCTCGGCGAGCTCGAACGAGTGCATCGGACCGAGCGACAGCACGATCGCCTCCTCGTTGGCAGCCGCCTGCAGCTCGAATCCGAAGCCGCGGCAGAACCGCTTGCGCAGCGCCAGCCCGAATGCGCGGTTGATGCGGCTGCCGAACGGCATGTGCAGCACCAGCTGCATGCCACCGGTCTCGTCGAAGAAGCGCTCCAGCACCACGCAGTCGGTGGTCGGAACCGTGCCGAGTGCGGTGCGCGTGGCCGCCAGATACTCGGCGATCGCCTCGGCTGCGGCGGGCACCAGTCCGACCTCGCCGACCAACCATGCGGGGTCCTCGCCGCGGCTGCGGATCTCGCTCACCGCGGTGGCGAGCTCGCGGCTGCGCGACGGCGCTTCGCCGATCCAGAACGGCAGGGTCGGCGGCGTACCCGCGGCGTCGGCCACCCGCACCACACCCTGGGCGACCTGCAGGATCTGCCACGAGCTGTTGCCGAGCTGGAAGATGTCGCCGGCGCTGGCCTCGATGGCGAAGTCCTCGTGCACGCTGCCCACGTGGGTGCCCTCGGGCTCGAGCACTACCTTGTAGTCTGCGGTGTCGGGGATCGCCCCGCCCGACGTCAGCGCCGGAATGCGCGCCCGCTTGGTCGCGAGCAGTCGACCGCCCACGCCGTCGACGTGCAGGAGCGCGTGGCGTCCCGCGGTGTGCAGAGCCACGGTTTCGTCGAACTCTGCGCGCTGCAGCTCGCGGTACGGCCAGGCGCGACGCAACTGCGCGAACAGCGCGTCGGCGTCCTGGGGCTCGGCGACGCAGGCGGCGACCACCTGCTGCGCGAGGATGTCGAGCGGGCGGCCGGGCTGCGGCGTGCGGTCGAGGACCCCGGTGCGGACCGCGCGCTGCAGGGCGGCGCACGCCACCAGCTCGTCGGTGGTCATCGGGAACAGCCTGCCCTTCGGCAGTCGACCCACGCCGTGGCCGGCGCGGCCGATGCGCTGCAGCAAGTTGGCGATCGAATGCGTGGCGCCCACCTGGATCACCAAGTCGACGTCACCGATATCGATGCCGAGCTCCAGCGACGCAGTGGCGACCAGCGCGGCCAGCTGCCCGTCCTTCAAGCGTTGCTCGGCGTCCAGCCGGCGCTCCTTCGCCAGGCTGCCGTGGTGGCTGGTGACCCGGTCGGCGCCCAGCACGTCGCTCAGGCGCGCGGCGATCCGCTCGGTGAGTTTGCGGGTGTTGGCGAACACCAGCGTGGTGCGGTGGGTCTGGATGAGTTCGACCATCCGCTGGTAGATCTCCTCCCACACTTCGTGCGAGCACACCGCACTCAGCGGCGACGGCGGGACCTCGATCGCCAGGTCGAGGGCTCGCAGGTGGCCGGCGTCCACCAGCGCACAGCTCCGGTCGACGCCGACCAGGAATCGGCCGACGTCTTCGAGCGGTCGTTGGGTGGCGGAGAGGCCGATTCGCTGTGGTTCGGTGGCGCGCGGTCCGCTGCGGCACAGTGCCGCGAGTCGTTCCAGCGACAGCGCGAGGTGGCTGCCGCGCTTGCTGCCGAGCACGGCGTGGATCTCGTCGACGATCACGGTCTCCACCGTTTCCAGCATGCGGCGGCCGCCGGCGCTGGTCAGCAGGATGTAGAGCGACTCCGGGGTGGTCACCAGAATGTGTGGCACCCGGCGGCTCATCGTGCTGCGCTGCTGTGCGGTGGTGTCGCCGCTGCGCACCACCACGCGCACTTCGGGGAGGCTGGAGTCGCGTTCGCGCAGCTCCTGCAGCGGGCCCTCGAGGTTCTTGCGCACGTCGTTGCCCAGCGCCTTGAGCGGCGACACGTAGAGCACCGAGGTGCGGTCGTCGGCAGCACCGCCGCGCAGCAGGGTGTCGAGTGCGTGCAGGAACGCGGCCAACGTCTTGCCGGACCCGGTCGGTGCGGCGATCAACGTGTGCGCGCCGCTGCGGATGTGCTGCCAGCCTTCGACCTGCGGCCGGGTCGGAGTCCCGAGCCGCTCGGCGAACCAGGTGCGGACCGTCGCGCAGAACGGGTCCAGTGCGCGCGCCGCGGGATCAGTGGGCATCGTCTTCCGTCGTGCTGCCGCGGCAGGAGTCGTGTCGGGCCGCGTGGGTCATGGCTGCTTCAGAGTGACCCGCAGGATGGTGTTGCGTCCGGCTTCCAGCGTCGCAGTCTGCTGGACTGGATCGTCGGTGCCACGCCGCACCGTCACACTGTAGCGGCCGGCGGGGACAGCGCGGTGCAGGCGCGCCGGAGCGTCGGCCAACAGGTGGTCGATCGCGAGCGCGGTGTTCGGCATCGGCTTGTCGTCGGCGAACGCTTGCCACACCGCTTCGCGGCGTCGACCGTCGGGGTGGGTCAGCTCGATCCGCACCCCCTCGCTCAGCATCCGCCCCGCGTCGTCGACCACTTCGAGCTGCAGGTTGGCGCCCGGTAGCAGCGTGATCGGCTGGACGATCTGCTCGCTGCCGGTGAATTGGAAGCTCATCCGGTGCGGCAGGTGCAGTGTGGCGGCACCGGCGTCGTCGATCGCGACGACCTCGAGTTGGTAGTTGCCCGACGCCAGCCCGGGGAGCCGATAGCGTCCGGTGTCGCTGGTCGCCCGCCGCGTCCACACGTCCCGGAACGGTTCGCTCGCGTTGATCTGCAACTTGGCCTTCACCTGCAGCTGACGGATCGGCTGCTGCGCCTGGTCGGTGACGCGCAGTTCGACGCCGGTGAAGCGCGCCTCGCGCAACAGGAACACCTTGTGTTCCTGATGCGCCGCGTCACCGAACGCGCAGTCGAGCGGCTCGGCGGGCACGAACCCGTCCGCCTCGATCCGCACCGTGAGACGATCGCCGCGCGCGCAGTGCACCACCAGCGGGTTGTCGAGCTTGGCGTCCTTGGCGTCGGCTGCCGGCAGGTACTCGGTGCGTGGTGCGCCGCTGCTCGGTCGGGTTCGGATGGTCGCGTGGTAGTTCGCGACCCGAGAGTTGTCCGCGCGGTCCAGCACGTCGAGGGTGAGCATCGCTTCGGCGAGCCGCACCCGCACCTCGACGGTGAGGGCGCCTTCGCCCACCGTGAACGCGAGCGGTCGGGTCGCTCGGACGATGTCCGCCCGCTGCGCCACCGCGGTGTAGGTGCCGGGTAGCAGCGAGAGTTGGTGTTCCCCCAGCGATCCGGCAAACACGGTCTTGGCGGTCGGGCGGGCGCCGACCCCGCGCGGTGCCGGCGCCGAGGTGTGGTCGCCGGACAGCACGCGAAGGGTGCCGCCGTCGAGCGGGGCACCGGTCGCTTCGTCCAGGACCCGCAGGGTCACCGACTGGGCGACGGTGCCCGGGGCCGGCACCGGCTGGGCGGGCGCCGGGACACTCGCGCGATCGGTGCGCAGCGGGGTCGCCGGGCGTTCCTCTTTGGGCACGGGAGTGGAATCCTGCGACTCGACGACGCGGACCTCGGGTCCGCTCGAACTCCACCACCACAGCGCGAATGCCACGGCTCCGGCGGCACCCAGCAAGAACACCACGACGCGCATCGACGCGCAGTGTAGCCGGGCTGGCCCGCGCGCCCGGATCACACCCGCGGCGGATCGGTCTTCACCCGTGGCGGGTCCGGCCGATCGTCCCGGCTTGCGGGGCGGCGGGGCGGGACGGGATGGTCGGGTTCGGTGATGGGGGGGACGCGGGCGGACGGCGTCGAATCGGGGCTCGGTTCGGTGGGGCGTACCATCCCTATACGCTCGGAAAGAAGACGTCGAGCGTCAAGGGAAAGTGTCACTCCCTGCACCTCGCGCCGAGGCTGTGACAACCGGATTACGCTCGACGTGTCGACGCGCGGGGGATGGGCCCGTCATACTCCGCCATCTATCCCTCACCGAGAACCCCACCGAAAGGACTCCCACTGATGTTGATCCGCAGCACCCTCGCGTTCGCCACCCTGGCCTTGCCACTTCTGGCGCAAGAAGGCGATGTCAAGCCCGCTGGCGGCGATGCCGCCGCGATGTTCTACCAGGCCTACTACCTGGACAACGCCATGGCGACGTCCAAGGACGCGACGGCCAAGGCAAAGGAGCTCTACACGCAGTTCCTCGCCAGCCACGCCGACCACAAGCTCGCGGGCACGGCGGCCTACCGCCTGCTGATCATCCACTACAGCAGTGGCGATCTCGAGGGCGCCCGCGCGTTCGCCAAGAAGCACGACAAGCTGATCAGCGCGGTCGAGGCGGCTGAGCGAAAGGAGATGGAGGGTCGCCGCGCCGGCGGTGGTGGTGCCAACCGGGAGATCGCGACGAAGCTCATGCAGGAGATGCGGGACCTCGATCGGGACAGCCCGGAGCGCGGCCGCATCCTGGCAGCGATGCGCCGCGTCGGCGGTGGCTTCATGGGCGGCATGCGCGGTGGGTTCGGCGGCCAGGGCGGTCGCGGCCAGGGTGGCTTCGGCGGCCGTGGCCAGGGCGGCCGCGGTGGTCGCGGCCAGCGCGGCGGGATGACCGTCCCGAAGATCGCCGACATGAAGCAGGAAGACGCCAAGAAGGCGGTGACCGAGTTCGTGCAGCGCGCCGAGCGGATGATCGACGCCCTCGCCCAGCGCGGCCAGGGTGACAAGGCCGACAAGCTGGAAGCCCAGCTCGACAAGCTCCAGGACCTGGTCGACGGCGGCAAGCTGGCCGACGCGCAGAAGATCCTCGACGAGCTGCAGAAGGAAGCCGCCGCCCTGGGTGGTGGTCGCGGTCGCGGTCAGGGTGGTCAGGGTGGCCGCCGCCGCGGTGGTGACCAAGGCTCGGGCAACGGCGAAGGCGAGACCCGCCGTCGCCGTGGTGGCGACAACAACGGCGGCGAGCGCATCAAGTAGCGCGACCGAACGGCAGCCCGGTTGCCGTACACGAAACGACCCCGCCGAGTGCGGGGTCGTTTCGTGTACGGCCAGTGCCGCAGTCGGTTCGATTCAGCGGCGGCCGACGGTCGCGGCGACGCCGTTGCTCAGCGTGCCACCAGCCGGGTTGGCGCCGGAGTCCGGCACGAACGCCTGGTTGTAGAACGAGAACCCGACCAACGCGGCGGTGTTCGGCACCGGGACGGCGATGGTGGCGGTGTTGCCGGTCACCGACATCGGCACGTTGAAGTCGAGGCTCGCTTGCAGCGAGCAACCATTGAAGCCCATGAAGCTCCAATCCATCGGCAAGTTGATGGCACCCCACTTGGTGTCGCTCAGCCCGAAGATCAACAGCGGGGTGCTCGACGTGGGGACGTTGGTCAGCTGGATCGTCAGCGTCTCGTTGATGTACGGCGCGTTGCAGTCGACCGAGCCGAGCGCAGGAGTGCCGTTGGTGCCCGTGCAGCCGGTTCCGTACGGCTCGTACATCGCCGGCGCGAAGGTGCCGAGATCGAGCGTGTGGGTCTCGCTTGCCCCCGCGCTACCGCCGAACAACAGCGGCCGGCCGGTCGTCGGGTCGATCGCCATGGCGGTCAGCCGGCGGGCGCTCGGCGGGTTGGTCGGGCGGACCTCCGACCAGGTGCCGTTGTACGACCAAGTATCGCTCAGCGTGCCGGCGTTGGGTGAGACTTGCTTCTGGCCGCCGTAGATCACCACGCCGCGGCCCAGCACGTAGGTCATGCCGCAACCCCAGCGTGCCAGCGGCTGGCATGCCACCTTGACCTCGGTCCAACTGACACCGTTCCACTCCCACGTGTCCTGCAGGTCGGCGCTCGGCGTGGCGCCCGCGGCGTAGCCGCTGAACAGCACAGAGCGAGCGCGAGTGAGGTCGTAGGCCATGTTCGGGTAGATGCGTCCGATCGGCCCGGTGGTCGCGACCTGCTTCCAGTTGATGCCGTCGTACTCCCAAGTGTCGGCGAAGTACGGCGTCGTGTCGAAGCCGCCGAACACCACGGTGACCTTGCGGACGATGTCGTAGCACTGCGCGTGGCCGTAGCGGGCTGCCGGGCTGGCCGTGGTGCTGATCTTCTTCCAGTTGATCCCGTCCCACTCCCAGGTTTCGGCGCTGCGCGCCGACGACGTGCGGCCGCCGAACAACACGCACACCTTGCGCGCCGCGTCGAACGACATTCCCGCGTAGCCGAGGTCCGGCGGGGAGGTGGCGGGGGTCATCTTGGTCCAGGTGGTGCCGTTCCACTCCCAGGTATCGCCACCGGATCCGAGGCCGCCGAACAACACCACGACGTTGCGCGCCGTGTCGGTGCACATCGCGTGGTTGTTGCGGCCGGTCGGACTGGTGGTCGGCGAGAGCAGACTCCAGGACTGTGCGGTGGCGGAAGCGGAGAGGAGGACGACCGCGAGAAGGGTGCCGGCTGGGGAGAAACAGCGCATGGGTGGATGGGGGGTGTGGGGGCTGGCTCGGCCCCGGGAAGAGGTTTCCCCAGCGTAGTCCCAGCACCGGACTCCGAGTAGCCCGCTGCCGGGTCCGGCCCGCGCAGCGGTACCCATGCCTCACCCTGGCTGCGTCCGGAGCGGCCCGTGGCGCATGTTCGCGCGTCGCAGCTCGATTCGCTCGAAACAGGGCGGCAGTTGCCGCTGTCGCTCGGTCAACGGCGGCCGATTGTCGCGGCCACGCCGTTGCTCAGTGTGCCACCCGCCGGGTTGGCACCGGGGTCCGGCACGAATGCTCGGTTGTAGAACGATGAGCCGACCAGCGTCGAGAGGTTCGGTATCGCGAGGAAGAAGTAGGGTGTGGATCTGCTATTGAGCAGCTGATCATGCGGCGACCCTGACCGCAGTCCGACGAGTTGCGTGGAGCTTGAGCATCGCGGGTTCCCAGCGATCGCTGAGCGCGAGGGCGCGGAGGCGGAGGACATGTTCGCCGGTGCAGGTCTTCCACCGCGAGCCAGCGCGTTTCATGCGGACGCCGACCAGTGTCTTGCAAGGTAACTGTCCTGCCAACCACACCCGCCGCCACCGGCTTCCCAGGGTCGACGGGAAGAGGTCCCCCCAGCGTAGTCGCAGCAGCGGACTCGGAGTAGCCCGCTGCCGGGTCCGGCCCGCGGCAGCGGTACCCGTGCCTCACCCTGGCTGCGTCCGGAACGGCCCGTGGCGCATGTTCGCGCGTCGCAGCTCGATTCGCTCGAGACAGGGGTGCGGCAGTGGCCGCAGTCGCTCGGTCAACGGCGGCCGATGGTCGCGGCGACGCCGTTGCTCAGCGTGCCTCCCGCCGGGTTGGCACCGGAGTCCGGCACGAATGCTTGGTTGTAGAACGATGACCCGACCAGTATCGAGAGGTTCGGTATCGCGAGGAAGAAGTACGCGTAGTTGCCGGCGTTCACCATCGAAACGTGGAGGTCTAGGCTGGCCAGGAGTGAGCAGCCGTTGAAGCCCATGAAGCTCCAGTCCATCGGCAGGTTTGCGCCGCCCCACTTGGCGTTGCTCAGCCCGAAGATCAACTGTGGGTTGCTCGCCCAGGGAATGTTCGTCAGCTGGATCCCCATCGTCTCGTTGATGAATGGCAAACGACCGTCAATCGAGCCGAGCGTGGGCGTCCCGCCGGTGCCCGCGCAGCCAGTTCCGTACGGTTCGTACTTCGCTGGCGCGGAGGGGTCGAGCTTGAGTGAATGGCTCTCGTGTCCCCCGGTCGAGCCACCGAACAGCAGCGTTTGGCCGTTCGTCGGGTCGAACGCCATCGCCGTCAGCCGGCGGGCACTCGGTGAATTGGTCGCTCGAACCTCGGTCCAGGTGCCGTTGTACAGCCAAGTATCGCGAAGCAAGCGGGGGTTGGACGGGTCGCCTGTCTCGCCGCCGAACAGGACTGCGCCGCGCCCTGGCACGTAGCTCATCGCGAATCCCCAGCGCGCCTGCGGCTGGATGGCGAGCTTTGTCTCGATCCAACTGACACCGTTCCACTCCCAAGTGTCTTGCTGCGCGCTAGCCCGGTAGCCACCGAACAACACGCAGCGAGCGCGAGTCGCATCATAGGTCATTTCCGCGTACAAGCGTCCGACTGGTCCGGTCGTCGCGACCCGCTTCCAGGTCGTCCCATCGTACTCCCAGGTATCGGTCAGTGATCGTGGGTAGTCGTCCGCGCCACCGAACAAGACGGTGACCCTGCGGGCGGAGTCGTAGCACTGGGCGTGCCCGTGGCGGGGCGATGGCCCGCCGCTGCCCCGCAACCTCCAGTTGCTCCCGTTCCACTCCCACGTATCCCCGACGGCCGTTGGCGTCAAGCCGCCGAACAACACGCAGACCTTGCGTGCGGAGTCATATGTCATCTTGGCCCAGCCCAGCTCCGGAGGCGAGACGGTCGGGGCCATCTTGGTCCAGGTGGTTCCGTTCCATTCCCACGTGTCGCGGCCGGCGCCGAGGCCACCGAACAACACCACGACATTGCGCGCGGTGTCGGTACACATCGTGTGGCCGACGCGGCCGTTCGGACTGGTGGGCGGCGATAGCAGGCTCCAGGACTGTGCCGTGCCGGAAGCAGCAAGGAGAGCGACCACAAGGGCGGCGCCGTTTGGAGGGATGAGGTGCATGGGGCAAGTGTAGCGATGTGGCCCCACATTGTCTGTTCCCCTCCGAACGCAAGCCAGCTCGCGGGCTCGGCGCGCTGTTTCCGAGCGTGCGGTCGGTGTCGGGCGGCCGACACCATTCCACAGCCTCCGCTCGGTCGTCCACATTCCGTCTGCTACAACGCGACGATGGACGTCGACCCGATCCGGCTGGAGGTCTTCCACCACCTGCTGGCGGCGGTATGCGAGGAGAGTGGTGCGTTGCTGCAGCGCACCGCGATCTCGCCGAACATCCGCGAGCGACGCGACTTCTCGTGTGCGCTGTTCGACGGCGAAGGGCGCCTGATCGCCCAGGCCGCGCACATCCCGGTGCACCTCGGCAGCGCCGCCGAATCGGTACGCGCTGTGGTTCGGGAACTGCCGCTGCGCGATGGCGACGTGGCGCTGCTCAATGATCCGTACGCCGGCGGGACGCACCTGCCGGACCTCACCATGGTCCGGCCGATCTTCGTGAACGCGAACGACACCGCGCCGTCGTTCTTCGCGGTGAACCGCGCCCACCACGCGGACATCGGCGGCGCGGTCCCGGGCTCGATGGGGGTCGCTGCTGACCTGATCGCCGAGGGACTGGTGCTCCCGCCGATCAAACTGCGCACCGCGGCGGGTCTCGATACGCAGGTGCTGCGGCTGATCCGCGCCAACGTGCGCGGCGCCGCCGAGCGGATGGTGGACCTGCAGGCGCAAGAGGCGAGTCTCCGGCTGGCCGAGACGCGGATCCGCGAACTGGTCGCGCAGCAGGGGTTGGCGGCCACGGTGGCGTACTGCCGGCACCTGATGGACTACAGCGAGCGCATCGTCCGCACCGTGCTGCGCGGCATCCCCGACGGTGAGTACCGCGCCCACGACACGATGGACGACGACGGACTCGGCAACGGGCCGTTCACCATCGACCTGCGCCTGCGCAAGCGGCGCGGCGGGTTGTCGTTCGACTTCCGCGGCTCCGACCCGCAGGCGGCGGGCGGCATCAACGCCAACCGCAGCATCGTGCTGGCGGCGTGCGTCTACGTGCTGCGTTGTCTGTGTCCGGGGCGTCTGCCGACCAACGAGGGTCTGTTCCGCCGGCTCACGGTACAGACCACGCCGGGCACGCTGGTCGACCCGCTGTCGCCGGCACCGGTGGCGGGCGGCAACGTCGAGACGAGCCAGCGGTTGGTCGACGTGGTGCTGCAGGCGTTCGCCGCGGCGCTGCCGGATGTCATCCCCGCGGACTCGGCGGGCACCATGAGCAACGTGACGCTCGGCAACGCCGCGTTCGCATTCTACGAGACGCTGCCCGGGGGTGCGGGTGGTGGTCCGCGCTCCCCCGGGACGTCGGCGGTCCAGACCCACATGACCAACACCCGCAACACCCCGGTCGAGGAGATGGAGCAGCGCTACCCGGTGCACCTGCGCAAGCTCACGGTTCGGCGCGGCTCGGGCGGTCGCGGCCGCCACCGCGGTGGCGATGGTGTAGTGAAGGAGATCGAGCTCGAGGCGTCGGCGCAGGTGTCGCTGTTCGCCGATCGTCACGTCCGCGCGCCGGCGGGGCGCGACGGGGGCAAGGCCGGCAAGTCCGGTCGGGCGTTCGTCGAACGCGAGGGTCGCCGCCGGCGTGTTCCCGCCAAGGGATCGCTGCCCCTGCACGCGGGCGACGTCTTGGTGATCGAGACGCCGGGTGGGGGCGGATGGGGTCGCGGGTAGCCGCCGCCACCACGTTGGCGGGCCTCGTGCTCGGCGCGTGCCAGTCCGCCTACCAACCCGAGCCGGTGGCGCATCCGCGACCCTTGGCCGAGCGGGCTTTCGACTCGGTGCTCGAAGCGGTGCGCGCGACGTACCCCCGAGTGGTGCTCGCCGATCGCCAGCGGTTTCGCATCCAGACCGCGTGGCACGGTTGGCAGCGTGGGGATCGACCGGGGCATCGCCGCGCCACGGTGTACCGCGACGCCGACGGCGGGCTGCGGGTGGTCGTCGAAGTGCGCTTCGTGGGGTTGGACTTGCTGGGGCGTCCCGACACCACCCCGGTGCAGGGCGACCGCGAGTTGGAACGAGAACTCGCGCGGACCCTGGCGCAGGTGCTCGGCGGCCCGCGCACCTGACGCGCGCACCCGCGGGGATCGTGCACGTTGCTGCGGCGTCGCGACCCGGTCCCGCGACGTCGATCGTCCGCGGCGCCGCGCTCAGCCGGCCAGCCCGACGATCGCCGACGACACGCGCCGGTCGCGGACCGGGCCGCGTTGCAGGAGTCGTCGTGCGGCGGTGGCCTTGCCTCTGGACTCGAGCAGTCGGGCGCGCGCCAGCAGCACCGGAACCGCTTCGGCGCGGGCGGCACGGGCGCGGCGGATCGCGCGCGCCGCTGCGTCGGGAAGACCTTCGGCGAGCGCCGCCTCGAAAGTCCACAGCTGCACGGTCGGGTCGTCAGGCAGCACACTCGCCGCGTCGCGCAGGATCCGCAGCGGGGTGAGGAGCGTGCCCAGATTGCGGCTGTGGTAGTGGGCCAGCACGCGCTTGATCGAAGTCGGGATCGGCCGCAGCGCCATGCGCTGTCGCAGTGCACGAACGCGCCGCAGGCGGCCGAGCGGATCGGGTGCGCGCCGCTCGCGTTCGTCGCACAGCGCGACCGATCCGGAATCGCGCAGCAGGTCGGCGGCGAGCCCGACCAGCGCTTCCACCAAACGCCGACACCAGAACGCCTCGAATTCGGCGTCGAAGCCGAGCTGATCGGCGACCGCGCCCCACTCGGCGCGCAGCTGCTGGGGTCGCACGCCGAGCGAGCGTGCTGAGGCGCTGCAATTCAGCCGGCCGTTCTTCAGGTAGCTCGCGCGATGCCCGAGTTGCCGGAGGAACTGCTGCTGCCGTGGCGGCAGCTCACCACCCCAGCACTCGACCGCGTCGCCATCCGGTTCCGAGCTGCTCGCCGACGCGCAGACCGCGTCGGGTTCGGTGTCGCTGGCGCGCAGCCGCTCGCTCCGGGTGTGCAGGCGGTAGTGGCTGCGCTCGACGATACGGAACCACCGCGTGTGGCGATCGCGCCCGGTCATCCCCACGATCTCCTCCGGCCACAGCAGGCAGTCCAGCCAGAGCTCCTGTTCGATGTCCTCGACGATGTCGCGGTGGCGCGCGGTGTGCAGCCCTTTCCATAGGTGTAGCTTGCGCAGCAGGCCGGGTAGCACGCAGCGGCGAAAGGCCTGCATCAAGAGGAAGGCGTCCTGGTGTGGCATGGGATCTCGCTCCGAGGTTTCGCGACAGCGAAAGATAAACTTGCGCTCAAAGGAAAACAACTGGCAATGAACCGTACCGGACGACGGGGCGGTGAGCCGCACGAGATCGATCCGAGCCGATGGATGGGGGAGCGAACGGCGGACCGCACTCGATCCGGGCCGCGACGAACCGATCTCCGCGCGCCATGGCTTGGTGCTTTTCGGTCCCCGGCCTCGCTATGCTCCCTCCCCGGTCCGCCGGGCCACTCGACCACCCCCGCCCTCGCGCTGCTCCGATCCGTCTGATGTCCGTTTCCTGTGTGACCGGTTTGCTCTGGGGGGACGAGGGCAAGGGCAAGATCATCGACTTGCTCGCCGCGGAGGCCGACTTCGTGGTGCGCTACGGTGGCGGGCACAATGCCGGCCATACCCTGGTGGTCGGGGGAGAGCGGGTGGTGCTCCACCTGGTCCCCTGTGGGGTCCGTCACCCCGGCGTGGTCAACGTGGTCGGCAATGGCGTCGTGGTGGACCCGTTCCACTTCGTCGACGAGCTGGAGGGCCTGGCTCGGCGTGGCTTCGAGGTCGAGCTGGGGCGCGATCTCCTGCTCTCCGAGCGCTGCCACCTGATCCTCCCGTTGCACCAGCGGCTCGATCAGCTCGCCGAATCGCTGCGGGCCGAGGGCAAGATCGGCACCACCGGGCGGGGGATCGGTCCGGCCTACGCCGACCGCGCCAACCGCACGGGACTGCGCCTGGGTGACCTGCTGCGGCCCGCACAGCTCGAGGCACGGCTGACCGCCCTGCTACAGCAGAAGAACCCCATCCTCGAGTCGTTCGGCGCCGAGCCGGTCGAGTTCGCGTCGCTGCGCGACCGCCTGCTCGACGTCGGGGAACGGCTCGGCTCGGGGATCGTCGACGCGGGACGCGTGCTCCGCCAGGCGGTCGCGGCAGGCCGGCGCATTCTCCTGGAGGGTGCCCAGGGGGTGCTGCTCGACGTAGATCACGGCACCTACCCGTACGTCACTTCGTCCAGCGCCGCACCGGGCGGGATCGCGGCGGGTACCGGACTGGCTCCCGACCGGATCCACACCCTCGGCGTGGTCAAGGCGTACGCCACCCGCGTCGGCGAGGGTCCCTTCCCGACCGAGTTGGCCGGTGCACTCGCGGAACGGTTGCGCGAGGCCGGGCGGGAGTTCGGCAGCACCACCGGCCGGCCACGCCGCTGTGGTTGGTTCGATACCGTCGCGGCGCGCTACGCGATCGAGGTGTCCGGCGCCACCGAACTCGTGATGACCAATCTCGACGTGTTGTCCGGCTTCGATCCGCTGCCGGTGTGCGTCGCCTACCAGATGGACGACGGTGTGGTGACCGAGCACTTCCCGGCGTTTGATCTCGAGCACGCGACTCCGGTCTACGAGTCGGTGCCCGGATTCACCGGTGACCTGACCGGGGTGCGCTCGTTCGACGACCTGCCGGCGAAGGCGCGCAGCTACGTCACGACCATCGAGGAACGCGTCGGACGGCGCGTCTCGGTGATCTCGGTGGGGCCTGGCCGCGACCAGGTGATCCGCCGGTGAGTGAGAAGCCGCAGAGCAAGCCGGACCTCGTGGTCCCGCGGTCCGTGGCGATCATCATGGATGGCAACGGTCGGTGGGCCCGCAGTCGCGGATTGGAGCGGATCCGAGGTCACGAGCACGGCACCACCGCGGTCCGTGAGACCGTCGAACAGTGCGCGGAGCTCGGCGTCGAGGCGCTGACTCTCTACGCGTTCTCCGAGGAGAACTGGCGGCGACCGGCGCTGGAGATCAAGCTCCTGATGGCGCTGTTGAAGCGCTTCCTGGTCGGTGAGCGCGACAACATCCTGCGCAACGGGATCCGGCTGGTGCACGCCGGGCGGCGGGAACGCCTCCCCGCGGACGTGCTGGCCGAGCTCGATCGGTCGATCGAGATGTCGCGCGACAACACCGGGATGACGCTGTGTCTGGCGATCGCCTACGGTGGTCGCGCCGAACTCACCGATGCGATGCGCGCGATCGCGCGGCGGGTGCAGGCCGGCGAGGTGCAGCCGGACGAGATCGACGAGGCGATGGTGTCGCGCAACCTCTACCACCCCGAGCTGCCACACCCGGATCTGCTGATCCGCACCGCCAACGAGCGCCGGATCAGCAACTTCCTGTTGTGGCAGATCAGCTACGCGGAGATCCACATCACCGACGTGTGCTGGCCGGACTTCCGCAAGCAGCACCTGTGGGCCGCGTTCGAGGACTTCGGCGGCCGCACGCGCAGGTTCGGCGCGGTCGTGCCATGAAGTCCGCCGCCGCGGGTCACCCCGCATGAGTGGGCGGAGCGAGCTCGGCACCCGGTTCGTCATCGGGCCACTCCTGCTGCTCTCGATCTTCGGCGTCTACTACCTCGACGGGCACTACACCCACGGTCGGGTTTCGGCGGCGCTGCTCGGGCTGCTGGCGGTGCTCGGAGTGTTCGAGTACGTCGCGATGTTCCGCCATGCCGGATTCCCGGTGGCGCGCGCGCACCTGCTCGGCGCGACCGTGCTGCTGTGCGGGTCGGCATTCGTGTTCGGCTGGGCGCAGCTCGATCGCGAGCTCTACCCGCTGGTGGTGGTCACCATGGGGCTGCTGTTCCCGCTTGCGCTGCGCGGCCTGGCACCGGAGCGGATGGCCAGCGGGCTCGAGGAGATGGGCGGCACGCTGCTCGGCTTCCTGCTGATCGCGTGGCCGATGTACCTGGCGCAGGGTGTAGCGCTGCGCGACCCGGAGTCGGTGTTCTTCGTGGTGATGGTGTCGAAGTTCGGCGACATCGGCGCGTACCTATCCGGTGTGTGTTTCGGCCGGCACAAGCTCATCCCGCACGTCAGCCCGGGGAAGACCATCGAAGGTGCGGCCGGCAGCGTGGTGGTGTCCTGCGCCATGTCGGTGTGGCTCAGCCGCACCCTGCTGCCGCCCGATGTGCGCCTGACGTTGACGGGGGCGGTGTTGGTCGGGATCATGATCAACGCCACCACCCAGATCGGCGATCTGGTCGAGTCCCTGCTCAAGCGCCGCTGCGGGGTGAAGGACTCGTCCCGCATGCTCCCTGCCCACGGTGGCGTCCTCGACCTGATCGACAGTCTGTTGTTCTCCTTCCCGGCGTACTTCCTGGTGCTGGTCAGCCTCACTTGAGCGAGCAGCCACACGACGCGGACATCCTGCTGCAGAGCGTCGACGAGGCCCGTGCCTTGCTCGGCCCGCTGGACGGCAACGTGCGGTTGATCCGCGACCTGCACGGAGTCAACGTGTTGAGCCGCGAGGGGAGCCTGCGGCTGATCGGCGAGGCCAACGAGGTCGCGTTCGTCCGCGGTGTCCTGGAAGAGAGTCTGGTCCGGCTGCGGCGCGGCGAGGAAGTGTCGTCGACCGAGATCGGCGATCGCTTGAAGGTGCTGGACTCCTCGGCGGTCGTCGCCGCGGCGGGGCAGGACGGCAGATCGGCGCTCGGTGGCCCGTCGCGGGTGCGCGCACGGTCGGCCGGTCAGGTGCGCTACCTCCGCGATCTGGAGCAGCACGACGTGGTATTCGCGATCGGTCCCGCGGGCACCGGCAAGACGTACTTGGCTGTCGCGGCCGCGGTGCAAGCCGCCAAGGCCGGCGCCGTGCGCCGCATCGTGCTGGTGCGTCCCGCGGTCGAGGCAGGCGAAAAGCTCGGCTTCCTGCCCGGCGATTTCCAGGCCAAGGTCGATCCCTACATGCGTCCGCTCTACGACGCGCTGCAGGACTTGCTCGAGCCGGGCCAGCGCGAGCGCTACCTGGCCAGCGACGTGATCGAGATCTGTCCGCTCGCCTACATGCGCGGGCGTACCCTCAACCACGCGTACGTGATCCTCGACGAGGCGCAGAACACCACCATCCCGCAGATGATGATGTTCCTCACCCGGCTCGGCGAGGGGTCGAAGATGGTGGTCACCGGCGATCCGTCCCAGGTGGATCTCCCGGTCGGCGTGAAGTCCGGGTTGGCCGACGCGGTGCGCCGGCTCAAGGACGTCGACGGGGTGAAGATCACCCGGCTGCGCCGCGAGGACATCGTCCGCCACGCGGTGGTGCAGCGGATCATCGACGCCTACGGTCACGGCGCCGCCACGTCGCCGCGAGAGCATCCGTGAACGCCGGCGGGCGGCCCGGTGACTCGCTGCAACTTTCTGTAGACGACAGGTTTGTGCCGCCGACCCCGGAGGGTGTGGTGCGCGATGCGGTCGCCGCGGTGTTGGCCTTCGTCGGGCGACCGGAGTTGCAGGTGTCGCTGCTGCTGACCGATGACGCGGAGATCGCGGAGCTGCACGGCACGTTCCTCGGCGACCCGACGCCGACCGACGTGATGTCGTTCCCGATGGACGACGGCGTCGACGTGGTGGTCAGCGTCGAGTGTGCGCGGCGCGAGGCCGCGGCGCGTGGCCACGCGTGGCAAGCCGAGCTGTCGCTCTACGTGGTGCACGGGATCCTGCACGCGTGCGGCTACGACGATGTCGACGAGTGCGAACGCGCGCGGATGCGCGCGGCGGAAGCGCGCGTGCTCGAGTCGTTGTCGTTGCACGTCGACGACGTCGACGACGTCGACCAATCGCGCGGCGCGTCGGAGTGATGCACATCGCGTGCAGGTCTTGCATGCGGTGCATCCCACTTCGATTGCACTACACCGTTGGCACGGTGCATCGACCGGAGTAGAATTCGCGCGTCGACTCGCAAGCATGCGTGCCGTGTGCGAGCGATCCAACAACCCGAGACCTTGCTGCTACGGATCACCAAGCCCTTGCAGATCGCCCGCGACTCGGCGGCCACGTGCCGCGCGACGACGTCGGGTTGTTCACCGGTGGTTCGTGGCGCGCGCGTGCGCCCGCTGGTCGAGTTCGCGCGCGATCCGCGGGTCCAATCCATGGGAGGGCGGCATGCGCACCGTCAAACGACGCTCGAGTCGGAACAGCTCGACCCCACGAACGACGCGTGACCGCGCGTCCCCCGCCGATGGCGGTGCGGTGCCGGAGGGACTGGCGCCGGCGCGGCGCGGCATCGGCGAGGACGAGGAGCTGCTGGCTCGCTACCGCCTCTCTCGGTCGGTGGCGCAGCGCAACCGACTGATCGAGCGGTTCCGCGAGCGGGTCGAGGGGATCGCGCGCCGGCTGTGCAGCCGCCTGCCGCGCTCGGTCGACGTGCAGGACTTGGTGAATGCGGGTATGTGGGGGCTGATCCGCGCGATCGAGGGATACCGCCCCGAGCGCGGCAGTGGCTTCACTCCGTTCATGCTGCTGCGCGTCCGCGGCGCGATGATCGATGAGCTGCGCCACATGGACTACCTGCCGAAGCTCTACCACACCCGTGTGCGGATGCGCGAGGAGGCGGTGCAACGGCTGCGCGAACAGCTCGACCGCGATCCGTCCGACGCCGAGTTGGCCGCCGACCTCGGGGTCAGCGAGGACCGACTGCGACGGCAGTACGGCCCCGGTTCCGCGCCGCGGCTGCTGGCGCTGCCGCAGCCGGACCGCGAGGACGGCGGTGACCCCGACGTGATGGGCTCGCTGGCCGACAGCGGCCAGGAGGCACCGATCGAGGCGATCAATCGGCGTGAGCTGATGGCCAAGATCGAGTCTTCGCTGGAGCCGATCGAATGGGAGGTGTTGCGCATGCACTACCTCGAGGGACTGACCGGGCGGGAGGTGGCCAAGCGGCTGCGCTTGTCCGCAGCGCGGATCTGCCAGATCCACGGCCGGGTGTTGTCGCGGCTGAAGTCGCGGTTGTCGTCGGCCGGCGGCTGACCGCTCGGTTACTGTGCCGCGCCCACCGACTGCGGCCTCCCGATGACGCTCCACCCGGCGACCGAACACTTCCGCTATCGCAGCGGAGCCCTGCAGTGCGAGGGCGTCGACCTCGACCAACTGGCGCAGCGATACGGCACCCCGCTGTACGTCTACAGCCGCGCGGCCGTCGAGCAGCGGTTCGCCGCGCTGCGGCACGCGTTCGGCCCCGAAGCATCGATCTGCTTCGCGGTGAAGAGCAACGGCAACCTGTCGATGCTCCGTCTGCTCTCCGAGCTCGGTGCCGGCTTCGATCTGGTCAGTGGTGGCGAGCTGCGCCGGTTGCAGGCGGCCGGAGTGCCGACCGCCGGTGCGGTGTTCGCCGGGGTCGCCAAGGCGGACTGGGAAGTGCGCGAGGCGCTCGCCGCCGACATCCTGCTGTTCAACCTCGAGTCCGAGTACGAGGTCGACATGCTGGAAGCGCTCGGCGCGGAGGCCGGGCGACCGGTGCGGCTCGCGGTGCGTCTCAACGTCGACGTCGACGCCGGCACCCACGACTACATCGCCACAGGCCGCAAGCACGACAAGTTCGGCCTGACCCTCGATCGAGCCGCCGTGGTGGTCGAGCGGATCGCCGCGGCACCGCACCTCGAGCTGCGCGGCTACCACGTGCACCTCGGTTCGCTGATCCGCACCCCGGGCCCCTACCTGGCGGCGCTGGAACGCGTGCTGGAGTTCATGGACGGCGCGGCGGTGCGCCGCGAAGGGGTGCGCTACTACGACTGCGGTGGCGGCTTCGGCACCGGCTACGGGGACCCCGGAGGCCTGCTCGACGTCGCCGCGCTGGGGCGTGCGATGCTGCCGCTCCTCGCCGCCCGCGGGCTCACGCCGATCGTCGAACCGGGCCGCTACCTGATCGCCGATGCCGGCGCCCTGGTGGGCGAGGTGCTCGGCGCCAAGTTGTCCGCCGGGCGCCGGTTCGCGCTGGTCGACGCCGCCATGAACGACTTGATCCGGCCGGCGCTGTACGGCGCGACCCACCCGATCGTGCCGCTGCGCGAACCGCCCGACGGCGCGGCGCGCACGCCGTGCGACGTGGTCGGTCCGGTTTGCGAGAGCGCGGACTTCCTGGGGCGTCAGCTGGCCCTTCCGGAGCTCGCGCGTGGCGACCGGCTGGCCGTGCTCGCCGCGGGTGCCTACGGTTTCAGCATGTCCTCCAACTACAACTCCCGCCGCCGGCCGGCCGAGGTGCTGGTGCACGGCGCCGAGGCGCGTTTGATCCGGCGCCGCGAGGATTTCGCCGATATGTGGTCTCAGGAGATCGACCGATGACCCACGCATTCGCACCGTTCGAGCGCCGCGCCATCCCCGTCCCCCGCGCCCCGAAGGAGGATTCGCCGACGGGCGGCGACCGCCCCGCGTCTCCCCGTCGTCGGAGGGGCGGAGGCTTCGCGGCGACGCTGTGGCGCAGCGTCGCGATGTTGGCGCTCGGCCTGCTCGCAGCGGGCTGCCAGCTGCTGCAGAACGAGTTCTTCAGCTACTGAACGGCTCGCGGCCGTCGGTGGAGCTGCTGTGCCGTGACCCCTGCGTTGCGTGAAGTGATGCTGGCCGCCGAGGCGGCCGGGGCCCTGGCCGGCCCCGAGGTTCGCACCGGGAGTGCCGAGCATCCGGTGTGCGGCGACCGCTGCGAAGTCGATTGCCGGCTCGAGGGGACCACGATCGCGGCGGTCGCGTGGCGTGCCGAAGGTTGTCCGGCGACCATGGCGGTGGCCGCCGCGCTGCACGGCGCTGTGTGCGGCGAGGACGCTGCTGCCGCCGGCGCGGCGCTCGCGCAGCGCATCGCCACGCTCGGCGGACTCGCGGCGGTCGAGCGGCACGCGCTCGCGCTGGTGCAGCGCGCGCTGGCCGAGGCGGCAGGCGCGTGAGCCGCTTCAAGGAATTCCTGGCGCGGCTGCGGCAGGGCGTGCGCGACAGCGACCGCGATCGCCTGGCCGCGGTGCTGGAACTCAACCGCGCGCTGGCCGACGCTCGCGACCTGCAAGAGCTGCTCGTCAAACTGCTCGACGAAGCGGTGCAGCTGTTCCGCGCCGAACGGGGCTTCGCCATCCTGCGCGGCGAAGGCGAGGAGTTCCGGGTCGCCGCCGCGCGCAGCCTCGATCGCGAGTCGGTGCAACGCCCCGGCAAGAAGGTGTCGAGCACCGTGGTGCGGCGTTGCCTCGACAGCCGTCAGGGGGTGTTCTTGCAGGATGCGCAGGAAGGCGAGTTCGGCGCCGCGCAGAGCATCGCCGACATCAAGTTGCGCTCGGTGCTGTGCATGCCGCTGCTCGCCGGCAGCCATTGTTTGGGGTGCATCTACCTCGACCACCGGTTCCAGGCCGCGGTGTTCCAGGAGGCCGACCTGCCGTGGCTGCAGGCGTTTGCCGACCAGGCGGCGATCGCGGTGCACCTGCACCGACTGCTCGAGGACAACCGCGCGCACGCAGCCGCGGTCGAGCAGCAGAACCACGCGCTCCAGCAGTCGATTCAACGCGCCCCCAGCGGCCCCGAACCGGTGCCCCGTCGCGACCAGCTGCGGTTCGAGTACCCCGAGATCTGCGGCGAGTCCCCGGCGCTGCTGCGCAGCCTCGCGGTGCTCGATCGGGTGATGGATGCGGTGTTCCCGGTGTTGCTCGTCGGCGAGTCGGGCACCGGCAAGGAGCTGGCCGCGCGGGCGCTGTGGGCCCACGGTCCGCGCGCCGGACGGCCGTTCATCGCCGTCAACGTCGCGGCGATCACCCCGAGCTTGCTGGAGAGCGAGCTGTTCGGCCACGTGCGCGGGGCGTTCACCGGAGCCGACCGGGATCGCGTCGGGCTGCTGCAGCAGGCGGATGGCGGAGTGTTGTTCCTCGACGAGGTGACCGAACTCGATCCGGGCGTGCAGGTGAAGCTGCTGCGCTTTCTGGAGGACCGTCTGGTGCGACCGGTCGGCGCCAACCAGACGACATCAGTGGATCTGCGGATCATCTCGGCGACCAACCGCGACCCGGCCGCCGAGGTCGATCGCGGCGCGTTTCGTCGTGACCTCTACTACCGACTGGCGGTGGTCACCGTCGAGCTGCCGCCGTTGCGTGTGCGTGCGTCCGACATCCCGATGTTGGTGCAGCGGTTCCTGGCGGACGCGGCGCGGGCCCGCGGCGGCACGCCGGTGCGCCCGACCGAGCAGTTGCTGCTGGCGTTGGCGCGGCGCCCGTGGCCGGGAAACCTGCGCGAGTTGCGCAACGAGCTGGTGCGCCTCGACGCGTTCGCCGAAGACGGCGCGGAGGTCGGCGTCGAGCTGCTCGGGACCGGCGGCTCCGGCCGTGGACCGGCCGCGGGTGCCGCGTCGCTGGCGCTGGACGACGTGGAAGCCGCGGCGATCGAGGCAGCGCTGCGCGCCACCGGCGGCAACAAGGCCGAGGCGGCGCGGCTGCTCGGGATCTCGCGTCGGGCCCTCTACAACAAGCTCGACCGCCGGCGCTGAGCGCTGCAGGAGTGTGCACGACGTGCACACGTGTGCGAAGTGGGGCCACGTCCGAGCTCCCAGGGGCGACCGGAAGCAGCTGTGGCAAAGGACTTTGCGATTCCGTGCGCGGCGGCATCGCGGTTGCCTTCCCACTCGGCGTGTGGTTCCTCCGTGTTTCCGTGGTCGCTTTGGTCGGGGCCTGGCTCCCCGCCCAGGGATTGCGGCTGGAGAACAAGGTAGACAGGCCGCTGGTCTATCTGTCCCAAGAGGCGGCCGCAGAAGGTGGGTCGGATGTGCTCACCCTTCTGCGGAACAGCGGGTTGCTCGCTGGGTTGGGCTTCCCCGCTCCTTCGACCGGGACGGATACGAGCGGCGGCAAGAGAGACGTGAACGAGGTGGACGCCGGGAGCGCGGTGCTGCGCGCAGTGCAGGGTCTGCTCTCCCGGCTGTCCCTTTCCGCAGAAGCGACCGAGGCCGCGCTGGTCGGAGTCGTTCCGCTGGGTGACCGGCAGCGTCCGTTGGTCGTGTTCCGCAGCCGACTCCGCCCGTCGGGAGTCGAAGAGATGCGCGCCCAGCTGGCGGCCAATCGTTTGACCCGTCTCGGCCGTCAGGTCCATGGCCACCAGATCCACACCTTGCAGGGTCTGGAAGGCGCGGCGGACTCGACCCTCGAGGTCGCGGTGGTCGATCGGGACCTGGTGGTGAGCAACGATCGCCCGACCATGGACCGCGTGCTCGACCCGCGCACGACGACCACCGGCTTGGCCGCCCAGCCGCGCTTCCGCGCGCTGCGCAGCCGGATCGCCACGGTCCCCGGCTCGCTGCTGTTCTACGCGGACTGGGCGGCGCTCCGGCCGCGACTCGGCCGACTCATGTCGCTGTTCTCCGGCGACGCAGAGTGGCTGCTGACCAACTGCGGCATCCAAGCACCGGAACAGTTGGTGTTCGTCGCTCGACCGGCGTCCGGCGCAGGGGGGATCCAGACCACCTTCCTGCTGCACCACAGCAGCGACTCGCACAAGTTCTCCGACAAGTCGACCGGTCAGGACGTGAAGACGTTCCGGCCCGATGGTTGGCTCGACCTGGTGCGCTCGGCCCGAGCCCGTTCGCTGGTGGGCACACTCCCGGCCGACGGCGTCGCGGCGCTGGCCGGCTCGATCGATCCCCAGAAGTTGTTGCAAGCTGGAAGCGGCGAACGGATGCAGCGCATGCAGGTGGGCCTCTACCGCCAGTGCCGGCGCCTCGGCATCGACCTGAAGTTGGTGCTGAAGAAGCTCGCCGGCGCGGGTGCGATGCAGCTGTTGGTGGTCGAAGGGGACCATGCCCCGCGGTTGGCCTTCTCGCTCAAGGCGCGCAGTGCCGCGCAGGCACGCGAGGTGTTCCGCCATCTGCAGGTGAAGTGCGTCGAGCACCGCATGGCCACGGTGCACGATTGCGAGGGAGGTGAGCGCGAGCTGCGCTTCGCCGATGTCTCGCAGCACGTGCCGCCGCGCACCATGTCGCTGTGCGTAGTCCACGACACGTTGGTGTTCGCCCACGATCCGGCGGTCCTCGCCCGCGTGCGCGAAAGCCACGCCAGTACGGCAAAGCGCGCCCAAGAATCACGCCGGCGCACCGCAGCGGTACTCGAACGCTTGCAGCGACTCGAGTCGGCGCGGTCGAAGAGCGGGACGTGCAGCGCGGTGTTCGCACTCGACCTGCGGCGTTTCCGTCAAGGCAGCGACACCCAGGCGCGCGACGCCAGCGGTGGTCTGCTCGGAATCCACGGTGGAGTCCTCTCGTTCGACAAAGACATCGTGCAGTTGGAGGTGTTCTCCAAGCTCTGAACTGCGTAACGAGCGGGTCGAGACTCGCCGCCGCGAGACTCACCAGCGATGCCGGCGCGACCGCGCGCCGCACTCCTTCTCAACTCGATTTCCGGTGCCGGGGGCCGCTCCGATTTTCATTTGGGGCAGGCAGGGGCGGTCCTCGGCTCCACCTTTCGTTTTCCGGTTCCGGAGGGCGTCCCGACTTCTATTTGGGGCAGGCAATGGGGCGTCCTCCGGTACCCCTCTCACCTTCTCGTGCAGCGCGGCCACCGGCCGCGCGCTGCGTAGCGCGCCGCACTGTTCCCGTCCAGCAGCGTTCGGCCGACGCACTCGGTGCACCGGCGGCATCGGTGACTCGCGCGGATTCGGCAGCCGATGGGCTATCGTCGCCGCAGCATGTATCCCGAAGAACACGACGGGCTGCCGGTCGCCAGCATCACGGTCGAGGGAGAGCCCGGTAAGGCGCTCGCGGTCACCCAGCAGCTCCCGGACACGATCGTCGTTTTTCCGCTGCGCCGCGCGGTGCCGTTCCCCAACTTGATGATGCCGGTGCTGCTCGACAGCGAGCGGGCGCGCGACATCATCGCCCAGGCCGAGGCGCAGCGCGGCTACGTGTTGTTGCTGGTGCAGCGCGATCCCGAGATCGAGGAGCCCGGGCCGAAGGACTTCTACGACGTCGGGGTGGTGGCCCGAATCCTCAAGGTCCTCAAGCTGCCGGACGGCAATGCGACCGCGATGGCGCAGGGCATCACCCGCGCGCGGGTGGTTCGCTTCCTGCGCAGCAAGCGCCCCATGTTGGTGGCCCGCGTCATGCCGCTGGTCGACATCCCGGCGAGCGGCCAGCGCGGTGCAGCGTTGTTCCGCGCCCTGCAGGACAACCTGCGCCACGTGGTCGAGGCCTCCGAACAGTACGGCCCCGACTTCAGCACCGCTGTGCTCAACATCGAGCAGCCGGAGCAGTTGGCCGACTTCACCGGCAGCTACTTCGTCAAGGAATTCGAGAGCCGCCAGCGCTTGCTGTCGGCGATCGACGTCACCGAGCGGCTGGAGATCGCGCTCGAGCTGGTGATGAAGGAGCTCGAGCTGGCGCGGCTCGGCAACCGCATCCAGGAGGAGATCCGCGAGAAGACCGAGAAGGCGCAGAAGGACTATTTCCTGCGCGAGCAGATCAAGATCATCCGGCGCGAACTCGGTGAGGAGACCGATGTCCGGCAGGCCGAGATCGACCGCTTCGAGGAGGCGATCGAGGCGGCGAAGATGCCCAAGGAGGCGCACGACCGCGCGGTCGAGGAGCTGCAGAAGCTGCGCACCACGCCGGTCGAGTCGGGGGAGTACGGCGTGGTGCGCAACTACCTCGACTGGTTGGTGACCCTGCCCTGGTCGGTCTCGACCGCCGACATCCGCGATCTCAACGCAGCGCGCCAGGTACTCGACGAGGACCACTACGGGCTGGAGGACATCAAGGAGCGGATCCTCGAGTTCCTCGCGGTGCGCAAGATCAAGCCTGGCCACCAGGGTTCGATCCTGTGCTTCTCCGGCCCGCCCGGGGTCGGCAAGACCAGCCTCGGGCGCAGCATCGCGCGGGCGATGGGACGCGAGTTCTGGCGGTTCTCGCTCGGCGGGATGCGCGACGAAGCGGAGATCAAGGGCCACCGGCGCACCTACATCGGCGCGATGCCCGGACGAGTGATGCAGGGCCTCAAGGCGTGCGGGTCCAACAACCCGGTGGTGATGCTCGACGAGATCGACAAGCTCGGCAGCGACTTCCGCGGCGACCCGTCATCGGCGCTGCTCGAGGTGCTCGACCCGGAGCAGAACAACGCGTTCCTCGACCACTACCTCGACGTGCGGTTCGACCTGTCGAAGGTGATGTTCCTGGCGACCGCCAACGTGCTGTCGCAGATCCCCGAGCCGCTGCGCGACCGGATGGAGGTGATCGAGCTACCCGGCTACCTGATGCAGGAGAAGGTGCAGATCGGTCTACGCCACCTGTTGCCCAAGCAGCTCGAGCGCCACGGCCTGGCGCGCAAGCACCTCGCGCTGTCGGAGCCGGTGCTCAGGCGGGTTGTGCTGGATTACACCCGCGAAGCCGGGGTCCGCAACCTGGAGAAGTGGATCCAGCGGCTGTGTCGCAAGGCCGCGGTGGCGGTCGCCAGCCGCCGCAAGCCGCCAGGCCGCGTCAAGCTCACCGATCTCGAGCGCCTGCTCGGGCAGCCGAAGTTCCCCGAGGACGCCAAGCGCCAGGTGCGCATGCCCGGGGTGATCCAGGGCCTCGCCTGGACACCGCACGGCGGTGACGTGCTGTTCATCGAAGTGGCGATCGCCCCGGGCAAGGGCTCGTTGACCCTGACCGGCAGCCTCGGCGAGGTGATGACCGAATCGTGTCGCATCGCGATGGGCTTCCTGCGCAGCCAGTGTGCGCGCTTCGGCCTGCCGTGCTCGACCTTCAGCGAGCACGATTTCCACGTCCACTTCCCGGCCGGCGCGATTCCCAAGGACGGCCCGTCCGCTGGCATCGCGATCGCCTCGGCGCTGGTGTCGGCGCTGCAGGGCGTGGTGGTGCCGCAGGACGTCGCGATGACCGGCGAGCTGACACTGCTCGGCGAGGTGCTGCCTATCGGTGGTGTGCGCGAGAAGGTGGTGGCAGCGCGGCGGTTGGGCATCAAGCGGGTGATCCTGCCGTCGGAGAACCGGCGCGACGTGGAGGAGCTGCGAGCGGACGTGGTGCGGGGGTTGAAGTTCGAGTACGTGGACGTGTTCGAGCAGGTGTTCGAGGTGTTGTTCGCGGGGAAGGGGAAGCGGAAGGTGCGACACAAGCCGAAGGGCCACGGCTGAGTGTCGAAACGACTCCGATGGATCCGCGCCGGCTGGACCGAATCCTGTCGGTCAGGATCCCATGGCTGCCCGTCGCGATCACCACGAAGTTGGGGCTGCACGATGCCGGTCTCGGTCAGCAAGACGTCGACGGGGGCGAACGGCACGATGGCCTCGCCTCCCCGATCGAGGACGATCCGGTGGCCGATTCACGGCGACGGTCGCACGACGTGGCTCCTCTCGCGGATCTCGTGCCGCGAGCCGTCGTCCGAGAAGGCGACGTAGTCTTGGTAGATCAACGTCCTTCCCGTTGTGAGGGGAACGGCGGGCGCGACTCCGGCCCCGGATTGCTACCGGTGCCTCCGAGTCCGACCCCGCCGCGAGAAACGCGCGTGGGTTTGCCGTCCCGTCCGGACTACGTCGAGAACTCCCACGCGAGTTCGAACGGCTTGCCTTCGAGTTGCGCGCGAAAGCGCACGCGGTAGGTCGTCTTGCGCTCCAGCGGGCCGTCGGCGACGAAGAACGCGCTGCGGGCATTGTCCTGCCGAGAGCTGTGGATCGGGGCCTCCGGGGAGAACAGCGTGCCGCGCACCGGCGTGTCGCGGCGGCGTGACGTCTTGTAGAGGTCGATCGAGATCTTGGTCAGGGGTACCTTGCCGAACGAGACCGAGATCGGGTAGCCGCGTGTGCGCTGGTAGAACGCGGGATCGCGCTCGACCGGGGGCCGCTCGGACCTGCAGACGTGGGGGACGTCGCGCTGGCCCGGGGCGGGAATGACGACGATGCCGGCCGATTCCGATGGCTCCGGATCGTCGCCTCCGACGACCGAGTAGCCTCCCGAACCGACATTGCTCCGGTCGACCGCCCCGACCCCGAGCCCGCCCTCGACGGCACCGAGGAAGCATGTCCGGTGCAGCATCGTGAGGGTTTGCCCGAGGATGGCCTCCGCCGGGTCCGAATGGCTGGAGGTCACGTGCTTGTGCGCTGCTTCGTGACCTTCCTTCGTGTAGCCGGGCTTGCCGGGGATCTCATCGTGGCTACCCACGCCGTCCCAGGGCTTCTTGTAGTCGTAGTTGTTGACGAGGAGATACTCGGCGTGCTTCTGGCAGCCATCGCAGCGGCGCAGGTCGAGCTCGAAGGGGGTGAGGCCGGAGCTGGCGCGGAAGCTGTTGGTGGCGAGCAGGGCGCGCCACTGCAGTGCGTTGGACCGGGCCGGCGGAGCGACGGGTCGAACGGTGAGCGTCGCGCTCGGATCGAGGGTGTACCGCAGGAGGACGTCGCGCTCCGCCAGTAGACGGTTGGCGTGCTGTGCGTGGAAGGAGCCGGCGCCGAACCGGATGTAGTCGTGCGGGGAGTCGAACTTACCGTCGAGGTCCGCGTCCAGCAGGGTGATCGTGCGCTTGCCGTAGCGGCCTGTGAGAGTGCTCGCGGAGGCGGCGTACCAGGTGTCGAACACCTTGAAGACGAAGATGGACTTGGGCGTCTTGGTGTCCGCGCCGAGGACGAGGCGCGTGGGCTTGGTGGGGGAGACCTTCTTGTCGAAGCGGCCGTCGCGTTTGGTGGAGATCTCGAGGTCGCGGTCCTTGAGGCGCGTGGTGTAACCGGAACCGACCAGGACCTCGGGGAGCTTGTCGTTGATGGGATGGCGCGTGTTGAGCGGAAGGGTGGCGGCGGATCGCAGGGGTTCGGGCTTGAGCTTGACGGTGTTGGCCTGAGCGGCGGTGGCGGTGGCGAGGCCGAGGGCGAGGGTGAACGTCAGCGTGCTGGGGCAGATCGACATCGAGTGGGAGGATAAAGGGTCGAAGCGCGTCGGCGCGGTCGGGCCACGCGTCCGTGGTGCATCCTCATCCCGACCCGCGCACCGACCCGCGGTTGGGGCACGGCTCGAGGCACGTCGTTCCGCCGTCCCCCTCGTGCGAGCGCGGTTCGGGAACGCGCTGTACCGGCGGGAGCATCGCGGACCAGCACGCCCCCGTATTCCTCCGTTCGTGTCGTAGATTCCGACACATCGATGAGGCGCTGTCGACTTCACCAATTCGCCGTTTGCCGAGCCGCCGATACCTCGGGCCGTTGCCGCGCTACCTCAAATCCCCGCGCCACACCGCTCGATGATCCTCCCGAACTGGAGACACCGAGCACAGCCATGACCTACCGGGCCCATTCTCTTCGGATCGCCGCCGCGCTGACCGCGGCCGCGCTTTCTTCGTGCACCGACAGCAAGAGCCCGGGCAAGGCTCCGCGCGTCGGGACGATCCCGAGCCAGCAAGCCAACAGCGGGGCGACCTTCAACCTCGACCTGGCGAAGTACGTCACCGAACCGAGCGGCGGCACGCCGACCTACACGGTGACCTCGGGTGGCGGAGCGGTGTCCGGCAACAACTACGCGCAGAATTTCCCGACCGTCGGCACCAAGACGGTGAAGGTCAAGGCGGCAAACACCGCGGGTTCGACCGAGTTCACCTTCCAGGTGGCGGTCAACACCTCGAGCGAGGCGGTGGTGCAGGCGGGTAGCGGGCTGTTGCTGCTCAATCGTGGCACGGTGGCCGCGGCGACCGCGATCACCGGCGGCATCCTCTACAGCCCCGAGTTCATCACGGTGTCGAACTCGCAGGGCTACACCGACACCTTCAAGGCGGCGCTGAAGCGCGGCCACGTCGTCTACGAGCGCAGCAAGGCCGGCCAGATCGACCTCTACGTGTTCAACCCGAACTCGCCCGCGACCGCGCAGCTCGGCGACGACCCGAACGGCACCACGGACCAGAAGTTCGAGGCCAAGACCTCGACCAACCACGTCATCTTCACCAGCGGCACGGCGACCGACACCGACCTCTACATCTTCAACGCGATGACCGGGCTGACCCGGACCATCGCCGCGGTGGCGAGCTCGTTCGAGCGCAACGCGGTGGTCGATGCCAACGACATCGTCTACTTCGAGAGCGGGCCGGCGGCACAGCGCGACATCTGGGTCTACGACCCGGTGACGGACGAGGCTGATCCGGTGTCGACCAACGCGGCGAACGAGATCATCCAGGGCGTGGTGAAGGGCGGCGGCGTGGTGTTCAGCCGCGACAACGGCGCGGGCGACGTCGACCTCTGGTTCTACAAGCCGGGCATCGGTTTGACGCAGATCGGCGCCGACGTGGCGACCGGCAGCTTCCAAACCGACACCAAGGTGTTCAACGGCTCGACCTCCGACGGCAAGGTGGTGCTGACCCAGGTGGTGTCCGGTTCCGACCACAACATCTACTACTGGAACCCGGCGGACCAGACCACCACGGTGGTGGCCAACTCCGGGTCACTCGAGGTGTTCCACGGCGTCACCACCAACGCCAAGATCATCTACTCGGTGCGGGCCGGTTCCGACTGGGACATCCATGCGCGCACGGTCGGCGGTTCCGACGTCGATCTGTCGGGCACCGGGGCGACCGACGTATTCCAGTCGATCACCAACCTCAACGACGTGGTGTTCGTCCGCGACACGAACAACCTGATGGTCTACGACGACAGCGCGACGACTCTGCTGACCGCCGACGCCGGGGCCACCGCGATCACCGAGGTGGTGTACCTCAAGAACGGCAGCGTGGTCTACAAGCGCGCCGGCACCGGCCTGCGGCGCTGGAACATCGCGAACACTGCGGTAACCGTGTCGGTGACCGGCTCGTTCGCCGGCGAACTCGACAACGGCCAGGACTTCGTCGTCAAGGTCACCTCGGGTTCGCAGGACGACCTCTACCTGTGGAACGAGTCGGGTGGCGGCTCCCTCGACACCATCACCACCAACTCCGCCAACGAGGCGTTCGTGGTGTCGACGACCGTTGGCGCCGGTGTGGTGTTCGGCCGGGCCAACAGTGGCACGACCATGGACCTGTACGTCTGGGACGCGACCAGCGGCGAGCGCCAGCTCACCGCGTCGGGCTACAGCCACTCGCTGGCGGGCACGCTGTTCCTCGACAACCGCTGAGTCTCGGGTAGCGGCCTCGCCTGCGCGGGGCCGCGACCAGGGGGACTCGCCCCCGCTCCGCCGGCGTTCCGCGCCCGCGCTGGATCGGTCGAAGGGTGACGTTTCGTCGAGTCCGAGGAGCCTCGACGCCCACACCCCTCGGGCGACCCACCGGAACCCCTAGGCTTCGTACGGAGGCTCGCGGCCGATCACCGTGTGGCCGCACGAGCCACAGCGCATTCGGGCGTTGCATGCCCGTCGCCATCGCGGAGCTGGCCCGCGCTATCCTCAGGGCATCCCGCGGCCTCTGCCACGACGGCCGTGCGACCTCCGCGGGGACCGTCGTCGCCGCGTCGGGCGAGCGGTCGGACTGCGCGCACCGGACTCGGGTGCGGCGACGCGACGCGGCGAGGTGTGTGATGGTCGAAGAGCAAGGCGGTTGGTACGTCGTCAACATCGCGCAGGCGAAGTGGTCCGAGCACCCGTTGTTCGGCCGCCGCTGCATCCTGGAGCACAACACGCGCTTCCCGCAGACCGGCATCGGCGTGGCGGTGCTGGAGCCGGGCAAGCCGGCGTGTCGCTACCACCGGGAGAACGCGCAGGAGGACTTCTTGGTGCTGTCCGGGGAGTGCACGTTGCTGGTCAACGGCGAGGAGCGGCAGCTCCGCGCCTGGGACTTCGTGCACTGTCCGCCGGGGGTCACGCACGTGTTCGTCGGTGCGGGCACCGGCCCCTGCGCGATCTTGATGATCGGCCACCGCCCGCAGGGACACGCGTTGTTCTATCCGGAGAGCGAGGCGGCGCGGCGTGTCGGCGCCGAGGCGCCGGAGCCGACGCCGGACCCGCGGGTGGCCTACTCGGATGTGCCGCCGCGGCAGGAGATCCCGGCGCCGAAGTGGCCGCTGGCGTAGCGGAAAGCGTTCAAAGGTCGTGCGCGAAGTCAACCATGCTGGAGTGCCAGTGATGTCGACCCGAACCAAGCTCGTTTCCTATTCGGCACTGCTGCTGGTTGTTCTGTGCGTGTGGTTCTCGGTTCGCGGACGGCCGAACAGACCTGGGCTTCCCGGGTCGGTCGATTCGCCGAATCAGAGCCTTGGACACCCGGAGAGTAGAACCCGCGAGAGCCGAGTCGTCCTCAGTACGAGCCAAGACGGGGATGCCCGGCAGCTACACGTGGTTCTGGTCCGCGACGAGCAGAACAGCCCGGTCGAGGGTGCTCGGCTTGCGCAGGCCCACCGGCTCGCATCGAGTGTGAGCTCACGATCGGTTCTGGCTCGAAGCGATGCTCGTGGCCGTATCGAGGTAGATGAAGATCGCTTGCCGAAGGATGCCAATCGGAATCTGTTCGTCATCAAGGAGGGGTATCCTCCCACAGAGGTGCAACGCACACCGCGTGAGCAGACCGTCTACCTGAAGCCTGGCCTCACTCACGAGTTCGAGTGTCGTGACCGATCCGGCCAGCCGGTCGCAGGTGTGCGCGTGGCGATCACCCAGCTGAACCACCCGGATCCCGCGACAGCGCTCCGTCATGCCCTGGTCGGACCACTTCGGTTGCCCGCCCCGGAGCCGCGTCGCGCGGTGTTCGTGGCCGCCTCGGATGCCGCCGGGCGCGCGCGCATCCAGGGGCTCCGGCCCGGTCGCTACTGCTACGACGCACGGCACCGGACGAAAGTACGTGTTACCGACCGGGCGACCGGGTCTGTCTTCGTGGCGCCGGGTCCCTCGACGGCCCTCGTGTTTGCCGATGTGTGCGCTGCCGTGGTACGAGCAAACGAGCCATTCGAGTGGTACACATGCAAGGTGCGTCACCAAGGCCAGCGTGTGGTGTTCGGCGAGTCGCCAGCGTTGGCGGAACTCGTTCGGCGGTATCCTGCGCCGGGGGCGCTCGTCGTCGCCTGCGCCCGGCGGAGCGACGGTAAGGACCCGCAGCTGAGGGGACTGGTGCTGACCGCACGGCACGGCTTGACGCAGGTGTCTACCCCGATGTTGCCCCTGGATCGTGCTGTGCAACCCGTCGATGTCGAACTGTCCAAAGACGGCACGCCGTGCCATCTGGTGACCCTGCGATCCGAGCCTCGGCTGGTTGCGCCAAAGGGCTTTCGCGCGCCGATGTTCCACGTCGAGGGCACGATGCGCGACAAGAAGCGCTTCTTCGACACGTTCGCGGAGCTCGACAAACCGGTGGCACTGCCTCCCGGGAGCTACCGAGCAGTGCCGGTGTTCCCGCACGTAGTCCTCGGCCCGTCGACGCCGATCGACATCGAGGCGGATGGCACCAAGGAGATCGAAGTGCGTGTCGTGCCCGGCTTGACCCCGTGCCGCTTGGAGTTCGCGTCCGTGATCGAAGATGTGCCCATCGGAGGGCTGTGGAACGTCGCCCTCTCCACGGAGACCGGAAAGGGGGTCTTGGCGTGGTCCGGATGGCACGCCGGGGACGCCCAGTATTCGGTCCGGATGTCGCCCGATCAGTGGCTGCTACCGCAGCGCTATGTGCTTCGAGCCGAGGCTCCCGGCGTCGGCAAGGAGCAGGCTACCATCGAGGTGCGCTCCGGAGTGGGCTCCGTGCAGGTCCTTCGTCTCGAGTTCGACGGGATGGTGCCGTGACTGGACCACCACCCGTTGCGATGGAACCGACGCGCTTCAGCTGGTGAGTTGTCATGGCCCAGCGTTGGGCTAGCCCGGACTGTTCATGAGCAGCGTCGCGAGATCGTGCAAGGTTGTTGCTGGCAAGGAGAACGGCAGGTTCTGCCCGGAGGCGGGGTGCCTCCCCGTCGAGGAGCAGGTTCTGACGTTCGACGAAGTCAGCAGCGACCTTGCGCGATCGCAGCAGCTCGGTCATGAATAGTCTGGGCTAGACGGCTGCTCGGGAGCTTCGTGTTCCTCTTGGGGTGTGGGAAGGTCGTCACGCAGTTCGAGCCCACTTCGGCTCTCCCGGAGTGGGTCTACCATGCCTTCGCCGGTATCGAACTCGTCCTCGGAGCTGTCCTCATGGTGCAAGGTGCTGTGTGGTCGGCGCGTGCGCTGGTTGTGTTTTTCGCCACCGCGGCACTGCTCACCCTGCTGCACGACGGGGATTGCGGTTGACTCGCCGGTCTGGCCCGATCGAGCCGGTCGGCTCGACTGTTGGTGTGCGGGTGTGGTGGTCTTGTGGCGTGGTTTTGCAGCAGATCGTCCACCGGTCTGCCCAGGCTACGCCGATGAGCAGTGTGATCGGTGCGTGCAACTTGCCGCGTGCAATAGGCCGCGTGCAGATGTCACGGAGTGCCGATCCGGCCGAACAACACCCTACGAACCCCCCCGCTCCAACCCCGCCAGGAACTCGTCCCTCCAGTAGTAGCCGTCCAGTAGCGACAGGTCGTCGTCACCCAGGATCCGCAGCGCCACGTACAGCGCCTCGACCGACGCCAGCCCTTCAGGCGGATCGTCGAACACCCGGCTGGTGCGCGGGTACGCCGTCACCACCCGACCCGGGATCGAGCGACGGATCGTCTGGCCGTCGATCCGGGACCGTAGCGCGTCCAGGTGGCGCCAAGTGCTGTCGAGCAGCAGCAGCGGCGGGCCGCGATCGGCGGCGGTGAGCGGCGGGGCATCGACCGCGAGCTCGAGGTGGCCAGTCGCGTCGAAGGCGAATGCCTTGTTGCACTTCAAGAAGGTGAACCCGGGGCGTCCGTGCAGGTGGCGAAGCGAGCACTTGCCGATCCGCTCCTTTTGGTGGCGGATCACCACCACCTCGGTCCGCAGGGGTGCGCGGTCGGTCATCCGCTGCACAGCTCCTGCACGTTCGCTTCGACCCGATCGACCGGGACGCCGAGGATGCACTGGGGAGAGGCGCAGCGTCGCCGTCGGCACGGCCGACACGGCACATCGTGGGTGACGACGCGCTGCTGCATCCCGCGCGGGCCGTAGAGTTCGGCGTCCTTGGGGCCGAACAGTGCGACCACCGGCGTGCCGACCGCCGCGGCGATGTGCAGCGGTCCGGTGTCGGCGGCCACCAGAACTTGGGCACGCTGAATCTGGCGCGCCAGCCCGAGCAGCCCCAAGCCGCGCCCGTCGATCGGCACGACGGCGGGCACCGCGCGCCGCAGTGTCTCGGCGAGGCCCTCTTCACCGGGGCCGAAGCTGACCGAAACGGGTAGATCGCGTTCGGTGAGTCGCCGGGCCAGCTCGGCGAACTTGTCGAGCGGCCAGCGCTTGAACGCGGCGAACGCGCTGCTGCCCGGGTGGAGGATCACGCCGCGTCGCTGCGCCGTGTCGAAGTCGTCGCCGCCGAGCAGCAGGGGAGCATGGCGTGCGCCGCGCAGGCCGAGGGCCTGCAGCAGGTAGTAGCCGCGTTCGGCGCGATGCGGCAGGGGTGACGGCAGCGGCACCTTGCGGTTGTAGACCAGCGAGGCTCCTTCACGTGCACCCGGAGCGGTGTAGCCGAGCTTGAGCGGGGCGCGCGTCATCCACACGTGGAGTGCGCTCTTCAGGATGCCGTGCAGATCGAGCACCGCGTCGTAGCGGCGCCGGCGTAGCCGCCACAGGAAGCCCGGCAGTTGCAGCTTCCGGCGCCGCGGCGACTGCAGCACGGTGTCGATCCCCTGTTGGTCGCGTAACACCTCGGCGAACCGGTCTTCGACCAAGAAGTCGATCAGCACGTCCGGGCGCTCCGCCTTCAGCGACGCCACGGATTCGAGGGCGAAGATCACGTCGCCGAGCGCAGAGAGACGGACGAACAAGACCCGGGCGCCGGGTGGGAGGTCGGAGGAGTCTTGCGGCATGCGGGTGGGGGACGAGGCTACCCCGGCGGGTGGTCGAGCGCTCGTGCGCGGTTGGCTGGGCGAACGCGATCCGCCGACTGAACACGTATCGTCGCGCCGTCGGCGCCGATCGACCTTGGGTCGAAACGCGTCCACGTGGAGTTCGTCTCAGCGACGCGTTCGCGCCGTGCGGTGAACCCTGAAGCACGTTTCGACGAGGTCCCAAATGCGCCGCAGACCTCTCGTGCGGGGCTTCGCGCCGGGCGGTCCCTCCTGCGGTATCTCGTCGTGGTCCGGAGGTTGGTCGTGTTCGGCGAGGATCTCGAACTGGCCGCCACGCAACGCGCGCCTCTGGTATTCCAGCTTGGCGCTCCGCGCCCGCTTCAAGATCTCTTCTCGCCGCTTCCGCGGGTCTTCGCCTCGTTCCACAGGTGGCATCGGCTTGTCCTCACCCGGGGTGGACCGATGCGAGGCAACGTCCGCTAGTGCCCCTCGTCTGAAGTTCGCAGCAAATGTGGCTGCTGCGCGCCGAGTCGAGAGCCTCCGGCGGATTTCGGCCACCCGACTAACGCGTCCCTGTCCCCGTGCGTCCGGCGAAGATGAAAGCGTTCCGCACGGCGGAGACACCATGACCGAATCCCCATCGATCTCTCGAACAACGGCCCACGAGTTCGCTGCACGGACAACCCGGTACGTCGGTGCAGACGACGTGGGACGGTCGAGCGGACTCTCGTTTCGAAGTGCAACCATTGCAGCACTTGCATCGTCCGTTGCAGTGCCACGCGACTTCTGACTTGGGAGCAAATGTCGGAGCCGCCCGTCGGACCACCCGCGTAGGGAGCCGGTGCGATGGGTTTGCGGTTGCTCATCCGAGTGCTGCACAGCTCCGCACCAGAATCGAGCTCGGAGACGAGAATCATGCCAGCACATGCACTTTCGTTCGTCGGAGACCAGTTGTCGCGCATCTCGCGCGGGTCGCGATCGGCGTCCAGCACGCGGGAGAGTCCCACCGCGCAGGACGTCGGTCGCACCAGCTGTCCGGTGACTCTCGTGGAAGAGGCGCAACGCGGCAGTCGTCGCGCGTTCGACGAGCTGTGGGCGCGTTATGCGCCGACCGTGCAGAGCATTCTGCTCACCATGGTCGACTACTCCGAAGCCGATGACCTGACCCAGGAGGTCGCGGTGTCGGCGTTCCGCTCCCTCGCGTCGCTGAAGCGTCGGGAGAGCTTCCCGGCGTGGCTCTGCACCATCGCGCGGAACGCCGGCCGCGATGCTCTGGCAGCGCGCAGCCGCTCGCCCATGGCACCTCTGGAAGACGCGAAGGCCGCGGAGTTGGCCGCTCCACCCAAGGGCGATCCGACCGCGGCCGACGAGATCCTCGCGGAGATCCGCAAGCTGCCGGAATGTCACCGGGAGCCGTTGATGTTGCGGTTGCTCTTGGAGATGACCGGTCCCGAGATCGCCGAGCAGACGGGGATGACCCCGGGTTCTGTTCGGGTGAACTTGTGCAAGGGTATGAAACTACTCAGGCAGCGCCTCGAGCGCTGGGAGTGATCCGATGACGAGCGAGCAGTACCTGTGGGACAAGCGCGGACCGAGCGATCCATTCGTCGCTGGGCTCGAACGTGCCCTCGCCGACCAGCGCAGCCGCGTCGAGCAGGCTGGACGGCGTAGGGGCCTGCGTGTCGTGCGCGTGTTGGTTCCGATCGCCGTCAGCGCGGCGGCCGCGTTGTTCGTGTGGTTGTGGTTGTCTTCGCCTGCCGACCACGGCACCGGACGGCAGCCGGCGCAGCCCGTCGTGATCGACGCCGGAACGCCCACGCGGCCGAGTGCGGAGTTGTCGCCCGATCGAACTCGTGCGGAAGGAGCGCGTGCCGATGGGGCGGGTCAGGCCGAGCCATCGATCGCGCCGCCGGCAGCGAGTGTTGTCGCCCCAACCGCGGCGATCAAGTAGCCGCACACTAGGAGTCTGCGCCACAGAATGACAACCCTTGAGATCCGCGCCTTCCAACACCCGTCACCACCCGAAAGCCTCGCCGAATCCACCAATTTGGCTGCGATTTCGGCCGGCGACCTGCGCCGAAATCCACGCACCTCCTGAGTCGCCCTTCTGTGGCGCAGACTCCTAGCCCGGACTATTCGTGACCGAGCTGCTGCGATCGCGCGAGTTCGCTGCTGGCTTCGTCGAACGTCAGAACCTGCTCCTCGACGGGGAGGCACCCCGCCTCCGGGCAGAACCTGCCGTTCTCCTTGCCAGCAACAACCTTGCACGATCTCGCGACGCTGCTCATGAATAGTCCGGGCTAGTACGCCCAGGTCGCGGTGCAACGAGTGCGCCGCAGACCCAACGCGGCGAGCGTGCTTCGCTCCGCGGCGTCTCCGCGTGCCGAGGCACGTGCCGTGACTGAGGGAATGGTCGCAACCGGATCCTCCCCGGCGAGTGCGCGGCACCAGCCGATCACACGAGCCCGCGTAGAGGTATGTCCGCCCAGTCGCACACGCGTTGCGAGCATGCCGTCGCAGGGCCGAGTTCGTCGCTCTCTTCGGCGACGACGGCCGGTCTCGCAAGGCGGCTCGCGGGGTCCGGGCTAACGCGAGGCGGATCGGCCGGGTCTGGTCGGGCATCGCAACTACCCGAACAGGAGCAACCAACCACATGGCAATCCTCTCTGATGAAAGCAAGATCGTGATCACTACCGTTCTCGGCGTGGGGCTGGCGGGTCTTCCGCTGACCGGTCAGGCAGAGCAAGGCGCGCGGGCCCAGGAGGCGGCCGTGCAGCGGCATCATGTGCAGTTGCTCGAACGCGGCACGTTGGTCGGCGCGGTGGTGAACAACGGTCGCGAGGGAGACAAGAAGGCAAAGCTCGGTTCGATCGCCGACTTGGTGATCGACGCGACCGACGGTGCCGTGCGCTACGCGGTGCTCGAGTCCGGCGCGACCCTCGGCATCGGTGGCCGGCGTACTGCGGTGGCCTGGAATTCGCTCACGTGGGACACCAACAGCAGGCAATTCTCCCTGAGCATCACCGCTGATCTGCTGCAGAAGATGCCGGAGTTCGATGCGAAGAACCTGCCGCACCTCGGCAAGGGTGTGGACAAGGCGCAGAAGCGCGGCGCGGTGCGCGAGGCGTCGCACGAAAAGCCCGGATCCCTGGTTCTGGTCAGCAAGCTCGGCGCTGCCAAGGTCGTCTCCGGCAAGGAGAAGATCGGGGCGGGCGACAGTTTCTTCATCGAGCCGAAGAGCGGCAGCATGGCGTTCCTGATCGTCGCGTCGGGCGGCGTGGTCGGGATCGGCGAGAGCAACTACGTGGTGCCCTGGGCGGCGCTCAAGTGCGTCAAGCCGATCGGCAAGGACGAGATTCAGCTGGAGATCGGCCGGACCAAGAAGGCCCTCGAGATGGCGCCGAAGTTGAGTGACAAGGGCGCCGATGTGACCAAGCTCGCGTTCCGAGCCAAGGTCTACAAGTTCTACGGCGTGGTACGCCCGAGCTTCGAGCCGAAGGACAACCCGACCAAGCCCGGCACCGACAGCCATGAGCGCGTCGGCAAGGGGCACTAGCCGAACCCATCGAACCGAGTTCGGCGATTCGTCGCCGGGTGGTGTTCGCTGGAACTCCTTGTCGAGCGCGGGACGGAGCGGTGTGAGCCGTTCCGTCCCTTTTTCATGAACGTGAGGTCGGATGGCGCAACGACAGCGCACCAGCTCGGGCATGCGTATCGCCGCACGGAGGGCCCGCGTCGAGCCGCGGGCCCCGGCGCACGGCAGTCACTCGATCACGACGGCGGCGGGCACCGAGAACTGCGTCGGGGATCTTTGTCCGCCCGCGATGGCCTGGAACCCGATCGGGAATCCCGACAAGCTCGCGAGGTTGGGGATCGGTACCTGCACGGTCCAGTGCTCGCTCGCGCCCACAATGGTCGAGGCCAGTAGGACCAGCGCGGATTGGTTGATGAACAGGTCGCCGAACGGGGGCATCGCTGTCGGCGTGCGCAGGAGGCCGCCGAACAGCACCACGGGTTCGCCGGCGTCGGCGATCACCGTCGTGCTCAGCGTGCCGCCAGGGGCCGCGCTGGTCGCAGCCATCGAGATGGGCCGCGGAGACGTCGCCGCCGACCCTGCGATGCCCGGTTGCCCGGGGTTTGGAACCAGCGTGATCTTCGGGTCGATGCGCAGGCCGACGCCGAACGCCTCGATCGAAGAGACCCTGGACGTCGCAGTCGAGCCCGGCGCGCCGGCAGTGTAGGTGTCCGCGGCATCACCCGCGATGGAGAGTGCTCCGGCCTGGAACAGCGCGACGGCAGGAACACCTGCGTACTTGCCCTCGCCGGCACCGCCGCTCGCGGTGCACTTGGCGAGTGTGACCGAGCCGCTGTAGACCCAGAGGGCGGAAGTCGCGGCCCGCCCGCTGCTGAGAGCGTGGTCCCGCGCGATTCGTCCCGCGAGTGCACAGCCGGTGAACATCGCGACGCTGCCCTGGCACTCGACGGTGAGGTTGCTGACGGAGCAGTTCGTCATCGCGAACAGGCTGCAGCCTTCGACCGAAATGTACCGGGGGCACGAGTAAGCGCTGCACGCGCTGGTGAACTGACAACCGGACAGGAACACCGAGCCCGCGTTGTTCTTGAACTCGACCGTCGGACCGAAGACGTACGCGTCTTGACTGACCCACATGCCTCGCATCACGAAGCGTCTGCCGGTCGGAATGTTGGTGATCGCGAGCGCGCTCGAGTTTCCCGTGCCGACAATACGAGCGCCGGGCTTGCCCACCACGGTCAGCGCCTTGGTCGTGACGATGCCGTTGCCGACGTCGTACAGCGCCGAGTTGACGACGATCGTGTCACCGTCTTTGGCGTTTGCGAAAGCACTGATGAGGTTCGAAGCCGGTGGGCTGACGACCCACGTCTGCTGAGCGGGAAGCCCCGCTGCGGGCAGCAGGAAGCCGAGGGCGACGAGCGCGTGACGGTTCATGTCGTAGGGCGGTGTAGGGTGACGTGGAGGGTGTCCATGCTAGTGGGGTGTGTCCGAAGCTCGTTGCATAAGTCGTCGAGTCATGCGGTTCGCTCGCAAGGAGCTGCGACGACACGGCTTGTTGGTGGACAAGCTGAGGAGCTGCGACGCCGCGAGCGGGCCGTAGGGCCGGCGACTTATGTGACCAACTTCGGACACACCCCACTAGCAGCCGCGGCCTGCGTGTCCGCGCGTGTGTGGCGACGGCGCGAGACCGAGGGCCCTCTCGACTCGTGCCGCTATGGGATATCGGAATGATCTGGGGGGCGATTTCCTGACGGACACAGACGCGAAGCACGCGTCCGGCTGACGACCGCCCAACCGTCACTCGCTCACGCCGACCGCGCCGACGCACTCCACGACTCGCGCCGGCCGAGCGGCAGGAGCTTGGGCACGCGCCGCTGGTACTCCCGGTACGCATCCCCGTGCAGCGACAGCAGGTCGCGTTCCTCCACGGTCAGCGCGGCGACGATGTACACCGTGAACCCGAGCGCGAACACCAGGTGTCCGAGCGTCATCACCGGCGCTGCCCAGAACGCCACCAAGAACCCGAGCATCAGCGGGTGGCGCACGAAGCGGTAGAAGCTCCGCTCGACGAACGGACGTTGCGTGTAGCTGCGACCGCGGAACGCCAGCCACGTTTGGCGCAGGCCGAACAGATCGAAGTGGTCGATCAGGAACGTGCTCAGCAGCACGACCGTCCATCCGATCGCCCCGATCGCATGGATCGCCCAGAACGCGGTGCCGTCCAAGGCCCAGAGGACGCGCGGCATTGCCCGCCACTGGGTGAACAGCAGTGCCAGCACCGCGCAAGTCGCCAACATGAACAGCGTGCGCTCGAGTGACGCGGGCACCCAACGGGTGAGTCTACGCTTGAAGCCCGGTCGTGCCATGACCCAGTGCTGCGCGCCGAACGCGGCGATCAGGCCGAGGTCGATCAGCAAGGCGATGCTGGTCGGCACTGTCGCGACGCCGGAGTCGAGGCTGGTCGGAGCCAGGAAGCCGGTCACGAAACCGGCCAACCACAGGAAAGTGGCGAGGAACGTCAGATAGCCGAGGATACCGAACGACAGGATCAGAAGGCGCGACATGGGGTTCTCCGTGGGTTGTCTCATCGTCGTCGAGGTCGCCCCGGATCAGCGGGAGCGTGGCTCGACGATGGATTGGCTGCGGGCCGCCGAGTGCAGCCCGACTGCGCAGGCGCAAGAACGCCCTCGCAGCGGCCAAGGGAATGCCGTGTGTCCGGTCACCGGACGCGGAATCCGAGGGTTCAACGAGACCGGTGAAGGTCGAGTCGCTGGAACAGGAACGCGCGGGCGAACGCCCACTCGCGACGGATGGTGCGAGGCGACATGCCCAGGGCCTGCGCCGCTTCCTCCTCGGTGAGGCCGGCGTAGAAGCGCAGCCGCACCACCTCCGCGCTGCGCGGGTTGCCCTCGGCCAGCGCCGCGATCGCTTCGTCGAGCGCGATCAAGTCGTCGTACGAAGCAGTCGCGGAGATCTGCTCGAGGTCGAGCGGCAGGCGGTCGGCGCCGCCGCCGCGCTTCTTGGCGTTGTGGCGGCGGGCGTGGTCGATCAGGATGCAGCGCATCGACTCGGCTGCGGCGGCGAAGAACCGCGCCGGATCGTGGCTCAGCGCCTCCAGTCGGTCGCGCAACGTCAACCACGCTTCGTGCACCAGCGCGGTTGGCTGCAAGGTGTGGTCGTCTCGCTCACCTCGCAGCTGCCGCTCGGCGATCCCACGAAGCCGTTGGTAGACGGTGGCCAGCAGTTGGTCGTCGGTCGGTGTCACCGTCCCGTTCCTCCGCTGCCGGGCATGGCGGCGAGGTCGGCCTTGGCGCGGTCCGCCGTGTGGCGGTGGTCGGTGCGCTGCGCCTCGTCGGCCGTCGCCGCCGCTGCACCGCGGTGCGCGGACACCAGCACTTCGAGGCAACGACGCCGGTAGGCGACCGGCGCGGGAGAGCGGCGCAGCAACGACCACGCGGCATCGGCGTGTCGCGCCGCCTCGGCGCACTTGCCCTCCGCGAGCAGGCAGGCGGCGAGCATCGCCGCGCTGTCACCCGTCGGCCATTGGTCGGGGATCTCGGTGGTGCAGTACGCGTGTGCCGCCGCGGCCAACGGCTTGGCCGCCGCCGCGTCGCCAGCGTCGAGGAACAAGCGAGCTGCCTTGGCCCTGGTGGCGGCGATCTGCCCGGCCGGGTTGCCGAGCTCGGTCATCAGTGCGACCCTGGCGCGTTGTGCGACCGCGGCGGTGCGCAGGTCACCGGCCGCCTTGGCGGCGCGCGCCAGGGCGGTCTCGGCGTTGAGCAGTTCGCCTGCTGCCGCGGCCTGGCTGCGGCGGAGTTCGACCGCTTCACGCAGCAGCGGTACCGCGGCGCTCGGGTCGCCGCGGCGGTGCGTCAGCATCCCGAGGTTGGTCAGCGAGCCGGGGATTCCGGGGTTGTCGTTTCCCAACGCGCGGTGCAGGCGCAGCGCGCGTTGGTAGAGCGTGACCGCTGCGTCGAGTCGACCCTGGCGTTCCACCGCGATGCCGAGGTTCTGGATCGCCCCGGCGAACGCGCGCGAGGTGCCGCCGGCGGCCTCGCCCAACTCGACGGCGCACCGCAGGTGGCGCTCCGCGTCCGCCGGACGGCGCGCCTGCAGCTCGAGTCGCCCGAGGTCCGCGAAGGTGCTCGCCAGGTCCGGATGGCCGGCGGGCAGCACCGCCTTGCGCACCTCGAGCGCCCGTCCCAGGTGCTCGCGGGCGCGCGGCAGGTCGTTCTGCTGGAGTGCCAGGCCGCCGAGGAACGCGTGCGTCGCGGCGACCTGTGGATGGCGTGCGCCGAACGCCTTGCTCTGGTTCGCCAGCGCGCGTTCGGCCGCTCGCCGCGCTTCGCCCAGCGCACCACGGGTGCGATGCACCGCGGCGAGGTTCATGTCGCTGGTGGCGAGCATCGGGTGGTCGGGGGCGAAGCATCGTGTGCGTGCCGCCCGGGCGGCTTCGAAGTGTGCCTTCGCGGACTCGGTGGTTCCGCGACGCAAGGCGAATGCGCCGAGAAGATCGAGCCCGAACGCACGTTGCGCGAGGACCCGCGGATCGACGTTGTTGCGGGGCAGCAGCGCCAGCGCAGGCTGCACCAGTGCCTCGCCCTGCCGCGGGTCGTCGGCGAGCCGGTAGAGGTCGGCGCGGGTCAGCATCAGCTGCCCCACGCGGGGGCTGCGCGGGTTGCGTGCGCGCGCCATGCCGAGCGCCTCCTCCGCGGATTCCGCCGCGCCACGCAAGTCGCCGAGCTCACGGCGCAGCGCTGTCTGTTCGATCAGGGCGCGTTCCAACGGCAGCGCATCACCCGCGGTCCGCGCCAGCGCGACCGCGCGGTCCAGGTGTCCGCGGGCCGATTCGAGCTGCGACAGATTGCGGTAGGCGCCGCCGACCGTGACGTGCAGTTCCAGCGCGACATCGGGGTCGCTGGCGAACCGCTCCGCGATGTGCGGCGCGAACTCGTCGAGCATCGCCCGTACCGAGTGATCCGGACCGCGCAGGGCGTGCGGGTCGGCGGTCAGCAGCAGCGTGCGCAACGCCGCGACGGTGCGCGACTTGCTGGCGGACGCGGCGCGTGCGTCGGCCAGTGCGAGCGACGTGGCGACGAACCCGATCAGGATCGACAGGAGCAGGGTGGTGCTGCCCAGCGCGGCGGCGCGGTGTCGGCCGAGAAAGCGCCGCAGCACGTAGCCCGCGGTCGGCGGTCCCGCGGACACCGGCATCCCGCTGCGGAAGTTGCGCAGGTCGGTCGCCAGCGCGTTCGGTGTCGGGTAGCGGTCGTCCGGGTTCTTCTGCAGGGCGCGGTCGATGATCCAGTCGAGGTCGCCGTGCAACGCGCGCGACCAGCGCGACCGGTCTGCACCCGGCAGCGGGACCGGGCGGTCGCCCTGTGCCACTCGTGTGCTCGGTCGGCGCGGCGCCTCGTCGCGGATGCGCGACACCATGCCGTCCGCGCCGATGCCGGTCGCGTGGTCGCCGCGCTCGAACGGGCGCCTGCCGGCGAGGAGTTCGTAGAGCACCACCCCGAGGCTGTACACGTCGGCGCGGGAGTCGAGCTCGTCCAAGCGCCCCAGCGCCTGCTCCGGCGGCATGTACTCCAAGGTGCCGATCGGCTGTCCGTGCAGGGTGCCGGTGAAGTCGGGGTGTGCGACGTCAGGGTCGAGTGCCTTGGCGATGCCGAAGTCGATCACCTTCGGCAACGGTCGCTGATCGGAGCTGCGCGCCACCAAGATGTTGGCAGGCTTCAGGTCGCGGTGCACGATGCCTTTGAGGTGGGCGTGTTGCACCGCGAGGCAGACCGCGATCACCAAGTCGACCCGCTCCCCGATGCCGAGGCCGTGCTCGCGGCAGTACTCGGTGATCGGCTTGCCGTCGACCAGCTCCATCGCGAAGTACGGCCGGCCCGAAGCCGTCGTGCCGCCGTCGTACACCGCGGCGATGTTGGGGTGCTGCATGCGCGCCAGCGCCTGCCGCTCCTGTTCGAAACGCGCAGTCGCCGACCGCCCGTGGAGGCCGAGCTTGAGGATCTTCAACGCCACGTCGCGCTGCAGCGGTTCGAGCTGGCGGGCGCGGAACACCACTCCGAAGCCCCCTTCCCCGAGGCGTTCCATCAGCTCGAACCGACCGTCGACCGTGGTGCCCGGCTGCTCGGTCGCGGTCGGGTCCCGACGCTCGGCCAAGAAACCCGTGGCGGCTGCGAGTGCGGAGAGAAGGTCGGCGACCTCGCGCTGGAGGTCCGGTTCGCCCGGGCAGGCTTCGGCCAGAAACGCGGCGTGCCGTTCTTCCGGCAGGTCCAATGCCTGCTCGAACAGCTGCTTCACTCTCTCGGCGCGGGATGGCATGGGTCGGCAGGCCAGGCGCAGGAGCCGCACCGAGCCGGCCACGAATCTTCGCATTTTTCGCGGTGGGTCGACACGCGGCGTCGGGCGAGCCCGGGCGATCGTCGCCGAGTCGCGGCGAGCGTGGCGCGGGCGCAAACGCCTGCTGCCGTAAGATCCCGGCGTGACCGGCGACCTGGAGTTCGTGACCGAGACGCGCGCCGGTGGATCCGCGCTGCTGCGCCGCGACCTCGTCGAGGTCGACGCCGCACTGCTCTGGTCCCCGGGCGAACCCCTGTCAGGGGCTCGAGGGCGAGGGGGGGCAGCCGTGGTCGAGCTGCGACCCGGGGTTCGCGGGGTCGTGCGCGACTACCGGCGGGGTGGGGGGGCAGCGCGGCTCTTGTCGCTGCGCTATTTCGATCCGCGGCGACCGGCCCGGGAGCTGCGCGTGCTCAGCGCGCTGCAGAAGCTCGGCGTACCGGTGGTCGCTCCGCTCGCTGCGCTCGTGAAGCGGCTGCCGCCGCTGGGTTTCCGCCTGCGGTTGATCACCGAGCTGATCGAAGGCGCCGAGCCCCTGCCGGCGTTCGTGGCACGGAACCCCGAGTTGCGACATTCCGCGGTGCGGGAGGCGGGACGTGTGGTGGGGATGGCGTTCGGCGCTGGATTGCGGCACCCCGACCTGCATCCCGACAACCTGATTGCGCGCTGCCGCGACGGGCAGGTCGAAGTCGTGTTGCTGGACTTGGATCGGGCGACGTTGGGCGGTCCTCTCGAGTCCGCGACCCGCGATCGGATGCTGGTGCGGATGGCGCGCTATCTGCATCGGCATGCGGCCACGCTCGCCTGCACCCCCACGTGGACCGACCGGCTGCGGTTCCTCGGCGCCATGGGTTGGTCGCGCGCCGAACGGCGTGCCGTATGGAGCCGCGTGACCCCGCTGCTGCTGCGCCAGTTGGCGCGGCGCGGCTTGCAGATCGGGTCGCGTTGATCGCCCCGGCGATCGGGCCGTCCGTGTTGCTTCGCGAGTATGATCCCTGGTGCCGCCCCTCCCACGAAATCGGGCATCCCTGGTTCGCTCATGCATCTGAATCCCTGCGTCGCCGCTGCCATCCTGGCCGGCACAGTGTTCCTCTCTCCCCTCGCCGCGCAGAACGTCACCGTCGTCAAGAAGTGGAAGCGCGCTGCCGTCGACTACTCCGATGTGTGGGGCTGGACTTCCCCGACCGGGCGCGAGTTCGCCTTCGTCGGCGAGTACTCCGGCATCTGGGCGGTCGAGACCACCGATCCGACCAACATCAAGGAAGCCGGGTGGTGGACGGCCAACAGCAGTTCGTGGCGCGACTTCACGCACCTGGGTTCGTACATCTACTCGGTGAGCGAGCACCACCGCGGCATCCGGGTCATCGACATGTCCAACCCCGATGCGCCGAAGGATCTCGGCCTGGTCGCGACGGCCCAGCTCAGCCATTCGCACAACATCCGCTCCGATCACGAGAACGAGCTGCTGTACGTTTGTGGCACCAACCAGGGTTGCGCGATCTTCGACGCCAGGACCAGCAAGACCAACCCCACGCTGATCGCCTCGTGGAACACCGTCTACACCCATGACGCGTTCATCGCCCGCGGCAAGGCGTACTTCGCCAACGGTGTCACGCGTGGCACCAACTACGTGCGAATCTTCGACTCGCGCAACCCGGCCAGCCTGGTCCAGCTCGGTCTGGCCCAGACGCCGGGCAACTACGCGCACAACTGCTGGGTGACCGAAGACGACCAGCTGATGGTCGCGACCGACGAGATCGCCAACACCGGCACGCCACACGCCACGGTGTGGGACATCAGCAACCCTGCCAGCCCGGTGAAGAAGGGCGACTACATCGTCAGCGGAACCGGCGTGCACAACGCCTACGTGATCGGTCGCACGTCGTTCATCTCGCACTACGCGGATGGCTTCCACATGGTCGATCTCGCGGATCCGACCAACCCGACGATGCTGGCCCGCTACGACACTTCGCCGGGCTACACCAGCGGGTACCACGGCGCGTGGGGTGTGTTCCCGTTCACCGACTCGGGGTTGATGTACGTCAGCGACATCGAGGAAGGGCTGTACGTGCTGCAGGTCGACTGCGGGCACCTCAACCGCTTCGAGGCCGGCACGGCGGGCAGCAACGGTCTGGTGCCGCGGGTAAGGTTCGATGGGGCCTCGCCCAAGGTCGGTGCCCAGGGGCTGGTCATGAAGGTGTCCAACCTGCAGCCGAACGCCCAGGCGCTGTTCGCGCTGAGCGCCAAGAGTGCGAAGTTCAACCTGTTCGGCGTGCAGGTCAACGTCGACCTGACCGGCGCGTTCTTCGTGCAGTTCCAAGCCGACGCGAACGGCGAGGCCACGCTCCCGGCACCGGTCCCCAACGATCCGAACATCGGCAACACGCGGGTGTACTTCCAGGTGTTCGGCCAGGACAGTGGCAACACCGGCGGGTACTCCGCCTCGCGCGGCATGTGGACCGGGATCTGTAAGTAGGCGCGCGTATCGCGGCCCCGACGTCGCGGTCGCGAGCATCGAGCCGCGGCGCAGACGTCGACCGGGCGGGCGGGCGCCCGACCCGCGGGCCAGAACGGAGTTTCGCCGTGGTGGTCCTGCGGACATGATCGGGCCGCCATGCGCGCCCTGCACCTGTTCGCCAACTTCAAGTGGACCGGCCCGGCGGATCCCGCGATCCGCGCCGCGGCGGGGCTGCGGGCGCTCGGCGCCGACGTGTTGTTCGCGCAGGCGACGTACATGCACGGCGACGAGCACCGCATGGCGCGGGAACTCGCCCGCGCCCGAATGCCGGTCACCGGCGATCTGGAGCTGCGCAAGCACTTCCACGTCGGATCGATCTGGCGGGATGCAGGTCGGTTGGCGGCGCGACTGCGGCGTGGCGACTTCGATCTGCTGCACACGCATCTCCCAGCCGACCACCTGATCGGTTCGTTGGCCAAGCGGCGATCGCGGCGCAACGTGCTCCTGCTGCGCACGCTGCACGACCCGGAGCCGCCCGCGCGCGGCCCGCGGGCGCGGTTCGCGTTCGCCAACACCGACGGGGTGGTGGTTCCGACCGAGAGCTGCGCGCGGCAGTTCTGCGCCCGATTCGGGGTGGCGCGCGAGCGCGTGTTGGTCCAGGAGCCAACCACCGACCCGCATCGCTTCACCCGGGTGGCAGGCAACCTGCGCCACGCGTTCGGCTTCCACGCCGGGCACTTCGCGATCGGCATCACCGCCCGCATTCAGCCGCACCGCCGGTTCGAGTTCCTGTGGGAGGTCGCCCGCCAGGTGGTCGACGCGGAGCCGAACGTGCGTTTCGTGCTGCTCGGGCGCGGCAACGAGCACGACACGCGCACGCTGGTGCGCGATCCGATCGCGCGACTCGGGCTGGTCGAGAACGTGGTTCTGCCCGGCTACCTGTACGAGCCCGACTACACCCGTGCGCTGGCCTCCCTGGACCTGTTCACGTTCCTCGTGCCGGGCAGCGATGGCAGCTGCCGCGCCGTCCGCGAAGCGCTCGCCGCCGGTCTGCCGGTCGTGGCGACCAAGCGCGGGATCCTGCCGGAGCTGCTGGGCCGGCGTGAGGACGACGTCGCGCCGGAACCCTGTGGATTGCTGCTGGAGGATGACGCGGCGCTGTTCGCCACGGGGATCGTCAAACTGATCCGCAACCCGGAGGCGCGCACACGGCTGCGCGACGCCGCGTTGCTGCGCACCGCGCGGCGGATGGACCCGGTGGTGGCGAGCCGCGCGCTGCTCGAGTTCTACGCGCGGCTCGGCTGATCCGGGCTCGGGCCCCGGCTACTGCACCGTGATGCCGACACCGTTGGTGAACACGACCTGGAGCGGGCGCGTCACGGTGGGGTCGGCGACCAGCACTTGGCTGCGCAGGAAGAAGCCCTTCAGCGTGTTGTCGTTGGGGATCGGCAGCGGCAGCGTCAGGATGCCGCTCGACGGCGCACCCGAGCCGGTCGTCACGGGTGCCTGGATCACGAAGTCGGTGTGCAGGAAACACCCGGGGGCGCCCGCCGGGGTCAGGTCGAAGCTCACGTAGTTCTTCTGCACGCCGAGCACCGCGAGCGCGGGTGCCGAGGGTGGCAGGGTCGTGGCCGACAGGCTGAAGCCCGCGTTGCCGACGAACGGCACGTCGGCGGCGTCGTACACCGCCAGCTTCCCGTTGCCATCGCTGCAGCTCGCGCCGATGCGGTCGACCCCGGGCAGACGCGAGCACCAGAGGCGGAACTTCCACTGGTGGCCCTGGTAGGGTCCGTTCCATGGCGCCGAGTTGGTCGGGCTCCACTTGTAGACCTGGATGCCCGGCAGGGTGCGTCCCGAGGCCTCGACCGAAGCCTGACAACCGTTCACCGGGATCCACGAGACCCAGAACGTCTGGTCCTTGGCGAGGACCACCGGCTTGTCGAGCTGCGCCCCTTGCCACCCGTTGGTCAGATTCATGGAGAACGACCCTCGGGCGAGTTCCGACTTCGGTTCGTCCTTGGTGGCGTCGTGGTCCCAGATGCCCACGGTACTGGTCCCGGTGCGCTCGCCGGTGAACACCTGCACGGCGAGCACCACGAGCGCCGACTTGGCGGTGGTCTTGATGCAGTCGGTGTAGTTCGGGCCGCCCATCGACACGTTGTCCATGAACACGTTGCCGTCGAAGTCGGCTTGGCATGGGGACTGGGAGCGCGACGCGGCGGCGAGCACCGCGATGGAGAGGGCGAACAGGCCGGTGCGAGACGCGGCGGAGATGGTGGTCATGGCCGGCATTCTATCCCTACCGCTCGCGGAGTGATGGTGGGCTGTTTGCGCGCCAGCGACACGCTCGTGAGGTTTCTGTCCCGATTTGTGGAGTTCGTTGTTCGCTCTCCCGCGGCTACGACTCTTTCGAGATAATGTCGAACGCAACCACGGCTCGGGCGCTCACGTGCTCAGTCTTCGAAGGATCTCCAATGCAACATCGAATCTCCACTTCCCTCGCAATCGCCGTCCTGAGCAGTGTCGGGCTGGCGCAGACGTACATCACCTCCCCCTTGGGTCTCGAGAACCAGGATGGCAGCAACAACGCCTCGTTGGGCGGCTACCCGTCGGGCCACTACCAGTACTTCGACGGCGACGTGCGCGGCAATGCCATGACCCTCAAGGGCATCGCCTATCGGCACGACAACTTGGTCTACAACAGCACCAGCCAGGGTCAGGGCCGTTCGTTCACCAACGTCACGCTCGACGTGTCGCACTGCGACATGAACAGCCTGAAGTCCACCTTCACGCAGAACCCCACGACCACGCCGACGCGCGTGTTCAACAACTCGGTGAGCTGGCCGACCCAGTCCGGCAAGCCGAAGAGCCTGCCTGCCGATTTCAGCATCGGGTTCCCGTTCGCTTCGAACTGGAACTACTCGGGCAACGCCGACATCTGCATGGACTTCGTGTTCACCGGCGGCACCCTGGCGAACAACGCCAGCTGGGGTACTTCCACCTGGTCGTACTACTACGTCGACGGTGAGAACCCCTCGGCGTACAACTACGTCAAGTCGATCGAGTTCGGCTACAGCAGTACCGCGGGTGGCTGTGACGACCGCAACTCGACCAACACCTATGGCGCGGGCATCAGCTCGGACATCTACTACTACAGCCCGACCTACTCGAACGCGAACTACGCCGGCAACCTGGTGTTCCGCCAGACGGGCAACTACTTCGGCCCGAACGCGGTCTGCCTGACCACGGTCGGCCTGCAGTCGATCCGGCAGGGCTGGGACTTCCCTGGCGTCAACTGCCAGAAGTCCTACCTGGATCCGCGCTTCATCGTGCTGACCATCACCCAGTCGGCGAGCAACACCGGTTCGCTGCCGCAGATCAGCGTCGGCGGTACCTACGGGATTCCCGCTCCCCCCGGGATCTCGGGCATCGAGATCGCCACCCAGACCGCGTGGCAGGACACCGCGAACTTCCGGATGCTGCTCAGCTCGGCGGCGAGCTTGATCGTCCCGGCGGCGCCGAAGGCGGTGCGCAAGCAGCTGGTCTACTCCTCGAGCGTGACCGCAACCACCGGCTCGGGCCCGACCACCAGCAACGCGAACATGGTGCTCCGCTACACCAAGTAGTCGAGTCTGCTTCGCTCTTCCGCCCCGCCGTCCGCGGCTGTCGATCGACTGTCGATCCGCAGCTCGGGCGGCGGGGCGGCGTCGTTTTGGTAGCCCGGACTGTTCATGACCGGCTGCGGCGATCGCGGGTGCTGGAAGGCGCCGAGCTGGGTTGTCGTTGTGTGGCGCAGACTCCAGGTCAACGCCGCTCCGCGCGTACGCGCGCGAAGATCGAAAGGTCGATCTGCAGTCCGGCGAGGTGTGGCGAGTCGGCGGGGCTGAACACGCCCACGAAGCGACCGGCTCCGGCGGTGCGTTCGAGCTTGCCCAGTTGCTGGACCAGGCGTTGGCTCCACCCGGTCACCAGCAAGACGGCGTAGTGCCGCTTCGTGAGCTCGAGCTCGGGGAAGCGAGCCGCGGCGCGGCGCAGGAAGTCGTCGAGTTCGTCTCGGTGCCCCGCCGACTTGTCGTCGATCGTCAGGGTCCAGGAATCGTTGACCAGCACCGTGCTGCGCCCCCACGCGAAGCGGAACACGCCCTGCTCCATCGGTTCACGGCGGTAGTTCGCACCCGCGAACATCGGGGCCAACGAGTAGTACGTCTGCACGTCCATCAACACCGGGTGCCCCGCGTCGCGGAAGCGATGAAGCTGCACGAGGGTCTGTTCCACCGCGCTTCGCCGCAACACCAATTCGTCCAACGGGCGCGGGAACCGCTCGGTGATGCCGGCCAGGTCGTTCAGCGGACGGTGCCCCACCAGCAGCAGCACCACGGCCAGCCCCGACCCCACACCGACCCAGCGCCGCGCCGCGCCGACACATGCGGTGGCCACGTGGCCGATCGGCAGCGCCAGCAACGGCAGCAAGTACATCGAGTGCCGGGTGAAACTGAACGGGTACTTGAAGGTCCGCGCCGCAGCCACGCCGATCAGCAGGGCGAAGGTCGCGATCAGTCCAGCGAGCCGAGGCAGTCGTCCGCCCCACAGACCGGACGCGATCCCGCAGCCGAGCAACAGCAGCAGCCCCACTTCCCACTCCTCGATCAGCACGTAGCGCGCCACGCCGACGAGGTGGAACCAGACTTCGAGGAACTCCATGCCGTGGATGAAGTGCGGCTTGAGCCACCCCTCGACCGCTTGGCGTTGCAGTTCCTGACCCTCGAGGTTGGGCGCGATGTGCCACATCCACAGTCCGGCCATCGCGAGCAATGCGGGTGCGCTGCCGGCGAGCAGTGGCAGCACTTGTCGGCGCGGGATGCTGCGCAGCAAGAGCCCCGTACCGAGCGCCAGCCCCACGGCGCCGACCGCGAGGAATGCGCTGTAGTGGGTCGACACCGCGAGCAGCAGCGCGACGCCGTAGCCCGCCAACGGCCGCTTGCCGCCGCCGCGCAGGTAGGCGGCGAGCTGCCACAGGGCGAGCGCCAGCAGCAACACCAGCAGGGAGTACGGCCGCAACACCCGCGCCTGCTGGATCGCTCCGCTGGACAGTGCCGCGAGCAGTGCGGCGGCGAGTCCGGCCGGCGCCGCCGACATCGCGCGGCCGGCGGCGAACAGCGCGTAGATCGCCCCGGTGCTGGCGAGCAGCGACACCCAGCGCAGTGCGTCGAAGTCGTGGGTGAGCACCGACAGGCCGCGCAGGATCGCGTAGTAGAGCGGTGGGTGGGCGTTGGCCCGCAGCTCGTCCCAGAACGAGGTCGGACCGAGCGCTGCCTGCAGGTAGATCCCCTCGTCCGGATTCAGCCAGAACTCGCCGGTGCCGTGCCAGCGCAGCGCGAACCCCAGCGCGGTGATCCCCAGCGCGAGCCACCAGGAGTGAGTGTCGAGCCACGCGAGCGCGCGGCCGGGCGGCGGTTCGGTGCTCATGACGCGGTGCTTCGCAACAGGGCGCGGAACCGGCGGCGAACCCCGCCGCGTGGCAGCCCGCGGTAGATCCGCTGCTCGAGCTCTTCGGCCGCCGCGGCGCGACCGCTGGTGCGCAGCAGCCGCCGGTAGAGGTGGAGTGGAACGGTCACGTCCTGGGCCAACTGATCGGCCTCGTCGAGTCGCCCGAGCTCGATCAGCCAACCGATCCGAAGTGCCGGCACGCCGAGCTGCTCGATCTCCTGGCCGAGTTCGCTGCGCTCGTCCTCGGTGGGCAGCCCACGGCATCGCACCAGATCGAGGCGCGCGACCAATCGGGTCAGCTGGTCGCCTGGACCGGCGGCCAGCTCCAGCGCCAGTTCGAGGTGGGGGATCGCCGCTGCCGGATCACCCCACAGCAGTTCTTGCTCGCCGAGGAACAGGTGCGCCTTGGTCTGGCTGCGCACGTTGTGCAGCCGCCGTCCGCGCACCAGCGCTTCCTCGAGCATCGCCCGCGCCGTCGGGCGATTGCCGAGCACCGCGTGCACGTGGCCGCGGTGCAGTAGCACGCGCAGCTGGCCGATTCCCGAGCCAGCCGCCGCGAACATCTGCTCGGCGCCGTCGAGTCGCTCCAGTGCGCTGGTGAACCGGCTGCCGAGTGCTTCGAGCCGCGCGAGATCGACGAACAGGTGGCCGCGCAGCTCTTCGTGTCCCGGCGGCAGGATCTGCAGCGCGGTGTGCACCTGCGTGAGCGCGCGTTCGGTCTGTCCCATGTAGCCGAGTGCCCGGGCGCGGATGCTCAGGATGCGGGCACGCAACAGGTGGTCCGGGTCCTGCAGCAGCTGTCCGGCGCCTTCCAGTTCGCGTTCCACCTCGGCGAACCTCCCGCGCTCGAGCTCGAGCTTGGCCATCGCGGTGCGTGCCTCGACCAATTCGTGGGTCGCCGCGAGCCGCTCGGCCAGGCAGCTCGCCTTGCGGAAGCTGACCAGGGCGCGCGGTTCCCGGCCGAGCAGCTCCTCGGTCCGCCCGGTGAGCATGTGGAACCGCAGCCACTGGACCAGTCGTTGTTGGTCGCGCGGCAGGGCCTGCAGGTGGCGGCGCAGCCGGCGGGTCGCATCGACGCTCGACTGCCGCGAGCCGGTTGCGGTGAGGTGTGCCAGGCCGTCGAGCAGCGGTTCGATCGCCGCCGCGTGTTCGCCGGCGTCCGACAGGTGCGTGCCGATCTCCAGCGGGGCCGCGCCGCGGTCCTCGAGCACCCACGCGGCGGTGCGGTGCAAGCGGCGCAGCGCCTCGGGCGAGGCAAGTTCGAGCGTGCGCGCGCGGAAGTCGCGGTGGCGGAAGCGGCCGATACCGCGCTGCGTCACCACGATCCGGTTCTGGAACACCGACAGGGCTTCCAGCACCGCCAATTCGCTCTGGCCGGTCAGTGCAGCCAGATCGGAGATCGGGAAGGTGTCGCCGAGCACCGCGGCGGCCAGGTGCACGAACCGCTGCGGACTGGTCAGCTGGGACAACCGTTGCGCGAGCCGTTGCAGCAGCGCTCCCGCAGGGCGCACGTCGGGGATCGGGCTGACCATGCGGTAGGCCCCGGCCCGGCCGGCGAGCTTGCCTTCGTCGGCCAGCAGCGCGAACGCGTCGAGCAGGTTGCCGGGGCTTCCGGCGAGTGTCGCATAGGCGCGTTCGACCAGTTCGCGGGGTGCGGCGTGCCCGGCGAAGGTGCTGCGCGCCAACTGCAGGAAGTCGTCGAGCTCCAACCCGTGCAGCGGTAGGTGCACCACGCCGGGGGGCACCGCCATGCCGTCGAGCCCCACCAGCAGCAGCAAGATCCTGTGGTTCGCAGACGCGTCGACCAACAGCCGCACCACCAGGGCCGCGGTGGTGCTGAGCTGCTCGGCGAGGTCGACGCGCAACACCAAGGTGGCATCGCCGCGCATCAGGTCCAGCAGCTGCCGCGCCAGCAGCTCCGCGCGTTCCTCCGGGCTCGGCCCGTCGTCCGTGCCGCACACCACCGCGGCAAGTCGTTGCGCCTCGGCATCGTGCAGGGTGCCGTGTGCGGCGATCCGCACGGTCAGCCGCTCCAGTGCCTGTGGCGAGCCGGGTCGATCGCCGTGCAGAAACCAATCGAGCAGCATGTCGGTGAACGGCGCGGCGCGCTGGATGCCGGCACCGCCCTTGGCTTCGCCGCCGAGGAACGTCACGTCGGCGCGTCGCTCCAGGTGCCCATCGAGCCAGTGGTCGAGCAGGCGCCGCCGCCCCATGCTGGATGGACCGGTGATCAGCGCGGTGCTGCCGTGGCCGGCGCGGGCCTCGCGCAGCAGGGTGTCCAACCGCCGCAACTCGGCCCTTCGGTTGACGAACGGGTGGTCGGTGTTGCGCCGCATCGCGCGGAGCCGGCGGCGCGAGGCCAGCTGCGGTGCGCGCGTCTCGTGTGCCACCCAGTAGCGCGAGGCCTCGCCGGCCGCCAGCGTCTCGGCGAGATCCGCGGCGCTCTGCGGGCGCGCCGCCGGATCCTTGGCCAGCAGATCGAGCACGACTTGCTCGAGGAACGCGGAGATTCGCGGTTTGAAGTGCGAGGGACGAGGTGGTGAGCGGGTGAGGTGGGCGTGGATGATCTCGTCGGCGTCGCGGCACGCCGCTTCGAACGGGTGGCGTCCGGTCGCTACTTCGAACAGCACGACACCGAGTGCGTAGAGGTCGCTCAGCGGCGTCGAGGGTTCGCCGCGCAGCGTCTCCGGCGCCGCGTAGGCCAGGCTGCCGAAGAACCCACTGCCGCTGCCGCTGTCGCTGCCGCCCTGCGTCACGTCCCCGCCGCGTGCCCGCGCCCGCGCCGGGGCGATCCGGCGCGCCAGGCCGAGGTCCATCAGCTTGACGTGTCCTTCCTCGGTCAGCGCGAGGTTCTCCGGTTTGATGTCGCGGTGCACCAGCCCGGCGTCGTGCACCGCGGCGAGTCCACGTGCCGCGTCGAGTCCGATCCGGCGCGCGAGATCCTCGACCACCGACCCGGATGCGCGCAGCACTTCGCGCAGGCTGCGGCCGTGCACCAGCTCCATCACCAGGTAGGTGATCGGGACGCCGAGCACCGGGATCGACTCGACCGCGTAGATCTCGACCACCTGATCGCTGCGGATCGCGCGGCCCCGCTGACCCTCCGCGGCCAGCCGCGACTGCGCATCCGGATCGGCGAGCAGTTCGCGCCGCAGGTACTTGACCGCCACTTCACTGCCCGCCGGCAGGTCGCCGAAGCGGCGCTCGAGGCGCGCCCGGTACACCGTGCCGCTCGAACCTTGACCGAGCTCCTCCAGCAACTGGAAATGGCCGGCGAAGGCCGCCCCGACCTGATCGGGAGACCTGGCGGGAGGGTGGGCGGAGGTCGGGTCCATGCCGAGCGCACAGAGGCTACTCGCGGTCCGGTGGGTTTTCCTGCTGCCGACCTCCGTCGATCGGTTCCACCGGGCGTCGCTTTCGCCCGGGCAATCCCGAGGCGCGTCTGGCATCATCGCGAGACCCGTGACGATCCGCCTCTACAACACTGCCACCCGCCAGAAAGACCCGTTGGTGACCCGGACCGAGGGTCGGGTGCGGATGTACCACTGCGGACCGACCGTCTACGCTTCGGCCCACATCGGCAACTTCCGGGCGTTCCTGCTGGCCGACCTGATGCGCCGGTTCTTCGAGGACCAGGGGTTCGAGGTGCTGCAGGTGATGAACATCACCGATGTCGGCCACATGACCGCGGACGACGAGGATCTCGGCGTCGACGCGATCGAGGCCGCGGCGGAACGCGAGCGACTGGACCCGTACCAGATCGCGCGCAAGTACGAGGACGAGTTCAAGGGCTTCATGGCAGCGCTGCACTTCCGCATGCCGCACCACATGCCGCGCGCGACCGAGCACATCGCCGAGATGGGGGCGATCATCGACACGCTGCTCGAGCACGGCTACGCCTACCAAGTGAACGGCAACGTCTACTTCGAGATCGCCAAGTTCCCGCGCTACGGCGCGCTGTCCGGCAAGGTGTTGGACGAGCTGGAGGAAGGCGCGCGCGTGGCGGTGAACACCGAGAAGCGCGATCCGCGCGACTTCGCGCTGTGGAAGACCGACGCCAAGCACTTGATGCAGTGGGATGCGCCGTTCGCCGGGGGAATGCGCGGTTTCCCCGGTTGGCACATCGAGTGCTCGGCGATGGCGATGAAGTACCTCGGCAAGAGCTTCGACGTCCACACCGGCGGCGAGGACAACTTGTTCCCGCACCACGAGTGCGAGGTCGCGCAGTCGGAGGCCGCCACCGGAGAGCAGTTCGTCCGCACCTGGCTGCACGTGAAGCACCTGCTGGTCGAAGGCCAGAAGATGTCGAAGTCGCGCGGCAACTTCGTCACCGTGGCCGACGTGTTCGACCGCGGTTACAGCGGGTACGAGCTGCGCTACGCGATCGTCAAGGTGCAGTACCGGCAGACCTTGAACTTCACCTGGAGCGGCCTCGACGACGCGCGGGCGTCGATCAAGCGGGTCCGCCAGGCCTGGGAGCGGGTGATCCGGATCGCCGCCGGAGCCGCGGCGGCCGGGGCCGACGACATCGCCGCCGAAGTGACGGCGGCGGGGGCTGCCTTCACCGCAGCGTTGGCGGACGACCTGAACACCAGCGAGGCGTTGGCGGCGGTGTTCGCGCTCGTCACCGCGATCAACAAGGCGCAACCGGACGTCGGATCGGCGGCGGCTGCCGCGGCGGCGCTGCAGCGGTTCGAAGACGTGCTCGCGGTGTTCGGCGAGGCGCCCACCGCGGACCGCCCGGATGCGCCGCCCGAGTTGCTGGAGAAGGTCCGCGCCCGTGAGGCGGCGCGTGCCGCGCGCGACTTCGCCCGTGCCGACCAGCTGCGCGACGAAGTTGCCGCGGCCGGCTACCGGATCGTCGACTCCAGCGCGGGTCCGCAGCTCGAGCCCATGTGAGGGCGTGGCGGGGGATCGGACTTGACGGGCGCCCGGGAGGCCGTCACATTCTGCGCCTTCGTCGATCCCTGCGGGAGCGGATCGGGGCTGGTGTCTCGCCTGGTCTTCAAAACCAGTGGGGGTCGTCTCAAGACGGTCCCGGTGGGTTCGATTCCCATGCGCTCCCGCCACTCCGCCCGCCAGGTTGCGGGCGTTGCAGCCCGCGGCAGGCTGGCGGTCGTGCGCCGCTCCGCGGCCTTGGATGCGGCCTTGGCCGCGATAGGCTGCACGGGCCGCGGATCGTGCCGGCCCGCGGAGACTCTCCGGTACCTGGGAGGCTGATTCTCCAGCGGGCAGCGGCCCCGGAAGCTCCAACGAGCAAGCGGCCGAGGCCTCGTGGCGGCGCGGAGCGCCGCTCTCACCCAAGGCCTTGGATGCGGCCTTGGCCGCGATAGGTTTCTGCCAACCCTGGACTCGAAACTGCTCGCCCCGCCGTTAGCCTTGAAGGTCTACCCCCCGCCGCCGTGTTCGAGATTCTCGTTCCCGTACTGATCTTCGTCATCCCCGTCATGGCCGTCGTCGTCCTGACGTTGGTGTCCGGCCGTCGGCTGCAGGGATCGTGCGGTGGAGTGGGTCCCGACGGCTCGTGCACGCGCTGCGGGAAACCCGCGGCGGAGATCCCGGCGGGGCGCGACCGCAGCGCATGTGAGTGAGCTTCACGCCTCGGGTTTGGACGAGACCGGAGCGGAACACCGATCACGGATGACTACCTACACGATCAAGAAGGGCTTCGACATCCGCCTCACGGGGGCGGCCCAGCCGCGCATGGACCAGGCTCCCGAGCCTGCCACGGTGCGCGTGAGTGCGCTCGAGTTCCCCGGCCTGAAGCCCAAACCGGTGGTTGCCGAGGGCGACGCGGTGCGCACCGGCGACCGTTTGTTCTTCGACAAGAGCGACCCCGACACGGCCCTGTTGTCGCCCGCCACCGGGAAGGTGACCAAGGTCGAACTCGGCGCGCGGCGCGCGCTGCAGTGGATCGAGATCGCGGTCGACTCGGCCGATCGATTCGCCGAAGTGCCGACCGTCACCGTCGACCAGTTGTCGAGCCTGGGCCGGGACGAGTTGATCCGGCGATTGAAGGGCAGTGGGCTGTGGCCGTTGCTGCGCCAGCGCCCGATCGGCCGGCTGTGCGATGCGAGCAAGACGCCGTCGGCTATCTACGTCAACGGGATGGACACCGAGCCGTTGGCCGCTGATCCGGCGGTTGCCTGCCTCGGTCGCGGCGCCGAGCTGCAGGCGGGGATCGACGTGTTGCGCGCGCTCACCGACGGCAAGGTCTACCTCACGGTCGCGGCAGGACGTACACCCCCGGACGAGTTCCGCAACCTCCGCGGCGTCGAGGTGCGGGGGTTCGCCGGGCCGCATCCCGCGGGGCTCGTGGGGACGCACATCTCCCGCATCGCGCCGCTCGGCGAGGGCGAAGTGGCGTGGTTCCTGAAGGTGCAGGAGGCGGCGCTGATCGGCGCCTGGGTGCGTGACGGTCGCTACCCGGCGGTGCGCACCGTCGCAGTGGCCGGCAGCCGCGCGCCGACGCAGCAGTACTACAGGGTGCGGCAGGGCGCAGCGCTGTCGGTGCTCACCGGCGGCAACCCGGTGACCGGCGACGTCCGAGTGATCAACGGCACGGTGCTCAACGGCGTGAAGGTCGCGCCCGACGGCTACCTGGGGTTCTATGCCAACACGGTGACCCTCATTCCCGAGGGTGGCGACACGCGCGACATGTTCGGCTGGGGACTGCCGGGTTTCGGCAAGCTCAGCGCCTCGCGGTCGGTGTTCTCCTGGCTCACCCCCAAACCCGCCTACGATCTGGATGCCCGGCTGAATGGCGGCGTGCGACCGATCGTCAACATCGGTTCGTGGGACCGCGTCATGCCGCTCGACATCTACCCGACCTACCTGGTGCGGGCCATCCAAGCCGGTGATGTCGAGGAGGCGCTCAAGCTCGGGTTGCTCGAGGTCACGGAAGAAGACGTGGCCCTGTGCACCTTCGTCGACCACTGCAAGATCGAGGTCGGCGACATCATCCGCAAGGGTCTCGACATGTACGAGAAGGAAGCCTAGCGCATGCAGTTCTTGCGCAACATCGTCGACAAGACGCGCCGGCTCTACCATCCGCCGGGTTCCAAGCTGCACAAGCTGTGGCCGCTGTTCGACGCGAACGAGACGTTCCTGTTCGCCCCGGACACCAAGGCCCAACGGACCGGCCCACACGTCCGCGACTACGCCGACCTGAAGCGGACCATGGTCATGGTGATCTTCGCCATGCTGCCGTGTCTGTTGTTCAGCTTCTACAACGTCGGTTACCAGCACTTCCTGGCGTTCCAAGGGATGGAGCCACGGCCGAGCTACGAACTCGGGTGGCTGCAGAGTCTGCTCGGCGCGACCCCCGATCTCGCGAACGTGACGTTCTGGGACCGGGTGGTGTTCGGCCTGCAGCGGATGATCCCGATCCTGATCGTCAGTTACGCGGTCGGGCTCGGCATCGAGGTCGGCTTCGCGATCCTGCGCAAGGAGGAGGTCAGCGAGGGCTACCTGGTCACCGGCATGCTGGTGGCGCTGATCGTGCCGGCGTCGATCCCGCTGTGGCAGCTGGCGGTCGGTGTGGCGTTCTCGGTGGTCCTCTGCAAGGAGGTGTTCGGCGGCACCGGGATGAACATCTTCAACCCCGCCTTGATGGTGCGCGCGTTCCTGTTCTTCGCCTACGCCGGGCAGATGAGCGGCTCCAAGGTCTGGGTCGCCGGCAACCACACCGCGGGGATGATCGACGGCTACTCCGGTGCCACGCCGCTGGCTGCAGCGGCAAACGCCAAGTTGACGCAGGCGAACCTCGACCCGACCGGAACGGTCGCCAGCGCCCAGGACGCGATCGTCGACGCAACCGGCAAGGTGGCGCTGGGTTGGTGGGACTTGTTCGTCGGGCTGTGCCCGGGCAGTGCCGGTGAGACCAGCGCACTGTGCTGTCTGTTGGGCGCGCTGCTGCTGGTGATCACCGGCATCGGATCGTGGCGCATCATGGTCGCCGGTGTCGTCGGGTTGTTCGCCGCCGGTTGGGCGATGAACGCCGGGCTCGGGCACCTCGACGGGCTGGGCAGTCTGCCGCCGCACTACCACTTGGTGATGGGCGGCTTCGCATTCGGCATCGTGTTCATGGCCACCGATCCGGTGTCGAGCCCGGAGACCAACACCGGCAAGTGGGTCTACGGGATCCTGATCGGCGTGATGACGGTCATCGTCCGCGCGGTCAACCCGGCGTACCCCGAGGGTGCGATGCTGGCGATCCTTCTGCTCAACGCTTTTGCCCCGACCATCGACCACTTCGTGGTGGCTTCCAACATCCGCCGGAGGCTCGCGCGCCATGGATAAGAACAGCGGCGTCTACGTGCTGGGGTTCGCCGGCGCGGTGTGCGTGGTCATGGCCGCCGGCCTGGCCGCGACGTTCAACGGCCTGAAGACGCGGATCGACAAGAACGTGCTGTTCGACAAGCAGCGCAACGTGCTGATCGCCTGCGGGCTGTACGACCCCGCATCGCCCAAGTCGCAAGCGGACCTCGAGGACCTGTTCAAGAAGCGGGTGGAGGTGAAGGTGCTGGAGTTCTTCACCTCCGAGGTGAAGACGGAGTACCGCGAACGGGGCGAGAAGAAGACTCGCACCGAGCAGAAGATCACCCGCGCCGAAGAGACCAAGCTTTCGCTCGCCGAGATGGCGAAAGCCAAGCGCTCGGAGCCGAACCGCAAGCTCGGCGAGATGTACCTCGCCAAGGGCGACGATGGGCGGCGGCTGTACTGCCTGCCGATCTCCGGCTACGGGCTGTGGAGCACGCTGTACGGCTTCCTGGCGCTCGAGTCCGACCGCAACACGGTTGTCGGGATCACCTTCTACAAGCACGGCGAGACTCCGGGTCTCGGCGGCGAGGTGGAGAAGCCCTGGTGGCAGAAGAACTGGAAGGGGCGCACCACCCACGACACGAGCGGCAACCTGGTCGGGATCACCGTGCTCAAGGGTCAGGGCAACGACCTGTCCTCCCAGCCACACGCGGTCGACGGCATCTCCGGTGCGACCATCACGTCCAACGGCGTGAGCAAGTTCGTGCGCGCCGACCTGCGCCGCTACGAGCCGTACTTCAAGTCCCTGAACAAGTAGTCGACCCGCACCCGCCGGCAGCAGTCGTCATACCGCAACCACGAACACCACGACCATGACCGCCACGCTCGATGCACCTCCGGTCGCCGAGAAGCCACCGCTGTTCGGCAAGAAGGAGAAGCGCGCCGTCCTCGATCCGCTGTGGGACAACAACCCGATTGCGTTGCAGGTGCTCGGCATCTGCTCCGCGCTGGCGGTGACGATCAAGGTGCAGCAGACGTTGATCATGTGCGCCGCGGTGATCGCGGTGGTCAGCATGACCAACACGATCATCTCCCTGCTGCGCAAGATGATCCCCAACAACATCCGGATCATCGTCCAGCTGGTAGTGATCAGCAGCGTCGTGACGATCGTCAGCTTGTTCCTGCAGGCGTACGTGTTCGACGCCAGCAAGCAGTTGTCCGTGTTCGTCGGTCTGATCGTGACCAACTGCATCGTGATGGGGCGCGCCGAGGCGTTCGCGATGGCGAACGGACCGTTCCGCAGCTTCCTCGACGGCTTCGGCAACGCGGTGGGTTACGCCTGGATCCTGCTGGTCGTCTCGGTGCTGCGCGAGGTGCTCGGTGCCGGCACGATCCTCGGTGCGCGGGTGATCCCGCAGTCGTGGTATCTCGAACACGGCGGTTGGTACGTGAACAACGGTCTGATGGTGCTGGCGCCCGGCGCGTTCTTGCTGCTCGGGATCATCATCTGGGTTCAGCGCTCGATCTCGGGCTACTCGGAGGCGCACTGATGCTCGCCCAATCGGTCAGCGAACTGATCAGCCTCGCGATCAAGTCGATCTTCGTCGAGAACATCCTGTTGGCGTTCTTCCTGGGGATGTGCTCCTACCTGGCGGTGTCCAAGCGCGTGGATACCGCGATCGGGCTGGGGATCGCGGTGACGTTCGTGCTGACGATCACCGCGCCGGTCAACTGGTTCATCCACAACTACATCCTGCGCCAGGGCGCGATGTCGTGGCTCGGTGACAGCTTCAAGGATCTCGACATGAGCTACCTCGGGCTGATCTTCTTCATCGGTGTGATCGCGGCGCTCGTGCAGATCGTCGAGATGGCGATCGACAAGTTCAGCCCGAAGCTCTACGCGGCGCTCGGCATCTTCCTGCCACTCATCGCGGTGAACTGCGCGATCCTCGGCGCCACCCTGTTCCTGGTCGAGCGCGACTACACGCTGGCCCAGTCGGCAGTGTTCGGCTTCGGATCGGGGCTCGGCTGGTTCCTGGCGATCGTCAGCATGGCGGCGATCCGCATGAAGCTGCGCACCGCACACATCCCCAAGCCGCTGCGCGGCCTCGGTATCACCTTCATCGTCACCGGTCTGATCGCCATGTCGTTCATGACCTTCAGCGGAATTCAGCTCTGACCTGCGATGGGATTCTTCGGCTCGGTATTGGTCGGTGTGGTGTGCCTCACCGTCGTCGTCCTGGCGCTGATCTTCGTGCTGCTGTTCGCGGAGAGCAAGCTGGTCAACAAGGGCCTGTGCAAGATCGAGATCAACGGTGATCCCGAGCGTTCGCCCTCGGTGCCCGGCGGTGGCACGTTGCTGGGGGTGCTCGGCGGCCAGAGCATCTTCTTGCCCTCGGCGTGCGGCGGCGGCGGTACCTGTGCGATGTGCAAGTGCCAGGTGTTCGAGGGCGGCGGGGACATCCTGCCTACCGAGCTGACCCACATCTCGCGCACCGAGGCGAAGGAGGGTTGGCGCCTCGCCTGTCAGGTCAAGGTCAAGCAGGACATGAAGATCCAGGTCCCGGACGAGGTGTTCGGGATCAAGAAGTGGGAGTGCACGGTCGCGTCCAACGACAACGTGGCGACGTTCATCAAGGAGTTCGTCGTCAACCTCCCGCCGGGCGAGATCCTGCACTTCGAGTCGGGCGGCTACATCCAGATCGACGTGCCGAAGTACAAGAACATCCGGTTCAAGGACTTCGAGGTGGACCCCAAGTACCACGAGGACTGGGACAAGTACAAGATCTGGGACTACGTCGCCAACAACGACGAAGAGTGCTTCCGCGCCTACTCGATGGCGAACCACCCCGCGGAGGGCAACCGGATCATGCTCAACATCCGGATCGCCACCCCGCCACCGCGCACCGAGGGGATCCCGCCTGGCATCTGCTCGAGCTACGTGTTCAGCCGCAAGCCCGGCGACAAGGTGACGATCTCCGGGCCGTACGGCGAGTTCTTCATCCAGGACACCCAGCGCGAGATGGTCTACATCGGCGGTGGCGCGGGTATGGCGCCGCTGCGCTCGCACATCTTCCACCTGTTCCACACCCTCAAGACCAAGCGCACGGTCAGCTACTGGTACGGGGCGCGCAGCAAGCGCGAGATGTTCTACACCGAGGAGTTCGAGGCCATCGAGAAGGACTTCCCGAACTTCAAGTACAACGTCGCGCTGTCGGACGCGCTGCCGGAGGACAAGTGGACCGGCTACACCGGCTTCATTCACCAGGTGGTGTTCGACAACTACCTGAAGAACCACCCGGACGTCGACAACATCGAGTTCTACCTGTGTGGTCCGCCGATGATGAACAGCGCCGTGCAGAAGATGCTGGACGATCTCGGCGTCGAGAAGGACATGATCCGCTTCGACGACTTCGGCGGGTAGCCAAGGCGCGCCGGCTGCCGGCCATGTGCGCCAACTTGCCGACTCTGTCCCCGCAGCCGATCGGGCGGCTGCGTCGCGCGTTGCTGGTCGCCGGCCTGCTCGCCGCAGCGAGCTGTCAGCACCCGGTCGCCCTGCACACACTTCGTGGCAAGGCGATGGGCACCGCCTACACGATCAAGTTCGCGCGCGCCGGAGCGACTGACGCCGGCGGGGTCCACGCTGCGATCACTGCCGAGCTGCGCCGGTTCGACAAGGTGTTCAGCACCTACGACCCGAGCAGCGAGATCTCGCGGTTCAACCGCCACCAGAGCCTGGCGCCGTTTCCCGGCTCCGCGGAATTCATCGAGTTGGTGGAACGCGCCCTGCAGATCGCCGAGCGCACGGAGGGTGCGTTCGATCCGACCGTCGCCCCCGTGCTGCGGCTGTACGGTTTCGGTCCGGGAGCGCAGAAGCCGGCTGCGTTGCCGAGCGATGCCGAGCTCGAGCGCGCGCGGGTGCACACCGGCTGGTCGAAGTTGAAGGTCGACTCCGGTCGACTGGTGAAGCAGCACCCACGGCTGGAGCTGGATCTCAACGCACTGGCCAAGGGCGCGGGCGTCGATCGCGTCGCCGGCGTGCTCGACCAGCTCGGGGTGCGTTCCTACATGGTCGAGATCGGCGGCGAAGTTCGCTGCCGCGGCCGCAAGCCGGACGGCAGCGCGTGGGTCCTCGGGGTCGCCGACCCGAAGCACCCCGGTGAGCCCGAGATCGTCGACCGGGTGGAGGTGCTCGATCAGGCCATGGCGACCAGCGGCGACTACCTGCAGTTCCGCGACATCGCCGGGGTGCGGGTGCCGCACATCGTCGACCCGCGAACCGGTCGCGCGCCGCGTCACCACGTGGTCAGTGCGACCGTGCTGGCCCCCAATTGCGAACTCGCCGACGCCTTGGCCACTGCGCTCATGGTGCTCGATCCGGCGCACGGCCAGCGCGTGCTGGAAGGCTACGGGTCGGCCGTCCACGCTCTGGTGTTGGTGTCCGACGGCAAGCAGTTCACCCGCCACCTCTACCGCTGGGGTGTGCGGTAGCCTTCAGTCGCGTTCCCAGCGCAGGCCCGAGCGTTCGAGCGTCACCGAGGAATCGGAGACCCGGTAGTCGCCCAGGCTCTGCCAGCTCATGCTGCCCGCGGCGCGCAGCTGTAGCTCCCCGTGTGCCGTGCGCCACCGGCCGGTCTCCGCCGGACGGCGCGTGCCCATGCGGTAGGTTCCATCGGCGCGCAGAAGGTCGTGTTCGCTCCCGGACCAACCCGCCGGCCGCCAGGTGCCGACCAGACGCGGATCGGTCGGATAGCGGATCGCGTGGTCGCGGAACAAACTCAACCGATGGGTCTCGAGGAATGCGAGCTTGCGGCTGAGGTCGTCAGTCCGTTCGCGCGCGTCGACCAGCCCTTCGGGATGGATCGAGCTGCGGGCCGCGGCGTCGGCCGCGGCGATGCTGCCGCCATCGAGGAAGGCGTCGCGCCAGGCGAGCTTGGTGTCGTGAAAGGCGGCCGCCGCCGCGTTGGTCTGTTCCAGCGAGCCGACGGAGCCCAGCACGTGCAGGCCGAGGGTCAGGCCGAGCACCGGGAATCGGATGCGCGGCGGAAGCTGCGTGGCCTGCAGGTACAGGCCGAAGAACAACGGGATCAACAGCGGGACGTAGCGCGACACCATGCCGGCGTCGACGCCGAGCGACATCCTGCCGATCGCCACGTTCGCGCAGAACAACAGCGAGAACCCGGTGGTCAGCAACACCGCGGTGCCCGGGCGGGAGTACTCGGTTGCGGATGAGCGAACCAGCGCTCGGGCCTGCACGGTGACGGTCCACACCGCGGCGGCAAGCAACACGAGTCCGATCCCATCGGCAGCCGCGCCGCGGACACCGACCACGTTCGCCAGCGCGCGCGCGATCAGCAGCGGGTAGCGCGGCCAGTTCGGATCCGGGAAGCGGAACTCCGGCACCGCCGGTGCGAACTCGTAACCCAGCAGGAACGACCCCGCGATCGCCCCGGCGCACAGTGATGCCACGCAGCCGTGTACGACCCCGCGCGCATCGCGTCGCCTCGTGTCGCGGATGAGCTCGAGCAGAAGGATCCCCACGACCGCCACACCTGCGAACACGCCGAACCCGGTGAACACCAACGCGAACTCGAGCCCCAACACCGCTGGGTAGCGCCAGCGCCCGCGGATCGAGAACGCTCGTGCGAGCACGATCAACAACAGCAGCGGTACCACGCCGTGCGCCGGGTTCGGAACTCCGGTCACGGCTTCCCATTGCAGGGGCGTGAGGAACAGCAGCGGAATCACCGCATCCGTCCAGGCGAAGCGGCCACGCACGCGCCGCGTGAGCAGCAGCGCCACGGCGCACGCCAGGCATGACACGACACCGATCGCGAACGACTCGGCGCGCAGGTTCAAGTCGGTCGCCGCGGCCACTGCCTTGGTCAGCAGCGCACCAAGCCCCTGGCGGTGTGGGCCGTACTGACACACGAACAGCTCGAGCGGGCCGGCGCCGGTCAGCACCGGCGTCAACGTGTACCACTGGTCGGAGAATGGTAGATCCACTGCGTGGCGGTCGATCCGGCTGAACAGCAGGATCGCCATCAGCGCGAACACCGGCACGAAGCAGAGCCCGGACAGTGCCTTGCCCATGCCCAGACATCATCGCGGAATTGCAGTTCTGTGGGGCAGACTCCTGGCCGGGACTGCTCATGGGCAGCGTCGCGAGATCGCGGCAGCTCGGTCGTGTCGCCGAGCTCGTCGACCTGGCGGTACCCGGGGCGCTCTGATCGCGTGGCCACGCTTCGTCGACGCGGTCCTCGGCGTGACGCGGCTTGCGGGCGTTGCTCGGGAGGCGCGGAGTCGGCGCCGTCGATACGATCGGGCGGTGGCCGCCCCCTTCCCAGCTTGTCCCGCGCCAGATTCCGTCGACGCCTTCGCTTGTGCTGCCGCGGAGTTCGTGGGCTGGTGCGAAGCCGCGGCGGGCGAACCGGAAGCCGAGGCGCACGCGGTGCTGCGTCACCTCGTGGACCTCTACTCCCTCGCCCTGCGGCTGCACATGCGCGACTGCGATCTCGAGCCCGAGCCCGTCGGACGCGCGGATGACGCCGCATGGCGCGCCGTGTTCGAGCGCTGCGCGGCACTGCCCTTCTCCTGCTACGCATCCGTGTTCGACCCGCGAAGCGTGCGCACCGGGGCGGCCGAACTGGACATGGGTGACCTCGCCGACGATCTCGCCGACATCTACCGCGACCTCACTTCCGGGCTGAGCCTGTACCGCGCCGGACACCGGGAGACGGCGGAGTGGGACTGGTGCGTCTCGTTCCGCAACCACTGGGGTCGCCATGCCACCGGGGCGTTGCGCGCGCTCCACTGCTGGGCGGCTGACGAAGCGGCCTGGTGAGCCGAGGCAGGGGCTTCCGCTGCCGCGCCGGGTAGAGTGGGCGGTCGCCATGGCGCAGGACGACCGGATCCTCGACCTGTTGGAGCAGTGCATCGCCGCGGCCGAACGTGGCGCGCCGATCACCGAACAGGTGTGTGCGGCCCATCCCGACTGGGCCACCGAACTCCGCCAGCGCCTCGCACGGCTCGCCGAAGCGGGGCTGCTCGGTCCGGTCGCGGATGCGGCGGCGGACGCGCTGCCGCAGGTAGATGGCTACGAAGTCCTCGAACAGATCGGCAGTGGCGGCATGGGCCGGGTGTACCGCGCCCGCCAGACCCGACCGGTTGAGCGCATGGTCGCGCTCAAGGTCATGCGCAGCCACCTCGACTCGACCGAGTTCCTGGCGCGCTTCGCCGCCGAGCGGCAGGCGCTCGCGTCGCTGTCGCACCCGGGGATCGCGAGGGTGTACGACGCTGGGGTCGACCGGCACGGGCAGCAGTTCTTCGCCATGGAGTTGATCCGCGGCGAGCCGATCACTGCGCACTGCGATGCCCGGCAGCGGACCCCGGCCGAGCGGTTGGCGTTGTTCCTGCGCGTCTGCGAGGCCGTGGCCCACGCTCACCAGCGCGGCATCATCCACCGCGATCTCAAGCCGGCGAACATCTTGGTCGCCGACCGCGACGGGGATGCGTCACCCAAGGTGATCGACTTCGGGGTCGCCAAGTCGAGCAACGCGCAGCTGACCTTGGAGACGGTGCACACGCTGAGTGGCGTCGTGGTCGGTACGCCGGAGTACATGGCCCCCGAGCAGGCCGGCCGCGATGCGCTGGACGTCGACAGCCGAGTCGACGTCTACTCGCTCGGCGTGGTGCTGTTCGAGCTGCTGACCGGCGCGTTGCCGTTCGAGCCGGATCAGTTGCGCCGCGCGGGACTCCTGGAGATGCGCCGCATCCTGCGCGAGCAGGAGCCGCCCGCGCCGAGCACGCGCGTCAGCGGACTCGACGACGCGCGTCGCACCACCGTGGCGCGCGCCCGTGGTACGTCCGATCTGGCGTTGCGCCGCGCGCTGCGGGGCGATCTCGATTGGATCGTGCTGCGGGCGATGGAGAAGGACCGCAACCGCCGCTACCAGACCGTCGCCGAGCTGGCCGCGGACGTCGAGCGGTACCTCGCCGGACTTCCGGTCGCGGCGCGGCCACCGAGCGTCGGCTACAAGCTGCGCAAGACCCTGTGGCGGCATCGGCTGCTGGTGGGGACCGCCGCCGCGGTCGTCGTCACGCTGGCCGGCGGCACCGCGCGCGCGGCGTGGGGCTACGCCCGGGCGCGGGCGGCGGCGGCGGACTTCGACGCGCTGGCCGACGTCGAGCGGTTGCGGCGCGCGCTCGCGGCGGAGCGGGATCTCTACCCGGCCTGGCCGGACCGCGCCGGGCCGCTGCGCGCCTGGCTGCACGATGTCGCCGAGCCGCTGGTCGAACGTCGGGCGACCGTCCGCACGGCGGTTGCCCGACTCGATGCAGCGCCGTCGCGCACCGTGCCACAGGAGTTCCTCCGCCGTCAGCTGCGGCAGCTCGACACCGACCTCGAGGCGTTCGCCTTCACCCAGGGCGGTCCACTGCAGCGGGTCCGTGAGCGGTTGGCCTGGGCGGAGAGCATTCACCAACGGAGCGTGGGTGCGCACGCCGAGGCGTGGCGTGCCGCGGCCACGGCAGTGCGCGCCGATCCGCGCTTCGGTGGCTTCGACCTCAGGCCGCAGATCGGACTCGTCCCGATCGGTTCGGACCCGCGGTCCGGCTTGCAGGAGTTCGTCCACCTCCGTTCGGGTGCGGTCCCCGAGCGCGACCCGAAGACCGGCCTGCTGCGCCCCGGCATCGACCACGGCATCGTGTTCGTGCTGGTGCCGCCGCTCGACTTCACCGCCGGGGCGCAGGCGGTCGATCCGACGCGCCCCGGGTACTTCAAGGCGGCGAAGCGCTGCGAGGGGCCGGTGCGGCGGGTTCGCTGCGGCGCTTTCCTGTTGGCCAAGTTCGAGCTGACCGAAGGGCAGTGGCGCCGGCTCGGCGGTCCGACCCTGCCGTTCAGCAGCTCGGCCCAGCGGTTCCGCGGTGATCCGGCGCGCCGCGACCTGCACCCGGTGGTCGGTGTCACCTGGGATCAGTGCACCCTGCTCGCCGCGCACCACGGGTTGGTGTTGCCGACCATGGTGCAGCTCGAGGGCGCGGCACGTGGTGGTGGACCGACCCACTGGTGGACCGGTGACGACGAGGCGACTCTCGAGGGCAAGGAGAACGTGCTCGACCGGGCGGCGAAGCGAGTCGACAGTGCACTCGGCGGCGTCGTGCCGTGGGACGATGGTTATCCGTTCGACGCGCCGGTCGGGTCGTTCGGCGGCAACGCGTTCGGGTTGTTCGACGTGTCGGGCAACGTCTTCGAATGGTGTCGCGACGGTTTCGCCAAGAGCCACGGCGGAGCACCGGGGACTGCGTACCGCGCCACCCATGGCGGCTCGTTCTTCACCGCGGGTGACGGTGCGAGGTGTTCGAGTTTCGTGCTCACCGTGCCGAACGACCGCAACCCGTTCTACGGCGTCCGACTGGCGCGTGAGGTGCGCGATGGCGATGGGTAGCCACCCGGAGACGATCGGTCCGTACCGCGTGCTCGAGCAGCTCGGCCGCGGGGGTATGGGGATCGTGTACCTGGCGGAGGAGCGCGGTGCGTTGCGGCGTCGGGTTGCGATCAAGGTCTTGTCCGGACACACCGAGCGCGACGCGCGGCGCGCTGAGGTCGAGCGCCGCGTGTTGGCGCGACTCGAGCACCCGGGCATCGCCGCGCTCTACGGTGGCGGGAGCACTGCCGAAGGCACGCCGTACCTGGTCCTCGAGCTGGTCGACGGGGTGCCGCTGGCCGAGTACCTCGGTCGTCGGCGCCTGCCGTTGGCCGAACGCCTGCAGCTGTTCCTCGACCTGAGCTCCGCGGTGCAGCACGCGCACGTGCACGGCGTGGTGCACCGCGATCTCAAGCCTGGCAACGTCCTGGTCGGCGAGACCGGTGAACGCGCGGTGGTGAAGGTGATCGATTTCGGGGTCGCGCAGCTGCTCGACCCCGATCCGAACGCTCGCGACACCGAGGCCCGTGGGCTGGTCGGTAGCCCGCAGTATGCCGCACCCGAGCAGCTGCGCGGCGCGCCACAGGATGTCGACACCCGCGCCGACATCTACGCGTTGGGCCTGTTGCTGTACGAAGTCGTCGCGGGTGCGCCGGTGCGCGACCCGGCGCGCTGGCGTGGCGCCAGTCCGGAGGATCTGGTCGAGCTCGCGGCCCGGCGCCCGCCGAGCCTCACCGAACACGGCGCGCCCGCCGAGCTCGACTGGGTCGTGCACCACGCGCTCGAGTTCGAGCCGGCCGAGCGCTACCCAACCGTCGGGGATCTGATGGCCGATCTGCGCGCGCTGCTCGCCGGCGTGCCGGTGAGCGTCGCCCCACCCAGCCGCTGGTACCCGGTCCGCATGTTCCTCCGCCGGCATCGGCCGGGGGTCGCGGCAGCATCCGTGCTACTCGCTGCGACTGCGGTTGCCTGGATTGCCGCGAGCATCGGGCAGGTGCGCGCGGAAGCGAGCGTGCGCCGATTCGACTGTCTGGCGGTGGTCGAGGAGTTGCGCGAGATCGAGCGCGACGCCGCGGGACTCGGGCCCCCGTGGCCCCGGCACATCGCGGCGATGGAGCAGTGGGTGCGGCGGGCCGACGCGCTCGTCGATCGGTTGCCGCAGCTGCGCAGTCTGCATGGAGCGCTCGACTCGGCGACCGACCAAGACTGCTTCCTCCACCGCACCCTCGGCGACACGCTCGCGCAGCTCGCCGCGTTCCAATCGACCGGGAGCCTGCCACGGGTGCGGGCACGGCTGTCATGGGCGCGTGAGCTCGCCGCGCGGCAGGCCGAGGATCGGTCGAAGTGGGACCGAGTCCGTGCCGAACTCGCCACCGACCCGCGGTTTCGCGGATTCGATCTGCCCGACCAGCCCGGACTGGTGCCGCTCGGCAAGGACCCGCAGTCCGGTTTGCAGGAGTTCGCCGAGCTGCGCTCGGGTTCCATGGCGCAACGCGACCCGACCACGCATCGCGCTCGCTGTGCGCCGGCGACCGGGATCGTGTTGGTGCTGCTGCCGGGGGGCACGTTCACCATGGGGGCGCGGCGGGAAACCGCGGATCGACCCAACAGCGATCCGCTCGCCGAGACCCAGGAAGGTCCGCCGCATCGCGTGGAGCTTGCACCGTTCTTCCTGGCCAAATTCGAGCTGACACACGGTCAGTGGCTGCGATTGGGTGGTGGGCCACCGCCGGCGCGCTTCAAGGTCGGCATGGACATCTCCCGCCGATGGAAGGTGACCGAGGCCTACCCGGTCGAGGGTCCGAGCTGGACCGAGATCGACGCACTGCTCACCACCTCCGGCTTGAATCTGCCCACGGAGTCGCAGTGGGAGTACGCAGCGCGTGCGGGAACCTCGACGCCGTGGTACACCGGCGACAAGGTGACGACCCTGCGCGGCTATGAGAACGTGCTCGACATGCTGGGTGGGTTGTTCGATCGAGCCACCGAGCACCTCGGTTGGCGTGACGGGCATCTCATCTCGGCGCCGGTCGGCGAGTACCTGCCGAACCCGTTCGGACTCCACGACATGCTCGGCAACGTGAACGAGTGGTGCCGTGATCTCGGGCGCACCGACTACCCCGGGGAGCCGCGTCCCGGCGACGGCCTGCGCGCCGGCGGTAAGGCGCCGATGCGCGTGGTGCGCGGCGGTGGGTTCCTCGAACATTGGCACAGCACACGGGTTTCGCACCGCGGGCTGGCCGATGGGCGCGGTCACGCGATCGGGATCGGTGTGCGCCCTGCGCGGGAGGTCGTGCGATGACCGATCCCGATGCGCCGCGGGAATGGGAGAACACGGTCCGCGCCGCGGAGTTCGGCGATCGCGCCGCGGTTGGGGACCTCCTGGCGCGCAACTACCAGCGGCTGTGCGCATTCGTCCGCATCGAGCTCGGTGGCGCGCTGGCGGCTCGCGAGTCGGTCGAGGACGTGGTGCAGTCGGTGTGCCGCGAAGTGCTGCACGACGTCGACCGCCTCGAGGTGCGCAGCGAGCCGCAGTTCCGCCGCTTCCTGTTGCTCGAAGCGACGCGCAAGATCCTCGCACGACACCGGTCGCTGCACCGGCAGTGCCGCGACGTTCGGCGCGAACACCTCGCCGGGATCGCCGCGACCGGGTTGCTCGCCGACTACGCCACGTTCTGCACCCCGAGCCGCGTGGCGTCCGCCCGCGAGGAGATCGAGCGGATCGAGGCCGCGCTCGCGGAGCTGCCCGAACGGCAGCGCGTCGCCGTGTCGATGGTGCGCATGCTCGGGCTGTCCTATCCGGAGGCAGCCGAGGCGCTGGAGTGCACCGAGCCGGCGGCACGGGCGTTGGTGGCGCGCGGTCTGGCGCTGCTCTCCGCGAAGCTCGGCGAGTAGTGAGGGGCGCCCGCACCCTTGGGCGCATCGGGACGCCGCCGGGAGATGGCGTGGAGGACGTCGTCGTGTCCCCGGACCGCCATCTGGTCGCAGTTCGATCGCCGCTGCATGTCCGTCTCTAGTGGGGTGTGTCCGAAGTTGGTCACATAAGTCGCCGGCCCTACGGCCCGCTCGCGGCGTCGCAGCTCCTCAGCTTGTCCACCAACAAGCCGTGTCGTCGCAGCTCCTTGCGAGCGAACCGCATGACTCGACGACTTATGCAACGAACTTCGGACACACCCCACTAGAGGTGACCTGGAGGTAGCGCGCCCTGGGGCGTGCTCCGGTGACGCCGACTCGCGACTTCGCCGAAGAACCGGTCATTCTCCGAGGGCTGCACCGCCCATCGCACCGGCGGTCAGGTGGCGCCTGCCGACATTCTCTACAGTGCGCAGTTGCTGGTACCCGATGGCAGAGCGACTCCCTTCGAGCGCCCGAAATGACCACGACTCTCACCGAGAACCCGTACTCGCCGCCACGCACCTCTGTGTCGGGACGTCGCACCGAGCCCGTCCCGAGTCTCGAGGTGTGGCGTGAGGACAACTTCGTCGTCTGCCCCGACGGGGCGCGGCTGCCAGACCGCTGTGTGATCTGCAATCGGCCGAGCGATGGCCGACCGGTGCAGAAGACGCTCTCCTGGCACCACCCGGCGATCTACTTGGTGGTGTTCGTCAACCTGCTGATCTACGCGATCGTGGCGCTCGCCGTGCGGAAGAAGTCGCGCGCGCAGTTCAGCCTGTGTCCGCAGCACCGCGGTCGGCGCAACCTGGGAATGTGGATCGGCTACGGTGGGTTCGTCCTGAGCGTCGTCGCGATGGTGTTCGGCTTCACCTCGTCGAGCCGGGGTGTGCAGCAGGTCATCGGAGTGACCGGGTTGGTCGGCGTGATCCTGACGCCGTTGGTGGGTGTGCTGTTGAGCACCGTCGTACGCGTGAAGCGGATCGACGCTGGGCGGGCGCACTTGAAGCTCGGCGAGCCGTTCACGCGTTCGATCCCGCGCGGGTAGCGGGTGCGGCCGGCGGGGCGACCTGCCGCGGACTCGGAGTGGCGACGGTTGGAGGGTGCAACCCGCATCGCGATCGAGATCCTCGTGCGTCGGGGGATGTCGAGTTGGCTTCCTCCGAATCGTCCCCGAAGTGAGCAGTCCGCCGACGGCCATGGTCCCGGAGCTCAACGAGGGTTGTTTGCTCACGCGTCCGAAGCGTCCCCGGCAAGTGGACTCTGTCGCGGCCAAGGCCGCACCCAAGGACTTGGTGAGCTCGGCGCTCCACGCCGCCAGGAGGCCTCGACCGCATGCTTGTTGGGGCTTCCGGTGCCCCTGCCCGCTGGGATACAGCTGCCTTGGGGTCTGGGAAGGTGCCGGAGGATCTTCGCGTGTCGGCACGATCCGCGGCGCTTGCGGCTCACAGCGACGAGCTGTCTCCGCAGCGTTGGGATCGAGTTCCCCTTCGAGGCGACCAGCCAAGCGCTACTGGCGACATCCCTGCCCGGGACGGCTGATGCCGGGACCGATGCCAGAAGCCTACTCAGGCGACCCGCGGGGCGGCCGTCGGTCTGAGACCGGAGTTCGCATCCCGCCCCGACGTGGGCCACACTGCCATCGGGCCTGCGATGTCCGTTCGGGTGCTGCAGGTCTGCTTCGCCAGGGGTATAATGGGACACGGTCGCCTCTCTCGACCCTTTGTCTCGAACAAGCACCATGAATCCCATCACACCCACCAGTTTGGCGCTGTCCCTGCTCGCCTCGACCGGTTTCGCCCAGTCGTTCACGTCACCCGCCGGTCTCTCCTCGACCGAGGGCAACGCGGTGTTCTACGCCAGCACCAACCGCCGCTACATGGGCATCGACGCGACCAACACCAACCAGGTCGCAACCATCAAGTCGTTCGGGCTCCGTCGCGACAAGGGTGTGGCCAGCACCGCCGGTGCGTCCACGGTCGACCTGACGCTGACGATCGGTGAGACCAACATGGGCGTGGTCTACTCGGAGTTCGACAAGAACTTCCTGCCGGGGAAGAGCACGCTGGTGTTCCCGAAGAAGAACGTGAACTGGCCGGACTGGAGTCTGCCGTCGACGACTCCGGCGCCGTTCGACTTCACCGTGTCCCTGGTGACGACCTACGTGTACGTCGGCCCGAGCAGCAAGAACGCGCTGGTCTGGGATCTGAAGCTGGAGAACGGCACCAACACCGGCAACTTGTTGGATCGCGACTACACCTCCTACAGCTCGGGGGCTTCGACGGCGCTCGGCAGCGGCTGCAGTGGGTTCAGCTTGACCGCCTACATGCGGAGCAACGGCGCGGGCATGCCGAACTACGGTATGCGTTTGCTGGCGGGGGTGACCAACGCTCCGGCGAGCACCCCGGTGGCGCTGAGCATCGCACTGACCGATGCCAACGCGACGATTCCGGGGATCTGCACGACCGTGCACGCCCTGCCGCTCGCGATCCTGCCGCTCGGCGTGTCCAGCACGGCGGGCACAGTGTACGACGTGTACTACCAGACCAAGTACGACATGGCGTTGAACGGCATCAGCCTGATCAGCCAGGCGTTCGCCAGCTCGGGAGGTGCGTTGACCTTGTCCAACGGTCGCAACACCGCGATGCCGACTTCGTCCGCGACCACCGGGCACGATGCGTGCTACCTGTGGAGCAGCTTGACCACCTCGCCGAACCGCAGCACGGTGTTCACCGGCGGCTCGATCCTGGTCGAGTTCGGGACGTAGTCCACCGCCAGCGCGGGGTGGCGCGCGCAGCTGTCGCTCGCAACCCTGGCGGCTTGCTGCTCCTCAGCTTGTCCACCAACAAGCCGTGTCGTCGCGGCGCCTTGCGCGCGAATCGACTGACGCAGCCACACTTGCTGCGAACGTCAGACGAGGGGCACTCGCACCACTTCGAGTGTCCGGTCTGGCCCGAGCGGCGTGGTCCCTCGCCTTGTGCACCGCCCGCGGGTGAGAAGTCTGCAGACGTCACCCGACCCGTGCCCGTCGCGAGCAATCCGCCAGCCTCTCCGGTTCGTTTCCCCGCCTCTCCCTCACCTACACCGGTCGAACGTGCCGCGCCTCACCCGGACAACCCCGGAGCCTCGGCGCCGATCTTCGCGACCCAATCCACGTACGGCCCCGGATACACCTGTGGCGCCCCTCCCGTCGCGCAGGCGCTCACGTCGAGCACGCGGTTCGCCAGTCCGCGCAGGAAGGTCCGGTCGTGCGACACGAACAGCATCGCGCCGGTGAACTCGCGCAGGGTCTGCACCAACATCTGTTTCGACACCAGATCGAGGTGGTTGGTCGGCTCGTCGAGCACCAGGAAGTTCGGCGGATCGAACAGCATCAGCGCGAGCACCAGGCGTGAACGCTCGCCACCGCTGAGCACCGCGATCCGCTTGTCGACGTCGTGGCCGGAGAACTGGAACGCACCCAGCAGGTTGCGTTTGCTGCCGTCGCTGGCCAACGGGAAGGCGTGGTCGACCTGCTCCAGCACGGTTCGGCTGGGGTCGAGGATGTCGAGCGCGGCCTGGGCGAAGTAGCCGAGCTTCACGCTGGGGCCGAGCCGCACGGTCCCGGAGTCGCTTTCGGCGGCGCCAGCGACCAACTTCAGCAGTGTGGTCTTGCCGGCACCATTGCGGCCCATCACGCACCACCGTTCGCCACGCTTGACCTCGAAGTCGAGCCCGCGGTAGATCACCCGCGCGCCGTACGCCTTGTGGACGCCGACCAACGTCGCCACGTCCTCGCCGACCCGCGGCGGCTCCTTGAGCTGGAACGGGACGATCTCGCGCTTCACCGGGGGATCGAGCCGTTCGATCTTCTCGATCTGCTTGGCACGGCTCTGCGCCTGCGCGGCCTTGGCGACATGGGTGCCGAAGCGGTCGATGAACCGCTGCATCTTGGCGATCATCGCCTGCTGGCGGGAGAACGCCGCTTCGGCCTGCGCGGCCCGCTGCGCCTGCTGCTGCTCGAGGAAGTCGTAGTCGCCGGTGTACGACACCAGCTCGCCGCCATCGATGTCGATGATCCGCGACACGACCCGATTCATGAACTCGCGATCGTGGCAGGTCATCAGCACGGTGGCGCGGGTGTCGGCGAGGAACTTCTCGAGCCACAGAATCGACTCGATGTCGAGGTGGTTGGTCGGCTCGTCCATCAACAACACGTCGAAGCTGCCGAGCAGGACGCGGGCGATCCCGACGCGCATTTTCCACCCGCCGGACAGCGCCGCTGTGTCGCCCGCGATCTGCTCGTCGGCGAATCCGAGCCCGTGCAGGATCTCCTTGGCGCGCGCTTCCAGCTCGTACCCGCCGAGGTCTTGGTAGCGCGCCTGCACGTCGCCGAAGCGCTGCAGGATGCGCTCCAGCTGGTCGGCCTTGTCGGGATCGGCGAGGTCCCGCTCCAGGTCGGCGAGCTCGTGATGCAGCGTGCCGACCTCGCCGCAGCCGGCGATCGTCTCGTCCAGCACCGTCCGGCCACCCAGTTCCTCCATGTCCTGGCGGAAGTAGCCGATGGTGGTGCGCCGCGGCAGAGTGACTTCGCCGACGTCCGGCGGGTCCTCGCCGGTGATCATGCGGAACAGCGTCGACTTGCCCGCGCCGTTGGGGCCGACCAGCCCGACCTTCTCGCCCGGGTTGAGCTGCATCGAGGCGTCGACGAACAGCGCCTGGTGACCGTGGCGCTTGCTGAGGTTGGTCAGGGAGATCATCGGGGGGAGGGATGGTAGCCAACGCGCCGCCGGCCGCCGCATCCCCGCACCCGACCCGCGCAAACGGTCAGCCCTGCCGGCCGAGCATCTGCTTGGCGAACCGGCGGAGCGGCTCGTCGGCATCGCGGCTGGCGACGCGCTGCAGGGCTTCGCGGTCCTCGCCGGTCAGCTTGCCGCGTTGGGCGATCGCCTCGACCGCAGCGCGGCGGACGGCGACGTGTTCGTCTTCCGCCGCCACGCGGCGCAGTGCGGCATACGCCCGCGCGTCCGGCCGACCGGCCAACGCGGCCGCCGCGGCGACGCGCACCTGCGGCTCGGTGTCGACCAGACCGTGGGTGACCAGGCGCTCGACCACCGCGGGGGTGGCGATCTGCCGCATCGAGCGGAACGCCTCGGCGCGGACCGAAGCGTCGCCATGGTCGGCGTAGCGCAGCAGATCGCCGGCGACCGCCTTGCTGCCGGTGTTGCCGAGCGCGGCCAGCCACGTGTGGAGTCCATCGCTGCGCTGCGCCTTGTCCTCGAAGTTGCGCAGCAATTCGAGGGCCGGCTTGCCGTCCGCGATCTGGTCCTTCGACCGGCCGGCGAGGGTGCCGAGCAGCAACAGGTTGCAGGCGTCCATGCCCTCGAGCTTGGTGCTCGCTGCCACGTCGCGGGCCAGGTCCTGCATCAGCGCCGGGCGCGGTGCCGCGAGCTGCAACATCGCCACGCAAGTGGTCTCGCGCAGCTCGACCGGCAGGGCCGTGTTGGTGCGCAGCGCGGCGAGGGTGGTCTGCGCCTCCTCATGGCCGGCGGCGCCGAGCGCGGTCAACACCTTGCTGGCCAATACTCCGTCCAACTCGCCGCGCTCGATCCGGGTGCGCATCTCCGCGGCGAGCTCCGGTCGAACCCGCAGGATGCCAGCGAGATCGAGCCACAGTTCGTTGGTCGCGTCGGGGTCGTTCGGCTTCGCCTTCAGCACCGCGGCGATCTTCTGCAGCTGCTCGTCGACCGAGAGCCCGCGCAGGCGATCGTCTTCGCGGCTCCGCCCGCCGTCGGTCTGCGGCTCGTGCTGTTCGCGGTGGCCCCCTGCCGGCGACCACACGACGCCGGTGAGGTCGCGGTCCTCCGGCTCGAGGGCGGCGATCGCTTGCTCCGACAACCGCAGGGTGCCCCGCTGCTGCATGTGCACCGTCATCTTCATCGCGGGTACCGCCAGTCGGGTGGTCTCGTCGACCTCGGCCCGGGTCAGGAGCCCGAGCGCCGGGTCGAACGCGGCGGTCGCGCTGCCACCCACTTCGTGTTCCGGCAGGCCCTGTTCGTCGTGCGAGAGCTCCACGTAGCGGAGCTTCTCGCGGCGCACGGTGTGCTCGCCGCCAGCGGAGCTCGCGCGGTAGGCGGCGCGGAACACTCCGGTCGCGTCGGCCTCGGTGGATTCCCAGGCCCGTGCGCCGTTCCGGAAGGTGAAAGCAAACGGCGCCAGGGTGCCGCGCAGGAAGTTGCGGCTGCGGCTACCGACGCCCTTGGCGAAGCCGTAGCCGAGCACCCGCCCCTCGCGGTCGAGCTTCATCAGCGTGCGCGCGTGGACCGCGGTAGCGTACACCGCGCAGGCGGGGTCGCCTTCGCGCAGTTCGACCTTCTTGCCGCTCACGCTCCACTGCAGGGTGCCGAAGCGCACCGCGACGATCGTCGCGTCGTCCTGCTGCGCGAGCACCTGGACGCGCATCCCGCCGGACAGACCGAGACTCTGGGTCGGGGTGCGCTCGCCCTTGGTCTCCAGCGCGTAGGCGGAGTCGAGCGACACCTCGTAGTCGGCGCGGCGGCCGACGAGGCCCTCGGGTGTGCCGGCGCGGTGCTCGGTGAGCGCGCCGATCCCATCGCGGGGCGGGGCGTCCGGAGTGCGATCCCGGGTGTCTCCGGGCGCACCCGGAGCGACCGGAGCGAAAGCGAGGTAACCGGCACCGGCGATCAGGGCGATGCCGGCGGCGGCGGCGGCGAAGAGGCGGGGATTGCGGCGCGTGTTCATGCTCTGGGGAGCGATCCGGGGCCGGGCCGCGTTCGCGGGAGCCGAGGAAATCCGGGGCGGGCCACGAGGGTCGCCAGGCCCCAGGCCTGGACCGGGAGCCCCGGGGGCGCAGGCAATTCGGTCGGCCGTTGTATGGCACTTCGCCGGCGGCCGATTCACGCCGTTGGCGCCGTGCGGGACGACGCCCGGGGAACCGACCGCGGAGGCGCTCCTCGCTCACAACCGGGCGCCGACGGATGGGCTGCTGGCACGACTCTGGCCGGCGCGAGGAGCCGCCCGCGCGGCGAAACGCGACGACCCCTCGATGATCCTCCGCATCGCGGGCGCTGCGACCTCCACCGCGGCATCGGGCGGCGTCGCTCGGCCATCGCGCCCCTGATCGGGGGCGCGACGACCGACGGATACGTGCCGCCCGCCGGCGACCGCTGTCAGAACAGGCGCTTCTGGAACGTGCCGGCGGTGGTGTTCACCAGAGTCCGGTAGTAGTCACCCCACAACACCCAGGCGTGCAGCACGATCTTGATGGCGATCGGGGTGATCGTGTAGTTCGCACTCCCGGTGAAGCCGGTGCGCGGGCTCGCGCTTCCGGACACATCCAACGTCTGCCGGCCCAGCGCTCCGTTGAAGGTGACTTCGACCCCGGCCCCCGGGATGCTGATACCGGCCTTGGCGCGGGCGTACGCCGACGTGTAGGCGTACGCGGTGAGCTTGACCTGCGGGTCGCCGGTTGGCATCTGGAAGCCGCCGCCGGCGTACAGGCTGACCGCGGCGTTGCCGTAGAGCGCGATGCCGAGCGGGCCGACATCGACGTTCACCCCGTGGTCGCGCGAGAACAGCGACAGGTTGTAGCCGGCCTTCAAGAACAGGGTGTTGCCGGTGCTCGAGGTGGATACCCAGCGGCTGCCGAGGATGCGCACTTCGGTGCTCGCCGCCCGCGTCTGGTTGCCGAACGCGATCGTGTTGGTGCCGGTGGTGCTCAGGTGACCGATCTCACCCGAACTGGCGAGGACGCGCGCGGTTCCGGTCAGGCTGGCGTAGGCGCGCGCCGCCTCGTATCCGGGGCCCGTGGTGTGCGACATGCCGGCCGTCGCCACCAGCGTGGCACCGAGCCAGGAATTGCCGACGGTCTTCGAGCTGCTGCTGCCGCGACTCTGGGTCTGGTAGTAGGACGTCTTGATCTGGCTGGTCGCGGCCGGCGCGAACGAGAGGATCAGGGCGTTGACGAGCAGGAAGTTGTGCAGATTCATGGTTTCGATTCAGAGGGACGGAAACAACCGCATCCAGTGGTCCCGCGCACCGGATCGGGCCGGTGCTTCCGGCGCCGGCACGAGGAGGAGCGACGTGCTTCGCGGCGCTGTTCGTCGGTCGCCAAGAAAAGCGCCGGGAGGTGCGCGATCGACGCAGTGCCCCAAACGCAAGACACCCACCGAACGGGGTCCGGCGGGCGTCTGAGCTGCAGGGGCCGCGACTCGTGGCGGTACGCGAGGATTCGTCTGTACCTCCCATGACACGTGGCAGCTGTTTCGCTGGCATGCCGCGGCCCCGGCCTCATGGTGGCGCGCGCCGCACTCACCCAAGGACTTGGGTGTGGCCTTGGCCGCCATGGGCTGCAGGGGCCGCGAATTGGCCGCGATAGGGACTCGCGTGCCTGTGGGGCGATTCCCTGTCAGAACAAGCGCTTGCTGAAGACGCCCAGCGAGGAATTGACCAGCGTTCGGTAATAGTCAGCCCAGGTGAGCCAGGTGTGCAGCACGATCTTGAGAGTGATCGGCGTGATGTAGTAGCTCGCGGTGCCGGAGAAGCCCGCGCTCACGTTCGCGCTGCCGTTGACGTCGAGGTACTGCGTACCGAGGGTGCCGCGGAAATCGATTGCGACGCCCGCGAGCCACATCGTGACGCGGGCCTTGGCGTTGGCAAACCCCGACATGTAGGCGTGGACGTTCATCCGGATCGTCGGGTCGAGCACGTCCATCTGGAATCCGCCGCCGGCGCGGAAGCTCACGCTCGCGTTGCCCGAGACGATGACGCCCAGCGGGCCGACGTCGACGACCACCTGGCGGTCGCTCCCGAACAGCTGCAGGTTGTAGCCTTCCTGCAAGTAGGCGATGCTCCCGGTGGGCGGACTGAACACCCAGCGCTGGCCGAGGATGCGGATCTCGGTGTCGGAACTGCGAAACTGCGTTCCGTCGGTGACGATGTTCTGTCCCTTGGTGTCGAGGTAGCCGATTTCGGCCGCGTTCGCGAGGACGTAGCCGACCCCATGCAGGTTGGCGTAAGCGCGGTTCGACTCGTAGCCACCCTGACTGTACGGGCCGATGGTCGTCGACATCCCGGCAGAGGCCCCCAGTGCAGCGCCGAGCCAGGTGTTGCCGACCATCCGGGTGTCGGTGTCGCCTCGGGTCACCGTGGTGAACAGGCTCGGTATGCGGAGCTGTGCAGTGACGGAGGAAGTCGAGGCGAGGAGGAGAGCGTTCAGGAGCAGAATGGTGCGTAGCTTCATGGTCGTGTGAGTGGGACTGCGGTGCACTCCCGAGCCCCGCGGTCCCTCGCGCGGGTTGGGTCGGCGCGTGGTGCGCGGTCCCAAGGGGAGCGATGGGTTCGTGCGCGTCGTTCGCGGACGCATGCGAATGCGTGCGCCGGCGCGCAGCCATCGAGAACGAGTGCATGGCCCTTGGTGCAGCGCGGCAGCCACGTCGAGGCGAAGGTGGTCCCGGGCAGTTGCCTGCCAAACGCAAGGCGCCCACCGGACCGAGTCCGGCGGGCGCCTTGCGCGTTCGCGTGTTCGGGGATCGATCGCTCAGATCAGCTTGAGGAGGTCATCGGTCGAGGCGCCGACCGAGAAGTTGATCAGGTCGTTGTAGTAGTCGGCCCAGCCCAGCCAGGCGTGCAGGACGATCTTGAGGCTGATCACGGTCAGGCTGTAGTGCGCGGTGCCGAAGAAGCCCGAGCTCTTGCTCGCGCCGCAGCTCACCAGCAGGTCCTGCGTGCCGAGGGTGCCGGCGAAGCTGACTTCGACGCCGGCCAGCCAGATGCTGATGCGTGCCGAGGCGCGGGCGAAGGCCGAGGTGAAAGCGCTGACCGCCATGCGGACCGTGGGGTCAGCGGTCCGCATCACGAACCCGCCGCTGGCGCGGACGCTGACGCCGGCGTTGCCGGAGAGCGAAACACCCAGCGGTCCGACGTCGACGCCGATGCTGCGGTCGTTGGCGAACAGCTGCAGGTTGTAGCCGGTCTGCAGGTAGGAGGTCCCGGTGTAGACCCAACGAGCGCCGAGGATGCGGACCTCGGTGTTGGTGGAGCGGGTCTGCGCGGTGCCGGAGATCGTGTTGGTTCCGGTTGCGCCCAGGTAGCCGATCTCGGCCGAACCCTGCAGTACCTTGGCGACGCCGCGCAGCGTGCTGTAGGAGCGATTCGATTCGTAGGCCAGCGCCGAGCTGGTGGTGGTGGACATGCCGGAGCTTGCGGAGAGGTCGGCGCCGAGCCAGGAGTTGCCGAAGGAGAGGGTCTTGGTGGTGCCGCGGCTGACGGTCTGGAAGAGGCTCGGCAGGCGGCTCAGTTGGCTGGTGCCGATCGAGGTCAGGGAGAGGACGCAGGCGTTCAGGATCAGGATCTTGGAGAGGTTCATGGTCGTGGGTTGTCGGGACTGGGTGGTCATCCGAGCCCCGGCGGTCCCTTCGCCGGTTCGGTCGGCGCGTCGTGCGCCGGCACCGAGAGGAGCGATGCCGGGGGCGCGCGCGTTCGCGGGGGCTCGAGAATTCGCGCTGCCGGTGAGTGGCCAGCGGGAACGGGCGGCGATGTGGTTCGCGAACGCACTCGGTCAGGTCGAACAGAGTCCCGGGCAGTTGCCTGCCAAACGCAAGGCGCCCACCGGACCGAGTCCGGCGGGCGCCTTGCGCGTTCGCGTGTTCGGGGATCGATCGCTCAGATCAGCTTGAGGAGGTCATCGGTCGAGGCGCCGACCGAGAAGTTGATCAGGTCGTTGTAGTAGTCGGCCCAGCCCAGCCAGGCGTGCAGGACGATCTTGAGGCTGATCACGGTCAGGCTGTAGTGCGCGGTGCCGAAGAAGCCCGAGCTCTTGCTCGCGCCGCAGCTCACCAGCAGGTCCTGCGTGCCGAGGGTGCCGGCGAAGCTGACTTCGACGCCGGCCAGCCAGATGCTGATGCGTGCCGAGGCGCGGGCGAAGGCCGAGGTGAAAGCGCTGACCGCCATGCGGACCGTGGGGTCAGCGGTCCGCATCACGAACCCGCCGCTGGCGCGGACGCTGACGCCGGCGTTGCCGGAGAGCGAAACACCCAGCGGTCCGACGTCGACGCCGATGCTGCGGTCGTTGGCGAACAGCTGCAGGTTGTAGCCGGTCTGCAGGTAGGAGGTCCCGGTGTAGACCCAACGAGCGCCGAGGATGCGGACCTCGGTGTTGGTGGAGCGGGTCTGCGCGGTGCCGGAGATCGTGTTGGTTCCGGTTGCGCCCAGGTAGCCGATCTCGGCCGAACCCTGCAGTACCTTGGCGACGCCGCGCAGCGTGCTGTAGGAGCGATTCGATTCGTAGGCCAGCGCCGAGCTGGTGGTGGTGGACATGCCGGAGCTTGCGGAGAGGTCGGCGCCGAGCCAGGAGTTGCCGAAGGAGAGGGTCTTGGTGGTGCCGCGGCTGACGGTCTGGAAGAGGCTCGGCAGGCGGCTCAGTTGGCTGGTGCCGATCGAGGTCAGGGAGAGGACGCAGGCGTTCAGGATCAGGATCTTGGAGAGGTTCATGGTCGTGGGTTGTCGGGACTGGGTGGTCATCCGAGCCCCGGCGGTCCCTTCGCCGGTTCGGTCGGCGCGTCGTGCGCCGGCACCGAGAGGAGCGATGCGGGGAGGGCGCGCGTTCGCGCGGCCGTCGCAATCCGATTGCGGGGGCGGTAGGCCGCGCCCAGTCGGCATGCGACCGGGGACCCCGCGCTCGACCGCGTCGCAATCCGATTGTGGGGGCGGGTAGGCCGCGCCACCTGCCCCGTCGCAACTCGTGGCCGCGCCGCGGGCTGCGCGAGGTACCCGGCACCGTGGGGGATTCCACAGCACATCGCTGTCCGGTCGGGGCGCCTTCCGGTCGTTGATCCCACAGCCGATGTCGGGTGCCGGCACGTCGCCGGGCGCCCGCCATCGCCCCACCTGGAGACCTCACGATGCGATTCTTCTCACTCGGACTGTTCGCCCTCGCCACCGCCACCGTCTTGCCCGCCCAGTACGCCTTCCACTTCGAGTTCGACCAAGCAGGAGTGCTGCCGAACGCGACCACCGGAGTGGGTGTCGGCAACCCCACCTCGACGCCGACCACGAGCTTCTTCAGCACGGCATGCGGCGTGCTCGAGCAACGCACCACGGTCGACCCGACCTACGGCGTGTTCTTCTACAGCGGCGTGTTCGCCGGCTACCCGACCGTCGGGCCGCCGATGCCGATCCAGCCGACCTTCGCCGAGGCGCGGTTCACCTTCCTCGGCGGAACGGGCGGCTCCGGCACGATCCCCGACAGCACCACGGTGCTGGGCATCCTGCCGGGTGCCAACGTGCAGCTGGTCGTCAACTGCGTGACGGGGGTTATCGGTCTGTCGCACGCGAGCGGCGTGCTGTGGACCACCCCGCCCGGCGGCTCGGGAATCCCGCACACCTACCGCCTCGAGTCCTCGATCTCGGGCGGGAACACCTATGGCAAGCTGATCATCGATGGCGTGCCGACGCTCGGCCCGGTGCTGATGGCGACCACGACCAACAACGGGTGGTACTTCGGTGACGCGGCCGGCAGCCACTCCATCTCCACCAAGATCGACTGGGAGTACGTCAGCATCGGCCAGGCCACACCGGGTGTCGGGCAGGCCAACAGCCACCGCGCCGCGTTGTTCGTCAACCGCTCCAACACGACGCACATCGGCCAAATGGGGCTGAATGGCCCGTTCGCCACCACCGCGCCTGCGTCGAGCACCGTCACGCTGGAGTGGAACGGTCCCGCCAACCAGCCCTTCATGCTGTTCGCCGGGCAGCAGGCGCCCGCGTTCTTCAACTTCGGCTGCAGCGGCTCGCTGGACCTCGGGGCGGGACTCTCGACCGTGTTCAATCCGTTCGCGCCCTACAGCGGACTGCTGTTCTTCCTCGACGGCTGCGGCTACTCGAAGCAGACCTTCAAGGTGCCATCGCTGTTGCCGTCGACGCCGCTGATGAACGTGCAGGGCTTGGTGTTCCAGCCGTCGGGGTGTCCCTACGTGCTGACCGCCGCGCACTACGTGACCTCGTAGGCGGCTGCGCGCTGCTCCGGCCGCTCGGCGAAGCGCGTGCGGCCGTGCGACGTGGTAGCGCGGGTCTTCGAGCCCGCGGTGTCACTCGGCTCTTGCGAAGTGGCACGCGTCGCAGCCGGTGCCGGGCGCGGCTGCCGCGCCGAGTGCGGGAGATGCCTCCGCGCAGGTCGGCAGCCTCGCGATCACAGTCGCCGACGGAAGCGGAGTTCGATCACCTCGGCTCCCCACACC